>CAYTJD010000132.1:0-86464 GCA_964438005.1 uncultured Solibacteraceae bacterium | reverse complement strand
CGAGCGCCTCCTGCACTGTGAGTCGCATAGACTTCTACGGTATATCGTAGAGAGGTGCGCTTCTTATTTGTATTGGTTGCGCTGCCCTGCCTGGCGCAGCCCCCGGCGGATCAGCCGGCGGCGCGGACGGACGCCAACTCGCAACTGGCCCACACGCAGCTGCTGGAAAAAGCGCGGCGCGGCGGCATCGACATCTACTTCGAAGGCGACTCGATCACGCGGCGCTGGGGCGCGACGGATTATCCGGAACTGCTGGCCAACTGGAAGCGCAATTTCTTCGGATGGAATGCGGGCGACTTCGGATGGGGCGCGGACCGGACCGAGAACATTCTCTGGCGGCTGGAGAACGGCGAGCTGGACGGGGTTCATCCGAAGGTGATTGTGCTGCTGGCGGGAACGAACAACATCGGGAGCCGGACGCCGGCGGCGAACGCGGTGGAGGACGTTACGCGCGGCATCGAGGCGATCGTACGCGTGATGCGGAACAAGGCGCCGGAGGCGACGATCATCCTGACGGCGCTCTTTCCGCGGAACGACAACCTGGCGGCGCTGCCGGTGATCGAGAAGGTCAATGCCAACCTGGCGCGGCTGGCCGGCGCGAAGATCCGGTTTCTGAATATCAACGACAAGCTGGCGGATCGAGAAGGGCGGCTGTTTGAAGGGATGATGAACGCGCGCGACCAGCTGCATCCGACGCTCCAGGGATACCAGGTGTGGGCAGACGCGCTGAAGCCGATCTTCACGGAACTGCTGGGGCCGCCGGCGAAAGAAGACCACGCGCCGCCGCCGACCGGCGATCCGAGCGCCCGCTGAACACGCGCCGCGCACGGTGGTGATAGAATTCTTCGCGGAGGGAGCCCCCCGATGGGAATCAATCGACGTGACTTCTTGCGCGGCGCTTCGGCGGCCGCGATGGCCGGCCGCGGGTTGTGGGGACAAGGCGCCAATTCCGTAGTGGCCGACACGAGCTTGGGCAAGGTGCGCGGGGTCGATAACCAGGGCATCAAGACGTTCAAGGGGATTCCGTACGGAGCGAGCACGGCCGGAGCAAACCGGTTCATGCCGCCAAAGGATCCGGAGAAATGGGCCGGGGTCCGCGATGCGCTGGAGTATGGGCACAGCGCGCCGCAGCGCGATCCGGCGGCCGCGCCTCCTGCCGCGGGCGCTTTGGGTGTGGCGGGCCGGAACCTGCCGGCCGAGGGCGAAGATTGCCTGGTGCTGAACGTATGGACGCCGGGTATCCACGACGGCCGCAAGCGGCCCGTGATGTTCTGGTGCCATGGCGGCGGGTTTGCGACGGGATCGGGCTCGTCGCCCGATACCGACGGCACGAACCTGGCGCGGCGCGGCGATGTGGTGGTGGTGACGATCAATCACCGGCTGAACGTTCTGGGCTTTGCCAATTTGAGTGAATACAGCACGGACTTTGCGGCCTCCGGAGACGCGGGCATGCTCGACATCGTGCATGCGCTCGAATGGGTGCGCACCAACATTACGCAGTTCGGCGGCGATCCGAACACGGTCATGATTTTCGGGCAGTCGGGCGGCGCCCGGAAGGTGGAGACGCTGCTGGCGATGCCCTCGGCCAAGGGACTGTTCCATCGGGCGACCATCGAGAGCGGCGCGGCGCTGCAGGTGGCGGGGCGGGAAGTCTCGATGCGCAACGCCGAACAACTGCTGGCCAAGCTGGGAATTCCGAAGGCACAAGTGCACGACCTGCAGAAGCTGTCGTTGGAACGAATCATGGCGGCCTATTTCGCGGTGGTGCGGGACCAGCGCGGCGTCGACCAGACGGTGAACGGCTTCTCACCGGAAGTGGACGGCAATATTCTGCCGCAGCACCCGTTCCAGCCGGCGGCGTCGCCGGTATCGGCGGACGTGCCGGTGATGATCGGCTGCACGCGCACGGAGATGACGCTGTTTTCGGCGAATGATCCCACGGCATTCAGCCTCGACGAGGACGGGTTGAAGACGAGGGTCCAGGATCTTCTGCATGACCAGGCGCCGGAAATGATCGCGCTGTACCGGAAGCTGAATCCGGCTGCCACGCCGTCGGATATTTACTTCCTGATTGCGAGCGATTACCGGTACGGGGCGCCGACGATCAAGATCGCCGAACGGCGGGCGGCGCTCGGAAAGGCGCCGGTCTACCTCTATTACTTCCGGTGGGAGACGCCGGTGCAAGGCGGGCGGCTGAAATCGCCGCACACGATGGAGATTCCGTTTGCGTTCGACAACGTGAAAATCGCGGCGCGCATCACGGGCGGCGGTCCCGAGGCGATGGCGCTCGCCGACAAACTGAGCGACACATGGATCGCGTTCGCGCGGACGGGCAATCCGAATACTCCGAAGCTGCCGCGCTGGCCGGCGTTCACGGCCAAGAATCACGCCACGATGGTTATCGACAATGTGAGCAAAGTGGTGAACGATCCGTTGCGCGAGCAACGTATCGCCATGTACCGCGCAATGAATCTCACCTGATCGGGTTGGAACTAGATCTGCTACGCTCCCGGCGATGCGGGCCTGCGTCATCACGGTGGTGCTGTGTTCCGGCGGCTGGGCGCAGTTCCGCAGCACGGTTCCGCTGGTGGTTGCCCCGACGACCATTACCGACTCGAAAGGCCGCTTTGTCGACGGGCTGATGCCCGAAGATCTGATTCTGACCGACAACAGTGTGCCGCAGGCGATACAGATGGATTGGATGACGTATCCAATTTCCCTGGTGGTGGCGGTGCAGACGAGCGAGAATTCGGGACCGGTGATCGACAAGCTGGGCGGCAGCGGCATCTTGTTTACGCAACTGCTCGCGGCGGATCGCGGCGAAACGGCGGTGCTCTCGTTCAGCGATGAAGTGAAGGTGCATCAAAACTTCACCAGCGAACCGGACCCAGTGACTCACGCGCTGCGCATGCTACGGAAAGAAGGCGGCGGCGCACATGCGCTCGACGCACTGCGCGAGGGGCTGCGCCTGCTCGAGGAGCGGCCGCCGGGACGCCGGCGTATCATCCTCGTGGTGGCGGAAAAGCGGGACCGCGGCAGCCAGGCGAAGCTCAGTGACGTGATGGAACAGGCACAACGGCTGAACGTGGCGATCTATTGGCTGACGTATTCGCCGTTTCTGCAGCCGTTCACGGTCAAGCCCAAAACTGCCGAGGAGCAGAAGCCGGAGGCGGAACGGATCAAGACGAGGGTCTGCGCGGTGTGCCCCGCTCCGGACGACCGGCCGGTGCCACCGGACCTGGGACCGGGCGGATACCTCTATGCCATCCAGGAATTGTTTCGTTTGAAGCAGCCGGATTTGTCGGACTTGTTTTCGCGTACCACGGGCGGGCGGACCCTGAATTTCCTGAAGAAGGACGCGCTGGAGCAAGCGATCGAACTGGTCGGCGCGGAGGTGCACCGGCAGTACATCCTCAGCTTTCAACCGAAGGGCGATCGCGAGGCGGGTGCGTATCACACGATTCACGTGGCCGTAAGAGACCGTCCGGAAGTGCGGGTGCGGGCGCGCGAGGGCTACTGGGCGGTGCAGTAAGACACTAAGGATTTGCCGCGGCCCTGCCGATGGAAGGGTGATGGGGAGGCGGGTCGCGACCGCAGCACTGGTTGTGTTGGCGCTGGCGCCTTCGGCGTGGCTGGCCTGGCGGTGGCGTGCCATGCCGCAGTTTGGCCTGCACCAGGACGATGCCCTATACCTGGTTGGTGCAAAGAGCCTGGCCGAGGGGCATGGCTACCGGATCGAAAGCCTGCCGGGGAGCCCATTTCAAACCAAATACCCACCGGCGGTTTCGGCGATCATGACACTGGTCTGGAAGTTCGGACCGGGTTTCCCCGCGAATTTGAAACCGGCGACGCTGCTGGCGTGGCTGATGCTGCCGCCGTGCTTGCTGGCGGTCTGGGCGTTGTTCCGCGGTTTCGGTTTCGCGCGCCGCGAGGTCTGGCTGCTCACCTTCGCGGTTGCCTGGAATCCGATAGTGGGAGTCCTGAGCACGTCGGTCATGTCGGATCTGCTTTTCCTGACGTTGTTCGTCGCGTGCCTGTCGTTGGCGGAGAGGGCCCTGCAATCCGGAACGCGAGCGCGCGTGGCGCTGGCCGCGGGACTGATCGGGGGACTGGCGTATCTGACACGCACGGCGGCACTGCCTGTCCTGATCACTGCGCCGTTGTGCTTTATGTACCGGCGGCAACTGCGGAAAGGCGCGTTGTTTCTGGCGGGAATGTTGCCGGCGGTGGGCGCGTGGCAAGCCTGGACGCTGACGCACATGCTGGAGACGCGCGACCCGGCGCTGCTCTTTTATACGAGCTACATGGCGGTGCAGAAGGCAACGGTGCGGCTGGACGACCTGGCGCAGGTGCTCTGGTACAACTCAGACGAACTGCTGCGGAGCCTCGGCAAGCTGCTGACGTTCGACGTCGCGCTGGCTGAGAACGTACACTTGGAACGGATTCTGGGCGTCGCCGCGATTGTGGGAGCGGTGCGGCTTGTAAAACGAACCCGGCGCCTGCAGTATCCAGCGGCGGCGGCCGGAATGGCGGCGCTGCTTCTGGTCTATTCGTTCACGGCGGATGAGCGGCTCAGCCTGCCGCTCTATCCGCTGGTACTGATGGGCTTCTGGACGGAAGTGAAAAACTTCTGGGCGGTGTTGCGGAAATCGTGGGATCGAACGCGACCGGTGCAGCGGATCCTGGCGGCGGAGGGGGCCGTGGGACTGGGCGGTGTCGTGGTGTTCCTGGCGGCCAGCTACGCGATCGGATATGCTGTCTTTCTTCCGAAGATCTACGGGGCCTGCGAGCGCGACCTGGCGAAGCATCGCGAAGGATATGAGTGGATCCGGACGCGAACGGCGGGGGGTGAGACCGTCAATGCGTATGATGATCCGGTCCTGTACCTGTACACCGGCAGACGGGCGCTGGGAATGCCCATGCCGTCGAGCCGGGTCTATACGGGGAATGCGGAGCGCACGGCGGACCGATTTATTCAGGACGTGCCCCGCGCGGCGCGAGAACACGGGCTCACGTACTTGTTTGTCACGAAGGTCGATTTTTACAGAGAAGGGCGGGCGGGGGCTCTTTGGAATGCGGTACGGGGCGATCCGTCGCTGCGGAAAGAGTACGAGTCGGCCGCGTACGCGGTGTACCGCTGCTCGCGATAGCTAGTTGGCGCAAGCCAGCGGGGACCAGCCGGACGCGTCGCGCAATTTCTTGAAGTGCGTGGTGGTGACGAACGGCATGGTCAGGTATTGCGGGTCGCGGACTTCGGTCATGACGACCAGCCAGTCGTCGCCGTTGGGACCTTGGAGGCGATCGTAGTATTCGGTGAGGGCGGCGTTGGCACTGTAGGGAACGCCGTTGGTGCGGAGATAGCCGGGGAGCAGCTGCGTGGTGACCACTTTCAAATCGCCGGAGCGGGGCTGGCCGCGGCCGGCGCCGGCAGGCTCCCACTGCGCGGCGGAGTCGCCTTGCAGCGAGGGCGCGGCGGGAGTTTGGGGGCCGCCGAAGTGGAAGAGGCGAGTTTGCTTGCCGGCGTCGGTTTCGATTTTGAGGGTGGTGTCGTTGTCCCAGGTGATGTGGAGGCGACCGGGAATGCGCATCACAGCAGCAGCTCCGTAGTCCGCACAAGGCAGCGGAGCGTTCGGGCCTGGCGGCGGTTCCCATGTGTTGGCGAGGCGGCGGCCTTCCTGGTTGAGCGGGAGTCCGCCGAAGGCGCCTTTGGGCGGGATCACCATGCGGTAGCGCCAGTCTTCGGTAACGACGGAAACCCAGTATCCGGTGAGGTCGATGGGGGCGGCGGCTTTGGGAGACTGCGGAGGACCGCCGCGGCCGCGTGCTCCGCGCCCGCCCCCTGGCGGGGGCTGGGCTTGAGCCAAGAGCGCCAGGGCTAGCAGCAGAAAACTACTCGATCGTTTCACCGGGATTGGTGCCCCAACCGAAGCCATCGGATTTGCGGTGCAAGGTCTTGAGCGCGCCGCGGTGGTCTCCTGGCGTGCGCGAGGGGCTCATGGTGATGGTGACTTCGTCGCCGACCTTCAGCGTGTCGCGCTTGATGCCGGCCTGGCCGAGTTGGCCGGAACTGCGCCACTCGAGCGACCAGCGCTGCACCACGCCATTTTCGTCGGGAGCTTCGATTTGCAAGAAGGAGTGCGGGTTGCGAAGCAGCAGGTCGAGGATCTTGCCTTCGAGCTTGACTTCTTTCTCGAGGTACGTCGCCGCCAGGGAATGATGCGCGGATGCGAGGGCGGCGAGAAAGAATGCCAGGCCCAATAATCTCAGCTTCATGACAGCTCCTATTTCTGTTGACTCAAGCTGCGATAGGCCGCCTCGACGAACATGTCGGTGGTCCAGGAACCTGCAGTCGACCCGTACAAACCATCATAGTCCATCGTCGGTTTGGCCGCCTTGACCTGCTCGAGCGTCATGCCGCGCCGTGCCATGTCGCGGATGCGGTCGCGCACAATGGCGACCATGTTGCGATAATTGGCGACGTCGCCGATGTCGCAGAGGCGGCCGTGGCCGGGGATGACCCAGGTGCCGCCCTGAGAGCGGAACTCCGGAATCATCAGATCGAGGATGTTGTTGAGGGCATCGAGGACGCCGTTGATGCTGCCGCCTTTGTCTAGCTCGATGACGGGATAGCTGTCAGTGCGCAGGATGTCGCCGGCGGCGATCACGTCGGAATAGCGGAAGTAGACGATGCTATCGCCGTCAGTGTGGGCGGCGGGCTCGTGATAGATCTTGATGCCTTCGCCGTTGAAGAACTCGCTGAGCTTGTAGGACGCGACGTGGTACGTCTCGGTCGGCAGCGCGTCCGACGGAGCCTTGGCTTCGGTCATGCGGTCGAGGATGGTTTCGTGCGCGATCACGGTGGCCGACGGCGCCACACCGACGGGTGGGAACGTCACGCCGACGATCTTGGCATCGGCGGGAAGTTGGGAGAGCTTTTCATTGCCGCCGGTATGGTCGGCGTCCACGCTGGTGTTAATGATGAAGCGAATCGGTTTGGGCGGTGCGGGGGAGCTGATAATGGCATTCATACCAGGGCTGGTCCAGCCGAACGGGTTCGACGGACAGTGCAGGCCCACGCATCTGTTGGGCACGGGAGAAGCGGTGACCTGCGTGGCCAATTGCAAGACGGTGGAGAGCACTCTGCCGCTCATCTCAGCGCGACCGGAATCGACCAGGAGGATGCCATCGGGACCGACGGAAACGGTGATATTGGCCCCATCGCCGACCAACATATAGATGTTGCCCTGCACGGGCTGAATATGAATTTCGCCATCAGGCATCGGCGGGGCAGTGACTCGTGTCGGGCTGGCAGGAACGTTCACCTTGGCTGTCAGACCCTTCAACTCAGACCGGTACTCGGGATAGATGGTTTCGGAACCGCCTCGCGCGGCGGCGGGGGGAATATCGTCGGCAGTAAGGTTAGGGTTCTTGCCGGGCAGGAAGTGCGGGACATCCTTTGAAATATTTTCTTCGCTGACGGTGCACGGATAATAGGAGAGCGTGGTGTGCGGGTCGAGCTCGTAGTGCGTGGTCTGAATGAAGGGTTCCTCGAGCCACACCGGATCGGTGAGGATCATGGTGATCTCGAGATAGTCGGCGTGGCGGGTAATGTACTCCATCATGGTGGAGTTGTCACTGAAGCTGGCTCCGTTGCGGCGGAGATAGGCGCCCTTGATGTGGGTCGTAGTGACCACGAGCATGTTGCCTTCCCATTTTCCGGTGGAAAAGCCCGACCAGCTGTGCGGCGCCCACTCGGGCGGATGCGGGCGGCCGTCCATGTAGATCCAGCGGTCCATGGAGCGGAGGTATTCCAGGTGATAAGCGCGGAGATCGCGCGACACGGGGTCGATGTCCTCGGAGATGCGAACGGCGCCGAGCGCGCGCCATTGATACGGGGCCGGGTGCGGACGGCACTGGAACTCGGGGAGGCTCCACTCGGAGTGGTCGTGGCTGTCGGCTTTCATGCGGCCGGCATCGTTGAGAGGAATGCCTTGATAATCGCCGAGCGGCGGTCCGCCGGAACGTTCGTAGGAATCTTCGGTGATGCGGTCGGCCCAGACGCCGGAGAGTCCGATCTGGGCGAAGGCGGGCGCGGCCAGGAGGGACGCGAAGAGAAAGTGAGAGACGCGTGATTTGTGTCGATGGTTCATAAAGGCAGACCAACCGGAGCGGCGTTCTCGAACTGTCATATCACGATTTTAGGGCCGAGGGTACGTTAAGATGAGTGGCTTATGAGCGAACGGGTTCTTGGATTTGTGGGCGTGGGGCGCATGGGCGGGCGGATGTGCCGTCGGTTGATTCAAGCGGGGTACACCGTCACGGTGTACGACACGAGCGAAGATTCCGTCAAGGAAATGACGGCGCTGGGTGCGCGGCGGGCAGAATCGCCGGCGGCGGTAGCTTCGGCGGCGGAGATCGTCCTGGCAAGCTTGCCGACGCCTCCGGTCGTGCAAACCGTGGCGCTGGGGCCGAAGGGGATCCACGAAGGAACGAAGGTCAAAATCTTCGTGGACGTTTCGACAACCGGGTCGACTTACGCCAAGCGCGTGGCGGAGGGTCTCGCAGCGAAAGGGATCACGGCGGTCGACGCGCCGGTGAGCGGCGGCATCGCGGGGGCCGAGCGCGGGACGGTGGCGGTGATGGTCTCGTGCAACGATGCGATCTTCGAAACCGTGAAGCCCGTGATGGACGTGATCGGGAAGGTGTTTCACGTCGGCAAGAATCCGGGGCAGGGGCAGACCATGAAACTCATGAATAACCTGCTCTCAGCGACGGCGATGGCGATCACATCGGAAGCGGTGGTGATGGGCGTGAAGGCCGGGCTCGACCCGAAGCAGATCATTGATGTGTTCAACGCGGGAAGCGGGCGGAACAGCGCCACTCAGGACAAATTTCCCAAATGCGTGCTGCCGCGGAGTTTCGATTTCGGATTCGCGATCGGGCTGCTGAACAAAGACGTGCGGCTGTGCATGGAGGAGGCCGAGGCGCTGGGCGTGCCGATGGTTGTGGGAAGCGCGGTACGGCAGATGCTGTCGATCGCGACGGCCAGCGAAGGCGCGAGCGCCGATATGACGGACATCGTGAAAACTGTGGAGAAGTGGGCGGGCGTGCGGGTCGGCGGCTGACGGGACATGAACAAATATCAGATGTTGATTGGCGGCGCGTGGGTAGACCCCGCGGGCGGCGCCTGGTTTGAATCGGTGAACCCGTTTACGGCGCAGCCGTGGGCGTTGATTCCGCGCGGAGGCAAGGAGGACATCGACCGCGCGGTCTGCGCCGCGCGCCGGGCGTTCTATGAAGGAGAATGGCGGAAGCTGACGGCCACGGCTCGCGGCGCACTGTTGCGCAGGCTGGGCGACGTGATCGCAGCCGATGCGGACCGGCTGGCCACCATCGAGACCACCGACAACGGAAAACTGTTCGCGGAAATGCGCGGGCAGCTCAACTACATTCCGCAGTGGTTTCATTATTTCGGCGGCATGGCGGACAAGATTGAAGGGCGCGTAATTCCCATCGACAAGCCGGGCGTATTCAACTTCACGCGTGAGGAGCCGCTGGGTGTGATCGCGGCGATTACACCGTGGAATTCGCCGCTGATGCTGGCGGCGTGGAAGCTGGCGCCGGCGCTCGCGGCGGGGAACACCGTCGTTTGGAAGCCTTCGGAGTTTTCCTCGGTATCGGCGCTGGAGTTCGGCAAGCTGTTCGAGCAGGCGGGGATTCCCGCAGGCGTCGTGAATATCGTGACCGGGTACGGCCAGGAAGTGGGCGAACCACTGGTGACGCATCGCGATGTCGCCAAAGTAGCGTTTACCGGCGGGGACAAGACGGGCGAACAGGTGTACCAGATGGCCGCGCGAGGCATCAAGCACGTCACGCTGGAACTGGGCGGCAAGTCGGCTAATATCGTTTACGATGACGCCGACCTGGATTCGGCGGTGAAGGGCGTGGTCTCGGGCATCTTTGCGGCGACAGGACAGACGTGCATAGCGGGGTCGCGAGCGCTGGTGCACCGGCCGGTCCACGATGAGTTTGTGGAGCGGCTGCTGGGGCTGGCGCGCACAGCGCGAATGGGAAATCCGCTCGAGCTATCGACGCAAGTCGGACCCGTGACCACCCGGCCGCAATATGAAAAGGTGCTGGACTACATCCGCATCGCGAAGGACGAGGGCGCGGTGTGCCGGCTGGGTGGCGGCGCCGCGCAGCGGTCCGAATGCGGCTCGGGCTGGTTTGTCGAGCCGACGATCTTCACGGGCGTCGAACCGCGGATGCGCATTGCGAACGAAGAAGTGTTCGGGCCGGTGCTCTCGATCATCCCGTTCGACGACGAGGACGAAGCGGTGCGCATCGCCAACTCGACGATTTACGGCCTGGCAGCCGGCGTGTGGACTACCAGCATCCGGCGCGCCTTGTTAATGTCGGAGCGGCTGGAAGCGGGCACGGTTTGGGTGAATACCTACCGCGCGGTGAGCTATATGTCGCCATTCGGCGGCTACAAGCGGTCCGGGATCGGGCGCGAGAGCGGCGCCGAAGCCATCCGGGAATACCTGCAGACGAAGAGCGTGTGGATCGATATTTCCGGGACCAGCCCGAACCCGTTCGTGATGCGCTAGCGGCAGTCAACACCCGGCACTGCCGGCGCGTGGGTGCGCTCCGTTCCAGATCTGCGCCACTGCGTTGGGATCATTGGTTAGAAGCGACTCGATCTCTACGGGGGATCCCCGATCAGAAAACCATTGATCGCCGACGCGGCGAAGATCGAGAGTATCGCTCAGGTTTCTCGCCACTACCCGAAGGCGATCGGGAGACGCTGAGAGTAAAAGTGCCTCGACGCGATGGAGCGCCGGAAAACGAAGAATTATGAGCATCCTGGGGCCTCGCTAATCTTTCGAATATGTCAATTGTGTGATTACGTTGGGCCACGCAACAAGCTGGCGAAGGTTATGAGACCGGGGTACCAGGGTCCGGTCTCACACGAAACGTGAGGGCACAGCGGGAGTTGTGGACAGGGTTGGGAGATTTGTTTGACTAAAAACGGGCCGGAGGCCGGGGCTTCCGCCCCACCTTATTTTCCGTCGACCGAAAAGGCCAGCAGGACATTGCCGGGAACACCTCCGGCGAAACCGTAACCGCTGACAGTGACTACGAGGCCGTGCGCGACGGCGACGCCGCCGCCATCAAAGGAGCCGCCCTTGGCCGGTATTTGATTCACCGTTTGGAAATCCTGGACGGCGTTATAATCCCAGACGATCTCACCGGTCGTACTGGAATACGCGCGCAGGTGGCCCCCGAACGATCCGGAAAAGACAACGCCGGGGATGACGGAGACTGCCGCGGCTTGCGCGCGGTTGCCGGCGCCTTGCGGGGCTGGGGTTCCCCAGAGTTTTTCGCCGGTGTCCACACGAATGGCGTAGAGACCAGGTGTGCCGTCGGGCTTGTTGTAGTCGGCAATGGCGGCGAAGGCGTTGGCGCCATCGAAAGCCGTGCCCCATCCGATTCCGCCGAGCAGGCCGTTGCCTACACCGAGACGGGTCTTCCAGAGGATTTTGCCGCGGGCTTCCGGGTCGAGGCCGTAAATCACACCAGATTTTTGTGAAGCTACCAGCACCTGCTTGCCGCCCTCGAGCGTTCGCAGGACGGGAGAGTTTCCGAAATCCAAATCGTCACCGGGATTTTCCGGGCAATTGATCGCGCGGGGGCAGCCGGGGATCCAGTTGTCGCCGGGCGTCACCTGGCTGGACCAGAGGAGGCTGCCGCTGTCGAGGTCGAAGGCGAGAATAGCGTCGCTGGTAGGCAGGTCGATGCCGGTATACGAGTTGCCGGTGCCGACGTAGATGCGCTTGCGTTTTGCGTCGATGGTGGGTGCGGACCAGATGCCAGCTCCGGCGGGGCCGTAGAGTTGCGTGCCTTCGGCGTTCTTCTTATACGGCTTGGGCGGATCGGGAATGGTGCGCGTCTTCCACAGCGTGCGGCCGGTCTTGGCGTCGAGCGACACGAGACTGCCTTGAAACGTGCAACATTCGTATTTGGGCTGCGCCTGCAAGGTCTCTTCGCCGGAGGCCACCGGGACGTACAGGCGGCCTTGATAATAGGTCGGGGATCCCGTGACCCGCGCCGCGGGATGCTCGTCCACTTTCACTTTCCAGATCGGCGCGCCGGATTCGGCATCGACGGCGTGCGCGTAGCCGCCGGCATCGCCGAAATACGCCACCCAGCGCGGCGCATCCGCGCGCACGATGCTGATGGCGTTCTTGATGCCGCCTCCGGCCGTGTAGGTCCAGTAGAGGCAGCCGGTGGAGGCATCAAGCGAATACAAGGCGCCGCCCGTTGTACCAACAAACACACGGCCGCCGACAATTACGGGCTGTGCCTGGTTGCGGCTCTCGCCCGGGAACCCGAACACCCACTTCACTTTCAATTTGGGAACATCCGCGGCGGCCAGACCCGGCTCTGGTTGATAGCGCGAATTGGTGGATTCGACACCCCACCCGTTCCAATCGCCAGCGCCGGGAGCAAACGGTTTGGGATTCCCGGAACAATGGCCAGCAGCGGAATCCGCGGCGACGGCGAGCGCGGGTATGACGAGAAACGTGAACAGAAACGAACGCAAATGGGCCTCCGGCGGCAGTGTACCACGGGGAGGTCCGCTCCCTGACGGCCGGTCGCGGTTCTGTGGCGGGAGTGCTACGTTTGGGGTATGAGCACTGCCACACAAATCCGCGCTCCGCGCGGCACGGAGCGGTCGTGCCGGGGTTGGCAGCAGGAAGCGGCGCTCCGGATGCTCATGAACAACCTGGATCCGGAAGTCGCGGAGCGGCCCGACGATTTGGTGGTGTATGGCGGCGCGGGGAAGGCGGCGCGAGACTGGCCGTCGTTCCACGCCATCGTGCGCTCGCTGCGGTCGCTGGCCAATGATGAGACGCTGCTGGTGCAGTCGGGGAAACCGGTCGGGATCTTTCGGACACACACGGAGGCACCGCGGGTGCTGCTGGCGAATTCCAACCTCGTGGGGCACTGGTCGAACTACGAGCAGTTTCGCGAACTGGAACGGCTGGGGCTCATCATGTATGGGCAGATGACCGCCGGGTCATGGATTTACATCGGCAGCCAGGGGATTGTGCAAGGGACATACGAGACGTTCGGGGCGGCGGGGCGGCGGCACTTCGGCGGATCGCTTGCCAAGAAGCTGGTGGTGTCGGGCGGATTGGGAGGGATGGGAGGAGCCCAGCCGCTGGCAGCCACAATGAACGGCGCCTGTTTTCTGGGGATCGAAGTAGATCCGGCACGGATCGAGAAGCGGCTGGCGACAGGATATTGCGACCGGATGACGCGTTCGCTGGACGAGGCGCTAGCATTGCTGGATACCGCGCGCCAGCAAGGCGCGGCGTTGTCGGTCGGGTTGGTGGGCAATTGCGCCGAGGTTCTGCCGGAGATGGCGCGGCGTTCCCTGGTGCCAGATGTGTTGACGGATCAGACCAGCGCGCATGATCCGTTGAACGGATACGTTCCGCGCGGGCTATCGCTCGCCGAGGCGGCGGCGCTGCGAAAATCGAATCCCGGGGAATACGTGCGGCGCGCGATGGAATCGATGGCGGTTCATGTGCGCGCCATGCTCGATCTCAGGCGCCAGGGCGCGGTCACCTTCGATTACGGAAACAACATTCGGGCACAGGCCAAGCAGGCCGGGGTCGCGGATGCATTCGAGATTCCGGGTTTTGTTCCGGAATATATCCGGCCGCAATTCTGCGAAGGCCGGGGGCCGTTCCGGTGGGTGGCGTTGTCGGGCGATCCGCGCGATATTTATACGACTGATGCGCTGGCCGCGGAGCTGTTTCGCGAAAATGAAGGGCTGCAGCGGTGGCTGCGGCTGGCTCGCGAGCGCGTCCATTTTCAAGGGCTGCCGGCGCGCATCTGCTGGCTCGGGTATGGAGAGCGCGCGCAATTTGGCGTGGCCATGAACCGGCTGGTGCGGAGCGGAAAAATCCAGGCGCCGATTGTGATTGGCCGCGATCACCTCGACGCCGGCTCGGTGGCTTCTCCGTACCGCGAAACGGAAGGAATGCGTGATGGCAGCGACGCCATTGCCGATTGGCCGCTGCTGAACGCGCTGCTCAATACGGCGGCGGGTGCTTCGTGGGTATCCATCCATAATGGGGGCGGGGTCGGCATCGGCTATTCCCAGCACGCCGGCATGGTCGTGGTGGCCGACGGCACGGAGGAATGCGAGCGGCGGCTCGAACGCGTGCTCACGACCGATCCCGGGACCGGCGTGATGCGGCACGCGGACGCCGGCTACGAGCGCGCGATCGAGGTTGCCGAACAGAATCGGATCCGTATCCCGATGCGCGAAGGGGAATGAAGGACGATGAGCCGCTGATGGCGGGCGACTCGTGCGCAGTCGTCGGATGCCGGCAACTGGTGACTCTCCGCGGGCCGTCACGCCCAAGGATTCGCGGCGAGATGCGCGAGCTGGGAATCATTCCGGACGGGGCGCTGGTAGTACGAAACGGGCGCATCGCCGCTACAGGAACGCACTCCGAGGTCAGAGCGCAGATTCTGCCTGGGATGGCAGTGATCGACGCGGAGGGGGGCGTGGTGCTGCCCGGCTTTGTCGACGCGCACACGCATCTTGTGTTTGCCGGAAACCGGGCGGATGAATACGAGCAGCGGATCGCAGGCGCCACCTACCAGCAGATTGCCGCGGCCGGCGGCGGCATTCGCGCGACCGTGCGGCGAACCCGCCAGGCCTCGGAAGAAGAATTGCTCTCGGCCGCCCGGCGCCACGCGCGGTGGTTTCTGGCGCATGGCACGACGACTGTGGAAGCCAAATCCGGCTATGGCCTCGACCTCGAAACCGAATGCAAAATGCTACGAGTCATGCGGCGCTTGGGGAGCGAGGGCCCACTCGAGATCGTGCCGACTTTCCTGGGAGCGCACGAGGTGCCGGAGGAATGCGCGCCGGAACGATACGTGGAGACGATTCTCACCGAGATGCTGCCACGCGTGACCGGGGAACGGCTGGCGGAATACTGCGACGTCTTCTGCGAGCCACATCTTTTTCCCGTGCCCGCGGCCCAGCGGATTCTGCAGGCCGCGAAACGGCTGGGGCTGGGCTTGCGGGTGCACGCGGATCAATTCGCGTGTTCGGGTGGAGCGAAACTGGCCGCGGAGCTGGGGGCGGCTACGGCCGATCACCTGGAACAGACAGATGCCGCATCCATGGAGGCGCTCGCCCGGGCAGGCGTGCAGCCGGTCCTGTTGCCGGGATCGGTGTACGCTCTGGGTCTACAGCGCTATCCCGAGGCGCGGGCGATGATCGAGCTGGGGCTGGCGGTGGCGCTGGCGACCGATTTCAACCCGGGATCCTCGCCGACGGCATCAATGCCAATGATTCTGTCTCTGGCGTGCACGCAGATGCGGATGACTCCGGCTGAAGCCGTCACTGCGGCGACGATCAATGGCGCTTACAGCTTAGGCCGCGGCGCGGAGATCGGCAGTCTGGAAACGAGAAAACGCGCGGATTTCGTACTCTACCGCTGCACCGATTACCGGGAAATTCCATACCACTTCGGAATCAACCTGGTGAGCGGCGTTTGGATCGGCGGCAAGCCGGCTCAGTTGTAGACGATGCGGCCCTTGAGAGGCTCGATCTTCTTGGCATCAAGGCCCGAGACTTTCGCCAGATCGTCCCAGCCCTTAAAATCGCCCTTATCCGCGCGGGTCTTGATGATGGCGGCGGCTTCGGCGGCAGTGACTTCCAGCTGCTTCTGCAAGTCGTCGGCGGAGGCCTTATTCACGTTGACCTCGGGTCCCTGGAACTTGGAAAGGTAATCGAGAATCGTCTTGAAATCGGCGTCGGAGCCATCGGCGCCGCGGCCTTTCATGTCATCGACGGTGGCCTGCCAATCGTCTTTGGACTGGTGCATCGTGACGACAACCCCAGCGTCATGACAGGCGCCGCAGATCTTCGCAAATGTGTCTTTTCCTTTGCCCTCGGGCAGATCCTGGGCCTGAGCCGCAGCGAGGAAGAGCAGAGAAAATGACGCAAGGACCATTTTATTCATGGGTCCATCATAGCAATTTAGCGGTGGACGGCGGCCAACTCGCGGGATCCCGGATTGGCCGGAATCGGGGGCAGGGCGTTCAAGAGGCGGCGGATCTTGGAGTGCCGGAAAGGGCGCGCCAAAACAGCCGAGACGCCGGTCTCGAGCAGATCGACCCAACCGCCATCGGTCTGCGGGACGCAGAGGATCACGGGAACCGCATCACGGCGCACGGCATGCAGCAACGCGCGGTAGTCCGGGCCGGTCTCGCGTCCTGTCCTTAGGACAAAAACCGAGTGGAACGAGGGACCGGCGCGCAGGATCTGGCAGGCTTCGGAATCGGTACCGGCGCACGATACCTCCGCGCCACACTCTTCGAGCACGCGATGCAAGTCGGCTCCTGCGCCGGCGGGGCGCGCCAAAAGAACTTTGGCGCGGCCGGCGCGCAGGGTGACATCGGGCTGATTGGTCCGCCACGCCGCTTCCACGATCGGCTCGGCGATATCGCGCAGTCGAGTCCAAGGGAGGCTGCTCCCCATCTCGCTGTCGGAGCCGGCCGCCATATTCGAGCCGCCCCAAATGCGCGCCGAGGGCAGGTCCTCGGCCGCCTGGAAAGCCTCAATGAGGCGCGTCACCTGAAACACGTCTTCATCGTAGGGTGATCCGCGAATCACGCTGTACGTGAAACGGCCGTTGGGCCGGGTGCAGATCAGGCTGATCAGATTGGTATAGCCTTGAGCGGCCAGCACCAGGCGCGAGCTTGGATCGCCCTTCTCATCCGCGATGATGAAACCGTGCGGCGAGGTATAGAGGATTTCGGGCCGAGCGGTGATCGGCGCCGTACCGGCCCGGCCCAGCAGCAGATCCTCAAGACGGTTGCACACCTGGCGAATGGTCTGCTTGACGAGCCCGCCGTCACCCAGGGTCTTGCCGTGCATACGCTGGCGGTGATAGGGCTCGAACACCCAGGTGAAATGGTTGCGCACCACTTCGGTGAGGTCGACCGGATACAGGCCGCCGCAGACGTCGATTTTATTGTTGAACTGAACGATCCAGCGCAGCAGCGGATCGGCGTGCAGAGGCTCCAGCAGCTCATGGTATTCGAGAATGAAGACCGCCAGGCACACGTCTTGATCGGCGTTCCAGACGTAAACCGGAATCGGGCAGCGGTATTGCAGCCATTTCTGCATGAGCCGGCCCTGCCGCACGGCAAGATACGCCTGCATCGCGGCGCTCATCGTCACTTCCCGAACCACGCCGGCGTGATGATCAAAATGCACGTGGTGGCCGACGTGTCCCGGCGTGTCGTCCATGACTTCGACGCCAATCGAGTAGTCCGGGGTCTGGCGCACGAACTGGTTCCAACTCTCAAAGCGCCGTGATGCGACCTGCAGATCGATGAATCGGAAGTCTGGGTTCATGAGGCCTCCCTGCTCGCTGGCTCTGGAAGCGGAGCGGCGCTCACGGCGACGCGGGATGGTGGTGCAGACGGTGGGCCCATTTGGCCAGATGGCTTCCCCAACCGCCCCATAAGGAGGGCCGCGGCGGCGGAACCGGTGGAGCCGCCGGCGCCAGGCGGCGCCTGGCTAGTTCCCCCTGCAAAATTTTCTGCGCCACCGCGATGAAGGATCTCTCGTTGGCGGCGATTTGGAGAAGTTCCGTGTCTGTCATGGAGGCGTAGTATGCCCGAAATGCCTGTTCCTGGCTTCTCATAGGGCACCTCCCGAAACGTCTGGGATTGCGGGGAATACCGGATTCGCGGAAGACGCGGTCATCCCGGGCACGAAACGCACCGGCCACCGCGACAAAACGATGACACCCAGAAGCACCCGGCAGAGGATCATGCCAACCCCCCCTTTCGGATTCTTACGTCCGAAATCATTTTAGCGTGAAACCGAACCGGGTGTCGAGGGTGGGCGAAGGACTGGAAGGACTGGCAGTTCCCGGGGAAGCGGAGCCAAAAAACGTTTCCCGCCATGGCCCCCCGGAAGACGGTTATCTAATGTACAATCGACAGAACCGCCATGCCACCCGAAG
Source organism: uncultured Solibacteraceae bacterium (assembly GCA_964438005.1). Lineage (GTDB taxonomy): Bacteria > Acidobacteriota > Terriglobia > Bryobacterales > Bryobacteraceae > PSRJ01. Next base: position 68,387 of record CAYTJD010000132.1, on the reverse strand, counting down.
CAGGAGATATCACCAGACTCTTGCGCGAGTGGCGCTCGGGAAGCCGTGATGCCGAGAATCAGCTTTTCGATCTGGTGATGCCCAATCTGCGCCGGCTCGCGCATTATTTGATGCGGGCCGAACGGAAGGATATCTCCTTACAACCCACCGAGTTAGTGAACCAGGTGTACCTCCGCCTGGTGCATGCCAAGAACCGGGATTGGCAGAACCGACAGCATTTTTTCGCTATAGCTGCTAGGGCGATGCGCCGGTACCTGATTGATCATGCGCGAGGACGGCCTAAAGCGGACTTCATCGCTTTGGAAGGAATCGAGGATCTCCTTCCGGCCGGAAGTCCGAAGGCGGAGCTGGCGTTGACCGTCGACCAGTTGCTGGACGAATTGGCCAAAGTGGAGCCGGAGTGGTGTCAGGTGGTGGAAGTGAAGTATTTTCTTGGGCTGACCGACGAAGAAGCGGCCGAAGCCTTGGGGATGAAGCTGCGCACGATGCAGCGAATGTGGCGCGACGCGAGGCGCTGGCTGTTTGAACGGGTCGAGGCCCGCCATGCCGACCGAACCCCGGAATGACGACCTGGTGATGAGCCTGGTCGAGCAGGCGCTCGGGCAGGCGGCAGAGCATCGCGAGGCTTATCTGCGCAGCGCCTGTTCCAAGAATCCCGCTCTATTCGAACAGGTCTGGAACTACGTGAAGTGGGAGGAACGGATGAGCGGGTTCCTCCTTAACCCGCTCTATCCGCCGCCGCGAAATGAACATCCGTTCGAGCCTGGCCAGTTGCTGGACGGCCGTTTCCGCATCGTGCGCGAGGTGGCGCAAGGCGGCATGGGCGTGGTCTACGAAGCGGTGGATGAACGGCTCGACCGGCGAATCGCGATCAAATGCGCCAAGAGCGGCTACCACAAGCGGCTGCCGCCGGAGGTACGCAACGCCAGCGAGATCAGCCATCCGAATGTCTGCAAGACCTATGAGATCCACACCGCGTTGACCGACGAAGGGGAAATCGATTTCGTCACGATGGAGTTCGTGGAAGGGCAGACCCTGGCGGAGCGGCTGCGGGACGGGCCGCTGCCGCAGCAGGAAGCGCAGATTGTGGCGCGGCACCTCTGCGAGGGGCTGGCGGAAGCGCACCGGAAGCAGGTGGTCCACGGCGATCTCAAGACCAACAACATCATCCTGACGCAAACGGCGGAGGGAATCCGCGCCGTGATCACCGATTTCGGCCTGGCGCGTCGGCCATCCTCGCAGCAGCCGGCCGTGCAATCGGGCGAGTTCGGAGGCGCCCCGGACTACATGGCTCCAGAGCTGCTGAAGGGCGGAAAGCCCTCGGTGGCGTCCGACATTTACGCGCTGGCCGTGATGTTGTACGAGATGGCCTCGGGCCGGCGGCCGTTCGGCGTGGAGTGCACGTGGGAAGAACGGCTCCACGCGCATCCAACGCCCTTGAAGCATCGCTGGAGCAAAATCCTGGCCCGGTGTTTGGAGCCGGAACCGGCGAGGCGGTGTGCTCGGGCGAGCGAAGTTGCCGCCGCGGTCGCTCCCGGGGTTTCCCACCGATGGTGGTGGACCGGAGCGGTGGCCGCCGTAGTGGTTGCGGGGCTCACCGTTGCTCTCTTCCCCAAGACCGGTCTGCCGGTGGAAAACATCCGTTTGGCGGTGCTGCCGTTCGAGACCGACGCCGCCGATCGGGACATGAGCGACGGATTCCTGAGCAATATGGCGGAACAGTTACGCCATGTAAAAGCGACGCGCAGTCGCCGGCTGACCGTAATTTCCTTGGCGGATGCAGTCCAAAGCAAGGTAGGCCAGCCCGGAAGGGCCGCCCAACTGCTGGGTGCCACGCACGTCCTGACCGGAACGCTCAGGCGCAATGATGGGCGCATGTTGATCCGCGCGTATGTCCGCGACGTGCATTTTCCTCTCCCGGTTCGAGAGTGGCAGGCCGAGTACCAGCCCGACAAGTTGCGCGACATCCCGGTTGCCTTAGCCGGAGTAATAACCGGAACCTTCCGGTTGCCTCCGTTAGCGACGGCAACAAGCGTGAATGCCGCGGCGTATGCCGATTTCACGCGAGGCGTCGGGCTACTAGAGCGCAATGGCGTGGATGGCGCGCTTCCGTTGCTCGAGGGCGCGGTGACCGCCGATCCGGATTCGCCGTTAACCCATGCCCGTCTGGCGGAAGCGCAGCTTCTGAAGTATTCGCTTACCAATGATGAGCGATGGCTCAATCAGGCGATTCTGTCTTTCGGCAGTGCGCGGCAGCGCAATCCGGACCTGGCGGAAGTCTGGTTCGTTTCCGGTTTGATCAACGAGAGCGTGGGCGCTTACGAAGCGGCGCGGGACGATCTGCAACGGGCGCTGGAAATCGAGCCCCAGAACGCAGACGGCTGGCGGCGGTTGGGTAGGGTTTACCAAGAAAGTGATCGGTTGGCGGAGGCCTTGACAACCTATCAAAAGGCGTCGGAAGTGCAACCGGGGCACTTTCGGAACTACCAGGGATTGTGCCAGCTGTATTCGGTCCTGGGCGACTACGATCAAGGCATCGGGTTTTGTACCAAACTGGTGGCCGTGGCGCCGGACGCCTCGCCGGCGCACCTCGTGTTGGCCGGGGCATACTTGAACTGGGGCCGTTGGGCCTTGGCCGAGAATGAAGCGCGCGCGGCCTTGAGTCTGGACGCGACCTCGGCGATGGCCTGCCAGATATTAGCGAGCGCGCTGGCTTACCAGGGCCGGTATCAGGAAGCAATCTCCTATAATCAGCAAGCTATCAACGACGGCTTGGCTACGCATTTGCTCTATCTTAACCTCGGGCAAACCTTTCGCTGGGCGAACCTGCCGCATGAGGCGAACGAGGCGTACCGAAAGGGTGCGACGCTGGCGGAAACCGAGCTGAGCAAGAATTCGCGAGACGGAATCGTGCGAGCCCGTCTGGCCTATTTGTATGCCCGGTTAGGAGAGCGAAGCCGCGCTGAATCTGACGCAGCTTTGGCTTTGCAAGTTTCTCCCGGCTCTGTCGAAGTAACGCGGTGGGTCGTCATGGCCTACGAAGCCGCAGGCGACCGCCAGAGGGCGCTGAGTCTGGCCGAGAATGCACCCGGAGAGAGCCTGCGACGCCTCAACTGGTCCCCCGACGTGGCGGACCTCCGCGCCGATCCTCGCTATCTGCAATTGATGCAGTCCCATCACATCCAGTAGAGAGGAGAGTTCAAATGGCAACCGTGCAGTGCCTTCTGCAATACGACGCGAAAGGCAACCTAGTCAAAACGTTTCAGATCAAATTCGATCAGAACGATAAGATCGAGATTCGAACGGCGACTCCAAATCTTGCCCTGAAGAGCGAGGATGCCCAAGCCCTGAAACTTGTGAAGAGCTGGAACGGCAATGGGGGCGGGGCCCACACGCTCGCTCAAGCACAACCGGGCGAGTACGACCCTCCGGAAGGGCCGGCCCTTAACGGGATCGCAAAGACCGAGAGCTTTACCTTTTCCTTTCCGGCAGACAAGGTCGCTCATTTTCAATGCGGCTACCGCGTCAATAATGTGTTTCAACCCGATCCGAAAGCGAAGGGCCAAGGAGTTCCCGTCGTCCCCTAGCTGATCTCCACCGGACTCCGGGCGGATTCCACGAGGGGTTTTGCTTTCGGCAAAATCCATTTTGCCTCCACGCAAAGCCGGTCATCTCTGAATTGAAAGCTCGAAATGGCTTTACCACAAAGGGAGGGCACTTGCCGCTACATACGGCAGAACCGAAGCGGGAAGCGGGGCCGCGCTGACGAAAGTCGGCGCGGCCGGTAGGGCTTTAGCGAGGCTGCATACGCGGGATACCTGCTGGCCTTGAATTTCAGAGGTCTAGGACCTAATATGGTCGGTGTCAGAGACGGGAGGTAGACACACCGTGCCAGACACTCTCACCATCATCGACAACCGGACCGGCCTCCGCTATGAGGTTCCGGTCCAGCAGGGAACCATCCGCACGATGGACCTGCGGAAAATTCACGCGGAACCCGGCGATTTCGGCCTCATGGGTTATGATCCGGCCTTCATGAATACGGCGTCTTGCCAGAGCGCCGTCACATTCATCGACGGCGACAAAGGCATCCTCCGCTATCGAGGCTATGGGATTGAGCATCTGGCAGAGAAATGTACCTTTCTCGAAGTGGCCTACCTGCTGCTAAACGGCGACTTGCCGACGGGCCTGGAACTGAGTAACTGGGTCAACACCATTACTCACCACACGATGATTCACGAGACTACCAAGAAATTTCTAGAGGGGTTCCGCTACAACGCGCATCCGATGGGTATGTTCATCAGCACCGTCGCCGCGCTGTCCACGGTCTATCCGGAGTCCCGCAACGTGCGCGATCCGGAAACGCGGAAGCTCGAAATCGCGCGGTTGATCGGCAAGGTGCCGACCATCGCCGCCTACACCTACCGGCACAGCCTCGGGTACCCCTACGTTTATCCCGACAATGATCTGAGTTATACAGCCAACTTCCTGAACATGCTGTGGAAGATGGTCGAGCCAAAGTACCAGGCTAATCCGATCCTGGCGCGCGCACTGGACATTCTCTTCATTCTCCATGCGGACCACGAACAGAACTGTAGTGCCAATGTCATGCGCGCGACGGGCAGCTCGTTGGCCGACCCATTCGTGTCGGTAGCCGCCGCGGCGGCGGCGCTATCCGGACCCTTGCACGGCGGCGCCAACGAAGAAGTGCTCGTCATGCTAGACGAGATCGGCTCGAAGGATCGCGTGTGGCCGTACCTCGAGAAAGTGAAGTCGGGGCAGATCAAGCTGATGGGATTCGGCCATCGCGTCTACAAGAATTACGATCCGCGCGCCCGCATCCTCAAATGGACGGCCGATCAGGTGTTCCAGGTGACGGGCCGCAATCCCAAGCTGGAAATCGCACTGGAGCTGGAACGTATTGCACTGGATGACGAGTATTTCGTGAAACGCAAACTTTATCCGAACGTGGATTTCTACTCGGGAATCATCTATCAGGCAATGGGATTCCATCCCGACATCTTCACCGTGCTGTTTGCCATTCCGCGAACCGTGGGTTGGCTGGCGCAATGGCAGGAGATGCTGCAGGATGCGGAACAGAAGATCGCGCGGCCGCGGCAAGTCTACAGCGGGCACGACGTGCGGGAATTTGTGCCGATCGAGCGGCGGAACCCGGTTGCGCGGGCTACAGTATAGAATCGATGGGCTGGGTGAATCCGCGCACTGCCACGGGCGTTCGGGATGGAGATGTGCGAAATTTAACCCTGTAGGTTTGCATCTGTTCTTACTGTGCCAGCGTCATACTATCGGCACTTGACTTGCATGTATCCGTTCGCATGGTGAAGCGATGGAAAGCCTGGCCTTGGCTGCAGTGGCTTGGATGGGAACCGAAACCCGTCTCCCGTCGTCCACCAATGCGGAAGGAACCGCAAGTCTGGTGAGGAGGGGTTATGACGGGCTTCACAGGGGCAGACATCAAGGATCGGCTCTCGAAAGCGAAGGAATGCCTCGATTACCTGGAGGTGGAGCGAGAGCACCGCAATGATCCGGCATTCGGCAGGTTGATTGAGCACCAGACGATCTGGCGAGAACTGCTCGAGCTCGAATTGCAGGACGCCGAAGAGCGGATCGCCTCGATGTGTGACGCCGCCGAACGCGCCTTGGCCCTCCTCGCGTGACGCGCGAGCGGCGCGGCAGCGGGGCTTACCAATCGTGCCGTACGGCTGCTTCGCGCGCCAGAGAAACCATCGTCGGTTGCACGAGCGTGCGGTAGTCCTCGGTCTTCATGTGGATGACCGTACGATGCGTTCCCGCATTGAACGCGATCATCCCTTCGTCGAGTAAGCTGTTATCCATATATACCGGCAGTTTGTAGAACTGGCCGATGGGCGGCATCGCGCCCAATTCACAATCGGGAAATAGCTTGGCGAGCTCATCCTCGGTCGCCAGACGCGCCTGAGAGAGGCCCAATGTATGCCGGACTTCTTGAAAATCCACGAGCCGGTTGGCTGGGACAACGATCATGTGGTAGGTGCCGTCACCGTAGACGACAACGACTTTGGCAACCTCCCGGGCGGGCAGGTGCTCGGCGCTGGCGACCTCGCGGGCCGTGAACGCGGTGGAATGACTGCTGACTGCGTATTTGGCTTGGTGGGAATCGAGGAATTTCTGGAGTTGGCTCGAGAGTTGCATAAAACCTCCCCCGACCCAATTGTACGCCCAATCGCGCCGCGAAGCGACGGAGAAGAAAGGCTCGCGTGCGATACTCATTTCGTGAGAACAGTGACGAAGTGAGCTATCTCCGTATCGCCGCAGAAGAAGCGTTTGCCCCACCCGAATTGCTGCACCGGTATCAGGAATTACTGGCCGGCGGGGGTGACCTGGATCCGGGATTCCTGAGCCTGTGGGGTCACTATTTGGGGAAGAGCGCGCAGGCCACCGCGCTGGTTTCGCGCATTCAGGACCTGGACGCGCGGCGGCTTAGCGATATGAACGATAGCGGCATCGCGCGGCAGATCCTGTCGCTGACCGCGCCCGGCGTCCAGGTTTTCGAGCGCGACACGGCAGTCGGTCTGGCGCGGTCACTGAACGATCAATTGGCCGAGGCCACGCGCAAACATCCGGGGCGGTTCTCGGGGTTGGCGGCGGTGGCGCCGCAGGATCCGCACGCGGCGGCGCGGGAACTGGAGCGCGGGGTCCAGTCGCTGGGCCTGAAAGGCGCCATCATCAACTCACACACGCGCGGGGAATATCTCGACGACCAGAAATTCTGGCCGATTTTCGAAGCGGCAGCCGCGTTGAAGGTGCCCGTCTACCTGCACCCGACAACACCGCCGCGCGCCATGATTCGGCCATTTGCAGAGCGGGGGCTGGCGGGCGCCATTTTTGGATTCGGTGTGGAAACCGGGCTGCACATGCTGCGCCTCGTCACCAGCGGCGTGTTCGATCGCTTTCCCGAACTGCAGGTCGCGGTAGGGCACCTCGGCGAGGCGCTTCCTTATTGGATGTTCCGCATCGATTTCATGCACGGCGCGATGGTTGCCTCCGGGCGCCACGCCGCCATCGGGAAACTGCAGCGGAAGCCCAGCGACTACCTGAAGGAGAATTTCTATTACACAACCAGCGGCATGGCCTGGGAGCCGGTTATTCTCTTCGCCCAATCCGTTCTGGGCATCGATCGCGTGCTCTACGCCATGGACTACCCCTACCAATACGTTCCCGAAGAAGTATACGTCACCGACAATCTGCCGATCAGCGATCTCGACAAGCTGAAGTTCTATCAACTGAACGCAGAGAAGGTCTTCGGTCTCTAGCGTCGTCGGGATCAAAAAAACATTTCACCTTTCAAATGTTTGGATGTATTATCGGGGGCATAGGCGAATTCCGGCGGAGTCGCGCCGGTAGCCGGGCTGGAGCTTCGACATGGGCGTGGAAGCGGAGGGCTCGAAGAAATCGTTCTCGGTACGCAATGGCCGGGAGATCTTCGATAACGGCGGTGTGCGGCTCTGGCGCTGTCCGGTGTGCGCGTGGTGGCGGCAATGGTGTGAAGACCGGTGCTGCGGATGCGGCTTGAGCCGGGACAACCCGGCGGCGGCCCGCGCCGATCACGCCGGCAACGGCGGCAGCTAGACACCGGTGTCAGGCATTGCGCCTGCGCGCCGGCTCGCCGAACAGCGTAAAGTAGGTACATGCGGCCGGCGAGGCGGCTTCGGCATGACCATCAACCCCCATAAATGTGTCGCGTGCGGCAATTGCACGTACGTGTGCCCGATGGGCGCGATTTATATCGATCCCCAGATCAAGCGCGCGACCATCGACCGGAATGAATGCGTGGAGTGCCACGCCTGCTACAACGGGCTCAGTCAGGAGCACCTTAATCCCTCCCTGGTGCGTGCGATCCGCAAAGTGTTTCAGATGATGCGCGTTCGTTTTGATCCGGAGCCGGATGTTTGTCCGACCGCAGCCTTTGAACCCGAAGAGTTGGCTTGGCCGCGGGTGGTGCGGCGCGCGTTCTCCGATCCCCGGGTGCCGCACGAATCGACCGGCGTGCACGGCCGCGGCACCGAGGAAGTAAAGACGAACGACGTGAGCGGCCGAATCCAGGTCGGGGAAGTGGGATTCACGATCGAGTTCGGCCGGCCGGGAGTCGGCGTCTGGATGCGGGACATCCAGGAAATGTGCGGGGCGTTGGCCCGGGCGGGCGTCAGCTTCGAAAAGAATAATCCGGTGACTTCTTTGATGACGGATGTCTCCAGCGGTACATTGCGCGAGGACATTCTCAACGAGAAGCTGCTGTCCGCGATCGTAGAGATCAAGGCGCGTGTCGAGCGCACCGAAGAGATCATTCTCCTGGTCCGTGAGGTGGAGAAGCGGATCGATACCGTGGTGGCGTTGGGAGTCGGAACACGCTGCGACGGGGATGGCGAAGAACACGCCGTCGCGCCAATCCTCGAAAAGCTCGGCTATCGCCTGCAGCGGGCGAAGACGAACATCGGGCTGGGCCGCGCCACGAACCGGCCAGCGCCCGAGCCTCGGGCGGAAGTGGTGAACCGATGACGAACACACTTCACCGGTTCGGCGATGCCGCCAGTTTCCGCGACGATTTCGTGGTCTTCGCCATTCCCAGCCGCGGCAAGAACGACGCGGATTCGGTGCCCAAACTCCGGCAGTTCCTGGAAATGGCTCTGCCGTTTCAACCGGTCAACCTGGGCGATGCGCGTCATGGCGGCGCGCTGCGGCCGTCGCGGTCGATGAATCCCACCTCGCATTGGAAGCGCGACATCAAGCCGGACTTCGCCGCCGTAATTGCCGGCCTCGATGCCCCCACGACCGCGGCCGCGGTCTTCGACAATCGCCCGGCAGCGGAGGATTTCGTCAAAGCGGTAGTCGCCGCCGACCTCGGGTTGAGCGTGAATATTTCCACTTCAATCGACGGCGCCGAGCAGTGCTGCGACGCCGCCGGAATCTGCCGCCACAGCGTGGGCTACTCGTTGGGTTTCGAAGGCAAGACCGAATACCTGCCGAATGGCGACGTGCTGAAGTTGGCCACCATGTGCGGGCACGGGTTGGTGAGCGCTTCCCTCGCGAAGAAAATGATCGACTGGGTCAAAGAGGGAAGGAGAACACCGGATCAAGCCGTCACTTATCTCCAGCGGTTCTGTTCCTGCGGTGTCTTCAATCCCTCTCGCGCACGCCGCATTCTGGAGGAGTGCCGCACGAAAACGAAATAACTCATTCCCCTCTTGGGCGCCCAGATACACCAAAATTCCACCGAATGCAGGCATTTGCCTGATTGAGGACTAACAAAGATAATGGTACTTTCAGTACCTATCTGCCCAGAGGAGGGAGAATGCCTGTAACTAATGGACAACTCCGGGGGAAATCGGGGGACGTGAGCGACATCGTGTCGTATCCCGTTCGCGCGGAAGTCGAGTACCGGCTCAAGCAAGGCAAACGAGTCGTAGAAGTGGGTCGCACCCAGATGGTGAGCTTGAGCAGCAGTGAAGTCATCCTGAATACCACCCGGCAACTGGCGCCACGGATGGACGTGGAACTCATCACGACGTGGCCAGGCCTGCACGGAATGCTGGGGCGTTTGGTTTTGCGGGTGCACGGCCGGACGGGAGCGGGCCGCGGTTCGCGGACAAAAGTGCAGGTAGACGGATATGACTTCGAGACACGTCCCGAACCGAATCGAGCCCGGCCCAAGCCAGTGAAAGCGGCCGGAGACGCACATCTGTCCCACGCCGCTCCAGTCGCTTCGTAAACGGTATTGCCGAGGTAAACCATCGGTAGCATTGAGCCCCGCAAATCGGCTGATTAGTATCGAGGGGGCGTCCGCCCCCGATGACCTACTTTCTGGCCACCCTCTTCACAATCACAATCCGCTACGGCCTATATGTGGTCGAGGCCGGGATTCTGCTGATCCTCGGCCGGCTTGCCTTCGTTTCCCCGGGCTGGAAGAACTCGTGGTTTCATGGCGTGGAGAGGGTTTTGCGACAAGTGGCGCGGCGTCGTCGGCTGGCTGTGTTGGTGACGGGATTGGCGGCGCTGGCGGGGCGTGCCGCACTCTTGACGGTTCTACCCGTCCGGGCACCATTGATCACGGATGAGTTTTCGTACTTGCTGGCGGCGGACACGTTTGCGTCGGGGAGGCTGACTAACCCCGTCCATCCGATGTGGGCGCACTTTGAGAGCATGCACATCCTGCAACACCCGACGTACGCCTCCATGTACCATGCCGCGCAAGGGCTGATCCTGGCGGGCGGAAAGGTGGTGTTGGGCAGCGAGTGGGCCGGCGTGCTGGTGAGCGTTGCGGTGATGTGCGCGCTGGTGTGCTGGATGTTGCAGGGCTGGCTGCCACCCGAGTGGGCGCTGCTAGGCGGCGCGCTCGCCGTGCTGCGGCTGGGCCTGTTCGGCTATTGGGTCAACAGTTATTGGGGTGGAGCGGCAGCGGCGATCGGCGGAGTTCTTGTGTTGGGAGCGATGCCGCGGATTCAGCGGAGCATTCAGACGAGAGATGCAGTCCTGTTGGCCCTAGGTATGGCGATCCTGGCGAACAGCCGGCCCTACGAGGGATTTGTTCTGAGCCTGGCGGTGTGCGTCCTTTTGGCGCTATGGCTGGCGAAAAAGCGCGGCCGCGAGCTAAAGACGGCGGGCATCCGGATCGTGCTGCCGTCGCTGTTGGTGCTCGTGTTAGCCGGCTCCGCCACCGGATATTACTACTGGCGTGTGACCGGCAGCTCGCTCCGCATGCCGTACCAGGTGGATCGCGATCAATACGCCCCGGCGCGCATCTTTTTGTGGGAGCGGCCGGTAGCCGCGCCGGTCTACCGGAATGCGCAGATGCAGGATTTTTACGCCGGCTGGGAAATGACCAAATTCATGGAAGCGAAGACGCCGTTGGGTTTGGCCAAGAACACTATTGGAAAAATCGGCGCCTTTTGGATGTTCTTCCTGGGCCCCGCGCTGACGCTGCCCGTGTTGTTTCTTCCCTGGATCTGGAATGACCGGCGAATGCGCCCACTGTTGCTGATAGGCGCCGTTTTCCTGGTCGCGCTGGGTCTCAACACGTGGTTCTACGCGCATTACGCGGCGCCCATTACCGGATTGATCTTCGCTGTTGTGTTGCAGGGTATGCGGCATCTGCGGGCCTGGCGGAGAGGCAGACAACGGCCCGGAATCCTACTGGCGCGAGCGATTCCTTTGGTTTGTGTGGCGATGGTGGTGCTGCGGGCGGCGGCACAGCCCCTGGCTTTCTACATGCCGCCGGATTGGCCGATGACCTGGTATTACACGCGGCCGGGGAACGTGGAACGCGCCCGGATCGAGGCGCAACTCGCGCGGATGCCGGGACGACAATTGGCAATCGTGCGCTACAAGCGCGGCCACAATCACTTTGAGGAATGGGTTTACAACCGAGCTTCCATCGATCAGGCGCCGGTTGTTTGGGCCCGTGAGCTGGACCCGCAAAGCAATGCCGATTTGTTGCGTTACTTTTCGGACCGGCATGTCTGGCTGGTGGAGCCGGATGCGGACCCGCCGGCGGCTTCGCCGTATCCGGTAAGGCCAGCCGGCCCCCCGGCGTACGCCGCTCATCTGGCACGGTGAGCTACTCGTAGCGCAGCGCTTCGATCGGGCTGATCTCCGAAGCCTTCATCGCGGGATAGATTCCAAAGACCACTCCCACCAACACGGACACACCGAAGGCAATGACGACTGAAGCGGTGGTCACGATGGTTTTCCATTCGGCCGTGCGGGCGATCAACCACGCGAGGAAAAAGCCAAAAGCAATTCCCAGCACGCCGCCGGCTACCGAGATGAGGACGGACTCGGTGAGAAACTGGCGGAGAATGTCAAAACGGCGCGCACCCGTCGCCCGCCGCACGCCGATCTCCCTGGTTCGTTCCATGACGGTGGCCAGTACGATGTTCATGATCCCAATGCCGCCGACCAGCAGCGAAATGGCGGCAATCGCCACCATCACATAGGTAAAGATGGTTTGCGTGCGCTGCTGCTGCGCCAGCAAGGCGGCGGGAATGGTCACTGTGAAGTCCTGGGTGTTGTGATGCGTCGAATTCAGAACCGCCGTGACCACCTTGGCGACTTCGATGCTGTCGGCGCCGGCCTTGAGCCGCAGCTCGATGCCATCTAATTCATCGCGCAGGTTGGCGCTCTGATCCCAGAAACGATACTGCATGGCGTTCAACGGGATGTAGACGATGTTGTTGATATCCTGCATGGCGCCGCCGCTGGACTGCGAGCCGGCCATGATCTGCTCCTGCAAGACGCCGACCACTTCGAGCCAGGTGTCATTCACCTTGATATATTTGCCGACCGCCGGATCATAGCCGAGGAGGTTGACCTTGGCGGTTTCTCCGAGGACACAAACCGTAGCGCTCCGGTCATCATCCGCCTCGTCGAAGAACTTTCCTTCAGCCAGCCGCAGACTGTGAATGATGCGGTAGGACGGCCGCACGCCATAGAGTTCCGGCACGTCGCGCGAGGGTTTCGGCAAGACGCGCTGTGGATGAATCGACCGGCGGTCCGACAGCGTCTCAATCGCCTCGACATTGGTACGCAGGATACGGACGTCGCGCGCCGAAAGTCCAGGCGAAGAGCGGCGGCGCTGCTGCAGTTCTTCCTGGCTCAACGCCTGGCGCGTATCGATGAGGATATTGCGGACGCCCAGTTGCTCAATGAAGCGCAGGGACTCTTCCTTGGCGCCGGAGCCGATGGCGAGCATGCCGATCACCGAGCCAACGCCGAACACGATGCCGAGCGCTGTCAGCAGTGTGCGCGTCTTCTGCGCGCGCAGGTTCGCGACAGCCTGGCCGAGATCGGAAAACAGCATCATCGGGAGACCGCCTTCATGACTCCCCCGGCCGCCTCGGGCCTGCTGGATTGATCGGGATTGGAAAGCGCGACCAGATCGCCGTCCCGGAGGCCCGTGAGGACGGCCTGGCTTTCACTGCGCCGCACCAGGGTGACGTCGTGCGGGACAAAGCCCTGCGGCGTCCGCAGATAAACGAACGCGCGGCCGTCGTTCTCAAATACCGCCTGGGACGGGACCCACAAGACATCATCGAGCGCGTCGACCGTGATCACCAGATTGGAAGTCATGCCCGGACGCAACTCGGGCCCAGCGCGGTCGAGCGCGATCCGGCATTCGAATGACCGGTTCCAAGGCGGGCCAGTGGTGCCGCCCAACGTTTTGATGTGCCCGGCAAACTGCCGCCCCGGCAGGGCGGCCACCCGGACCGTGACCTTCTGGCCGGGATTCAGGTGCCCGCGATCGATCTCCGGAATGTTCGCAAGGACCTCCCAATGGTTGAGGTCGGGAATTTGCGCCACCACCTGGCCGGCGCGGGCGAAATCGCCGGTCTGAAAATTCGGCAGCTGCATGCCGTAATACATCAGGTTCTGATTGGTGTTTTGCTGGATGTTGACGTAGCCCGGCGTCTTTGCCTTGAGAACCATACTGTCGATGGTTTTCTGCGCCATTTCCACCATGACCTTGGCCTTGTTCTCGCCAGCCTTCTGAATCGCAACGCCGGCGGCAGAGCTCGCTTTGTTGTTGTCAAAGTTCTGCTGGGCCTGGCGCAAGTGACTCCTCGCGGTTTCGAGCGCAATCTCATTTTCATGGGCGGCGATCGCGGCCAGCAACGGATTGCGGCGCATCTCCAATTCCCCGAGCTTCACGTCCGCTTCCGCGGACACGACCGCGAACCGTGTTTCTTCGTCGCTGGCCGCAGAGGTGGCTTCGGAGTTGATCACCGACTGTTCGGCCTCGGCGAAATCGGCTTGCGCCTCCCGCAGATTGAATTCCTGCTGCGTGGTATCGAATTCAACCACCGTATCGCCCGCGTTCACCAGTTCGCCGGGCGCGCGCAGGAAGGTGACTGCCATATCACCGCCGCCGGTCATCGGGGCCACCATCATCTCGGAATTTCCGCCCTGCAGTTCGCCGCGGGCGGTCACAGTAATCGTCACCCGGCCTTTTTTTACGCGGGTGGTAGGGACTTCGGCGGATGATCCCGCACCGGCGGTGAGACGCACCACTCGCAGTGAGCCCCACGCCAGCACGGCCAACACGGCCGCCACCGCTAGCGGTACGATCAGACGATTCATTTTGCCTGCGCCGTATGCACGGGATCGGCCAGCGCCACCATGGCTCCGGCCGGAACATTTGCCACGGCGACCTCATCCGGGTTGCGCGCCTGTACCTGCACCTCGACGAGCTGGTAGCCCCCTTTGGTCGCGACATACACGATCGGCTTGCCGGCGCGCGTGAACAACGCCTTGGACGGAATGCTGATCGCACGGGGAATGCGGTTGATTACGATGTCCATGCCGCCATTCATGCCGGGCCGGAGCCGGAGATCGGGCTTGGGCAGGGTCGCGTAAGCCCGAAAACTGCGCGTAGGCGGCATCTCGATTCCGAGCTCGGCCATCGGCGAGATCTGGTCTAATCGTGCGGGCAGATCCAACTCTGGAAGCGCATCGACGTGAATGCGCACGTGATCGCCGGGCGCGACGCGTCCGCGGTCGATCTCCTCCACTTTGGCGTCCATCATGAGCGTGGACAGGTCAGGCATCTCGGCAAGGTTCATCCCCGCGAACACGTTATCCCCCTCGCGGTAAGGGCGCGTATTCGGCCATTGGTTGAAGTTCGGCTCGATCACCACAAATCCCGCGAGAGGAGCCGCGATGACCATTTGCGCCAAACGCTTCTTCGTAACATCGACATCGGCTTGGGCAGTCTGTACCTGCCGGGTCAGCGACGCGATGCGCGACTTGCTGGCAGTCACGTGCAAGGCCACAACGGCCTCCTCATACTTCAGAGACTGCTCGGAAACGCCGAGATCGATTCGATTTTCTTCTCCCTGAATCCGGCTGACGATTTCGGCTTTGGAAGCTTCCAGCCGGGCTGTCTCCACGCGGGCCTTGGCATCGGCGAGATCACTTTGGTCCTGCTGCGCAGTCTGCCGTTCCTGAGCAATGGCCTGGTCCAGCGTCGCCTGTGCCTGGCGCAGCGCAGCCTCCTTTTGGACGAGTTGCTGCTCCGCGCTGCTGGAATCGAACTTGATCACCGGGTCTCCGGGACGGACCGCTTCGCCCGGCGGCGCCAGCCACGCAATGCGGAGGTTCGGGACAACCGGTGCATACAGTTCGGCGGACCGGCCGGCTTTCAGTTCGCCGCGGCACCGGATAATGACAAGGAACTCGCCCTGGCGAGCGGGCGCCACGGGCAGGACCGCCGCGCCTTGCTGCGTTTCCCGCATCCGGTACACGCCGGCAGAGGCTGCGCCGATAATCGCGAGTAGCCCCACAATCCCGGCCCATACCCGCAACTGGCGCCAGCCCGCCCTCATTTGGCTCCGGCTCCGGACGGTTCGAGCACCACGGCAGCCGAGAGATCGGGCATCAGCCGCGGGTCGGTCCGATCCAGCTTGAAAATCGCTGTGAACGTTTTGATGGGACTGCCGAGGTTGGACGCAGCCACCGGGCTGGCAAATTCGAAATGCGCGGGCAGCACCAGGTCGGGATAAGCGTCGAGATATACCCGCGCTCGCGCGCCGGCCCCCAACGCAGTTCCATCCGGTTCGCCGACGGCGCAGCGGACCAGCATTTCGGAAGGATCGAAAATGCTGACCAACGGTTGTCCCCGGTAAAGCTGGTCGCCCTCCTGAGGGTGCGTGATCGTGTTGTTACGATACAGCACCTGCAAGGCAACCATGCCGGCCAGCGGCGCCCGAACCTGGAGTAATGCGATATTGTTCTGCCATCGCTCCAACGCGATCTTTTGCCGGTCGCGCTGGAGTTCGAGAAGCCGGAGAGCGGCGGCGTCCGCACGGCCGCGGGCCGAAATCGATTCTTTGAGGCTGGCCACGTGTTTGCGCGCGATATCGACCTTGACTTCGTTTTCGAGGCGGGTGATCTCGCTCAGGATCGGCCCCTTTTGCAACTCGAGCAGGGCTTTGTCGAGCGCCGCCTGGGCCTGCCTTAAGCTGGCTTCGCGACTCTCAGCATCAGCCCGATTCTGGGCCACCTTTTGCTCCACCTGGTGCCCGAGGTCGTCATACCGCGCCTGAGCATCGCGCGCGCTATCGAGTTGTTGGGTCGGATCGAATTCGGCGATGATGTCGCCGGCTTTCACACGCACGCCGCTGGCGACGAGGCGGGTCAACGTCTGCTGTCCGCCCGAGCCATATATGGTAGGCACTACGATCTTCGTGGATCGAACCGCCTCCAGCGCACCGGTCAGCCGGATCTCGCGCTTCGCGGTCTCTTCGACCGGAGCCGGTAGGGGGGATGCCGCCTCGGCGACCGGCGAGGCGGTTGGACGCCCGCAGGACGCCGCCAATGCCAGGGCACACACACCGACAATGATTTGGTCCGCCGAACGCCCCATTTTGCCGAGTCTCGCACATTAGACGCCACTTGGCGGGAATTGGTTGATATGAAGTTAAGACGAATGCTCCTGTGAACCAGAGATACGCTGTATGCGTGCCAGCGGCGACACCAGGGACTTGCCCGGGCCGGCACGTGAAGCGGCAGGCCGGCCCTGCTCAAGGTTTTAGGACCCATAGAACTGTGTTTTGCGACGAGGAACTAATACCCCCATAGCAAACGGCCAAAAACTGTGGTACATATAGGTTTGCTGAATTGGGTGGTGTGACCGGGTACTCGCACCACGGTTTCCCACACAATCCCTTCGGTATCCCACGATAACTGCCGTCGCTATGCCCGCTGGACGGCTGGCATGGTCGTCGATGGGCTACAAGAGCGCGGGGGCGCTTGATTGACTTAGCCGATTCGCCCTTCAAGACACTGGAGTTTTTCCCATGGACAGCGATCGCAAGTACCGGCAACCGGGGTACATGGATTCAGACCGCGACGCAAGAGGGCCTCGCGATCCCAAGCAACCGGGGCCACGGCCGCCGATTGATATTACGGGGCCGCGGCTGCCCCGCCTGGTGCAGCACGTGGCGGCTTCCCGCTGCTTCAATTGCTCCACCGCCCTGCCTCCGGGAACAGATTTCAATGCGAATTGCCCGAAGTGCAACTCCGAGCTGCACTGCTGCAAGCAGTGTTCGCATTTCGAGTCATCCACGCGGTTTCAATGCCTGAAACCGATCCCCGTGCGCATCGCGGTTAAGGATAAAGCGAACGAATGCACCTTGTTTACGCCGCGCGTAACCGTGGCGCGGGAAGGCACGGCGAACGGGCCGGTGGCGCCGCCCCCGGCGGCCGACAACGGTCCGGCTCCCCGCAACCCCGAAGACGCCCGCAACGCCTTCGACCGGCTATTCAAGAAACTGTAGCTTGCCGCCAGAGAGCTGGCCCGTGCCGCGCTTAGTGCTGATGTCCCCGGTGTTCTTCCGGGTGCACCGGAATCACGCAGCCGTTTTCCGAGATGATGCAGGACACGTGCTCGAACTGGACTGTCGTGTGCGCGATATGAAAGCGATCCGCCAGCACAGTATTCAGACGGCGCAGAATGGCGTCGCTCGCCGAGGGCGGGACATCTTCGATCTGCACGTGGCAGCTCAACGCATGCGTGCTCGATCCCAGGCTCCAGATGTGCAGATCGTGGACATCCAGCACGCCCTCGGTGGCGCGCATGGAGTCGATCACCGCCTGGAGCGCTATGCCGCGAGGCAGACCTTCCAGCAGGATGTTGAGCGACTCGTGGATGATGTCCCAGGCCGTCCACACGATCAGCACGCCGATCAGGATTGACAGCAACGGGTCGATCTGTACCCAGCCCGTAAAATTAATGGCGACCCCGCCCGCGATAATGGCAAGCGAACCGATGGCATCGCCCAGCATGTGAACGAAGGCGCTACGCACGTTCAGATCGTGCCGGCGGGCAACGCGCAGCGCCCACATGATCCCGCCGTTCAAAACGAGACCCAGCCCCGCCACCGCGATCATGATGTCCTGGTGCACGGTCCGCGGATCGCGCAGCCGCTCGACGCTCTCGTAGAAGATCCAGATGGACAGGGCTACCAGAGTCAGCGCATTCACAAAAGCCGAGAGCACGCCCGCACGCTGATAGCCGTACGTTTTAATTTCGTTGGCAGGCTTCGATTGAATGTAATTCGCAACCCAGGCCAGAATCAAAGCGAGCGCGTCGGTGGAATTGTGACCCGCATCCGACAGTAGAGCGAGCGAGTGGGCCCGAAAACCGGCGATGACCTCGACAACAACGAACAACAGAGTCGCCACCACCGACCAGCGGAGGACGCGGGCCGTGGCGCCGTCAGAGCTGTGCGCGTGCGAGTGCACTATTTTCAGTTTACCCGCGAGCGGGCCGCGGTGTACGATCGCGCCCGGACCTGTCAAAATCCCGTAAAATTTCTGACAATATGGTCCATGGCGCGGCGGGCTTCAGTATCATGCGGAATATGGTTCGAACGCTCGGTACAGCGCCTCCCCTTGCTGGGGCTCTGCTGTTCGCGGCGCTGGCGGCAGCGCAGACTCCGGCTACCGCGCCGGGCTACATCGGGAACGAGATCTGCCGGGGCTGCCATGCGGACATTTCGGAGAGCTTTTACAAGAACCCGCATTTCAAAAGCGTCGCGGCCGGCAAGGAATCGCCGGAGCACACGGGATGCGAGGGATGCCATGGCGGCGCCCGCGCCCACGTGAATGCGGGAGGCGGCGCCGAGACCATTCCTCGCGCTTTTTCCCGGCTGACCCCAAACCAGGCGATCGACACCTGCCTGGGCTGCCACGGGAAGGATTTCACGCGCGCCAACATCCGCCGGTCCGAGCACACCCTCAACGACGTCCCCTGCGTGAGCTGCCACTCGATCCATAGCGCCGCCACCCCGAAGTATCTTCTGGCCAAGAAACAGAGCGAGCTTTGCTACGGATGCCATACCGGCGTTCGCGCGCAGTTCGAGATGCCGTCCAAGCACCGGGTCAATGAAGGGTTCATGCAGTGCACCGACTGCCACAACCCGCACGGCGCTTTTGCCGCAACCTGGCGCATGTCCGACCGGCCGCGCATGGTCGAACAGGCCCTGGGCAATGAGGAGCCCTGCCTGAAATGCCACGCCGACAAGCGCGGCCCGTTTGTCTATGAGCATCCGCCCGTGCGTGTGGAAGGCTGCGAAACCTGCCACTTCCCCCATGGCTCGGTGAACACGCGGCTACTGCGCCGGCCGGTGGTCTTCACGCTCTGCCTGCAATGCCACAATGGCGTCGGAACCTTCGGAACGCGCAACAACGGCGAAACGCGGCTCTCACGCACCCACAACCTGCTTGACCCGAAGTATCAGAACTGCACCACCTGTCACGTCAGGGTGCACGGGTC
Organism: uncultured Solibacteraceae bacterium; assembly: GCA_964438005.1. GTDB lineage: Bacteria > Acidobacteriota > Terriglobia > Bryobacterales > Bryobacteraceae > PSRJ01. Next base: position 49,060 of record CAYTJD010000132.1, on the reverse strand, counting down.
CAACAGCGACTTGTATTTTCTGAGGTGATGGCCATGCGAACGCAATTCCTTTGGATTTTCGCGATGGCCGGAATGCTCGGGGCGCAGCAGGTGGTGGCGCCGACTTCGGAGCAACCCGGTCCGGACGCCGGCCAGGACGTGGGCAACTACAACGTGACCAATTCCTTCGAGACGGGCTACCGGTTCGCGGAAATCGGCGGCGATCTTGGAAAGTACCGCAGCGATGTAAACTTTCGGAACGGCATCCGGCTCTTAGGCAGCAGCCTGTCGGTCGATTCCAAGGACGGTCACGGCGGCCTGTTCGATCACATCCTCTTGAACACGCAAGGGCTCGGCAACGATCCGTACCAGTCCGCCAACCTGCGCGTGGAGAAGAACGGCCTCTACCGCTACGACCTGCTGTGGCGGCTCGACGAGTTTTACAATCCCGGCGTTGCGATCTCGACCGGTCTGCATCAGATGGACACCCGCCGCCGCTTGCAGGACCACGACCTCACGATCCTGCCGCAATCGAAGATCAAATTTCGTGCCGGGTACAGCCGCAACGCCCAGACAGGGCCGGCGCTCTCCAGCGTGCAGGAGTTCAATTCTCTCGGCAATCAATACCCGGTGTTCATGAACGTGCGGCGCGAGTGGAACGAATACCGGCTCGGCGCGGATGTGGAGCTCGCCGGTTTCAAATTTACCATTTTGCGGCGATGGGATTTTTACAAGGATGATTCACTGGATAACGGCGTCTCTGGTCTGGCGCCGCTCCAGCAATTTACGCGTGCCGAGCCCTACCACGGTTCCAACCCAGGCTGGTTGGGAGATCTCGTCACGACGCACAAATACTGGGCGATCAACGCCCGCATGACCTACACCGGAGGACGCCGCGATTTCGCTATTGATGAATCCGCTTTCGGGCTCAATCTCGGAGCTGCCGCCAGCCGCCAGATCCTTGTTAGCGGCAACGCCGACCGCCCGGTGACCGCCGGTGATTTCAATCTCAGCTTGTTTCCGACCGATCGCCTCACGATCATCAATAACACCTCCGTGCACAATACGCGAACCGTCGGCGACTCCACTTACACCGAATTCGACAACGGCACCGGTTTTGGGACAAGCTTGAACTTCCGCTACCTGGGTGTGCGCACCATCGCCAATGCCACCGATCTCAACTATCGGCTGACGAAATGGTTCGGCTTCTACGCCGGCTATCACTACTCCGACCGGCTCATCACCACCATCGAAGGCATCGACTCGCCGCCGGGCTCCGGCCTGCAGAGTTTTGAATATCTGCGCAACAACCACATGAACACCGGCACCCTCGGCGTGCGCGTGCAGCCAGTGAAGCCGCTCACGATCAACCTGGAAGGCGAAATCGGACGCGATAATCAGCCGTTTACTCCGATCAGCGAAGATAACTATCACACGATCGGCGGCCGCATCCAGTACCGCACAAGAAAACTGCAGCTCTCTGGGCAATATCGGCAGGTGTACAACATCAACGCGCCGTTCTCCCTTTCCGAATACAGTTCGCATTCGCGGAATTATACCGGCAGTGCCTCGTGGTCTCCGAAGGACTGGTTTTCGCTGGACGCCAGTTATATGAAGCTGCACGTCGACACGGTCTCGGGCCTCGTGTTCTTCGCGGCTTTCCAGCTGCAGGCGACGCCCACTATTTACTTGAGCAACGTGCATGCCGCCAACCTGGGTGCCCATTTCGGATTGGCGAAGCGCGCCGACTTGTATGTCGGATATAGCATCACGAGGGACACGGGTGACGGGCGCGGAACAGCGATTCAGCCGGGCATTAGCGACCCCGTACAAGGATTGCTCAGTTCTGTGGAGACGTTCCCGCTAAGTTTCCAGTCGCCACTGGCGCGGTTGTCGATCCGTCTATCGGAGAAGTTCCGCTGGAACGCTGGCTATCAGTTTTATAATTATCGCGAAGATTTTGGATTGCTGGGCCACTTGCAGAACTACCATGCCGTCACCGGCTACACGAGCATTGCCTGGTCTTTCTGAATGCGGCGCACGCGCGCGCGCCACACCAGCACCAGGCTCGCGCCAATCAGGATCAACGCTGTGCTGAGCCCCACCCAGAGCCCCGGCGCGCCCCACCTGTAAGGAAAGCAGAGCGTGTAGCTAATTGGCAGGCCAATGGCCCAATAGCCGGCCAAGTGGGCCAGCATGGGCGTGCGCGTATCACCGACGCCGCGCAGCGCGCCCGTGGTGACTACCTGAAACCCGTCGAACAACTGGAAGAGAGCTGCAATCTGCAGCAGGACCGCGCCCGATTCGATCACCGCCGCATCGGTGCTAAACACATGGATGATCGCGCGCGGGACCAACGCCAGGGCCAGCCCCGCGCTACCCATGAAGAGCGCGCCCAGGGCGACAGCCGCCCAACCCGAAACCGCAGCCCCGCGCGGGTCCTTGCGGCCGATGGCGTGGCCGACGCGCACGGCCGCCGCCGAACTGATCCCGAGCGGCACCATGAACGTGGTTCCCACCACGTTTACGGCGATGCTGTGCGCGGCCAGCGAGATCTCGTCGAGCCGCGCCGCAAAAACCGTGACCACGCCAAAGACACCGCCTTCAATGGCGATCTGGAAAGCCGCCGGCATCCCGAGGGAAACCAGCCGCCGCGCCCGAGCCCAATCCGGCCGCCACGAAATCCGCGCCAGCAGATTGCCGGACTTGCGCTCGTGCCACGCCACCGCGGCGACGAGCACCGCCGCCATGTATACACGAGCGATCGCGGTCGACCAGCCCGAGCCTTCCAGCCCCAGCGCCGGCGCGCCCCAGTGGCCGTACATGAGCGCATAATTGCCTGCGATATTGATCGCATTGGCGCTGAGCAGGCAGAAGGTGACCGGCTTGACCAGGTTCACCGCCTGCAAGTAACGCCTCAGCGCGCTATAAACCAACAACGGCAAAATGCTGGTGATCAGCGCCAGCAGATAGGGGCCGAATTGCACCAGAACCTTCGGGTTGGTCCCGAGCGCACGCATCAGAGGAATCAGCCCCCACAGGATCAGCGAGAGTGGCGGAGTCAGCGCCGCCGCCAGCCACACGCCGTTGACCAGCGTGCGCCGGCAGTCGGGCCCGTCGGAAGCGCCGAATGACTGGGCCACCAGCGTGTCCATCCCCAGCAGCAGTCCCGTTCCGGAAATGGCAATCGGATAGAAGAGCATGTTGGCGAGACTGCCGGCTCCGATCGCAGCCGGCCCCAACGGTCCCGCCATGATGAGGTCGATCAGGCCTTGCGCCATCCATCCGAGCTCGGCCAGGGCGAGCGGCCAGGCCAATCCCATCATGGGACGAAATTCCCGCCGGAATTGCCGCCACCGGTGCTCCATCGCTGTCACGCCTTCGGGTGCGCTTTGTCGTACACCGCCATCAGATCGGTCAGGGAGACTTGCGTATATTTCTGCGTTGTCGAAAGCCGCGCGTGTCCGAGCAGCTCCTGAATGGCGCGCAGGTCGGCGCCGTCCGCCAGCAGGTGTGTGGCGTACGCGTGGCGGAAGCTGTGGGGGTGAATGGAAGGGTCCCCGGCCAGCAGAGTCGCGTAAAGCTTCACGATGCCGCGCAGCCCGCGGACCGTCAGCCGGCCGCGGCGGTGATTCAAAAACACCGCATGTTCGCCGCGAACCACCGGCCGCTCGCTGAAGTAGCGTTCCAGGGCTTCGGCGGCCTTTCCGGGCAGCGGCACCAGTCTCTCCTTGCGGCCCTTGCCGCGGACACGCAGCCATCCCTGCGAGCGGTCGACATCCTCCAGGTCGAGACCCGCCAGCTCGCTGATGCGCAGCCCGCAGCCGTACAGCAGCTCAAAGATCGCGAGATCGCGCGCGGGATAGGGGCGTTCGAAGCGGCTGGACGCCACGCCGTCGATTAGCGTATTCGCTTGCTCGGCAGTCATCACCTCGGGCAATTTCTGGGGAGCTTTTGGCGTCCGCATCAGCCGCCCGACATTCACCGCGACAACGCCTTCCCGCAACAGGAAGCGAAACAGGCCGCGCACAGCCGCTAGCTTCCGCCGGATGGTCACGGCACTGAGATGATCGCGGTACAGGCGCGAGAGCCACTCGCGCAAGATCAGAACATCGATCGCCGCGGGCGCGGGCGCCTCCAGGTCCGGCGGCGACAAGAACTCCACAAACTGGCGCAGGTCGGCAGCGTAGGCATCGAGAGTGTGCCGGGACGCGGCCATACGCTTCAAATCCTCCAGGTACCGCTCGATCTGTCGCTCCAGCTCAGACATGGGCGTGGCAGAATGCTTCGAGCGCGTTTAGCGCGCGGCGGCAGATCTCGGCGTGCCGCGCCTTCTTGTCGCGGCGGAGCCGGTGCCGGGTCGCTTCATCGAGCGGCGGCAGCAGGTCGAACGTAATGTTGGCCGGCTGATAATCAGCCGCGTCGGCGCCGGAAATGTAGTGGCACAGCGAGCCGAGTGCCGTTTCGCGCGGCAACGTTCGCACCGGCTCACTGCAAGCCAGCGTGGCGGCGTGCATCCCAGCCATAAGGCCGGTCGCAATCGCCTCGACATAGCCTTCCACTCCCGAAATCTGTCCCGCGAAAAACACTTCCGGATGGCCGCGCAGCTGCAAGGTCGGAGTCAGAAGCGCGGGCGCGTTGATGTACGTGTTGCGATGAATCTGGCCGTACCGGAGGAACTCCCCTTTCTCCAAACCCGGAATCATTCGCAGAATCCGTTCCTGCTCTCCGAACTTGAGATGGTTCTGAAACCCGACCAGGTTGAAGCTGGCCACGCGCAGATTCTCCTGCCGCAGCTGCACCACCGCATATGGACGCTTGCCGGTGCGCGGATCGGTCAGCCCCGTCGGCTTCATCGGACCGAAGCGGAGCGTGTCGCGGCCGCGGCGCGCGAGCTCCTCAATGGGAAGACATGCTTCGAAATATGGCGTGGCGTCTTCCGGAATGTGCGCCGGAACGTTCTGCCCCTGCAACAACTCATCCACGAAGCGGTCGTACTGTTCGCGATCGAAGGGGCAATTGAGATAGTCGGCAGTGCCGTCGGCGGATTTGCCATAGCGCGAGGCCCAGAAGGCGACGGTCGTATCGACCGAATCGGCATCCACGATCGGGCTTATGCTGTCGTAAAAGTAAAGGCGGCCGGAGCCGGTCAGCCGCGCGATTTCCTCCGCGAGCGCGTCGCTCGTCAGAGGCCCGGTGGCCATGATCGAGATGCCGGCCGGCAGCGTCGTGACTTCCTCACGCCGTAGTTCGATCCGTGAATCTCCCGCGATGGCGGCGGTCACCTCCCGCGCAAAGACTTCCCGGTCGACCGTCAGGGCGTGACCGCCCGGCACGCGCGCTGTTTGCGCCGCGCGCAACAGCAGCGAGTCGAGGCGCCGCAACTCCTCTTTGAGCAGCCACGGCGCCGCGGATTCCTGTTCGGTCTTCAACGAATTGCTGCAGACCAATTCGGCGAGCCCCCCGGTCTGGTGGGCCGGCGTGCGCCGGACGGGCCGCATCTCGTAGAGACGCACCGGCAGCCCGCGGCGCGCGACCTGCCAGGCCGCCTCGCAACCTGCCAATCCGCCGCCGATCACATGGATGGCTTCGTTCAGATACACCCCGCCTCTTCAGCATACCCGACCGACTTCAACCGCCTCCGCCAGTTACTTATACTGAAATCTGTCATGCCCGAAAACACACTCGACCGCGAGTTCCTCAAGTTTTCCGCCCACAAGCTGCGGGAGCTATCATCCCGCCTTGATGTCTGCCTCGCCCAATTGACGGAAGAACAGATTTGGGCGCGCGGCGGCGAAAATGAAAACGCCATAGGCAACCTGGTGTTGCACCTCTGCGGAAATGTCCGGCAGTGGATCATCGCCAACATCGGCGGGGAGCCGGACCAGCGTCAGCGTGACGCCGAGTTCGCCGCGCGCGGTGGCCTCACCGGAACCGATCTGCGTCAGCGTCTGTCCACCACGGTCGCCGAGGCGATCCAGGTCCTCCAGCGCGTCACGGCGCCACGCCTGTCCGAGCGGCTCGTGATCCAGGGATCTGAAGGCTCGGTTCTGGACGCGATTTATCACGTCGTCGAACACTTCGCGATGCACACGGGACAGGTGATCTTCGTGACGAAAATGCTGACCGGAGCCGACTTGGGTTTCTACCGCCACCTGTCCGCAAACGCCGCCCACAGCCAGAAGCGGCCGTAGCGTTGGCGGTCAGCCGCAACCCCCGGTCTACGCCTTCAAAATCTCCGCCAGCCCCGCCGCCGGCACCCGCAACCCGATGTAAAAGGTGCCGAACAGCGCGTATACGGCGCTGACTTCGTCGAAGCGCATCTCGTAGATCAGTTTCTTGAACACCAGCGGATCGTCGGCAAACAGATCGACGCCCCACTCCCAGTCATCGAACCCGATCGAACCGGTAATAATCTGCCGTACTTCGCCCGCATAGCGCCGCCCGATCAGGCCGTGCTCTTTCATCATGCGCTGGCGCTCGGACATCGTCTCCTGATACCAGTTCTTCAGCTCGCCCCGCCGCCGGTCCATCGGATAGAAGCAAATGTAGCGGGCCGCCGGGATTTCCGGCCAGAGCCTCGGCGCCATGGCTTTGCGATGCCGTTCCTGAACGGCTTCGACTTCGCGTTTCCATTCTTCGGAGTGCGGCTTGATGCCCTTATCTATCAGGCCCTTGTAAGTATCCGAAGTCGATTCGTACAGACCTAGCTCGATCATCGACAGATACGAGGTGGCCGGCTCGAGATAGTCGCTGAGCCGCAGCCGCGCCAGCGCAAGCTGCGCCTGGTTCAACTCCTCAAAATTGCGGCGGAAGTGCACGAACAGAAGATCGCCTTTGTGCCCCAGCATCGAATAGACTGCGCTCTGCGAGCCGTTGGACGGCTGTTCCAGCCCGCTCAGCGCCGCGGCGGCTTCCTGTAGGATGCCGGCGCGTTTTTCGGAGGCCAGTTCGCGCCACGCGGACCAGCGGAATCGCATCATCTGATGCAGCACGCTCGCGCCTTCCACCGTCAAAGGAACGGGCGGCGCGGCAAGATCGGTCAGGGTTTCGGGCGTCATGCATTTCATTATAGAAAAGCGGCTAACTGCGCTGGCGCGCGACACCGGCCAGGAACCATTCCGCCGCGAACTGCTCCCATTCCCGATCGCAGTCAACGCGCCATTGCTCCCAGCGCCGCTCTCGCAGCCTTTCCAGCAAACGGCAGCGACGGCGCGCTTCCATCATGACTTTCTCCTGCTCCCGAAGCTGGCACTCGCAGGCCGCCCGGCGGACCGCGAGCGTCTGCTCGGTATGGCTCACATACTCGCGAAATCGAGCCAGCGTCGCAAGATCCCGGCCGGCCAGAGGGGTCCAGGTGCGCACCTGGACTTCGGCCCGGATCGCCGAGGCCTCCAAATCCGCGCGCGCACGGTCGAGGTCTGCCAACACCGCGGCCTGGCGCCGATATCGGTTCTCCTCCAGTTCCAATTGCTGCCGGCGCCAGTCAAGCGCTTTTTCCAGGCGGAATGAGAACGCTTTCATTTCGCCTTCACCGGCTGAGCGGATGCCGATAACCGCGCCGCCAACGCTTCCATCCGGGCCAGCGTTTCCGGCAGTGTCGAAGTGGCGGGATGCTCCTGACGCAGAAACTCGAGCAGTTCCGGACGCAATTGGATGCTGGCATCCAGCACCGGATTGGTCCCCGTCACATACGCCCCGAGCTGGATCAGATCCTCCGCTTCGCGGTAAGCTGCCAGTGCCTTCCGCAGCTGGCGCGCCGCCGCCATCTGCTGCGGGGAAGCCACATCCGCGCTCAACCGGCTGATCGAGTGCAGAACGTCGATCGCGGGGAAATGCCCCTGCGCCGCGAGTTGGCGCGACAAAATAATGTGCCCATCCAGAATGGCGCGCACCGCATCGCAGATCGGTTCGCTGAAATCGTCGCCCTCGACCAGCACCGTGAAGAATCCCGTGATGGAACCGCGCTGAAAATTACCGGCGCGCTCCAGAACCTTGGGCAGAAGGCTGAACACCGAAGGCGTGTACCCCTTCTGGCTCGGCGGCTCGCCCGCGGCCAACCCGATCTCGCGCTGCGCCATCGCGAAGCGCGTCACCGAATCCATCACCAGCAGCACGTTGGCCCCTTGATCGCGAAAGTATTCTGCAACCGCGAGCGCTACGAAACACGCCCGCACGCGCACCGGAGCCGGGCGTTCGGAGGTGGCCACCACCACCACCGCCCGCTTGAGCCCCTCCGGGCCCAACTCGTTTTCCAGAAATGCGCGCACTTCGCGGTTCCGCTCTCCAATCAGCGCCACCACCGAGACGTCTGCCGAATTGTGCCGCGACATGGATGCCAGCAGCGTGCTCTTTCCGACGCCGCTTCCGCCAAAGATTCCGATCCGCTGCCCCAGCCCGCACGGCAGCAGGCTGTCGATGGCACGGACGCCGGTAACCAGAGGATTGGTGATATGCTGCCGCTGGAGCGGATTGCCCGGGCTCCCATAAAGAGGATAGGCGGCTTGCGCATCGATTCCTTCGCGCTCATCGATCGGCTTGCCAAACCCGTCGATCACCCTGCCCAGCAGCCCCGGCCCGACTTCTACCCGCGCCTCTTCCCCCCGAGCCTCCACCGCGTCTCCTAACTGCAACCCATCAGTCTCTTCCAACGGCATCGACAGCACATGCCCATGCCGGAAGCCGATTACCTGGGTGCGAATGCGCCTGCCTTGGGCTGTCACCACTTCGCAGAAATCGCTGATTCCGACGTTCGGCCCGCGGGATTCGATCAGCAGACCGACCACGTCCGTCACCTGCCCGGTCCACCGCAGCGGCTCCAGCAGGGAAAGGTCGCCCAAATACGGGCCAAGTGAGATCCGGTCGCTCATGTTTGCCTACGGAGCCGGTCGGCCAATCCGCGCTCGATTTCCCGGAGCTGCGACTCGACCGAGGCATCCAGGCTTCCCCGCTCCGTCTCCAGAACCACCGTGCCGGGCTGGCACGCGTGGTCCGCAATCACCTCGACCGCCGACGTCACCGTTTCGCGCAGACACTCCCGCACGGCTTCTTCCTGCGCGGGATGCACGCGCACACGGCTGATCTCCTGCGATTTGATTTTGTCGAGCGCTCCCAGAACCAGCCCGTGAATGGCGTCGGGATCGACGGCCAACTCGCGCCCCAGGATTCGCCGCGCGATGGCCAGCGCCAGCCGCACCAAGTCCCGCTCCGCTTCTCCGCGCAGCCGCGCGCGCAGGCTGCCAATCTCGTCGATCGATCGGCAGAGCCGCGCGATGACCGGCTGCAGCTCGGCCGCCGCGCGCGTGTGCCCGGATGCTTCTCCTTCCCGAATACCCGCGGCGTGCGCCTCGCGGATCCTCTGTTCGAGCAAGCGTTCCCGCTCCGATCCCCCGCCCGCGGCTCCCGGCACGAGCCCCTCCAAAAGGATCGCGGCGCCTCGGTCCCCGGCCTCCACTGTCCGCCACACCATTGGCTCGATCGAGTGCGCGCCGTCCGGCCGCATCAGCTTAGACGACATACTGTTCCCCCACCGCGCCCTTCAGGCTCAGTACGCCTTGCGACTCCAGGTCCCGGACGATGCCGATGATCTGTTGCTGCGCCCCTTCCACCTCCTTGATCTTTACCGGCCCCAGCGCTTCCATGTCCTCTTTCAGCATGTCGCCGCCCCGTTGCGACATGCAGCTCAAGATGTGATTGCGCAGTTGTTCGCTAGTGCCCTTGAGCGCCAGCGTCAGCACCTTGCGATCGACCTTGCCCAGAATCTCTTTCATCCCCATCTGGTCGATCAGGAGCAGATCCTCGAATACGAACATCAAGTGCCGGATGGTTTCGGCCACATTGCTGTCTTGCTTCTCGATGTTCTCTAGAATCTCGCGGCTGGAAAACGAGTCGAGGCGGTTTAATACCTCCGCCACAGCGCGCACGCCGCCATACGACTCGCGGCTGAAATCGCCCAGCGATTTCAGCTTCTGTCCGATTACCCCCGCGATCTTCAGAATGATCTCCGGCGAAATCTGGTCGAGGCTGGCCATCCGGATCGCCACGTCGGACCGCAACCCCGAAGGCAGCGACGTCAGCAGCGCCGCCGCTTGCGACGTGTTGAGGTGCGACAAGACCAGCGCAATCGTTTGCGGATGCTCGTTGTGAATGAACTTCGCCAATTGCTGTGGGTCCGCCTTTTGGATGGCGTCGAACGAGGCCGCCTCCGAACCCAACGCCTTTTGCAGCCGGTCAAGCAGGCGCCGCGCTTGTTCGGGATGGAACGCCCGCAACAGAAGCTTGCGCGCGAAATCGATTCCACCGCGCGCCACGTAGTCGCCGGCCGTCGTAATATGATGGAACTCCTGCAAGACGGACTCTGCTTGTTCGGAGCTGATGGCCGTGACTCTGGCGACTTCGCGGCTGACTGTCTGGACCTCCTCCTCCGACAGCTCGTGCAGCATCTCGGCGCTGGTCTGCTCGCCGAGAATGATCAGCAGCATCGCAGCCTTACGCAGCGCCGTGAGCACATCCTCATCCGTCCTACTCGCGTTCAGAATCACGCTCAGACCTCTTCTTCACGTATCCAGCTTCGCAAGACTTGCGCCGAGACCTCCGGCTGCTCTTTGATCTTTTCTCGGATGTGTTTCGCCATCACCTCCGCGGTCTTGGTGATCACGGGAGCCATTTTCAGGGCACTCAAGGCTTTGGCATCCATCTGCTGCTGCAGGACATCACGCTGGGCCAACTGCGCCTCGAGTTGCTGATCCATGCCCGGACCCGCCGCTGCATGCGGGAGTGCGGCGGGCGTCGTTACCTGCGGCGCCGGCGCCGACCCCGACTTTCCACGGCGCAACAGCATCACCACGATCACTCCCAGCAAGACCGCGCCGAGCGCCCCGCCGGCGATCCAAAGCGTCCGCTGGTTCAACTGCAGCAGCTTCTTATCCGGCGCTGGTTTGCCCGGTGCCGCGCTCGGTGGGCGGGGCGGTTCCAGCAGCAGCGTGGTCTCGAATGGCTGCGTCTCGACGATCAGTTGGTCGCCCCGCGGCGCGTTGAATCCGGTGACGCCCGCCACCAGATCGTGAACTACTTTCATCTTCTCAGCCGACGGCGGCACCAACACGCGGCGGAAGCTGTTCTTGTCCTTTTCCCAGGTTACGCTTTGATCCAGAAGAACCGCCACCGACAGTTTGCGAATCGCTCCCGCCGGCAGGCGCGTCTTCTTCACCGTGCGGCTCGATTGATAGGTCACGTTCTCGGTGATCCGTGAGACCTGTGTCGCGCCACCGCCCGGCCGCGACGTGGGCCGTGGCAGCGTCGAGGCAGTGCCCGGCACGCCGTTGGCCGAATTGGCGCCGGAACTGTCTTCGGTGCGCTGCGAGCTCAACATCACCGAGCGCGCTGGATCGTAGATCTCTTCGCTCTGCTCGCCGCCGCTGAAATCACATTCGACCGAGACTCCCGCCCGAAATTTTTCCGCGCCTAACAGCGGCTCCAGCGTGGAGTTGATTTTCGTCAGCAGGTCTGCCTCTACTTTGTGGCGATAGTCGAGCGAAGCCTCCGACGACTCGGGACCCTCCAGGCCGCCCGGAGCCCGCGGCCGCCCCAACAGGTTGCCGTTCATATCCAGCACCGACACCGCGTCGGGCGACAGGCCCTCCACGGCGCTCGCCACCAGATGGTTGATCGCCAGGACATTCTGCGGCGCCAGCCGCGCGCCCGGTTTCAGCCGCACCAGCACGCTCGCCTTGGCCGGCTGCTGGGAATCCAGGAAGACCGAATCCTTGGGAAACGTCAGGTGCACCCGCGCCTGCTCCACTTCGGCCAGCACCATTACGGATCGTTCCAGCTCGCCTTCCAGCGCGCGCCGGTAATTTACGTGTTCGGTGAACTCGGAGGCCCCCAGGTTGGTTTTATCGAACAGTTCAAATCCGATGCGTCCGCTCTTCGGAAGACCGGCCGCCGCCAGGATTAATCGCTGCTCTGCCACCCGGCTCGAGGGTACCAGCACCGAGTCGCCCGTTTCCGAGAGCCGGTAGTCCACCCCGCTCTCCTTCAACTTTTGCACGATGCCGCCGGCGTCCTCGGCGGCGAGACCGGTGAAGAGGGGACGAAAGTCGGATTCGCGCTGCCAGCGCACCAACCCGTAAATTGCCCCGGCGGCAAGCAGAATCACCAGAGCAATGGTGATCCTTTGGCGGACGTTGAGGTGGGCCAGAAGTTTCATGGTCCTCGGTTCGGCCGCAGATCGGCTTGTCTTTCAGATCGGCAGTTTCGCGGGAAAACCGGAGCCCGTCACATCTGCATCCGCATGATTTCCTGGTACGCGCTGACTACCTTGTTGCGCGCCTGCAGGAACATCTCGAACGCCAGCTCGGCCTTTTGCGCGGCCATGATGGTGGTGTGAAGCTCCTCCCCTTCGCCGCCCAGAAACCGCTCCGCCGACGCCGCCGCATTCTGTCCCGTTGCCTCCACTCCCTGGATCGCCGCCGCCAGCGCGAGCTGAAATGCGCCGCCGCCGCGCGCCGAAGCAGAGGGACTGAGTAAGTCCGGAACGGCGGCAATGGATATCGGCTGGATCGGTGTGCTCATGAATCACCTCAACGCAGCAAGTCGAGCGAGCGCTCAATCATGTCTTTGACCGCGGAAATGGCCGCCACGTTCGCCTGATAATTCCTCGAAGCGCCCATCAAGTCGACCATGTCTTCGGCCGGGCTGATTCGTGGAAATGCTACGTATCCGTCGGCATCCGCGTCGGGGTGGCCCGGGAGATACCGCCGTTCCGGTTCTCGCGTGTCCGTGATAATATCCGCCACCGCGACTCCTGCCTCCCGTACCTCCTGATCGAACACGGAGGCAAACGGCGAGCCCACACTGGTGGATGTAAACACGGCGTCTTTGCGGCGATAGGGCCCGCCTTCCGGCGTCCGCGTGGTTTCCGAATTGGCGAGATTCTCCACAAGCAATTCCGCGCGTGTGCGCTGCGCCGCCATTCCGGACGCCCCAATCGATAACACCGAAAACAGGCTCATGCGGATCTCCCTTCCTGGATTGCGGAGCGCACTACGCGGATCTGGGACCGCAGCAGACTGGATGCCAGCTGAAACCGCAGCGCGTTTTCCGCCAGCAGCCGCGCTTCGCGATCGAGGTCGACGCTATTTCCATCGTTCTTTACCGGCAGACTGTCCACTTCTACGACATGTGGCGCCAGGCCCGCCGCGTTCTGGAATTCCGTTTGGAAATCGATGTCCCGGGTCCGGTATCCTGGCGTGTCGGCATTGGCGATGTTGGAAGCCACCAGCTTCTGACGCGCGCTCAGCAGATCCATGTACCGTTCGAGTTGTCCAGCCAGGCGGTCGAGCATCACACCAGCCCGATAGCAAATCACCCGCCATTAATAAACGGCTTCGAATCAGCGCCGCCGGCGGCCGCCGCGAGACAATCGCTTGCCGCATGGCGATTTTTCATCGCGGCTCAGCGGCAGGATTCCCCGCAGGCGCGGCTTGTGGCTTCCCCCATCGGCGACGCATCAATAACAAGAAAGCCTGTTAGTATTCCTTAGGGGTAGCAAGTTCCAAGCAACGCACCCCCCCAAAAGTGGCTCCTGATCATCCGTTTGCGACTCAGGGGCGGCCCTTCTACTGTAGGGAATCCCATCCAAAGCGTTTGCCGAGTCGAAGCTCATGATGCCAGTGGCCCAGTCCGTAACTACTCCCGGCTCCGCAGGGGCGGGGCCCTGCTGGACCGAGGTCGTCCAACGAATCCGTGGGGGCGATCCCGCCGGCATGGAAGTTCTATACCGTGTCTTTACCAAAGGCATCCGATTCTTCCTCTACCGGCAACTGGGACCGCAGGATCTCGACGACCGGGTCCATGACATGTTCCTCATGGTGGCGCAATCGATTTGCCGGGGGGATGTGCGGCACCCGGAACGTCTGATGGGTTATGTGCGGACCGTTTTGCACCGCCAGGTGGCCGCCCAGATCGAGGAGACGATGCGAGTCCGCCGCAATGTGATCGAGTTAGACCGCAGCCTCGGTCTGTCCGATCGGGCGCCTGACCCGGAACGCGGCGCCATCGAACGGCAGAGGCAGGAACTGGCCCTTCGCCTTCTGCTCGGCATCACAAAGCGGGACCGCGAAGTTCTCACCCGTTTTTACCTCGAAGAACAGTCCGCCGCGCAAATCTGCCGGGAAATGAAATTAACGGCGACGCAATTCCGGCTCATCAAGTCCCGGGCCAAAGCCCGCTTCGGAGAACTCGGCAAACGCCGGTTCGCGCGGTATGCCGGATTTGCTCACAGCGAAGTCTCCTAAAACACCCGCCGCTTCAATCGCTCCACGGTGAACTTCGCCGTGTCCGCCACCGCCATCACCGCCATCACGCCGGCCTGGACGGGATCGCTCACCACCAGGTCGGCGGCATCCGGCACGCTGCCCGCCATGTTCAGACTGATCACCAGCAGGCCGGCCTGGCGCACTTCCCGCACGGCGGTCTCGATGTCGCCTCCCATCAGAGACCCGGCGAGGACCAGCGCTTTCGCACGCGGCAGCCGCGCCACGGCCCGCACTGCGTCCGCCAGTTTCTGCTCGCCCACCAGCGGAATCGTGTCCACCGAGATGTGTTCGCCCCGGATGTTGTGCCTGTCGGCTTCCGACACCGCGCCGATCGCCACCTGCCCCACCTGGGCGCCGCCGCCCATGATGATGATCCGCTTACCGTAGATCTTCTGCAGAGTCTTGACAACTTCCACGTGCTGCACAATCTCGAGCCGGCGGAGATCGGCCACCAGGGCCTCCGGGTCATTGGGAAGGACGACTTCGAAATAGGTGCGCGCCGGGTTCGGCCAGTTATCCAGAATCTCGACCGAGATGATGTCGCCCTCGTGGTGCGCAATGACGCCGGTCAGCTGATGCAATACGCCCGTCTTGCCCGTGGCGTGCACCAGTATCCCCAATGGTTCTTTGTCCATGTCTGTGTCCGGTAGAATACACATTATGGCGCGTTCCGATGCCGGCGCCGCAGTTTCGGTGGAGCGGTTCTTCCAGTTTTCCTTGCTGGGCCTGGTAGCCAGCGGCTATTTGGCTGTAGCCGGCTCCGGGTATCTGGATACAGCCACCGTAGCTCTCACCGGGGCCGGCTTGCTGGCGCGCGCACTGCTGATTGCCGGCTGGATCCGGCTCGACCTGTCCGAGCGGCTTGTCACGATCATTACGCTCTCGTACATCGCATTTTTCCCGGCGGACTATTTTCTACTCTCACGGGATTTCCTGACCGCTACGGTCCACCTGGTCTTCTTTCTGGCGGTGATGAAGATTTTTACTGCCCGAACGAACCGGGACTATCTCTACACGGCGACGATCGCTTTCTTGGAGTTGCTGGCGGCAGCAATCCTCTCGATCAATTTCAATTTCTTCCTGTTCCTGGCGCTGTTCCTGCTCTTCGCCATGGCCACGCTGACCAGCGCCGAAATCCGGCGCTCGATGGCGCGCACGCCCGCACCCCCGCGCACCATCCTTAAGCGGTTTCACCCCCGGCTGGCGGTGCTGGCGTTTTCGGTGACCGCCGGCATTCTGGTGTTGACGGCGGGCCTGTTCTTTATCCTGCCGCGGACGGCGGACGCAGCCTTATCCCGCCTCGCCGCGCACCGGATTCACCTGCCCGGCTTCACCGATGAAGTAACGCTGGGGGATATCGGCGAGATCAAGATCAGCTCGCGCCCCATCATGCACGTGCGCATTTTCAGCCGGGATGTCCAGGCCGGCCTCAAGTGGCGTGGCGCCGCCCTGTCTCAGTTCGATGGCAAGCGCTGGTCGAACCCGGATGCATCTACCGAGACGATCTCGCTCGAGGGCGGCCACGCCAAACTGAGTTCTGCCGGGCTGATCTCCAGCGCGCGGCACCTTGGGTATCACGTGGAACTGGACGTGACGGACACCGACGCGTTGTTCTTCGCCGGGATACCCGAGACGCTCGACCTGCGCCTGCCCAGCGTGCTGCGGACCAGCACGGGCAGCTATCGTCTGTCCCAACCCCCGCCGCCGGGATTCCGCTACGACGCCTATAGCCGGCTGGAAGATCCGCCGGAAGGCTCTCCTCCCGCCTCAGCCGCGACCGTCATGGGTTTGATCGACCGCCAGCGGTACCTGCAATTGCCGTCGAAAGAACTCGACTCCCGGATCCCGGAATTGGCGCGCACGTTTACGGCCGGTTCTTCCACCGACCTGGAGCGCGCGCGCGCCCTCGAACGGCGTCTGCGCACCGGCTACGGGTACACCCTCGATCTTCCACAACAAGAAGTGCAAGACCCGCTCGCCTACTTCCTGTTTACACGCAAGAAGGGATACTGCGAGTACTTTGCCTCGGCCATGACCGTCATGCTGCGCACGCAGCGCATTCCGTCGCGGCTGGTCACCGGCTTCCAAAGCGGCATCTACAATCCGATCAACGAGCTATGGGTGGTGCGCGCCTCCGACGCCCACAGCTGGGTGGAAGCGTGGATTCCCGGTTATGGATGGACCACGTTCGATCCGACGCCTCCCGACCCCAATCCTAGTTTCGCTCTGCTCACGAGGTTCAGCCTCTATGTGGATGCCGCCCAAACCTTCTGGCGGGACTGGGTGGTCAGTTACGACGTCAACCGGCAGGGCACGCTTGCGGACCGGATGGAGCAGGGTGCACGCCGGGCGGGAATCCGGTGGTTCGATCTGCTCACGGGTGTAAGAACGGCGGGTTTGGGACGGGGAGCGGCGCGGTTCGGTCCCGCCGCCGTACTCCTGTTGACGGTCGGAGCCGGTTTCTGGCTGCTAGGGCCGAGATTGTGGCGCGTGGTACGCGTCGAACGCCGCGTTCGCAGGGCGCGCCGGGGCCGAGCCCGCGCCGGGGACGCGACCCTGTTGTATCAGAGGATGCTGCACCTGCTCCAGCGCCGCGGCTACCAGAAGCCGCCGTGGTTCACGCCAGCCGAGTTCGCCGCCTCACTGCCCCCCACAGGGTTGGGCCCGGCGGTGGCCGAATTCACCGCGACATACAACGCCTGGAGATTCGGGGGCCGCACCGACCTCGCGCCGCGGCTCTCCGGTTTGCTGGACGAACTGGAACACCAGCCGTCCTGAGGCACAGCGCAAGCGGACCCAAATGATCCAGTAGGTAGAAACACGCATCCATTCCCGCGCGCCCCGTCGAGGATCGCCGGAGCGCTTCGCCGATGCTCTCGAGCACCTCCCGGCGCTCCTGTTCCCAGCTCGTTTCGTGCTCCATGAAGTTCTTATCGGACAGGGATTTAACATTCACGCACGCAGCCCAGAAGACCGATAAGTTGGACGGAGCCCCATGATCCGGCTGACGCGGCTGAACAGTGCGCCCATTGTCGTCAATTCCGATCTGATCGAGCACATCGATATCACGCCGGATACCGTGATCGCGATGACCACCGGTCAAGTCTTTCGGGTGCGGGAGAGCGCCGAGGAAGTGATCGCGCGGGTGGTGCAGTTTCGCCGCCGGATTCTCGAGCCGGCGCTCGTGGAAGACAAACCGGACCCCGAAGGTGAAAACTGATGGCTGAGACAGCCCCCCCGACATCCAGTCCGGCACCGGCCAAAGAAAAAGCCGGCGCGGCTCCACCCGCGCCGAAGGGCGGCGGCACGAAGCCGGATATCGCCACGCTCGGCGGCATCGTGCTCGCGCTGGCTGGCATCCTGGGCGGCCTGCTGTTAGAAAAAGGCAGCATCCAGGACGTCGCTCAAGCCACCGCCGCCATGATCGTCCTGGGCGGAACCATCGGTGCGGTACTCATCACCAATCCAATGCCGGTCTTTACGCGGGCCTGTAAAGCTTTGGGACAGGTGTTTTTTGAGCGAACCCTTTCGCCCGCCGCCACCATTCAGACGGTGCTGCAGATGGCGACCAAGGCGCGGAAGAACGGCATTGTCAGCCTGGAAAGCGAGACGGAGAGCCTATCCGATCCGTTTCTGCGGAAAGCTCTCAATCTGGCGGTGGATGGGACCGACTTGAACGAACTGCGCAAGATGATGGAGACCGACATCGAACTGGCCGAGCAATCGGGCGAAGCCGAAGCAAAAGTCTGGGAAGCAGCGGGGGGCTATGCGCCGACGATCGGAATCATCGGCGCCGTCATGGGCCTTATCCAGGTGATGAAGCATCTGGACGACATCAAAGAAGTCGGTCACGGAATCGCGGTGGCGTTTGTCGCCACCGTCTACGGAGTCGGTTTGGCCAACATCTTCTTTTTGCCGGCCGCCAACAAACTCCGGTCGCGGCTGCATCGGGCGCGGGTGATCAAAGAGATGGCGCTCGAAGGTGTTGCGGCCATCGTGGAGGGCCTGAACCCGACGCTGATCCGCTTGAAGCTCGAAGCATTCGATCAGGAGAAAGCCCCGAAACCCAAGGCAAAAGAAGCGCAGACGGCCAAGGCGGCGGAATCTACAGCCAAGAGCGGATCGCCACAGCCGGCCTCGGCGGGGAATTAACGTGAAACGGCATAGAGCGGGACAACACGAGAACCACGAGCGCTGGCTGGTGTCGTATGCCGACTTCATTACCCTGTTGTTTGCGTTCTTCGTGGTCATGTTCGCGACCGCGCAGAAGGATAAGACCAAGGCCAAGGAAGTCGCCGAATCGGTGCGGGAGGCCATCCAGCACGGCCAGCTCACGGCAGCGATCACAGGCATTTTGAGCCACACGAGAGTGCCGCCGGCCGGGAAGGGAGATTCCCGCGTGAAGTCCCCGCCGCCGGAGGCGCCGGGCACGCCAGGTCCGGCGCTGCCTAAACTGGACATTAAAGCATCGCCAGCGACCAAAGCAGATCTGCTGAAGTCGCTCGAAGCGCTGCACAAGGGCCTGGATGCAGAACTGCAAGCCGGCAAAGTGACGGTCAGCGTGGACAAGCGTGGGCTGGTCATCAGCCTGCGGGAAGCGGCATTCTTTGCCTCGGGGGACGATACGATCAGCACGGAGGGATACCCGACGATTGAGAAGATCGCCCGCGAGGTTGCCCGGCTGCCGAACCCGCTGCGCCTGGAAGGGCACACCGATTGGGTGCCGATCCACAATTCGCGTTTTCACAGCAACTGGGAGCTGTCGGTGGCGCGGAGCATTGCCATGCTCGAGCTGCTGCGGCAGCGGTTTGGATTTCCATCCGAGCACATGTCGGTGGCCGGTTTCGCCGAAAATGCCCCCGCCGACACCAACGAAACCGCCGAAGGCCGGGCGCACAACCGCCGGGTAGACGTCGTGGTGTTGTCGGCCGAAGCCATGACCGGGGAGCCGCCGACGCTCAAGCCGTAAGAATCACAAACGGGTATTCAGCAGGCCGGGCCGGGGTTCGGAACGGCCGGGACACGCCGTATAGGCAGCGGCCACCTCGAGTTCATGGAACCGCGCCCGTAACTGCGCGCGGGCTCCGAGCAGCACCTGGCGGCTCCAGCTAAACAGGGCGCGAGCCTCTTCCATTTGATCCGCCGGAAGGGCGCCCGCCTCGACCGCCGCCCGCAACTGGCGGGCATAGCCGTTCCACTGCGCCAGCGCCTCTGAATACTGCTCACGCTGGATGGTTTCACGAATATACTCCGACGCCGCGTTCATGATTCTCACCGGTACTGCTGATCGGCCACCTGCATGGCCTGGAACATGCCGCTGATGTAGCTGTACTGCTGCTCCATCGAAGCAATCAGCGCATCGACCGCGGACATTTGTTCGAGAAGCTGTTGCTGGAGCTGGTCCACCTGGTCCTGCTTGGTGTTGATCCGTTTATTGGTGTCGGTGATCTGAGTCTGCACATCAGACTCGGCCATTTTCGCCGAGCCCGTAAGCGGATCCAGCACTTGGTTTAAGGCGGCGATCGCGGTTTGCAGAAAGCCGCCGCTGGTCGGAGTGCCGATGAACGAGGCCACTCCCGCCGAGTTGCTTATGTCCGCCGCCATCAAGGTGAATTGGTTGAAGGTAAGGTGGCCGGTTCTGTCCAGGCTCAGTCCCAAGGCGTCCAGGCCGCTCAACGAGCTTCCCGGCGCGGAATAGGTTGCCAGGCCGCTGAGGGTTTGGGCAAGGTCGCCCACCACGCTCTGGCCGCTCAGGGCGCCCGCCGTGGTTCCGTGCTGTTTATCCACTTCGTCGACCGCGGCGTTAAACGCGGTGGCGAATGCCGAAAGCGCATCGCTGAGCGTGGAAGTGGACCGCGTCACCGTGATGTTCACCGCGCCCGTGCTGGCCGCCAAGAGATTCACGGTGACGCCCTGGGCGATGGAGACCGCTCGCGACGTGCTGTGCACGCTGGGAGTGACGCCGTTGACGATGTACTCCGCCTGGCTGCCCGCCGTCCCTGTTTGTAGATTGGTGGTGACCCCGCCGGTGGTGTCCAGGATGTCGGGCGTCCCGCTGCCGAGTTGAACGGCCTGCAGCGAGATGCGGTAGGCAGGCGTCGAACTGGACCCGACGTTCACCACGATAGCCCGCACTTTGTCGCTGTACTGAGAGTTGATGGCCGCCGCCACGCTGGTGATGCTTGTATCCGCCGGCGTGATGTCGTACTTGGTGGTCCCGGCGTCAAACGTGAGCTGGTAGGTGTGCGAACCGGTGGAGTTCCAGCCACTCGCGGTCATGCTGCTTCCGTAAGAGCCGGCACTCACTACCTGGACCGAATAAACGCCTTCCATGGCGCCATCGCCGAGGGTGGCGCTGAGCTTGGCCGGATCCGAGATCGTCGCCTCATAAGCCGCCCCGCCCATGGCGTCCTGGATCTGCTGCACGGCAGTCTGCAATGCCGCGAACTTCGTGTCCAGGCCGGTGAGGGCCGTGGATTGACTCTGCAGGTCCGTCAGATTATTCTTCATCTGCGTGATCGGCAGAGAAGCAATGTCGACAGCGCGCTTGACGACACTCTGCAGGTCCTGGGAGAACTGGCTGCTGCCGGTGAAGATGGCATTGCTGGTCGTGCCCATAAATACACTCCTGGCCCCGAGTAGCTTATCGGCCGGACGGCCGGAAACCTGAAGCGTTTCCGCTAACCGACGCTGGCTCGGACCGGCATTTCGCCGATAGCACTATTTCTGGACGCTCGCCGCTACACCGGGGTCGGTCTGGCGCTGCGTCGGCTTGACACCGCATACCCTGACCGGCCGGGAGCGCTTGAAGGAGGGACGGTTGGCGGAAACACAGCAGGCCGGCAGAATCCAACGGACTATGACCCTGGAGGAGGCGCGAGACTACGCCCCTCGGACACTTGGCCGTGGCCCGTCTCCTGGTGAATTGCGCGCTGGCAGTGGCACCTCAGTTCGCGGCTGCGCTCGATTTCAGAGGCCGCCTGGCAACCTTCGACTGCCGGGCTGCCGCCGGCCAATACGTCAGCGGATATCTGGCACTACGCGCCCGCCACATGGACTACCCCGCCAATATCCAGTTGGAAACCGTGGGCCGCTGCAACGCGCACTGCGGGTTTTGCCCCCACGACCAGCTGGAGCGCGCGTCCGAGGAAATGAGCGACGCCCTCTATGAAAAGATCATCCGCGAGGTCTCCGCCATTCCCCCGGGAATCCCCGTGAACGTCTTTCTCAACGTGGTCAACGAGCCTTTCATGGACATGAAGATCTTCGAGAGGATCGCTTTGCTGAATCTGGCGATCCCTCGCGCCACGCTGGGTCTGTATACGAACCTGAACGTCCTTCCCCCGGGGTTCTTCGAGAAATTCCGCAACGTTCGCCGGCTGACGTATTTCAATGTGTCGTTCAACGCGGCGAATGAGCCGGAATACCGGGAATCCATGCGCCTCGATTTTCAGCGGACCGTGTCGCATATCCGAAAACTCCTGGACGCGAACCGTTCCCATTCCGATGTGTAAACGCCGGACCAACTGGCTCGGATACCAAGCGTCTGCTCGAACGCCGATTCCATTTCTGATGCCGTGCGCCCAATAAAAACCAGGCAAGGAGTAGTCAGGAAGACCGGTTTTCAGAAACGAACTGCGGGGAGCGTTCTACTGTCCGGACTGAGGGCCGATTGAAGGATGCACCTGGTTCCGCTCTTCGGAATGGGGCTCGGCGTTATCCCAGGTACTCTCCAGCGCGCCGACCAGACGGCAGGCCGCCCGATCGGGAATCCGTCCATACGGATGATCTGATGAAAAATAGTCGACCAATTCCCCTTGGTAGTCGATCAGAACCGATTGGAAGCGAATTCCCCGCTCCTCCATCTCCCGCACGATGTCCACCGCCCTCCACTGGCAGGGGATCACGATGACGTCGGCGGGCTCCCTCAACAACTGGTCGCGAAACTGAATCACCTGCCCGGTGCCCGGTACGTATGTGCCCACCTTGGCAATGTCGGAATCGACCACATAGGGGAACCGCTCCGCGTCCACGGAGTGAGCGTTGAGAAACGCAGCGGACTTCCCCGTGCCGCCCCAGATCGCGACTCGCTTGCCGGACTCGTGGAGGGCCGACAGCTGCGCCCGGATCCGCTCGCGCGAGCACTCGGCTTGGGCGCGGAAGCGGAGGGCGGCCAGGCCATTGCGGATCAATTCGGTCCGTGCATCCAACCGGACGAAGGCGTAGACGACTTCGGAATCGTAGCCGTGCCCGAGCGTCTCCAGGTGCGCCCCGCTGCGCTCCAGCATCCGGCAGAAGCTCGCCGTGGTGAAGTGCGAGTTGTGTTCGTAGTAGAAATCTTCGGTCCGTCCAGTCGCCAGCGCGCGGTCAATGCAGGGGACCTCGAGATACATCAGCGGGCTGCGCTCGAGGCAGGTGGTGGCCAACGCCATGAGTTGGATGAATCCGAGCGGGTCGCTGAGATGCTCCATGACGTGACGGCTCATAATCAGGTCCGGTGCGAGTTGGGCCAGGTGCACACCGGGCT
Source organism: uncultured Solibacteraceae bacterium (assembly GCA_964438005.1). Lineage (GTDB taxonomy): Bacteria > Acidobacteriota > Terriglobia > Bryobacterales > Bryobacteraceae > PSRJ01. The sequence goes on along the minus strand of CAYTJD010000132.1, from coordinate 26,236 downwards.
CGAACAGTTCCCGGCGCAGCTCCAGGCGGCAGGCGTGAGGGGCGGCGGCGCCGTGCGGATCGAACCCGATGAACCGCCCGCGGGGACAGAGCGAGACGAGCGTATCCAGGAACGTTGCATCGCCATATCCGATCTCGACCACCACCGGCTCCGGCGGAAGGCGGCGCAGCATCTCGGCCGCGATGTGCCGCAGAAAGTCCGACCAAAGGCCGCCTCGGTTGAACATCAGGTTGGGCATATCCGAGTACGGGACCTTCGTGTAGTCGAAGGAAGAGTTAAACACGTGGCCGCAGGACGTGCAGCAGACGAAGTCGAGCGGCAGAGCCGGCATGGCCCGCGCCTGCCCCGCGGTGCGCGGCCAGCCGAGCGTCGCCAGCGGCTGCCGCCCGGAATAGAAGGGCGCGGCGACGTGGTGGCCGCAAGCCGGGCAGGTAGCGGCGACCAGGCTCCCGGCCAGCGTCGCGTGCGCTTCAGGCACCGCTTTGGAGGGCGCACCAGCGGCGCCAGATGTCGCGATAAGCATGTTCGAGTTTCCTTGTAAAACCTGTGCAGTCGCAGAGAGTGGATCGAGCCAGCCGCGCCCGCATGCCGGTGCGCATTTCGGCCGCCAGTTCTGGCTGTGCGGCCAGGACCAGCGCTTTCTCGATATACTCGCTTTCGCTCCCGGCGATCAGCGAATCCAGCCCGGCGTTGCGCAAAATCGTGGCTCCCACGCGGCTGACGAACCGATCGCCGCGCAGCGTGACGACCGGGACGCCCATGGCAAGCGCTTCGCAAGTCGTGGTTCCCCCGTTGTATGGGAACGGGTCGAGGGCAATATCGACTTCAGCATAGTGCTCCAAGACCGCGCCATGCGGGGAAGGCCCGAGCAGATTCACTCGCGCAGGCTCAATGCCGCACTGCGCGAAATAATCCTCATACAGGCGGCGCGACGTCTCATCGGCGAAGGCGTAGTTCTTCATCACCAGCCGCGAAGCCGGGGTGCGGCGGAGAATTTCGGCCCACACCGATACCACGTGTAACCCAATCTTCGAAAGGCTGTTAAAGCAGCCATAGGTTACGTATCCGTTCTGGAGAGCGGGAGCGGGAGCGACCGCCGGGGCATAATCCGGAATCGCATACGTCAAATAGCAGCCTGGAAGCCGCAGCGCCTCCTCGACGAACGGAGCCGGTTCCCGGGGCGGCGCCAGTTCCGGATCCACGATCAGGTAATCCATGGCACGCATCCCGGTGGTGTTGAAGTAGCCCAGCCAGCTCACCTGTACGGGAGCCGGCTTTCGCGCAAAAACCAGCAGACGATTCCCGGCCGTATGTCCCGAAAGATCCACGAGAATATCGATCTGATCCTCTTCGATCTGGCGGGCGAGTTCAGCGTCGCCGAGAGAGCCGACGGGTTTCCAGACCGGCTGGCAAGCCAGAATTCGCTCGGTCCAGCCATCGACTTTGCCGCAGGCGTAGCAGAACACTTCCGTGCGTTGCCGATCGCGCGCCGCCAGGACCGGCGTGAGAAAGTACGCGATCGGATGGTGATGCAGGTCGGCCGACACATAACCCACGCGGATGCGCCGCTCCGGATCAGGCGAGTTGGCAAACCGGCGGGCCGGCTGTCCCAAAGGCTCGGCGTGACGCTCCGCCCAGCGGCGGTGCTCGGCCGCGAGCGCGGGCGGTTCCAGAGCCGGGCTGTAGTGCAGCGTGAACAGCGCCACTTCATGCGCCGCGGCGAACTTCGGTTCGAGTGCGAGCCCGCGCTGGTAGCAGGCGAGCGCTTCCTCGAAACGGCCCTGCATCCCATAGACTCCGCCGAGGCTGATGTGCAGGTCGGCGGCACCAGGGTCCAATCGGACGGCCTCTTGAAAGCACGCGAGCGCGGGACCCAGCCGGTTGGCCGAGGCCAGCACTTTGCCCAAGTTGTGATGCAGGCAGGCCTGCCAGGGCGCAAGATGAAGGGCCCGCCGCAGCAGAGATTCGGCTTGCTCCCATTCTCCTCGCGCGCTATGCAGGTTCGCCAGGTTGGCGTAGGCCTTGAAATCGTCGGGCTGCTCCCGCATCGCCTTTGTGAAACACTCCGCAGCCGCGGCGCTCTCACCCGCCGCAAGATAGACGTTACCCAGGTTGTTCGACGTATCGCGAGGATGGGGTTCAATGGCGAGGGCGCGGCGGAACAAGTCGATGGCTTCCCGAAAAGCGCCTTCGGTCCGCAGCAGATTTCCCCGATTGTACAGCGCGTCAACGCAGCGGGGATCGAGCTCGAGCGCGCGGAGATATTCGGCGTGCGCCTGTACTGCCTGGCCGGCCATCGCCAGCACGTTGCCGTACGACGAGTGGAACAGAGGGTTGGCCGGCTGGAGCCGCACAGCGCGGGCGCACAATTCGCCAGCCAGGACGTACTCGCGATCCTGGGCGGCGAGAAGCGCGAGGTTGTGGAGCGCCTCGGGATGCTCCGGCCACGCCAGAAGAATCCTGCCGTACAGTTGTTTGGCCTGGTCGGCCAAACCGCCGCCCTGGCACCGGACCGCCAGTTGGAAAGCGGAATCCACCCAGAGGGGCCGCGCCGGAGCTGAGCGGCGTGGCGCAGCGCGGAAATTCATCTCTCTGCTTGATCGGCAGTCCTGGCGGTCTTACTTTAGAGATCTAAAAGAAGAAGAAACGGCCGGCGGATCCGAAGACCCGCCGGCCAAGGTAAGAAGTTAACGAATTACGGTTAGCCTCGCAGGAGTGCGAGCACCGCCTGGGGAGCGGAGTTGGCCTGGGCCATGGCAGCCATGGTGGCCTGCTGCAAGACCGAGGCTTTGGTGAGGTTCGCCGCTTCGGCCGCGATATCGGCATCGCGCAACTGAGATTCCGCCGAAGAAAAGCTACTGATCTGCGATTGCGCCAGACCGATGGCATAGGCCAGCTGGTTCTGACCTTTCCCGACCGCAGCTTGGGCCACGCCGAGCGCCCGTACCGCGCTGGTGATGGCGGTAACGGCGGCCGAAGCGCCGGCCTGTGTACTGATGTCGAGCGCACTGCCGGTACCCACCTGGTGGGCAGTGACGCTGACTCCCTGGGTTCCGGCGCCGGAAGTCGCGGTAGCCAGACCGATATTGGCCGCGCCGGTGCTGCCGCCATCGGTGCCGAGGCCGACCGTGAACTTGTTGAGGGTGCTGATGAAGTTGATCTTCTCAGCGCCCGTGGCACCGCCGCTCAGATCGCGAACCTTAATGGCTGTGATCTTTTGCAGGGTGGTATCGTTGGATGCCTGCAGAGCCGTGTTGAGGGCCTTAATGGCAGCGTCGATACTATTGCCGGTCTGAGCTCCGGCGATATTGCCGAGCGTAACGGTCAGGGTGTGCTGGTTGCCGGTAGCATCGTCAGCGGTCAATGTGATGGCCTGACTTTCGGTGGAATACCGGAGATTGGCCCACGTCAGGTTGGTCACGGCGCCGGCGGTATTGGCCATTTCGTAGGCGCCGCCGGCCACATAGCCGTTAAACGCGCTATTGGCGGTAGAGACCGCAGCGGCGGTGTAGCCGGTAGAAGCGTTGTGCGCTGCCGGCCCGCCGAAGCCCATGTTGGCGCTGGCGGCGTTCGACGTGACGGACAAGCGGAAGAGCGTGCCGGAGGCCGATTTGATTTCCAGGGTGCCGGCGTTGTTGATGACCTGGATATCGGTCTTGTTGAGGGTGGCGTTGGCTGCAATCAAGGCATTGAACTTGTCGGTCATGTTCTGCGCGGTATCGGTACCTTGTACCTGGCCCGCCGAGATCGTAATGCTCTGGCCGCCATTGAAGGAGAAGTTCAGGTTCACGGTGGCGGTGGCGCTATTGCCGGAAAAAGTCCCGGCAGCGGTGATGTCGCTATATTCGACGGCGGCATTGCCGAGGCCACCCAGGAGGAACGCGCCCATCCCCAGGGAGCCGTTGTCGTTGGTGACTTCCACGCGGAAAGCCTCGCCGCGGCTGTTCAGGACGCGGAAGTTGGCCGTATCCACTGTGAAACCGGCGCCCACCAGGGTGCTATTCCCGTTCAACGCAGTTTGCAGCTTGGCGAACATCTGGGATTGGGTCTCGCCGCCGGCGGCGACCACGGCAAGGTCGATGGGGGTGGAGAGGCTGGATCCGATGATCCGGACATTGACCGTACCGGCAACTGCCGCGATACCGCTGGGGTTGTTGGCGGTGAGGGTATAGGCCAAGGAGGCGCCGGTGGGATTGGCGGCGACGGCCAGGTTGCCCATCAATGCATTGGACATCAAGTCCTGGGCCTGCACCTGGAACGCGGCCACGCTGGAAGAGAATCCGAGTTTCTGATTGCCCGCGGTATCGGTGACGATACTGGCGGTGATGCCGGCGGCCTTCAAGGCGCCCGCCTGAGACGTGGCCTGGTTTCCGGCCGAAGTAAGGGCAGCATTGATAGCCGATACCAGGGTGGTCATATCCTGCACGCCGCTGATGTTGACGGATACGCCGACGCCATTGACATCACTGAAGCCGGGGCCGATGAACTTGAAAACGGTGTTGTTGGCGGTGGAAAGATTCGCCAGGTTGGTGGCATCGGTGACGACCTTCTGCACGCTCGAGCCGCTCGAGGCACCGAGGTCGTAGGCATTGCTGTTGACGGCCTGGACGCCTTTCAGAGACAAGCTCTGGGAATCTACCGTAGCCCTGCTGAGGTCCATGGTGACGGTGCCGTTCGTAATGAGTGCGGAATCGGTGGCGCCTTTACCGCCGCCCAGAAACACGCTCAACGATTTGGCGAAATCGCCGCCGGTGTTCAAGCCGATGGCGCTCGCCTGCCGGTCGATTTCACCGACCAGCGTGCTGAACTCGCTGTTCAGCACGGTGCGGTCGCCGGTGAAGGTGGCCGATCCGGATTGGGCAGCCAGGGTCTTCAGCCGGTCGAGCATCTTCGAAATGTTGCTCATACCACCGTCGGCGATCTGCAGCTGGCTCACACCGTCATTGGCGTTGCGCACGCCTTGCCCCAACTCGGCGATGTCGGTGCGGAACTTGTTGGCCACGGCTAAGCCGGCCGCGTCGTCACCGGACTGGTTGATGCGGTAGCCCGAGGTCAAGCGCCGGATAGTCTGGCTTTGGAAATTGCTGTTGACGCGCAAGTTTTCCTGCGCGATCAGAGAGTTTGCGTTGGTTTGAATCGAGAAAGCCATGGAGAAATCCTTCCTTTTTGAGATGCCGGCTTCTTGCCGGACACTGGCCTCATCGGCCCGAACCCGGAGGACTTGAAGGCGGCGGCCGCAAGTGCGTCAGCAGACGGGTAAGTGCCTTAGCGCTTCGGGCAGAGGCTGCCAGGTTCTCGTCGCGCACCAGCTTGACTTCCCGCGCCATTACCGTCAGTTCCCGCGGCGCGCGAATCCCTACTTTCACTCGCGAACGCCCGATGTGCGCGATCACCACCTCGATGTCGTCGCCGATCAGAATGGTCTCGCCTTCCCGGCGCGCCATCATGAGCATACCGGCGCCTCTTCGGGCACGAGGGCGTGCTGATGCGAATAGCCGGATTCGGGATCGACTGCCTGCACGGCCTTCTGGTTGTGGAGATTCACCACCACGGGGGCCAGCAGGTTCGCCGTTGGGCCGGTCTCGCGAATCGCGATCACCGCCAGGCACAGCACGTCCTCGCCAATCCGCAGAGGCCGCGCCAGGGGCAGCCCCACCAAGTCCCGGTCTTCATTGCTGATCCCGAGACGGTAGCGCGGGTCTACTACCAACACGGGCAGGGTGATAAAGCAAACACCCGGATCCTCCAGGCTCTGCAGAAACACCAGCGGCTGGCTGTCGGCAAAGCGCAGGGCCACGAACCGGTGGCGTTCTTCAAAGCCCGGCAAGCCGCGCGGAAATTCCAGCGCGCTGTCCGGCTCGTAGGAAATTACGCCGAAGTACTGAGTTTGAACGGAAGGCATGCCACCTCACGCTGCGGTAATCGGCAGGGAGGCGAAAAGCTTTAGGAGCGGTCAGCGACCAGCACGCAGCGGTCAGGCTCGGTCTTGGCTGACAGCGGAAAGCCAGTCCGGATGGTGCTATACCGAAAACGTCGATCGCTGAAAGCGGATAGCTGACCGCTTCACGATACACCCGGCAGCACTTCAATCTGGTCGATGAATCCGATGACCGCCATGTCGATGGGCGATTGCGGGCGGCCGGTGGCGCTGGAAGCGGCCCAGCCGTCGGTCGCGAGCAGGATGCGGTCACCGACACCAGCGTCGACCGCGTCCAGCGCCAGCACGGCGTCACCGCGGTCGCTGCCGTCCAGATTGAGCGGCTGCACCACCAGCACCTTGCGCCCTTCGTGACTGGCGTGTTTGTGCGTGGCTACCACCTCGCCGATTACGCGCCCGATCAGCATGGCCGCTTCACATGCACTTCATCGACGATACCGACGATGGTAGCGTCGGCCGGCACCTGCTTCGGCAGGAAGGGCATACTGGCCTCGCGGCCGCGCACCCAATAGACCAGCTCGCCGGCGCCGGCGCCCGTCGAATCGGCGCACACCAGGCGCTTGCCGGTCTTCTTCAATTCGGGAGTGAGCGGCTGCACAAACAGCAAGCGCAAGCCCTCGAGCGACGGGTCCTTAGCGGTCGCCCAAACGCACCCGATGACGCGACCGAGAAACACGGAGTCAATCCAACCGCACGTCGTCGACGATGCCGATGATGGCTGTGTCGACGGGCGTATCCTTGCAGCCTTCGGCCATGCGGGCGGAGCTGCCGGAGACTGCGATGACCCGCTCGCGATAGCCGGCGCCGACGGTATCGACGGCGACCACATAGCCGGCCTCGTCCTTGCCGTCGGGCGAGACGGGTTTGAGGATGAGTAGCTTCTTGCCTTCGAGGCGGGGGTCTTTTCGGGTGGCCACAACCGTGCCCACGACGCGCGCCAGAATCATGACGGCTACTTGCCGGCGGCCTGCGATTTGCCGATCGGCAGGACGTCTTCGAGGCTTTGATGGGGCCGCGGGATGACGTGGACCGCGATGAGTTCGCCCACGCGCCGCGCGGCGGCGGCGCCGGCATCAGTAGCCGCGCGAACGGCCGCCACGTCGCCGCGCACCAGGGCGGTGACATAGCCAGAACCGATCTTTTCCCAGCCAATGAGAGTCACTTTGGCGGCCTTCACCATAGCGTCGGCGGCTTCGATCATCGCCACCAGGCCGCGCGTCTCGATCATTCCTAGCGCTTCACCCATCGTTCATTCCCCCCAGGCCGGCGGAAAGACCGCCGGTGTTGCATTTCTAAGCCAAACCGCGCGACCGCAACGCCTCGTCCACCAGGCCGATCAACTCCGTGCGCGTCAAGGTCACCCGCTCGTCCCCGTATTCTTCGGCAACCACCGGACAATTTGGCTCGCCGCTGGAGCGCGCCCTGACCCCGTACCGCGTGCGCGAATCAAGCAGTTTATCCACTTCGTCCCGCGGCAGTACATTGGGACCGCCCAACAACTCGGCCACCAGCTGAATGCGGGCCGAGTGCTCCACGGTCTCCATGCGGAAGTAGGCCTGAAACACGTCTTCCGCGTAGCACACGACGCCGTGATTCGCCATCAGGAGCGCGTCGTGGTTGGGAATCAGCGGGCGCATCGGCTCGGTCAGCTCATGGGTACCGGGCAGTCCATAGGCGGCAAGCGGCACGCAGCCGAACGCGATGATCACCTCCGGCAGCAGCGCGAGATTCAGCGACCGGCCGGCGGTAGCGAACCCGGTGGCTACCGGCGGATGCGCATGCACCACAGCGCGGGTATCGGGCCGCAGGTCGTAGATCGTCAGGTGCATGTGGATTTCGGTGGTCTTTTCGCGGTGGCCGGAAATCTTGCGGCCCTGGCGGTCGAGCACGATCAGGTCGTCGGGCCGCATCATGCCTTTGCACATGCCGGTGGGCGTGGCCAGGATGCGCTCGGCGTCGAGGCGGATGCTGATGTTGCCGTCGTTGGCCGCCACCCAGCCTTTCTCGAACGCGAGACGGCCGATCTGGACGATCTCGTCGCGGTGTTCGCGCTCCGTTTTCATGATCGCGGGACCTTCGATTGTAGCAGAATGTTCCGCGCGGTTCGTGCGTGAACGGGTTGTAAAATGAGGCAGATGGAAACTCGCCGGATGTGCCCGCATTGCCGCGCGTTCATCACCACCAAAGACCGCGTCTGCCCGTATTGCAACGCCGAAGTCGGGGGGCGCGCGGTCGACAGCCGGTACCCGGCGCCGATTCTCGGCGGGCTGATTTCCCACGCCCGCTACACCACGAGCATTATCCTGTTGATCAACGTAGGGCTTTATATCGCAACGGTGCTGGCCAGCATGCGGGCCGGCAACAACGATGCGTTTCTCAATCTCGACGGCAACACGCTTTTCGAGTTCGGCGCGAAGGTTCGCTTCGCGATTTTCGGCGGCCAGACGTGGCGGCTGGTTACGGCGGGGTTTCTGCACGGCGGGCTTCTACACATCGGCATGAACATGTGGGTGTTGTGGGACGTGGGCGCGCAAGTGGAAGAGATTTACGGCACGGCGCGGATGCTCGTGATCTATTTTGCCGGCAGCGTGGTCGGGTTCCTTTTCAGCACGCTGTGGAGCCAGTATCTGTCGATCGGCGCGTCGGCGGCGATCATGGGGTTGATCGGGGCAATGATCGCTTTCGGCGTCCATCACCGCAGCGCATTGGGAGCGGCGATTCGCGGCCACTACATTCGCTGGGTCATCTATATGCTGATCATCGGCGTTCTCCCGGGACTGCAGATCGACAACGCGGCTCACATTGGCGGCCTGGCCGGAGGTTTTGGCATGGCCTATATAGCCGGGTTGCCGCGCGCCGGAGGCTCCTGGCAAGAGCGGGTCTGGAAGATCGCGGCCTATATCTGTATCCTGCTGACAGCAATCAGTTTTTTCCGCATGTACCAGTGGCTGACACGCGGCGCTTAAGGACGGTTAACCAAGCGTAAGGTTGAGGTTTGATCCTGTTGGGAATATGATGAAAACGCATGAAATTTCGCACTGCAGCGCTGGCCTTGCTTTTGGCGTTCGGGGTGACCGCGACAATGGAAGCGAAGACCCCCAAACAGCCCAAGCGAACTTACAAAGCCCAGAAATACAAGAAGCCCAAGTTCAAAGGCGGCAAGACTCCCAAGATCAAGCACCACGCCTAACGGCGGTGGCGCTGTGAGCGCGCCGGTGCAAATCCGGCCTGCCGTTGCCGCGGACGTGCCCGTGATCGTGGCGTTGATCCGGGACCTCGCCGAATACGAGAAGGCGGCGCCGGGCGCCTTATCCTTAACCGAAGACTTATTGCGGGACGCGCTGTTCGGTCTGCGTCCTGCGGTGGAAGCAGTGGTGGCCGCGCGTGGCACGGACGTTGCCGGTTACGCTCTCTTCTTTCACAATTTCTCCTCGTGGCGCGGGAAGCGCGGCGTATTTCTGGAGGACCTCTACGTGCGCCCCGAGCTGCGCGGTCAAGGCGTTGGCAAGGCGCTGTTCGGGGAGGTAACGCGGATCGCCGCCGCGCGCGGCTGCGCGCGTGTCGAGTGGATTGTCCTCGACTGGAACCAGACCGCCATCGACTTCTACAAATCGCAAGGCGCCGCGCCGCTCGGGGGCTGGACCGTGTTTCGCAAAAACCTATAACGCCCGCCGCCGGGATGTATACTGTTCCAAGCCCTCCAATGGAAACGAATACCCGGATCGACGTCAGCGATCTCATCGACCGCAGCCCGGTGAGCCGGTTCCAGATCGGCGTCTTCATTCTGTGCGGTCTGTGCCTGATCATGGACGGCTTCGACGTGCAGGCGATCGGGTACGTGGCTCCAGCGTTGCGGCAAGAGTGGAAGATCGCTCCCGCCATTCTGGGCTCGGTGCTGAGCGCGGCGCTCTACGGTGTGCTCTTCGGCTCGATCTTTTTGAGCATGCTGGCCGACAAGATCGGCCGCCGGCCGGTGCTGGTAGGGGCCTGCCTTTTCTTCTCGGTGGTCTCGATTCTGACCGGGCTCGCGCAGACGGTAACCCAGTTGTTCGCCTTGCGGTTTATCGCCGGGCTGGCGCTGGGCAGCATCATGCCGAATGCGATGGCGCTGGTGGGCGAGTATGCCTCGCGCAAAGCGCGCGTGCCTCTGATGATTGTGGTCGGCAACGGGTTCACCCTCGGCGCCGCCATCGGCGGCTTTGTGGCGTTCTGGCTCATCCCGCGTTACGGATGGCGATCGGTCTTCTTCTTTGGCGGCGCGGTGCCGTTGCTGATCGGGCTCGCCATGTTGTTCCTGCTGCCGGAATCGCTGCAGTTCCTGGCCTTGCACGGCAAGAATCCGAGCAAGCTGCATTCGTGGATCCGGCGGATCAATCCATCTGCTCCGACAGGCGGCGGCACACAGTACGTGGTGCGCGAAGAAAAGCGCAGGGGCGTTTCGTTCGTCCAGCTGTTACATCGGCGCTACGCTCTGCGCACGGTGCTGTTGTGGACCGTCTATTTCATGAACCTGCTCAACCTGTACTTTCTTTCCAGCTGGCTGCCGACGGTGGCGACGCCGTTGGTGCAGGCAGCCGGCATCTCCGGCGCGTACGCGCTGCTGTTGGGCACGGTGCTGCAGATTGGCGGCGTGATTGGCTCGCTGGTGCTGGGGTTGCTGGTGAATCGCTTCGGTTTCGTTCCGATCCTGACCACGTTCTTTGTCACGGCGGCCCTTTGTATCGCCAACATCGGCCTGCCGGGGCTTTCGGTGGCGCTGCTTTTCGCGATCGTATTCGTCGCGGGAATGGGAATTGTCGGCGGCCAGTCGGCGGTAAACGCACTGGCGGCGACGCTCTACCCGACCGACCTCCGGTCCACCGGCGTCGGCGCCGGCCTCGGCATCGGCCGCATCGGGTCGATCGTGGGACCTACCGTCGCCGGAATTTTGCTCGGCCTCCATTGGACGACGCATCAACTTTTCCTTGCGGCCGCCGTGCCGGCGTTGATTGCCGCAGTCGTCATGATCGGCATGCGCTGGGTAATCCAGGCCAACGTGCCGGCCGACTCCAAGACCGAAGTCCTCGTGCATTAGCGGCGCCCAGCGAGCACTTCTTCCAATCGCTTTTTCGGCAGCGGATCGTCCGGATTGGCGGCGATGACCTGGCGCAGATTCGCAATCGCTTCATTCGGCTTTCCCGCCTTGATCTGCGCGTTGGCCAAGTTGAAGCGCGCGGCGGAGTAATCGGGCCGCAGGCGCAGCGCGGCTTCGAATTCGGCGGTGCCTTCGGCCGTGCGGCCGACAAACTGGAGCGCGAGTCCGAGCATATTGCGCGCCTCGGCGCGGTGTGGTTCGGTGGCCACCGCGGTTTCGAGCGCGCTCACAGCTCCGGCCGCGTTGAGCCGCGAGAGCAGCACGGCGCCCAGGTTCAGATTGGCCGCAAAGTCTTTCGGGTCTTTGTCGAGGCGATGGCGGATCACCGCTTCTTCGAGCTCGCGCCGCCGGTCGCCCGTGCCGCGCGGCAACAGTTCCAGCCACAGCTCCGCCATTTCGTCGGTGGCCTTGTTGCCGGCTTGCACGCGGCGCGGCGGTTGATTGGGATTGCGCACGTTGGCCGCGGAATTGTCGTAATGGTACCGCATCGAGACCACCGTGCCTTTGGGCAAGAACACCGGGGCACGATAGTAATACACGGCCTCCCAGGCGCGGTTCCAATCGGAGATCCGGATCAGCCATTGGCGCGCCCCATCCGGCAGCGTCGCGTAGGCTTCCAGCAACCTGCCCAGATCGTGCGCGTGCGGATAGATCGCGAGGACGTCGCTGTCGAGCGGCACGCGGAACTCGTCCTTCACCACGAAATCGCGCGCGCCGGACGGAATATCCAACGCGCGATTGTTCTCAAGCTGCACCAGAAGCGGAAAACGCGTGGGCGGCTGATCGGTGAAATAGAGACCGAGCAGCGGGCGGATCTCCTCCGCTTTGCCCGAAGGATGCAGGTGCACATTCAAAACCAGCTCATCGCCGGGATCGAGCTGCCAGACGAAGCCAGGTGGCTCCTGGTGCGGCGCGCTCCCGGGCTTCCAGAACAGAAAGTGGCCCGGAGGGTCGAAAGGACTGCGCATCACGGCCAGGTCCATGCCGCCGAACCCAGCGCCCGGAGCCGCCTCGCGCAGATGCGCGGAGCCGGTGCGATCAACCAGCAAGTTCGCATGGTGGACCACTTTGCGATCGCCGGGGCGAATCTCGATCGCACGGACGTAGCGGGCGGACCGGATGCCAGCCTTCAAAACGAAATTCCAATACACGTCGGGGCCGCTCGCGGGCACGCGGAACGCGGCAGGCGCTTGGACAATCAGGTCCGGCTCGCCCAGCCGCCAGTTGCCGGAGAACCGCGGCGGCTCGGGAATCTGTCCCGCCGAACCCTCCGGAGCGCCAGCGGCGGACCAGGCGCTGATCGTCCGAATCTCTTCTCCGGTGAGCCGCCGCTCTCCTTCGAAGTCACCATAGCCAGCGTCGGGCAGCCACGGCGGCATAAAGCGGCTGCTTGTGACCGCGGCAATCTGCGCGGCTCGCTTGCCGGCATCGGCATATGACATCAGGGAAAATGGCGCCGCCTCGCCCGGATGATGGCACTCCACGCAGGCGCGGAAGAGGATCGGCGCGACATCCTGGGCGAAATTCGGAGGCACAGCGCCCCACGTGGGCGCAGCCGCCACCAGCGCCGCCGCAAATTGGAGAGTCCGGCCCATCCTCAAGACCAGTTCAACATATTCGTACAGAAGGCCGCCGGGAGTTATAATTCAGTTGCCGATGTCCTCCGCCACACGCGTGGGCGGCCGCAGCGCCGTAGAGACCCGCGCGGTGATTGAGGCTTTTCTCGAGCAGTCGAGACAACCCGCGCTCCTCGAACCCGGCGAAGAACTACTGTCTTTGACGGGTGACAATTTTGCGCTCGAATCGCGCGGTGAACGACTGACGCTGCAGGCCTGGGACCGCACCCGCAACCTGACACGCCGTGTGCTCGATGTTGCCGAATCGTCCGCGGCGCGCCTCGAGCTGACAGTCGAACGGTTCGCTCATCGCGAAGGGCAACTTTTCCTACTGGACCTGGCGCGGCGCGGGGGCGCCGAGGCGGGACGCCGCAGCGGCCGGCTGGTGTTTCGCGAGCGCTTCCGGCTCTTTGTCCGCCGCCAGTTTCCGGAGTGGAAACTGGCCGAGCTGAGCGCGGAAGCGAACCTGCAATATAGCCTCTCGCCAGCTTATCCGCGCGCGTTTCTGCGGCACGGTCAGCACGGTTGGGCCGCGCTGGCTTGTCCGCCGGAAGGCGACGCCTCGGCGGTCCTCACGTTCGGCTTGATCTGGCTCGATTATCTCCGCGCCCGCGAGCACCGCATTGCGATCGAAGGACTGGCGCTGTACGTGCCCGACGGGTCGGAGCGCGCCGCGGCCTTGCGCGTCTTGTGCCTGAATCCCGCGGCGGCCCGTTTCGAGTTGTTCACGTATACGCCGGAAGATTTTGTTCTGCGCGTCGACCCAAGCGATCATGGCAATCTCGATACGCGTCTCGAACCTTGCTGCCGGCCGGATCCCAACCAGGCGGGCCCCTGGCTGCGGATCGCGAACCGGCCCGGTGTGGAAGCGGTGCCCAAAGCCGATGGACGTCTCAGCCTGCGGGTCCACGGCCTGGAGTTTGGCGAACTCGCCGGCGGCAAATTGCGGTTCGGTCTCGCCGAACGCCGGCTGGCCGGGCCACAACACGCCGCCGAGATCGAGCGCCTCGCCGAGGAGCTGAGCCGCGCGCGTCTGCCCCATACCGCCGACCGGGAGCACGAGCTCTACCGCCGTTACCCCGAAGCCTGGTTGGAATCGCAAGTGCGGCGGCAGATCGAAACCGTCGACGCATCCCTGCTTCCCGATCCTGTCTACGACCAGGTTCCCGCCTTCGCCGGCGGCGACCGCGGCATTCTCGACCTGCTGGCCGCCGACCGCGCCGGCCGCCTCGCCGTGCTCGAATTGAAAGCCTCCGCCGATCCCAATCTGCCGCTGCAGGCGCTCGACTATTGGATTCGCGTCAAGTGGCACCTGGACCGCGGCGAATTCGCAGCGCGCGGCTATTTCCCCGGCATCGCGTTGCGGCCCGAGCCGCCGCGGCTGCTGCTGGTGGCGCCGTCGCTCGAATTCCATCCCACCACCGAAGCTCTTCTGGGATATTTCACCCCAGAGATCGAGGTAGAGCGAATCGGGCTGGCGGTAGAATGGCGGAAGGAGCTGCAAGTGATGTTCCGGCTGAGAGGCTCCGAGCGGCCCCGGTGAACCATGATCAAATCTATGAAACAGGTCCAGGCGGCGTTCTCACTGCTTAATCCGTCAGCGGTGCGAGAACGCGCAGAACGGCGCGTGGACATTGGCCTGGTCGCGCGCACCAGCAGCGGTTACGCGGAAATGGAAGACTTTCTGATTCCCGCAGCCCTGCCGCGCGACCTTCAATTACAGCTGGCTCAGACGCTGCACCGCGCCGGAGATGCCGACGTTTCCCACAACGTCGACCTCGTGCTCTATGAGTCCGGACTAGCCGCGCCGGATGGCGCGTTTACGTTCTATCGCGACGACCCGCAGCGCACGGCCTCGGAGATTCTGCATCCGAATGAGGAGCTGTCTCTGGCGCTGGCGCGCCAGTATCCGGCATTCCGGCAGCCCGTGGTGCACCGCACCGTGCAGGCGGTCGCTTGGGAGAATGCGCTCTTCGCCGTAGCTACCGCGCTGCCCAACGTGGTGCCGACCCTGTTCGAACTGCCGTGGGTGGTGGGCGAATTCGCTTCCGATACGGCGTTCCTCACGGTGAATCAGATCCGCATGGCGTTCCTCATCGCCGCCGCCTGTGGCAAAGAAGTCGGCGTCGCTCAACAGAAGGTGGAAGTTTTGTCGATCGCGGCGGGCGCGTTTGGCTGGCGCGCCCTCGCGCGGGAACTGGCCGGCAAGATTCCGCTCGGCGGCGGCCTCATTCCTAAAGGCGCGATTGCGTACGCTGGAACAATCCTGGTTGGCAAGGGCCTGGAACACTATCATCATGCGCGCGTTCCGCTCACCAAAACGCAGCGGAAGGAGATTTACGGGCAGGCATACGAGGAGGGAAAGCTCGTCGCCGAGTCGCTGTCCCGGGAAAGCCGCCCGACGTCCTGAAATCCGGTGATAGCGGAAGAAAGTTGACGTTAATCTTCGTTAGCTGGAACCGATCGGCCCCATGCCTCATCGTACAATTGAGAGAGGGGAACATCCCCTTGGAGTAAACGTATGCGCCTCGTTTATCTCGGAGTAGCACTCGCGGTGGCCGGACTCGGCTGGGCCGATACCGTGACGCTGCGCAGCGGACGCGCGATTCAGGGCACCTATCTCGGCGGCACGGCCCGACAGGTCCGGATCGACGCGGGCGACCAGATTCAAACGGTGGATGTCGACGACATCGCAAAGATCGAGTTCAGCGCGCCGGCGCAAACCAGCGCGGCGCCTCCGCCGCCGGTGCGGCAGCAACTCCTGCGGCCGGAACCCGCGGGCGACAGCGCGCCGCCTCCGCAGCGAAGCAGCGCGGAATTGCCGGCAGGCACCAATATCGTGGTGCGCATGATTGACGGCGTCGATTCGGAGCAGAACCGCGTCGGCCAGACTTTCGCCGCCAGCCTGGATGAGCCCGTCATGCTCGATGGAAACGTGGTGATCCCGCGCGGCGCGGATGCGGTGATCAAACTGGCCGACTCCAAAGAATCCGGCAAGTTGACGGGCCGCACGGAACTGACGCTCGACCTGGTGTCCGTGAAGGTCAACGGCCGGATGGTCGATATCAACACGCAGACTGTTTCGCGCGAGAGCTCTTCGCGCGGCGCGCGTACCGCAAAGGTAGCGGGCGGCACCGCGGCGGTGGGCGCCATCATCGGTGCGATCGCCGGCGGGGGCAAAGGCGCGGCGATTGGAGCCGGTGCCGGAGCGGCCGCAGGCGCCGGAGCCGAAGTCGTCACTAAAGGACAACGCGTGAAGATTCCGTCGGAAACGCGGCTCACCTTCGTCGTGGACACGCCGGTCCGCTTCTGACCTGTCTCAATGACGGATTTTCTCTTATAGCAACTCCAGATCCTGAACCAGATCTCGGGCCTCGTCCACTTTCAGGGTCTTCGCCCCGCGGATCTCCAGCAGCCCGTCTGGCGCGTCGAAATCGAAAGAACTGAGCAGCCGGTAGCTGCCAGGCGCGAGATCCGCGAAATGATATTGACCGCGTGCGTCGGCGTGCGTGATCTGCAGGTCCTTCACTCGGCGCCGTGCGTTAGGATCGAACGCTTCCAGGTAGACGGGCGCGCCAGCCGCGGGCACATGTCCCGGGCCCATCACCGTGCCATGCACCGCTCCCGGCGTCGCCGACAGCACGAATTGTAGCTGGTCTCCGCTCCCGTTAATGAGGAACTCGTTCCAGCCGTCGGCGCGCGCCGGCTCTCCCAACTGCGGCCGCGAAGGGGAAAGACTCGACACGAACAATCCGGGGGCCGGCGCCAGGGCCAGTTCCCAGCGTCCGGGCAGGAAGGCCAGGCGGTCACCCGCCAATTCGAGAGTCTGCGTCTTTCCGGTGCCGGCGAGATCTTTGCGGCGCGCCATCACCCGCACCGCGCGGTAGTCGATCAACTGTCCGTTGGTGTCGCGAAAGATGAATTGCAATTGCGGTAGCGGCCGCAGCGTGAGCCGGAGGTCGCTGCGGTCGCTGTTGACGTTGAGTGCCAGGTAGGCCGCCTGAATTCCCAGCTTCGAGTCCGCCGGCGCCTGCGCGTACAGTTCGTACGCGCCGGGCGCAACCGGGTTGAAGCGGAAATTGCCGAGCGGATCCGACGTCGCCGTCTCCGCGCCGGTATCGGATACCAGCGTGACATTGACTTGCGCGGGCGGCGCGACGTGGCCGCTGATATTCACCAAACGGCCGGAGATCGCTTGCACGTTGATGTCCGCGGTTTCGCGATCGAGTTCCACATCGACCGTCGTCGCACCCTCGATTCGCAGCGCGTCGCGGTGAAAGGTCGGCACGTACCCGCCGTCGTCATATTCCTTGGCGGCGGTGCGGACGAAATATCTGCCGGGTTCCAGGCCCCAGAGGCGATAGCGGCCGCGATCGTCCGTGCGCGCACGGGCCGCCACCTGCAACGGCCGCGCGGCACGGTACGCCACGACGTCATGCTCGGGAAGGCCGACATCGTTTTCATCGAGAACCGTAC
Organism: uncultured Solibacteraceae bacterium; assembly: GCA_964438005.1. Taxonomy (GTDB): domain Bacteria; phylum Acidobacteriota; class Terriglobia; order Bryobacterales; family Bryobacteraceae; genus PSRJ01. The sequence goes on along the minus strand of CAYTJD010000132.1, from coordinate 9,072 downwards.
CGGTTACCGCGCCCAGCCGCGGCAGACGGATGATGAGATTCGCTGATCCGTTCGAATCGACCGGGACCGGCACGCCCGCCGCCTTCCACCGTTTCTGCCCGTACTGGACCGGCGCGAATCCCAGGCGTGAGGCCGTAATCAGATACGAGCCGGCCGCCAATTCGGAGAAACCGAAGGCGCCGTACTGATTCGTCCGCGTGGAAGCGGCCTGCGCCGCCGTGCCCGGCACCGGTTCCAACGTCACCAACGTGCGCGCCAAGGGCCGCCCCGACTGGCCTTCCACCACAGTGCCGCGGATAACCGCTGCGTGCAGGGCGCCAGATGCCAGAGCCAGCGCGAGCCATTTCACCATAAGTCTCAAAACAAGACGTACGGAACGCCTGAAGAGCGCAAACCAATTATAGGTGATACAGCATCAGGTAGACCACCACCCCGGTCACACTGACATACAGCCACACCGGCAGCGTCCAGCGCGCGATGCGCCGATGCTTGTCGAAGCGCGCCGCGCGGCCCCGCCGCAGAGTGATGATGGCCAAAACCGGCACCGCGGCCGCGAGCACTGTGTGTGTCCCCAGAATCGTCAGGTAGACGCTGCGGATCACGCCCGTCCTCTGGAACCGCACCGACCCCACCTGTGCGTGATACACGAGGTAGCACACCAGAAACAGGCACGACACTACAAACGCCGTCTGCATGACCTTGCGATGCGTTTCCATCCGCTTGCGGCGGATCAACGTGTAGCCCCACACCAGCAGGACCGCCGCGGTGGCGTTCAAGAACGCATTCACGGAGGGCAGCCAGGCCGTCATGACTTTTCTCGCTCGAGACGCCGCACATCGCCGATCAGCCGCTGCGGAAAATCGTTATCGCCGAACGCGTAATACCCGCGGATCCGGCCGCTCCGGTCAACCAGAGCGAACCGCGTGCTGTGGTCGAGGTTGCCGTCGACGGCGTTCAAGTGAAACGCGTTCAGCCCCAGATCATTCAGCCGCCCCTGTTCGCCGGTGAGGAAGAACCACCGGCCGGACTGCGCCAGAAAATGTTGCGCGTACGCAGCCAGCACGGCAGGCGTATCGTGCGCCGGATCGACGGTGAACGAAACCAGCCGGACATCCGGCAAGTCCGCCGTGGCCGTCTGCACCTGCCGCATGCGCGAGCTCATCATGGGACACGGCCCAGGACAATTTGTGAAGATGAAATCCGCCACCCAAACCTTGCCCGCCAGCGCGCCGCTGTCAAACACCTGCCCATCCTGCGCCATCAGTTGAAATGGAGGAATCTGTCCCAGCACCGGCAACGGTTTCCCCCCGCAGCCCGAGAGAACCAGGGCCATGACTGCCGGAACGCCGGCCCCCAGCCCCCGGCCGGTGGCCCCTGTTTTCACGCCGCGCTCCGCGTGCTCTTCTGCGCTGCCATCATCCCGGAGATCAATAGCAGCAGCAGCCCGAAACCCGCCGTCACAACCAGGCTTTCCCACGCGCCCGGTGTCGCATTCGGCAGGCGCAGCGTGAAGTTCAGCAACGAAATCGAGTAGGTCAGCGGGTTCACCCACATCAGCGCGCGTACCCACCCGTGCGCCGTGGCCATCGGAAACAGCGCGCCCGACACCATCCACATCGGCACCAGCAGCAGGTTCATAATCGCGTGGAAACCGGAGGTCGAATCCATCTTCCAGGCGATCACAAAACCCATTCCGGTAAGCGTGAACGAGATCAGAAACACCGCGCCCGCCACCACCGCAATCTCCGGCAGCGTGATCCGCACCCCCGCCAGCGGTGCGAACGCCAGGAAGATCAGCCCCTGAATCCAGGCCAGCGTGGCCGCACCGAGAATCTTGCCCAGCACCATGCTGGTGCGCGGCGCCGGGGAGACCAGCATCGAAAGCAGGAAGCCTTCGCGCCGGTCCTCGATGATGCTGATGGTGGAGAAAATCGCCGAGAACATCACGGTTAGCACCAGCGCGCCCGAGTAAAACCGCGCCAGGTCGTTTGAGCCGTAGCCGATCAGCAGCCAGAACACCAGGGGCGACGCCACCACGCCGAGCACGCGGCTCTTCTGCCGCCAAAAGCGGACCAGTTCGCGCTGCCACAGCGTCGCCGCCGGGAGAAAGAAACTACTCAATGGAAGCTCCTGTCTCGCGGACAAACACGTCCTCCAGCGTCGGCTTGTGCAGCCCGACCGAATCGATCGTCCCCGGAAATGCCTCCACCACTTCAGTGATGAAGCGGTGGCCGTTTTCGATCTCGACGCGCACCTGCCCGTCCATTACCTTCGAAGCCAGCCCGAAGCGCTGCTCGATGCGTTGCGCCAGCGATGCTGTGTCGTCCGCTTCCAGCACCACCACATCGCCGCCGATCCGCGACCGCAATTCGCCCGGCGTTCCCTGCGCCACGATCCTCCCCTGGTGCAGCAACACCAGACGGTCGCAGCGGTCGGCCTCTTCCAGAATGTGCGTGGTCAGTAGAATCGTCACGCCTTCCTTGCTGCGCAGGTCCTCCACGTGCCGCGAAAGATCGCGCCGCGCCGCCGGGTCCAGCCCCGTCGACGCTTCGTCCATCAACAGCACCTGCGGCCTGTGCAGCAGCGCCTTGGCGATTTCGACCCGCCGCCGCAAACCGCCCGAAAGCGTATCCACCAGGTCTTTGCGCCGGTCGCTCAGTCCCAACTGCTGCATGGCGTGCTCCATGCGCTCGCGCAACATAGCTCCGCTCAGCCCGTGCAAATGGCCCTGGCTGCGCAAGTTCTCTTCTACGGTGAGCGCTTTGTCCAGGCTCTGCGTCTGAAACACCACGCCGACATGCCGCCTCACCTCGGCCGGTTCCCGCTCCACATCATGACCCGCCACCAGCGCGTGTCCGCCGCCGGATGGCACCATCATCGTCGAGAGAATCCGGAACAGCGTGGATTTGCCGCCTCCGTTCGGGCCGAGCAGCCCGAAGACCTCGCCTTGCTTCACCGCAAAATTGATCTGGGAGAGCGCGACGCGATCACCGTAGCGGTGTGTCAGGTCCTGAACTTCAATCACAGCCCGGGCCTGTCCAGGAGCATCAATCCGTAGATGAGCGGCAGGTACAACACTGAAGCCAACAACACATGCCGCGCCCGGATGATGTTGCGGTCCAGCGCCACCCGCACCCCCGAATACAAGAACCAGAGTCCCAGAACCAATGCCCCTATTCCATACACGATGCCCGACATTCCCATCAACGCCGGCGTCAGGCTCACCGGAATCAGCGCCATCCCGTACACCACGATCTGCCGCGCCGTCGAACGCCCGTCGGGCTCGACTACCGGCAGCATGCGGATGCCGGCGCGCGCATAATCCTCGCGATACATCCACGCAATCGAGTAGAAGTGCGGGAACTGCCAAAGAAACAGGATCGCGCCTAAGACCCAGGCCTCGTGCGACAAGGTGCCGGCAGCCGCAGCATAGCCGATTACCGGCGGCATCGCGCCCGGAATGGCCCCCATCGTGGTCGACCACCAGGTGCGCTGTTTCAGCGGCGTGTAAAGGAACAGATAGCTGGCCAGCGTGAAAGCGCCGATCAAGCCGGAGAGCAGGTTCACACCCAGCCACAATTCGAGGAATCCCAGGATCGACAATGCCACCCCAAACGCCAGGGCCCGGTCCGCCCGCAGCCGGCCCGCCGGGAGCGGACGGTGCGCCGTCCGCCGCATCTGCCGGTCCGCTTCGCGTTCCACCCATTGATTCAACGCCGCCGTGCCCGACGCAATCAGCCCGGTCCCCACAATCGTATGAAACAGCGAGACCAGATCCACGCTGGCGAGGAACGCCCGCCAATTCCCTGCCCGCGGCAGCCCGAAAAAATACCCGATGGCCGTGCTCATCAGGATGAGCCACGTAATGCGCGGCTTCGTCAGCTCGACGTAATCACGCAGGAGACGATTGGTATGCCTTTTGGAAGTGAGAGCCGAAACCATGTACTGGGATTCTTCTATTGTAAACATTCCGGGCCGCTCCTGTCAGGCGCGGTCGGGTAATGCTCACTCCCGGCGGTCACGGCCTTTCATCCCAACCGCATGATATAGCTGCTCAGTGCGGTATTCGACCCCGTTCTTGACTGCCACCGTGCTGCTCCGGATGTCGAGCCGGCCGCGCCGAAAATGCAGCCCCCACTCGAAAATGCCCCATCACCGCCTCCACCTACGCGCTCCAGACCGAACCGAACACTCTTGCAAAATTCGCCCCTAGGATTTTGTCGATCCGCGCCGCCGGCCAGCCGCGACGGCTGAGATCGTCGGCCAAAGTCCTAAAACGGCGGGGGCTGTTGTATTCCGGAATCAGATTGAATACATCCGGGGCCTCCCCGGGTGCGGCCAGTCCACGCTTGGTGCGGTCTTCATAAAATTTGCGCATCTGGTCCGAGTAAGCTTGGTTCAACTCGACTCGGGAGATTCCTCCGTCGGTTCCGATTCCGACGTGATCTTCCCCGCACGCGTTGACGGCATGTTCCAAATGTCGGATGAGATCTTCGGCGTGCGGCTGGCCGGATTTCCTCAGAAACGGCATGAAGTAAATGCCCGCAACGCCACCCCGGTTCGCCAGCGCTCTGAGCTCATCGTCGCGCGTGTTGCGGGGCAGGTCGACCAGGGCCCGGCATCCCGTATGACTGATAATTGCCGGCGCCTTTGATGCGGCGATGGCCTCCGCCACCGTCCGTCGGCCTCCGTGACTCAAATCGAGCACCATGTGCAAACGGTTCATTTCCGCCACCAACTCGTGGCCCAAGCGGCTCAGTCCGCCGTCGTTGGGTTCCAGGCAGCCGTCGCCCATCAGATTTCGGCGATTGTAGGTGGGCTGGCAGATCCGTACGCCATCGCGTCCCTATTCCTTCCTCAGATGTGATTGACTATCCCTATGAGACTCGGCTGCATCTTTGCTCTGCTTCTGTTCAGCGCGGTCGCTCCCGCGATCGCCGAGAAACGGATCATTCAACCGAAGGAATTTGCGCCAGGCGGCCCGTTCAACCCCGCCGTGTTGGTGGATGGCACCTTGTACGTCTCCGGCCAGATTGGACGGGACCTGAAAACACAAAAGGTGCCGGAAAACTTCGACGCCGAGGTCCGCCAGGTGCTGGATAACATCGGAATCATCTTGCGCGAAGCCAAAATGGATTACGCCGACGTGGTCTCCGTTCAGGTATATCTCACCGATATGAGCCTGTTTCAGCGCATGAACGCGATCTACACGACATATTTCAAGACGGACCGGCCTTCGCGCACCACCGTGGGCGTTGCCAGGCTGGCCGCGCCCGAGGCGCACGTCGAGATCACCGTTACGGCCCATCACTAGGGAAGCGGACGCTTGCAGCGGCCCCCCAGCCTGCAGTAGCATGGGCGCGTTCGTGGTATGGAAAGGAGCGTTGGTATGAGATTCCGATCTCGTGGGTTCTTGGCGGGGATGACGGGGGCCGCTGCGATCCTTGTGCTGACCGCCCAACCCGCAATCGCGCAGACACAGAAGCCTTCTTCCCCATCCAAGACCTGGACACAGCCGAAGACGCCTTGGGGCGATCCCGATTTGCAAGGAACCTGGACCAGCGACGACTGTATCGGCACCCCCATGAACCGCCCCGCTAAGTTCGGCAACCGCTTGTACTACACGGAGGAAGAACTCGCGGAGCGGGAGAAACAAATCGAAAAGCAACACGCCAACGACCTGGTGGACACCGTGGCGGCCGACGCGCGCGTAGGAACCGGCCCTCCCAACCACTGGGGCGAGCGGGCGCGCCGGCCTTGCCGGCAGACTTCGCTTGTCATCGATCCTGCGAACGGCCAGACCCCCGATCTGCTTCCCGAGGCCCGCACGCGCTTCTCCGGAGAGGCTGCCACCAACAACAATCCCAAAGCCGATTCGTGGGAGGACTTCAGCTATTACATTCGCTGCATCTCCCGCGGCGTAGTGGGCTCCATCTACCCGGTGGTCTATGGTAATGGACAAGAGATTGTGCAAGCCCCCGGCTATGTGTCCATCATGCAGGAAATGGTGCACGAAGCCCGCATTATTCCGATGGACGGCCGCCCGCACGCGAGCGCGAACATTCGTAACTATATGGGCGACCCGCGCGGGCATTGGGAGGGGAGCACGCTGGTGGTTGAGACCACGAATTTCCTGGGTGGCAAAACCTCTGCCAGCGCCAATGGCTGGGGTACTCCCCTGACCGATTCCCTGAAACTAGTGGAGCGTTATGCCCGGGTCGGTCCCAACGAGATGCGGTACGAAGTGACCGTGGACGATCCCAAAACTTATGCCCGGCCATTCAAGATTGGCTTCCCGCTCACGCAGGAGCCCGGCTACCGGAATTTCGAGTACGCCTGCCACGAGGGCAACTACGCAATGTTTGACTCCCTTAGCGGCGCCCGTGCGGTAGAGAAAGCCGCGGCGGCCAAGAAGCAATAGGAGAAGACTGATCATGATTTCCTTCACACAAGCAAAGTGGGTGGCGGGGCTGGTGACCTTGACCGCGGCGGCGGTGGTAGTTTCCTTTGCCGGCGGCGTTCCCGCCGCTGTCCATTACATTGGCCACGACAAGGTCACGGAAGTGATGGCCAAAGGCGGGTCGATCGTGAGCGATCCGGGCCTGGTTGTTTTAGCGCAGCGCCGGCAGGCCGGGGAAGTGGAATACCATGAGCGCACGAACCATGTCTTCGTGATGGTCGAAGGGGAAGCGACTCTGGTCGTCGGCGGGACTATGGTCAACGCCCGGCGGACCGCTCCCGATCAAATGCGTGCTCCTTCGGCCGAAGGTGGAACCACATACCACATGACCAAAGGCGACGTCATCACCATCCCGGCGAAGACGCCCCACTGGTTCAAGGACGTTCCCACAAAAACCGTAGCCTACTACGCTGTAAACATCGAGAGCGAGTAGGGAGCGAGTCTACTGCTGCGCGGTTAAGCGGATCTTCGTGCCGATCACTTCGCCCGACACGATCAGTTCCACGCGCCGGTTCTGTTGCCGTCCGGCCGCTGAATTGTTCGGAGCGATCGGAAGCGTATCGCCGAAGCCGGCCGCCGATAGCATGTCCTGAGAAATTCCCTGGCCGCTCAGGTAGGTGGTCACTGCCTCCGCGCGCTTCACCGAAAGCCTCTGATTGAAATCCGTCCCGCCGGTGCTATCCGTGTGACCTTCCGCCGCCAGCCGCAGGCCGGGATGCGCCAGAACAATGCCGGACAGCTTGGCCAACTTTTCTCGCGCGGCGGGCCGCAGCGTGTATTGCCCACTGTCAAACAAAACGTCGGCCATCGTGACCACCAGGCCGCGGTCCGTGTCCTTGGTCTCCAGAACCGCATTCAGCTGCTGCAGCAACTGCGCGCGCAACTGCTGCTTTTCCAGTTCCGCCTGCTGCCGCAAACGCTCGGCTTCGGCCGCTTCCCGCTGCGCCTTCTCCGCCGCTGCTGCCGCCTGCGCCTGCGCCGCCTCGGCCTTCGCGCGTTCCGCCGCTTCCTTAGTCGCGATCAGTTCAGCCTGCAGCCGCCGCTGCTCCGCCGCCGCTTGATCGGCTTCCGCCTTGGCGCGTGCTGCGTCCGCCAGGGCCTTGGCGGCCTCTGCCTGCGTCCGCCGCGCTTCCTCCGCTTTGCGCTCCCCCTCGGCCTGCTCGCGCTGCTGCTGTTCCAACGCCGCCTGCTTCTTGGCCTCCGCCTCCCGGGCCGCGGCCGCTTCCCGCTCCTTCTGCAGTGCTTCTTCTTCCTGCCGCTTTACCGCAATCACCCGCGCATCTTCGGCCGTCTGCGCCGTCTCCCGCGCGATCATGATGGCCGGCTTCCGCTGCTTCCGCTGCAGATAGCTTTCCGCCTGCTGGATCGTATCCTGCGCCTTCTTGAAGGTATCGGCGGCGTACTTATCCGCCCCCGACGATTGCGCGATCTGCACCGCATTCCGCGCTTCGTAAATCTCGATCGGCACCGATGGGTCCGGCGCCAGCCGCAGCACGTTCGTGAGCTTCTGATATTGCCCGCGCTGTAACAGCTCATATTTGGCATCGATGATCTCGAACTTGCCCAGCGTGTCCTGACGGACTTCGTTTTCCATCACGATCAGGTCGCTCGGTTGCGTGACCGAAAAATACGGCTCCGCCGTCACGATCAACCCGAACACCTGCAGGTCCGTCGTCACTTTCAGATTTCCCTTGCCGCCATCGAGCAGCACCTCGCCCAGGTTCTTCGGCCGGCCTTCCGGCGAAACCGCCCACAAAACATAAGTCAGATATTCCACCCCGAACTGCGTCGGCGCTCCCACGTCGCGGAAACTGGCGTCGATGCTGATCGCCCCCGACCGGCTGTCCACTTTAGCGTGGCCATTGGCTTTCGGCATGATCGCGGTTCCGCCAAAATCGATCTCCGTCGATCCGCTCCGGTGCCGGTAATTGATCGCCTTGGTCGATTTCGCAACGGCGTTTGCCTTGAACACGGGAGGTGCGCCGTCCGGCGCCTGCGCGTCAGTGAGCGCCGCCCCAGCAACCGTGAACACGCAGCCCAGGAGCACCCGGCGCGCGGTTCCGACTCGGAATAGCGTCTTCATGGCTTTGTTACCTCGTGGCCTTTCGCACTATCTGCAAAACAACAACCATCTGGGAATGCTTCTCACAGCGCATTGTGTTTCAGCAGCTTACGGAATTGGAGACGGCGCCTGCTGGTGAAAAATTTCACTTCTGAAAGTAGTTTCTTCCTGGGCCCTGGTGATCGCTGCCCTGAATATCTCGGCCCGTCACTGTTGGGGTGGTCCCCCGAATAATTAGCCGAAGGGAGCATGCAAACGGGTCCAAAGGGAGGCGGCGGGTAGGCCACCAAAGTGGTCTTTTGCTCTTACGGCTCTTCAACATACACTGTCTCGAGTAAGACAATCCCAGAAACGGAGCCGGCATGAAAAAAAGTCTTAATAATAGTTTAGGAGTTCTCACATTGGTGGTTGTCGCCTCACAGTTCCATCAGGCCCAGGCTGCAGGTGTGTCGGGCGCCATTTTCACGACGAACGTCGACGCCACCATCGTCAACGCGAATACGCAATACACATCGAAATGCCAGGTCTATCTCGATGGCGGACCCGGCGC
>CAYTJD010000131.1:0-12666 GCA_964438005.1 uncultured Solibacteraceae bacterium | reverse complement strand
GCTGCGCGGTCCATTCCGCCGTCGGATGGGCGGTCACGTTGAAGTGCACCACGCGACGCCGTTCATGAGCCAACGCCAGAAACACGTACAGCACCTGGAAGCGGATTGTGGGTACCGTGAAAAAATCGACCGAGACCAGGGTTTTGACGTGATTGTCCAGGAAGGTGCGCCATGTTTGCGAGGGCGGTTTGCGGTGGCGGGCCATGTACTTGGCCACGCTGGTCTCGCTGATGGCGATACCCAATTTGAGCAACTCGCCGTGGATGTGAGGCGCGCCCCAGAGCGGATTCTCCCGGCTCATTTGGCGGATCAGATCGCGGGCCTCGCGCGAAATAGCGGGACGGCCCGGTTGACCCTGCCGGACTTTCCAAGTCCAGAACAGGCGGAACCCTTTGCGATGCCAAGCAATCACGGTGTCGGGTTGAACGACGGCCAGGGCGGAGCGCCAGTCGCTCCACACCCTGGAAAGAACGACCCACAACAAACGGTCGGTCCGGGTCAGTTTCGGGCGCTTGTGGGCGCGCTGCAGGACTCCGATCTGGTGTCGGAGGGCAATGATTTCCAACTCCAGGGCCGCACGGGACCGGAAGATCGACCCCAGGGCGCCGAGCAATGTGGTCAGAATGAGCATCGAGACAGATGGGTCGGGGAGGCAAGCAACCCCCATCATCTCAAACACATCCGGATTTGCGGTAGGTACAGTCGTTTGACCCGGGTTCGAAAAATAGGCGCCGATAAGGCCGCTTAACGGACCGCGGAAGGTAGGAAGCCATCCTGTCCCGCTCGCCCAGACCGAGAGGCAACCCCGCTGTTGGGCATCCTGCGCCCTGATGCTCCGCTGACTGTGCGGCTGCTCATTACCACATCACTGGCACACTCCGCCAGGGCGGAGTGTGAGAGGTTGTTGCAGACCGTGGCTCACTTCGACAGGAATCGGCGCCATCCACCGTGGCTGGATATATCTGTCCCGCCCTGTACTGCGAAGGCTTCGCATAGGAAGCCCTTGACTCCCTCACCAGTCTCCAGGAGAATAGTCCCCAAGCTAAGAGGAGCAGGGATTCTCGCGACGAACTCACCCATTTCATTGAGCGGCATTTGCCAAATCTCCACTTCGATTGCAATGCCACAATCGGGAACACGAACGAGGCCGGGCTTTCTGGGAGTCGATTCCGGCAACTCATAGAGGCGGTAGACCGGGGCGGTCAGGCACTGGCGAACGAACCGGGCGCCGTGCTCCAGAAGCTGAGAGTTCAATGGCAGCCCGCGGAGATGCGCTCCGACCACGGCTAGAGGCACCCAGTCTTTTGCATGGTGGTTTACGGGAACCGGACTGGGCGTCGCTCCCATGGCCATGCGCTGGAGACGGTGCAGGCGATCGGCAACTCCGAGAACCATTCCATCGCGACCGGCCGGGCCACTGAGCGTGACGCCAAACGGCACACCGGTCTGCCAGAAACCCGAGGGCACGGCGGCCGCGCACATATCGAGAAGATTTACGAAATTCGTGTAGTATCCCAGATCCGTGTTCCGCTCGATCGGCTCCGCCATTACTTCTTCGATTGTGAAGCACGTACCGGCGGTCGGCAGCAGGAGAACATCGACCATTTCCCACATCGGCTCCGTGATTCGTTTCAGCTCGGCCAATCGATACTCCGCCTGGAAGGTATCGACTGCCGAGTACCGCCTGGCGTCCCCGATGACGGCTCGCGTCACGGGGTGCATGTCCCTGGCAGAACGATCGAAGAAAGATCCGATCACGGCCAACCGTTCCGCCACCCAGGGTCCCTGATATAACAAGCAGGCTGCTTCTCGTAGCGGCGCGAAGTCGACGGTCACTTCGGCGCCGCCGAGTTCCCTGAGATGCCCGACTGCTTGCTCGAAGAGAGCGGGACTATCGGGGTTGCCGAAGAACTCCAGGGCAGTACGATCGGGAACGCCGAATCGAAAAGGTCCTGGAGCTTGCATCGCCGGGCCAGTCTGGGAAAAATCATGTCTGCTGAAAGGGTCTTCGGGATCGTACGCGGCGAGAATTAGCGCAATCACGGCCGCATCTTCACAGGTTAGTGTGAAGATCGACACGCAATCGAGAGTGCGACAGGCAGGAACAACGCCGCGCGCGCTGAAGAGGCCGCGCGTCGGTTTGAAACCCACGATGTTGTTGAAGGCGGCAGGTACGCGGCCCGAGCCTGCGGTATCGGTGCCCAGCGCGAAGCTCACCAGGCCGGAAGAGACGGCCACCGCAGATCCCGAACTGGAGCCCCCGGGGACATAGCGGGCATCGAACGGGTTGGCGGGAATTCCGAAGGGCGATCGGCTGCCGGTCAGGCCGGTTGCGAACTGGTCCATGTTGGTTTTGCCGATCAAAATGGCGCCGGCGTTCAACAATCTCTCTACGACGGCGGCGCTCCGGCTGGGAGTGTAGCTGAAGGCCGGACAGCCGGCGGTTGTAGGCAGGCCGGCTACATCGATGTTGTCTTTGACCGCGAAGGGAATACCGTAGAGCGGCAAGCCCGGATCAGACAAGGCGCGCGCCCGTTCCAAGGCGTCGGGTTGCGGAACCAGGTGGATCCAGACGGGGTCGTCGCCACGACCGGCAATGCGCGCGTAAACCTGTTGGACTACATCGGCCGGATTCAGAGCATGCGCCGAATACAGTTCGGCCAGAGCTGCGATTCGCAGGGAGAGATCTCTCATTCAGCTCCATGGCCGCCCATGTAACGGCCGATTACCGCGAGGTCGAGTTCGGCCCGCAAGGTTTCGTGGGCGATTTCGCCACTGCTCATCACCAGGATGCGATCGGCGATTTTCATCAGCTCATCGAGGTCCTCACTTACCAGAAGCACGGATCCGCCCCGGTTCCGCAGATCGATCAGCTGATTGTGGACAAAGGCGATGGCGGCAAAATCGAGGCCGAAGCAAGGATTTGCTACCACCATGATCTTCGCCTCGCCGCTGCCCAGGTCGCGGGCCAGCACCGCGCGCTGGACATTTCCACCGGAGAGATTGCGCACGGACGCCCAAACCGACGGCGTGCGGATCGAAAAGCGGCGCACGGAATCCTCGGCCGCTTCGCGAATCGCGCCGTGATCGAGAAGAAATCCTAATTTGGCAATGGGGCGACGATCGAACGATCGCAGAGCAAGATTCTCCGCGACGCTCATGCGCGGGACGGTGGCATTCTCCAGCGGCTCCTCCGGCAGAGTGAACAAGCCGGCGGAATGGATGGCGCGCCGGGAAGGCTCATACAGAGCACCAAACGCGCGAATCGTTCCGCTCTCGATATTGCGCTGGCCTCCGATGGCCTGGACCAATTCGCGCTGACCATTTCCGGACACGCCTGCGACACCGAGGATCTCGCCGCGGTTGACGGTCAGATTCACGGCCTTGACGGAAGGCAACCCGTGATCGCCCCGCACGGTCAAATAGCGGATCTCCAGCGCCGGGACGCGGGCGGTGACCCCGGGCCGCGCGGCTTGCTCGGGAGGCGCGGAGCCACCGATCATCAGCTCGGCGATGCGAGATACATCGATGTCGCGCACGTCGGCGGATGCCACCCAGCGGCCGCGTCTAAGAATGGTCACGCGGTTGGCAAAGGCTATGACCTCGCGCAGCTTGTGCGTAATTAAGAGAACGCTCAGAGAACCCAGGCGAACCAGGTTGTTCAGCACGCCCATCACCTCGTCGGCCTCGGCAGGCGTGAGAACGGAAGTGGGTTCGTCGAGAATAAGCACGCGCGTTTCCAGGTAGAGCTGTTTGAGGATTTCGACCTTTTGCTTCTGCCCGGCCGCCAGGTGCTCCACGCGGCTATCGAGATCGACGGAAAACGGGGCGTGCTCCAAAAACGCACGCAGCCGGTCGCCCTCCCGCTTCCAGTTGAGGACGGCGGGGAGGTCCGGTCGGGCCAGCACCAGATTCTCGGCGACGGTCATTGAAGGCGCGAGCGTGAAGTTCTGGAAGACCATGCCCAGGCCTGCGCGGCGCGCCTCGGCGGGTGTCACTACGACGGCTCCATCGAGCCTGACTGCGCCGGTGTCGGGCCGGTAGAACCCGAGCAGGCATTTCGCCAGCGTGCTCTTCCCAGCGCCGTTTTCGCCTACAATCGCATGGAAGGTGCCGGCCGGCACCTCGATACTCACATCGTCGAGCGCGCGCAACGCACCGAAGGACTTACTGATTCCGATCGCCTGGATGCCGGGCGGGGTGCGCATCATCCCCTCTGCGCCAACGAACCGGGTATGCCGGTAAGCGTGCGGGTCCGCGAGCAAGAAAGAATCATCACGGCCAACGTCAACAGATACGGCGAGGCGTTAAAGACGTGATAGAAACCGGTGATCCCCGCGGATTGCAGCGAGGGACCCAGTGCCTGCGCGCCGCCGAAGAGAAGGGAAGCGGCCAGACAACGGCGCGGCTGCCAGCGCGCGAAAATCACTAGGGCGACCGCCATCAGGCCCTGGCCTCCGGAGATGCCTTCGGACCAGATACCGGGGAAATAGAGGGTCAGATGGGAGCCGCCGATACCGGCGAGGGCGCCGCCGATGGTGGTGGCGACGATACGATGCCTGCGGACCGGGATGCCCATCGACCGCGCCGCCTCCGGCGCATCACCGACAGCGCGCACATGCAGGCCCCAGCGAGTCCGCTCAAGGGCATAGTGGAGGAGGAACGCGGCGGCGATTCCGAGGAAGAACAAGGGGCTGATCCGCAGGGCAGCGTGCACGGCGGTGTTGGCGATACCTGCGCCGAGGTCGAAGACCGGCAATTGCGGCGCCATGGGAGCAACGAACTGTTTACCGAAGAAGAATGCCAGCCCGCTGCCGAAAATGATCATCGCAATGCCAGCCGCGATATCGTTGACGCCGGGAAGCTCCGTCAATCCGCCATGCAGCAAGCCGAGTAAGCCGCTGACCAACGCCGCGGCCAGCGCTCCGAGCCACGGGGAGCCGGAACGGTCCGAAACACCGAAGGCCGTCATGGCACCCATGAGCAGAATGCCTTCCATGCCGAGGTTGATGCGTCCGCTTTTCTCGGTGAGGCACTCGCCGAGGCTGACGTAGATATACGGGATGCTGCCGCGCACAGCGCCGCCCGCCAGGGCGGTGACGATACCGAAGATTGCCGGAAGTTCAGGATTTGGCATTGGCCATCTCTCTGACGGCGGGCGCCACCCGCGCCCGCGCCAACGGGAAGCGGCCGGTGAGCGCTTCGCTAGCCAGGATCGAGAGGAACGCGATCCCTTCGAAGACCGTTATGGTGGCATCTGGGAGGTCGTGGTCGCGCTGCAGGATGCCGCCGCTTGCGAGGACAGCGCCCAGCATAAGCGACACGACCAGAACCCGCAAGGGCGACTGGCGGGCCAGGAAGGCAACCAGAATGCCGACGTAGCCGTACCCGGCCGAGATCGCCTGGCTGGCGCGGCCGTGAATCGCGGCAACCTCGACCATGCCGGCCAAGCCGGCGCAGGCGCCTCCCAGGAAACTCGCCGCGAGGACGATCTGGCCGAGCGGCAGCCCGACCAGCCGGGCGACGCGTGGATTCCCGCCCACCGTCTTCACCTTCATGCCCCACACGGTGCGTTCCAGGAGAAACCACGCCAGCAGACAGGCGAGAATCCCGAACACAAGCCCGTAATGAATCCGCGAACCGGGAATGCGGCCGAGCCGGTGCGTCTCCGGAAGCGCGTAGGTCGCCGGGAAATTCAGGCTGGCCGGGTCGCGCATCGGGCCTTCCACGAGTTGTAAGAGGAGGGCGATGCCGATATAGTTCAGCAACAGGCTGCTGATCACCGCGTTTACACCACGGTAGTGTTGCAGGCCCGCAGCGCAGGCGATCCAGGCTCCCCCGGCGACCGCGCCCGCCAGTCCCATGATCGATAAGCAAAACCAGGCGGGTCCCGACACGCTCGCCAGGCCTGCCGCGGCAGCCGCCAATCCGCCGACTACGAACGCGCCTTCGTTCCCAACCGTGATAATGCCGGCTCGAGCCGGAAGTGCTGTCGCCAAACCGCACAGCATGAGCGGCGCGGCACGCAGCAGACTGTTCTGCCACGAGTACCAACTGCCGAATCCAGCTTTGTAAATGGAGGCGAACACACCGAGGGGCGCGGCGCCAACCCAGGCGCAGAAGGCGGCGAAGACAGTTACGGCGACCACAATGGCGGTCAGCGGCACCGCAGCAGCCTCGAAGCGGGAGCTTGAAATAGTATCGCTGCTCACGATTGCACGTCTCCCTGAATGCCCTCGAGCAGCCAGTCCATTTTGTCGAGCACGGGATCTTCCACCCGTATGGTGGCGCCGGCCGGTACAACGGTTTTACCTGTGTTATCACGCAGCGGCCCGCGATAGACGGCTTGCGATCCGCTCAGGAGGCGCTGCTTGGCGACCGCTATCGCTTCCCGCTTGCCGGCAGTGACGGCCGGACCGAACGGAGAAAGGCGGCAGAATTCATCTTTCAAAGTGCCCGTCATCCGGCGCGGGATTGTTCCATCAGCCACGGACTTGCCCGCGTGAATCATCTCGGCATAACGGCGGTAGACAACCGCCCATGCCCACTCGGCGCCAGTCAGAAAGCCATGCGGAGCGAGCACGGACTGGTTGAACTGATAGCCCGTAGCAAAGATGCCACGACGCTCGGCAACCTGAACGATGACGCGCGGCGAGCCGGTATGACCGGTGAGCACGTCCACGCCTTGGTCGGCGAGACTGCTGGAAGCCTCAGCCTCGCGCACGGGCAACACCCAATCTCCGGTGAACACCACGCGCATGGTGACGGAGGGGTTCACGCTGCGCGCGCCCAGCATAAAGCTATTGATATTCCGCAGCACCTGCGGAATCGGTTTCGCTGCCACAAAACCCATGCGGCCGGTTCGTGTCATCAGGCCAGCGGTCATCCCGGCCAGGTACTCGACTTCGTCGATGAATCCGAAATAGATTCCGACATTGCGCGGGTCGATGCCATCCCGGTAGGATCCGCCGCAGTGAAAGAACTGCACGCCGGGATTTTCGCGCGCTACACGCAGGACAAAGGGATCGAGGAAACCGTAGGATGTTGCGAAGATGACGCGCGCGCCGTCCTGATGAATCATGTTGCGCATGGACTCCTCGACGGCGACTGTTTCCGAGACGTTGGCCTCGTCAAACGTACGCACCCAGGGGAGGGTCTTCAACGACTGCTTGCCTTCCGCGTGTGCCTGGTTGTAGCCCAGGTCGTTTTTGGGGCCGTTGTACACAAAGCCCATGACGAGGGGATCCTTTGCGGTACCCGGCGCGACGGCCAGTAGTGCCAGACATTCGCGGCGGGACAATTGCGGAGGAACTCGGGCTTGACGCATTCGCAGGGAGACGCTCATCGGAGGCTCTCCGCCAGATTGGTCACCGGGGCTCGCGCGACGCCGATTGCTTCCAGTTGCGCCGCTACGCGCAGCACCGCCATTTCGTTATACGGGGCACCGATCACTTGAACTCCCAAGGGCAAGGAGCCGCCGTTGAACACGGGGACAGAAAGGATGGGCAGGCCGATGAAGGATAGGGGCTGGGTGAACACACCGATATTGGGACGAGAGGGCAATTCGATGCCATCGACCACGATCGAAGGCTGTCCGATCTTGATCGCCGGACAGGGCGTGGCCGGCGCAAGAATGACGTCCACGGTTTCAAACACCTTGCGCATTGTTTCGCGAAAGACGGTGCGGAATCGCTGGGCTTGCAGATACCAGGCTGCCGGCAAGAGCGCGCCCGCCAGGAATCGTTCCACGACCACAGGGTCAAAATCCTGAGGTCGCGAGCGCAAGTCGCTGAGATGAAGGTTGGCGCCTTCGCAGGCAGTGATTATGTAAGCTGCGGCGCGGGCCTGTTCCGCGTCCGGGATAGTCACGGCGCGGGTAACCCCCAGAGCGCGAGCCGCTTGGTTGACGGGCGCGAACACTTCCGGCAAACCCAAGCGGGCAAAATAGCCGTCGGCTATGGCGATGCGGAGGCCGGCGATCCCTTCGTCCATTCCCTGCAGACACGAAACCCGCGGGCGACTGTGGGCTACAGGATCGCGCGCGTCCGCGCCCTGCAGCAGATCAAAAGCCATCGCAATGTCGCGGACCGAGCGGGCGAAGGGTCCGACGTGATCGAGACTGGGAGAGAAAAGACAGGCGCCGGCACGCGAGATTGCGCCATAGGTCGGCTTGAAGCCGAACACGCCGCAAAACGCGGCGGGCACCCGAATGGAACCGTTCGTGTCGGAGCCGAGGGTCAAGGGAACAAGACCCGCCGCCACGGCGGCGGCCGAACCGCCCGACGACCCTCCGGCAACGTGTTCCACGTCGTGTGGATTGCGAGTGGCACCGTAATGGGTGTTCTCCGTCGTGAAGCCGTAGGCGTACTCATCCATATTGAGGGCGCCCAGCAGAATGGCACCGGCCTGCTTCAAACGGGCCACAGCCGTCGCGTCCGATGCGGCTGGAGGTTTTTCGGCGTGGATTTTAGAGCCGGCGAGCGTGGTAACACCGGCAATATCAAACAGGTTCTTGACCGCAAAAGGCACGCCGGCCAGCGGGCCCGGGTTGTCACCGGCGCCAATGCGGCGATCTACTTCTTCGGCCTGGGTAAGGGCCGAATCGCGCAAGACCGCAGTGAAACAGTTCAGGGTGCGGTCCAACTCGTCGATTCGTGTCAGCGTGGCGAGAACCGTCTCTTTAGCGGATTTCTGCCGGGATCGGATGCGCTGCGCCAGAGAGCGCGCATCGTCCATATGGGGGTTATGAACAGTCATGGTTCAAAGATGGGGGCCGGCTCCGCGACATCCTCCAACTCAAGATCAAGCAAGGGCTTTGCAATGACCGCGGCGCGCTCGATGTTGCGCTCCACGCCGAACCGGTACTCGGGCGGCATCGTCATCCCCACGAGCGGCCCAGCAAGGTCGACATATGGAACCGGCACTAAGGAGACGTGCGCCGAGACAATCTTCCACGCGTCGCCGAATTTCCGCCAGATCTGGCTCTGGCGGCCCTTCCGGCGAACCCCGGGAGCCGTTCGAGAGAATTCCAGGGCGACGATCGCGCAATCCGTTCCGAACGTGACAATCTGGAGGTTGGATACCTCCCTGGCGAGGTCGACGGCCGGGCGATTCCTGCGGAACTCCTCGATTTGCTTTGCGCCGTACAAGCTCTCGCCGACACCGAATCGCAGCGCGTGCGGCGAGTCCCAAAAGAATGTGACCAGCTTCTCAACATCGTTCGAGACTAACGCCACTTCATATTGCGCGTGCAAAGCCTCGATCTCGGCGACGACCTCGGGATCATTGAGCATGTTCAAAACGAAAAGCTATAGGTCAGACTCAGCGTTCGCAGCGCGCCGGGTTTCACCAGCACGTCCCAGAACAGGAACTGGCTCTGGAAGTAAACGGAGTCGAACATGTTGTTGATGGCCAGGTTGATCAGGTGCTGGCCGCGCTGGTAGAAGACCGAGCCGCGCGTCAGGGCGTAAGAGGGCAGCCTGACATTGCTGATATAGCCCGTCCTAACGGAAGACACCCACGAGGTGCCGATAGTAAAGCCGGCATTCTTGGTGACGTTGACGGTGGCGAACGGGCTCACCACCACGTGCGGCTGCCCGCCTACGTGGAAGGGCGGCTTCAATCCGAAGATGCTCGCCAGGCCGATGAAGCGGCCACCGTACGCCTGTTCGGGAGTGAGGCCCAACAGGTAGGGCGGAATGCCGAGCAAGAACGGAACATTGAGCTGCAGCGGATTCTGCAAGGTGACATTGGTGGTCAGGCTCAGCCGCCGCATGAGAAAACCGCGGCCTTCGAACTCAATGCCCTTGGTCTGATAGTAGTCATCCTGGCGCGTCTGGTTGTTGAAGGAAGCTCGTTTTTGACGGTACAGACTCAAGGAGCCATAGAGCTTGTTTGACATGCCCGATCCTTTGATGCCCGCCTCGTAAAGACTAGAAGTCGCAATGAACGTCCCATTCTGCACCTGGGCGTAGTCCAATTCATTCCCCTGTCCCAAATCGAGGAACCGCGAGGTGGCGGCCGTGAAGTAGGGCCGCAAATTGAAGGGCAGCCGATAGGTCACGCTCGCGTTGTAGGTGACGGCGTTCTGCGACGCGGTGGCATGCGTCAACTGCGTATCCTGATCATCGCGGCCCCAGAAATCGGGCGAGTAACGATCGTAGCGCAAGCCGGCCGTGACGCTCACACGGCTTCCCAGAGAGACGTCGGAAAGCGCGAAGCCGCCGATATCGCCATAGGAGCCTGTCTGGAAATACTGAAAATAAACGGATCCATTACTGTTATAGGGCCCGACGAAGCGGTCGTTGGGCGTGGCGCCAATGGATATATCGCGCCGGTCGACGGTCTGAAACGCATTGCGCTCTTCGCCGGCAGTGACCTGCACATGCCGGTAACCGAAGCCGGCCAAGACGTGGGCGACGATCGCTCGCGTGGGCTTGTAGTCGAAGCTGAACGTGGATTTGTTCTCGATGGTCCATGGCCGGTAACCAGCGCCGAACCCGTAGCTGCTGTACTTGTTGTGATTCAGCCAGTCCGCAAACGTCTGGTTCTTGAAGTGGATGCCGGGCGCGAGGTCGGTGTCCACGTCGAAATACGGCGTGAAGGTGGTCGAGCGGTTGAAGTCTCCGGCATCGATCATGATCTGATCGAGCGGCAACTTTACCAGTTTGACCGTTGCGGGATTGAGTGCGTAATACTGGGCCACGGACTGGAACGCGTAGGTCGAGCCAAAGTCTTGCGTGTAGGCGAACTGGCTCAGGCTGTACGGAACATTATCGGCGGGGCCAATGTTATAACCGTTGTGCGAAAGATTGATCAAAGGCTGGCCGGACAGGTACATCTGGTGATCGATCAGGTCTTGAGTAACGCGGTTCCATCCGAGGTTTTGCGTGCCCTCGCCGTGAAAACCCTGGAAACCGTAGGAGAACCGAGCCTTCGAAGAGACCTCGGTATCAAAAGCGATCTGGCCTAGTTTGTACCGGTTGGCCACGCCCTTATAGAAGCTGTGGCTGTCTTCGGCTTCAAAGAACGCGTACAGACCGCCGCGGTGAGTGCCGAGTTTGAACGGCACGCCGATTTCAGCGCTGCCGCGCTTTTCGTCGTAGCTCCCATAAGTCATCGTGACCTTGCCGGTGACTTTCTCCAACCACTTCGCGCTTTCACTGCGCGCGGTCTTGGGAATGAAGTTGAGAAAACCGCCGATGCGGCCGCCTCCGTAAATCGGGGAGGGCGGCCCCTTGACGATCTCGATGTGATCGGTCGCGCCCACGGGAGTGGCGTAGTTTCCGCGATTCTCGACGCGGCGAAATCCACGGAAGAAGTTGTCGCCGATGTCGCCGCGCAGAAACACGCTGCCTGGAATGCCGAAGTAGCTTCCCGTAAAAGTACCGGAGGCCACGGTGACAATATCGTTCACGGTCTTGACGTCATAGCGCAGCAGCGTTTCCTGGTCGGCCATAGAGATGGATCGCGGGATCTCTTCCAACTTCTGGTCGAAGCCAAACAAAGTCTGGGTCGGCTGCACCGGCACGACGTTGTAAGGATCGATTTTGGCCTCAACCGACACGGCGCCAGATGCCTGCGCCAAACTCAAGCCGATATCCAGTTTCTGCGGCTGGGCGGCCACAGCGACCGGCTGTTGGAAGGCTGCAAAGCCATCGGCCGAGACTTCCATGGTGTAATTGCCTGGCGCCAGATCGCTGAAAGAATACGCGCCCGCATCATTCGTCATTGTTTGCGTTTTCTGCGAAGTCCTGGTATCCGTGAGAGCCACGATGGCGCGCACCACGACCGCACCAGTAGGATCTTTGACGGTTCCGGAAAGCGTAGACGGAGCCTGAGCCCATCCCGCAGTTAAGAAGCAAAGCAAAAGCGCAACGGCGACGTTGCGCAGCGACACGTACCGCGACACCGAACGATAGGACATAATGTACCCCCAGAATGTTCGCAATATCTTTATTGAGAACTACTCAGGCAGGCCACAAAACCCATCGAAACCGGTCACTGACGCGCAGTACGAATTGGTCGACACAGGACCTCTCCGAGCCGCAGCCTATTACCGGTTGGGCGTTCGGAATCGTTGGGAGGCCGATTCGGCGACAGGGCCGATCACAGCCCGAAAGAGCTGTTGGTACATGTTACCTCCCGGTACAAGGCGGTTCAAATAGATTGTTATGATTTTTACGATTCGAGATTTTTATCTGCCCGCGCGCGAGGAAGCCAGCGGCTATTCCAGCGCAAGCACCGTTTCAAGCTTCCCGTGCGTGTTTGACGGAAGAGGGGACAACTTTGCCAGAGCGGCTTTGGCAAACGTGAACCGGTCCGAAAGCAACTCGCCCACTGAAACTGTGGCCTGCGTTACGCCCATACCGGTATGATCCATGGTTTGCCCGACGACATGATAGAGCTCGTGGGCAAGCAGACGGCCGAGCGCCCGTCCGTAGAAGAACTGCGGATCGGATTTTGAGCCGAGAGCGGGAGCCAGGAACCAATGAAGGGCCGTGCAACTCATCTTGATGAATGGAAGAATGTGCCCATCTTCGACGATCGTGGATGCGAGGCTGTTCGTGACCGGGCGAATCGCCACTGTCGTTTCACCCTCGCAACGCCCTTCCAGGTCTACGACTACGAGAAAAGCGGCGGCCACCTGGTGGGGTGCATCCAACC
>CAYTJD010000130.1:0-18977 GCA_964438005.1 uncultured Solibacteraceae bacterium | reverse complement strand
AGGTGGACTCGCTGCTCGAGGCCCTCGCTGCCTCGGTAGTGCACTTGCGCCGGATTTCCGTGCATGCCTGACAGCCCCATAGCCGTCGCCATGAGTGGCGGTGTTGATAGTTCAACCGTGGCCGCGCTGCTCGTCCGCGAGGGGCGCCAGGTCGTTGGTCTTACCATGCAGCTTTGGAATCAGCGCCGCCTCCCGGAACTTTCTACTGAAGGAGCCACGGGCCGCTGCTGCTCCCTCGAGGACGTCTACGACGCCCGCCGCGTCGCCGAGCAGATCGGCATTCCCTATTACGTCGTCAATTTCGAGGAGCAGTTCGAAAAGCAGGTCATCGAGCCGTTCGTCGCGCAATACATGGCGGGCCGCACGCCCGTCCCCTGCACGCTCTGCAATAACTACATTAAGTTCGACCGCTTCCTGGAGCTCGCCGACGCCGTCGGCGCGCGGCAGATCGCCACCGGCCATTACGCGCGTGTGCGCTACGACGAAGCGTCCAGCCGCTATCAGTTGTTGCGTCCCGCCGACGAAACTAAGGACCAGACTTACTTTCTGTTCGGCCTCACGCAGGCGCAGCTCGCCCGCACTCTGTTTCCGCTGGGCGCCATGACGAAGACCGAAGTGCGCCAGCTGGCGCGTTCGATGGATCTCTCCGTCGCCGCCAAGAACGACAGCCAGGAAATCTGCTTTGTGCCCAACGGCGACTACGCGGCGTTTCTGGCCGCTTGGCTGAAGGAAAGCGGCGGCCCGCCTCCTCCCGAGCGCGGCCCGATCGTCACGGCAAACGGCCGCGCGCTGGGCGTGCACGAAGGCGTGCATCATTTCACGGTGGGCCAGCGGCGCGGCCTGGGCGTCGCCACCGGAGAGCCGCTCTACGTCATCGCGACGCATCCGGAGACGCGGCAGGTGGTGGTCGGCACGAACGATGAACTGCTCCGCCCCGGCTTTCACACCATAGACGTCAACTGGATCTCGATCGCCGGAATCGACGGTCCCTCCCGCGCCCAAGTCAAGATCCGCAATAAGCACACCGCCGCGCCGGCCACGCTGCGCCCCACCCGAGATCCCGCGCGCGTCGAGGTCGTCTTTGAGGAATCGCAGCGTGCCGTGACACCCGGCCAGGGCGCGGTCTTCTATGACGGCGATCTCGTCCTGGGCGGCGGCTGGATCGAATGATCGCATGCGCCGCCGCTCGGGGGTTCGCAACGCCATCGAATTCGTGCTTGCGTTGGCGGTTCTGAAATCCCTTGAGTGGACGCCGCGCCTGCTGGCGGAGCGCCTCGCGCGCGGCTATACCAGGATGCTCGATCTCGCGCTGCCGCGCCTGCGGCGCGTGGCTCAGCGCAATTTGTCGATGGCCCTGCCGGAATTGAGCGAAGCCCGCCGCCGCGAAATCACCGATGGCGTGTTCCATTCGATCGCGCGCCTCCTGGTGGCATTCGCCAAATTCCCGTCAATCCGCCGCGAGAGTCTCGACCGCTGGATCCGCTTCGAAGGCTACGAGAACGTCAAGGCTGCGCACGCGGCCGGCCGCGGCGTGCTGTTCGCTACCGCGCACCTCGGCAACTGGGAATTGAGCGCCTATGCCCATGCTTTGTATTCTTCTCCGATGAATGTGGTCGCCCGGCCGCTCGACAATCCGTGGATCGATCGCCTCGTTGAAAACCGGCGGGCGCTTTCGGGCAATCGCATCGTCCTGAAGAAGGATTTCGCCCGCGTCATCCTCAAAGCGCTGGACGCCAACGAAGCGGTCGGCATCCTGATCGATCAAAACGCGGCGCTCGACTCGGGCGTATTCGTCGATTTTTTCGGAATCCCGGCATCGGCCAACACCGGTTTTGTCAAACTCGCCGCACACAGCGGCGCGGCCGTCGTCCCGGGCTTCGCACTGTGGTCCGCCGCCGACCGGTGCTACGTGCTCCGCTTCTATCCGCCGGTTCCGATGAGCGGAGACGCCGCGCGCGACACCGCCGCCGTGCAGGCCCAGCTGGAAGCCGTGATCCGCGCATACCCCGATCAGTGGCTCTGGATTCACCGCCGCTGGAAAACTCGGCCCCCCGGCGCACTTTCGCTCTACGAAAGGGCCTCTGTCTAAATAGGGTAAGAAAAATTGCCGGCCGCGCTTGCACCCCGCGCGGCTGCCTGGAAGAATAATGCTTTCGCATGCGCATCCGTGTGTTGGGAATCGTACTGGCCGGCGGGAAGGGGACCCGGCTCTATCCCCTCACCAAGGAACGAGCCAAGCCCGCCGTTCCCTTCGGCGGCAAGTATCGCATTATCGACTTTGTCCTCAGCAACTTCATCAACTCCGGTATCTATTCGGTGTATGTGCTTACCCAGTTCCGCAGCCAATCGTTGCTGCAGCACCTGAATGAAGGCTGGCAGTTCACGGGTCTGCTGAAAAATCACTTCGTGATTCCGGTGCCGGCCCAGATGCGCGCCGGCGAAACCTGGTATCAGGGAACGGCCGACGCCATTTATCAGAACATCAACCTGGTCGAGCAGACCGATCCGCGCGTGGTGGCGATCTTTGGAGCCGATCACATCTACCGCATGAACATCACCAGCATGATCGAGGCGCATATTCATACCAATGCCGAAGTCACCGTGGCCGCGATCCCGGTGCCGCGTACACAGTCGAGCGAATTCGGCGTCATCGAGGCGGCCCCCGACGGCCGTATTCTGGCGTTTCACGAAAAGAACCCGGACGCGCCCGCGATCGCAGGAAGCCCGGACTTGGTTTACGCCTCCATGGGTAACTACATTTTTTCGACTCGGACACTGCTGCGACTGCTGCACGACGACGCGGCGGCTCCCGGTACCCACCACGATTTCGGGCACGACATTCTTCCCAAGCTCGCTGGCAAAATGGAGATCTACGCCTACGATTTTCAGGCCAATCGCATTCCCGGCGAGGCGGCCGATGGCGTGCCCTACTGGCGCGACGTCGGCACCATCGACGCCTACTACGAGGCCAATATGGACCTCCGGTCGGTGAGCCCCGCGTTGAACCTCTACAACCGCCAGTGGCCGGTGCGCACCACCAGCTATCCCGATCCGCCCGCCAAGTTTACCTTCGATGACGAGGACCGGCGCGGGCAAGCCATCGATTCCATCGTCTCGGGCGGCACCATTCTCTCGGGCGGCTTCGTGCGAAACTCGGTGTTGGGCCGCGGCGTGCGCGTCCATGCCGGCGCCGTGGTGGAGGACTCCATTATTTTCGACAGCTGCGACATCGGCCGCCGCGCCCGCGTCCGGCGCGCCATTCTCGACAAGAACGTGCGCGTGCCGCAGGACGCCGCGATCGGCTGCGACCTCGAGCGCGACCGCCGCTACCACCACGTTACCGAGAGCGGCATCGTCGTCGTGGAAGGAAACTCCTCGGCGGTCGATATCACCGAGCTGACCGTTTAGGTGGAACGCGCCGAGTGGAACAGCAAATACTGGCGTGGATCACGCAGTATGGCTACGCGGCGATCTTCGTTCTCCTCATCTTCGGCATCGTCGGCCTGCCGGTGCCCGACGAGACCCTCCTCACCTTCAGCGGTTACCTGATCTATCGCGGCAATTTCGTGCTGCCGCTGACGTTCGCGTCGGCGGCCTTGGGCAGCGCCTGCGGTATGACCATCAGCTATTTGCTCGGCCGCATTTTCGGCCTCAAGGTGCTGCACCGCTACGGCAGGTATCTCCACCTCTCCGAAGAGCGCCTCGCGCGCGCGCATGCCTGGTTTGAGCGCATCGGCCACTGGGCCCTCACTTTCGGCTATTTCATCCCCGGCGTGCGCCACCTGACCGCCTACGCCGCCGGCATGAGCGAAGTGGCGCCCCATCAGTTCGCGGTCTTCGCCTATTCCGGAACCATCCTGTGGGTGACCACCTTCCTCAGCCTCGGCTATTTTCTCGGCGACCGCTGGGAAGCCGTCGAGAAGAACATTCATCACTACCTGGTGATCGGCAGCATCGCGTTCGGCCTTCTGGTGGCGGCGTATCTGGTCTGGAGGAAATGGTTCCGCCGCAAGTGATCGGGCGGGAGGTATAACCGTTCTATATGAAGTCGCTCCTCGCCGCCCTGCTGCTGGCTGCGTCACTCCGCGCCGCCGACGTCAACACGTTTTCCATCGTCGCCTACGACGCGGCCGCCGGCGACTGGGGTGTGGCTGTGGCCTCGCGATACTTCTCGGTCGGAGCCGTCGTGCCGTGGGCAGAAGCGGGCACCGGCGCCATCGCCACGCAGGCCGATGTCAACGTCGGCTACGGACCGCGCGGCCTCGAACTGCTCCGGCAGGGTCTCTCCGCGCAAGCCGTGCTGGACAAACTCCGCGCCGAAGACCAGTTCCCCGGCAAGGAAGGCCGGCAGGTCGCCATTGTCGACCGCAATGGCAACATCGCGGCGTACACGGGCCCGAGTGCTCCCTCTTGGGCCGGTGGCCGACAGGGCAAGACCTGGTCTGCCCAAGGCAACATTCTCGTCGGGCCGCAGGTGGTCGACGCCATGGGCCAGGCCTTTGAATCGACCAACGGCGAACTCGCCGAAAAACTGTTCGCCGCTCTGAAAGCCGGCGACGACGCCGGCGGCGATTCGCGCGGCAAACAATCCGCCTCGATGCTGGTGGTCCGCAAGGGAGGAGGCCGCAATACGAACAATGATCGCTACCTCTATCTCAATGTCGACGACAACCCGCAGCCCCTTCCCGAGCTGCGCCGCCTGCTGAACATCAATCTCGGTCTTCTGTACCAGCAGAGAGCCGGAGTCCTGAGCCGCGGCGGCAAACCGCGCGAGGCCCGCGACGCCGCCCGTAAAGTGACGCAATACATGCCGAGCGCCGCGGCGTATGCCACGCTAGGCGCGCTCGATTACGAACTGAACGAGAAAGCCGCCGCTCTCGCCGATCTCCGCCAGGCTCTGCAGCTGGATCCGAATCTGCGCCGCCAGATCGAGTCCGCGCCTAGCGAGCGGTTGAAGCCCATTGCAGAGGACAAAGAATTTCTCCGCCAGCTCTTCAGTTCGAATTGAGTTGCTTGGCGTGCGTGATCAGCAGCGCGGTCGCAATCACTACCACGCAGCCGATCGGGTTGTACCAGAGGAAGGAAATCCGGGTGAAGAAGAACGCCGCGAAGATCACGACTTCGCCGGCCAGCATCCCGAAGAATGCCGCCGTGCCGCCGACGCGGCGGAAGAAGAACGCCAGCACGAACACGCCGAGCAGCGAACCGTAAAACAACGAGCCTACCCGGTTCACCGCCACGATCAGCGAGCCCAGCGTCCGGCCCCAGCCCGCGAACAGGATGGCGTAGGCGCCCCAGAACACCGTCGCCCAGCGCGAGGCCATCAGGTAGTGATGGTCGGTTCCATTGCGGTGGAAGTGTCGGCGGTACAGATCGACCATCGTCACCGTCGCCAGCGAGTTGATTTCGCCGGCGCTCGCCGACATGGTGGCGGCGAAGATCACGGCGATGATCAAGCCCACCAGCCCGACGGGCAGGTACTTGGTCACGAAAGAAAGAAAAATGTAATTGGTGTCGCTGAATCCTGCCTCGCCCCCGGTTTGCGAGACCAGCGCGGCGGCCTGCTGGCGCGCCCCATCCATGTCGCGCTGTGCCACCCGGTACGCCTCGATCTGCCGGCCTTGCTCGGCCTGGTTACGCGCGTGATGCGATTCGACCAGACGCTGGGCGGCCTCCTGCCGCCGGCCATACGCCTGCGCATACTGCTGTGCCACGGGGCGGTACGCGGCGGCATTCTGAATGCGGTCCAGCTCCGACTGCTGGAATAGAACCGGAGGCTGCACGAACAAATAAAATACGAACACCATCGCGCCGATGAAGAGGATGAAGAACTGCATCGGGATCTTCGCGACTGCGTTGAAGATCAGGCTGAGCCGGCTTTGCGCCACCGACTTGCCCGTCAGGTAGCGCTGCACTTGCGATTGATCGCAGCCGAAATAGGATAGGAATAGAAACGTGCCGCCGATCAGGCCGCTCCAGAGCGTAAACTGGTCGTTCCAATCGAAATCGGTCGTGACCGCGTTGAGCCGGCCGGCCATGCCGGCAAGATACAGCGCGTCGCGAAACGAAACCGAGCCGGGCAGCAGGTGAATGAGGGTCACCAGCCCAATCACCAGGCCGATGAAAATGATGATCATTTGCTGTACGTCGGACCACGTCACCGCTTTGACGCCGCCCAGCGTTGTGTACGTGATGACCGTCACGCCCATCAGAAAGATGGTGGCGCGCTCCGGCCAGCCCAGAATCACCGACAGCACGATCGCCGGCGCGTACAGCGTCAATCCCGCCGACAGCCCGCGCTGGCACAGAAAGATCAGGCTCGCCAGCCCGCGGGTCTTGGCATCGAAGCGCTGCTCGAGATATTCGTACGCCGTAAACACTTTGGAGCGGTGAAACACCGGCACCACCGTGGCGCACAGAATCACCATCGCGATCGGCAACCCGAAGTAAAACTGCACGAAGCGCATGCCGTCCACGTAGGCTTGCCCGGTGGTGGAAATAAATGTAACGGCGCTCGCCTGGGTGGCCATGATGGAAAGCGCCATCGCGTACCACGGCATGGTTTTGCCGGCGAGCAGGAAGCGGTCTACCGTGTCGCTGCCGCGGCTGCGATACAACCCGTAGCCGACGATGACGGTCAGAGTGGCGAACAGGACTACCCAGTCCAGCGTCGTCATTCGAGAGCCCGCGTGAACCCGTAGCACGCCGCGATGATCAAAACGAGATATACGAGTACTGCCGCATAGACGCGCGGCCACGAGCCAAGGAACGGCGGCGGCTCATCGCGCACCTCCCGAAGGTCCGGCATGACCGGAGTGTATCATGCGACAGCGTGCGTTCCCGTCGCGAACCCGGCTACTCCAGCGGGATTTCGAAGTAGAACAGTTCCTGGCCGCTGGAAGCGTCGGCGAGGCCGCTGAGATAGAGCGTGGCGCCGCGCTGCAGCCCGGTCTGGAAATAGAAGAAGCCGCTGGCGGTCTGGCCGGCCGGTAACATCTTGGCGGCGAAGGCGCGGCCTTCGATTTCCCAGGCGTTGAGCGGGTTTTTCTTGTCGCGCCCGATTTTACCGATACCCGGCGGGCCGCCTTGCACAATCTTCGGGCGGTCCGGGCCGCGCAGGTAACGCACCTCACCAGCCGGTGTGGCTTCCACCTTCGCGCCCTGGGGCCCGGTGTAGACGGCCTGGATTCGGTCGAGCCGAATCGCCTGGTTGCCGTCGTTCTGGACCACCACCAACACCGGCAGGATGCCATACTCATAAGGATTCAGTTTGCCGAAGGCGGTTTGCACTTTTTCGCCCGAAACATACGGATCCGCGGCGATGGTGACTTTGTCGTTGCTCTGGTGATGCGGATAGCGCGCCGCCGCTTCGGGGCGAAAGACGGCGGGTTCCTTGTCGGCCGAGGAGGCCGCCGCTATACTCAGGAAAAGAACCAAGCGTTTGAAAAGAAAAGGCATCTATCTCCTCTACCGGGTTCTTCAGGCGTTTGGGCTGCCGTGGCTGCTATTGTATTTGCTTTTGCGCGGCGTGGCCAACCGGGGATACTGGCGGTCCCTGCCGCAGCGTTTCGGTTTCCTCTCGCACACATTTAGACAGACCGGTCCGGGCGCGATCTGGTTGCATGCAGTTTCGGTCGGGGAAGTGCTTTCGTGCGTGGAATTTCTGCGCGCGCTGGCGCGGGAGTTTCCGCGCACGCGGCTGTTCGTATCGACTTCCACCCTGGCGGGACAGGCCTTGGCGCGGGAACGGCTGGCGGGACTGGCGCACGGCGTGTTTTTTGCTCCCGTCGATACTGTCTGGGCGGTTCGGCGGACGCTGCGGGCGATCCGGCCGTCTCTGGTGATCATCGCCGAGACCGAGATCTGGCCCAACGTGTTTCGCGAGGTGAAGCGAAACGGGGCCGCGCTCGCGATTGTGAATGCCCGCATCTCCGACCGCGCCCTGCCGCGCTACCGGAAGCTGCGCTGGTTCTTCCGCATGGTGCTGCCGCAGGCCGATGCAGTGCTCGCGCAAAGCGATGAAATTCGCCAGCGCTTCGTGATGCTTGGCGCGCCGGCGGAGCGCGTCACGGTAAGCGGAAACTTCAAATACGATTTCGAGGCGCGCCCAGCCCCGCCGGAATCGCCGGTCCGCACGCTGCTGGACCGTGTGCAGCCGGCGCGCGTGTGGATTGCCGCGAGCACCATGCCGCCGCTTGCCGACGGCGACCCGGATGAAGACGATGCGGTGATCGCGGCGTTCGGCGCGTTGGCGGCGCGGCATCACGGGCTGCTGCTGATTCTGGTGCCCCGGCGTCCGGAGCGGTTCGACGCAGCGGCGCAGAAACTGGAGGCGGCCGGCATCCGCTATCTGCGCCGCTCGCGTCTGCGGCCGGAGGATGTGATCGAGTTGCCGGGAGTCCTGCTGTTGGATTCGATCGGCGAGTTGAGCGGGCTTTTCGCCCTCGCCGATGTGGTGTTCATGGGCGGAACGCTGGCGTCGCGCGGCGGCCACAATGTGCTGGAGCCGGCGCTGTTCGGCAAGCCGGTGATCTGCGGCCCGCACATGGAGAATTTTCAGTCGATCGCGAACGAGTTTCGCGGCGCGCAGGGGTTTTTGGAGATCGGGGATGCTGCCCAGCTGAGCGCGGTCGTCGAGGGCCTCCTCGCGGATCTGAGCCGCGCCGAGGAATTCGGCCGGCGCGCGCGGGCTTGTGCGGAAGGGCGGCGTGGCGCGACGGCGCGGGCGGTGGCGGCCGCGCGCGAGTTGTACGACTCCCATCTGCCGCGCTACCGTCCGGCGCAGCCGTGGTATGCGATGGAGTGGGTGCCCGCGCTGTTCTGGACGTGGGGCGCGCGGCGCCGCGCGGCCGCCACACCACAGAGACTCCCGGCCCCGGTGATCAGCGTCGGCAATCTCACTATGGGAGGAACGGGCAAGACACCGTGCGTGCTGCGGCTGGCGGAATTGCTGCGGGAGCGCGGGCACAAGCCGGGGATCTTGACCCGCGGGTACGGGCGGGCGTCACTGGAGAAGGAGTTGATTCTGGCGCCCGGCGCCAACGTACCCGCCGACCGCACCGGCGACGAGCCGCAATTGTTTGTACGCTCGGGGCTGGCGCCGGTGGGCATTGGGCGCGACCGGTTCGCCGCCGGCAGCGCCCTGCTCCGCCAGTTCGGCCCGGATGTACTCCTGCTGGATGACGGCTTCCAGCACCGGCGTCTGGCGCGCGACCTCGACGTTGTTCTGCTCGACGCGCTCAACCCGTTCGGCGGCGGCGCGGTGTTTCCGATTGGACGGCTGCGCGAGCCGCTCCCTGCGCTGGCGCGCGCGCAGGTGATTCTGATCACGCGGACCGAGTTCAGCGATCTGGGGTGCGCGATCGAGCGGCAAGCGCGGCACTGGAATCCGAATGCCGTCGTGTTCCGCGCGCAGCTGCAGCCCGAGGCATGGGTGGAGCACCGCACAGGCCGCCGGTTTCCGCTCGCGGAAGCGCCATTCGACCGCGTGGGCGGCTTTTGCGGGCTCGGCAATCCGCAGGCGTTCCGGCGTACGCTCGAGCGGCAGGCGCCGCGGTTGGTGGACTGGCTGGAATTCTCTGACCATCACCGCTATCGTCCGCACGAACTCCGGCACCTCGCAGCGCAGTTTCAACACAAAGGCGCGACCGCGCTGGTCACCACGCAAAAAGATGTCATCAACCTCTGTGAGGGTAGCGATGATCTGCTCGCCCCACTGCCGCTCTACTGGCTGGCGGCGACGATGGTCGTGGAAAACGAGCGCGAGTTCTTGCGGGAAATCGAGCGGCGCCTGCAAAGACACTAAGGCCGCTCGTGTCGACGGCCCCTCCCGCCGCGCAGCTGGAGTTATGCGCTGGTCGCGGCAGCCGTGAGCAATTTCGTGTAAATCGTGACCCCGTCCGGACGATGCACGAATTCCCGCATCTGTCCCTCGTCGAACATCAGGCTCATGTATCCATGTGGCCCGTAGCCCTGGGGATCTGCCGTGACGTAAGGATTGGGGCCGTCGAGGATACTGCCGCCCGGCACGTCGGGGTTGTCGTCATCGTGCCCTAGTTTTTTCCATTCCAGAACCTGCGATGGCTGGCCCAAATGATCCCGGTAATAAGGGAAGCCCCCGTGCCCCACGCACCGGCCCCACACACCCCACTTAGGATGCTGATCATAGAGAACGCAACGATGTTCATGACCCCAATACCAGGCGAAGATCTGCCGCCCATTGAGGAAATCCTTCAGCTTGTCGATGAGGTTGGGGCCTTGCTGGTCGAGCAGAGAATACGGCTGATGATGGGAGAACAAGACGACTTTCCGGTCTCCCGCCTGCGCCATGATTCTTTTGAACCACGCGACCTCCTCGTCCGGCATGTCGTGGTCAATATATGCGGTGTCCAATCCCACCAGCATCCAATCCTGATTCTGTGCGTAAAAGTGGGACGCCCGTTGTTGAAACCGCCCCGCCGTTACAGCGTTGTAATAGGCTTTGCCGCCGCTATACATTTCGTGATTTCCATTTAGGGAGCGGTTTAGGGCATTGTTCCGGTACGGGAAGCCGGCAACCAGCTGCTTGTCCACTTCTTCCGGCTGGCCCGAGTAATACGTGTCTCCCAGATGTAGCACCAGATCGAAGTTGGCGTCGTCCTGCTGAATGCTATTGGCGATCGCCGGCGCACCATACGCTCCCGTTCCCCAGTCCCCGAACACCGCGATTCGCAGATGCCGGCTGGTGTTGAAAAGCGGATCCGGATCGTCGGGCGCCGTCTTCCACGGAAACTTGTCCTGCCCGTCGACCAGCCCGATGAATCCGGTCTTGATCCATTCCAACAAATCGTCATCACTGAATCTGACGACGGGAACGTCTTCTGTGTTGTCCACCTGGTTCGATTCGGCTGCCTTTTGCGCGATGAAGCTCTGCAGCACCGAGGCCATGGCATTGCGCGGAGTATCGAGGACCTGGTGCGGCGCCGCGCCCTTCTGAAGTTCGCCTGCGATTTCTTCGAAGCTATTTACCAGCCGCGCCCGGCGCAGCGGATCGTCCGTGGCTTGGTTGGCTTGGTTTCGGATCTCTTCCGCGATGGCCTGCTGTTTGGCCACCACGGACTTCGCGACTTGTTGGGAAGAAACGATCGGGAGCGAATTCGCGTTCGGCATGGGCGGGATTATACAACTCTTCGTACTTCTCGGGTAGCAGAATTTTGCTGGTACATCGCAGTTTCTTATTCGATCGCCGCAAACACCGGGCTTTGTTGCGGCGAAAATGCCGCGCTCGAAATACCCGCCGGCTTGAATTACCAGCGGAATCGAGCGGGGGCGGGGGGATCACGTTCACCTGGGTCACGCCTGCAATCAGCGCCGCGGCTTGTCCAGCCACGGTCAGGATTCTCGCTCTTTCCGGGCCAGAGGCACGGCGCTCGGGACATTACAGGCGTCTTCTAACCGCGTCCGATAGGCACGCAGCCATGCTTCAAACGCTGGCGACTCGTTCTCGTCTCGCGCGGTACTTGAGGTCGCCGCTGAATCCCTCCCAATGAACCGGCTGCCGGAGTTGCCTCCCCGAGTTTCCCACTTGTTCGCTCTGTCCTGCACGCAGCGACTTGTGCACGCTCGTGACCAAACGAGATCGCATTGAGTTGTCAAAGGGTATCGGGCACAGCAGAGGGGCCGACCGGTTGAAAACCACCGCTACTTGGCCAATCTGGGCCATGCGTGGGCCACCCTGTCGAATTTCTTAAACCGGGCCTCAAATGTCTCACATCATCAATCCAGATTTCGCGTCGGCCGGACAGTCGTGGATGGAGTGACGATGGAGGACATACTCGGGCGTTTCTGGGTAAACCTGATCCATCGGACAAGCGGACCGATGAATTTACGGCTGATGATCCAGCCCATCGTTGCCGGGACTCTCGCGATTCGCGCGGGGTTTCGCGATGCGCGAGTTGGGCGGCCGCCGTTTCTGTGGTCAGCTATCAAAGATCCCGCAAATCGGCGCGAACTCCTGCGGTGTGGGTGGCGCGATGTGGGGAAAGTGTTCGCCATCGCGATCATTCTTGATGCGATATACCAGCTCATCGTCCAGCGCGGAGTATTTGTACTGGAGTTGCTGGTCGTGGCGACGCTGCTGGCAATTGTTCCTTACGTCTTGATTCGCGGTCCGGTGAATCGGATTGCAACAGCCCTACGCAGACAGACGGATCAAAGCGGGCGGCGCGGAACGAGGCGCGAACTGCGGAGACAGGCTTAACAATCCTGTGCGGGTAGCTCTCCTAACCACCTCGAGGCACGCAACCCCGGGAAAAAACAAGACTCGCCGCCTCTGGTGACAACGAAGCCGGACGATTCTTTCTTGACCTCTGGGTTGATCCTGTGCGCGGGAAACACCCTCGCGCCCAGCCTGAATTTCGCAACGCGCGCGGGAGTTGGAACGTTCGAAGACGAAGTACCGCCGGCCCTTTGCGCTCTTCTGGTACGCCGCCGCTTCCTATTGGATCGCCACAAACACCGGGCTTTGTTGCGGCGAAAATGCCGCGCTCGAATACCCGCCGGCGTGAATGACCAGCGGAATCGAGGGGCCCGAGGGGGCATCGGGCGGGATCACCACGTTCACCTGCGTCGCGCCAGCAATCAGCGCCGGGGCTTGTCCTGCAAAAATAACCGGTGCCAGGACGGGGCCGATTTGAGCAGTGATCTTCTGAACCGTCGTGGGATACGGCGCAGTCACGGGCCCTGCGGATCCATCCGCAATCGTCGGCGCCACTGTGCCCGTGCCGGTCATATAGACGGAAATCGCCGTGCCCCGCGGCGCCGGGTTCGAGGCGCCATTCACCGTGCCGTCCTGGTTGAGGACTGCCGCCTGGCCCATGCCGGTGCCGTTCGTCGTGAAAATTCCGGGCGCCGCTGCCAGCACCGGCAGTTGCATCGAGCCTGCGGTCTGACCGTTCGCCACCACCGTGACAAATGTCGCCCAGGAGGAGAACGGTGCGTAATACGAAGGTACTCCGGAAGGGAGAGAGAACGGGACCACGGCGTTGATCTGGCAGTTCGACGCGTAGAACACAGGCGCCGGCAATTGATCGAAGTTGACCGACGGCTGGGTTCCGAACCCGTTACCGAAAAGCGTCACGATTTCGCCAGGTGCCACCGCTCCCGTCATAGGAAACCCGGGCCCGCTTGCCATCGTCGCCGCATTCACTACCGAGAATAGCTCCGGTCCCGCCGGTAGCGAAAAATCGACTTTCGCCGCGAAGCCATCCGAATCGCCCCCGCCGTACCTGCTCTGAAAGACATGCGGAGTCGACAGGAATGCCAGCGTAAAAGTGGTTCCTGCCGCATACAGACCACCCATGCCGTCCTCGGCCAGGTAACTGCCGCTGATTCGCGATTGCGCCGCGACGCCCGATCCCGCTGCGTTCAGCACATTTAACGCGGGCTTCCCCGTGCAACTCGTATCCGGTGGGGTGGAGGCGGCATTCACGGCGGCCTGCCCCTCGGCATCTACGACGATGGCGCTGCCCTCGCTCCGCGGCCCGCCGATGTAGGTCGAATACACTACCGTTCCGGCGGCAGTGAATTTCGTAACGAAACCGTTTCCCGCCAGTGTCGGCATTGGATTGTCCGGCCCCTTGTACGCCGTTTGCAGCGCGCCCGCGGTAGTCGGAAAGTTCGATGACGAAGTACCGCCTGTCACGTAAGCCGAGCCGGCGGCATCCACCGCCGCGGCGAAAACCCCGTCGGGCGCGCTGCCGCCCAGATACGTCGCATACAGCAGCTTGCTGCCGGTTGGATCTAACTTCGCCACAAACGCGTCGCCAAAGCTGAGCGGCCCGAGATCGATCTCGCCGCCGAACGAAGCATCGAAAGCATTCGCCGTCACCGGAAAATCCTTGGATACCGTTTCCCCCGCGATCCACGCATTACCGGCGCCGTCGACCGCAATCGCATGCGCATCGTCCTGCCCCGACCCTCCCAGGTACGTGGCCCACACCACCGTTCCAGAGGGCGATAGTTTCAGGGCGAATGCATCCGGGCACGGAACCTCTGTATGAGTTCCCGCGCACATTCCCGGATGCAGTTGCGGCTGGTAAGCACCCGGCGTAGTCGCAAATCCGGGCCCGGCCGAACCCACCACATATGCGTTTCCCGCGGAATCCACCGCCATCGCCTCCGGCACCGCCCCGATCGGCGTCTCGTATAAAATCTTCTGGCCGGAAGGGTCCAGCTTCAATACGGTTGAGCCTTGGGAGGTTTGCCGGTTCACCGCCAGATAGAGATTACCCGCTGCATCCATTCCGAACGCCTGCGTTTGCGCGTTCGCCACGCAGGTGGAAAACACGACGGCGGTCCCCGTCGGATTCAATTTCGTAACGAACGCGCAGTTGCTGGTCTCCGCCGGAGTGCCCAGCGCGTTCGTGGTGATCGGGAAATCGGGTGACGACGTCGTACCGGCCACATATGCCGACCCCGACGAATCCACCGCGATGCCATTTACCGTGTCGCGGTATGTGCCCCCCAGGTAGGTTACATATGCCGTGAACGGCGGGCTTGTTAGGGCCATGGACGCCCCCGTCATCACGCCATAAAGGGCTACGCGCCGCAATCGTTTCATTCCGCCGCCCGTTTTGCACGAGAGCAGCCATTTCCGGCGCATAGAAAGACACCGGCTTTCGCGCGGTCCGCGGCAACCTGTTGTGTCGGACCGCTACGCGTCTGTGTACGGTTGCCGAACCAGGAACTTCCCCCTGCGAGATCCACACAAGGTGAAGCGAAACCGGAATGGCGGAAAAGTCCCAGATGATATAGTGGTCGAGCGGCTTCCGCGCTCATCCTCCGCGGGTCTCGAACAGAATCATCATGGATTTAGCACATCTTCACCTCTTACTGAATCATTTTCCGGTCATTGGCACGATTATTGGCGGCGGGTTGTTTGTGCTTTCGCTCCTCATGAAGAGCGACGATCTGAAGCGCGCCAGTCTGGCCGTCCTGCTGGGAATCTCGCTCCTCACCATCCCCACCTATATCAGCGGCAATGGCGCGCAGGATGCCATCAAGGCGTTGCCGGGCACCTCGAAATCCCTGATCGAAACCCATGAGGGAGCCGCCTTCGTAGCACTCGGGTTTATGGAATTCACGGGAGCGTTTGCCTGGCTGGGATTGTGGCAATTCCGCCGCCTCGGACGCGTCCCGAACTGGAATCTGGGAGTCATCCTCGTCCTGACCGTGCTGTCGCTCGGTTTGATGACCCGTGCCTCCAATCTGGGCGGCGATATCCGGCACGTCGAGATCCGGACCGAACCGGTGACGGATACCGGGGAGCCTGGACTGGCGCGCCGGGTTGGCTCGGTCATGACGGACTACCAGTGGATGTGGGCCACTTGCGAAACCTTGCATTTCATCGGCTTGAGCCTTTTGCTGGGCGTCGTGTTTCTGGTGGATCTGCGGGTACTCGGAGTGGTGCGGGGTGTGTCGTTCGCTTCGCTGCACCGCCTGCTGCCATGGGCCGCGCTGGGGTTCGGTGTGAACGTGGTCACCGGGATGATGTTTTTCGTGGGAATTCCCACCCAGTACATTCACAATCCGTCGTTCTACTGGAAGATGGCGATGGTGCTGCTCGCCGGAGCCAACGCCTTGTACTTTACGCTTCTCGACCAGCCGTGGGGCTTGGGACCGAAGGAAGACGCCCCCGTGACGGCCAAGGTTGCCGCGGCGTCAGCCATGCTACTTTGGGTCGGAGTGATGTACTGCGGCAGTATGCTGCCGTTTTTGGGGAATGCGTTTTAGGAAAGGGGACAGAAACCAGTGCTCGCCGACCTAAAAATCGCTCTCCTTGTGTTTCTCCTGGTACTCGGTGTAACCGTCGCGGTGGGGATCACCGCCTATATGGTGGATCGGAGCACGGCGCGCCAGGAGCGTAAAGAATAGCGCATGGGCCATTTTTTGGCTTCTCTCGAACAATCGGGACTCGGCAGTTGGGTGCGCGATGCCCCGACTATCTGGGCCTTCCCGACGATTCTGTTCCTTCACACCTTTGGCATGGCCATCGTGGCCGGCGGCAGCGCCATGCTCAGCCTGATGGTGCTCGGGTTCTGGCCCGCCGCGCCCATCAAGCCCTTCGGGCGCATGTTCCCGTGGCTGTGGGTGGCGTTCGCTGTGAACGCCGTGACTGGAACGATGATGCTCGTCGCCGACGCCACCGCCAAGCTGACTTCCCTGGATTTCTACATCAAGATGTTGCTCGTGTTTGCCGGAATGTACGTTCTTGTCCGGATGCGCCGGCAGGTTTTCGAGAATCCGCAACTCGATCGGGCTCCCCTGTCCGGCAACGCACGCATGCTGGCTTGGGCTTCCCTGGCCTGCTGGTTTGGCGCCATTACCGCGGGCCGGCTGCTTGCTTATGTCGGACCAACAGCCAAACACTGAATTTCAATAGTGATATACTCGATCCCAATTTTGGAGGAATTTCGCAAATGATTCAACGAATTCTCGGATGTGCGGCCCTGTTCGGGTGGCTGATGGCCGGCTCGTTGCAGGCTCACCACTCCCTGGCGGGCGTGTATGACATGAAAGCGGAAAAGGAGCTGCAGGGAGAAGTCGCTCAAATCAAGTTCTCCAACCCCCACGGCTCGCTGAGTCTCGCCGTCAAGAATGCGGACGGCACGAGCACCGAGTGGGTTCTGACCCTCGGCTCCGCGACGGCCCTCGCGCAAAGAGGCATTGGCAAGACCGGTCCGAATGCGCTCCACCAAGGGGACAAAATCAGCGTGAAGTTCCTCCCCGCCAAAGACGGTAGTCCGCTCGGCTTCCTGAAGACCGTCACGATGCCCGATGGGCGCGTGATCCAGATCTCCGCCGGTAACCCGAACGACTAAACCAAGAAGGGGGATCCTCATGGCTGCTCTACGAAAGCTCTTTGGGACAAGTATCGCGATCGCAGTCGCCCTGACGGTCAGCGCGCCCTCCGCGGGCTTTGCACAGGCGGGAGGCGCTGCCCCGGCTCAGGGTGGCCCGGGTGCGGGCGCTGGAGGTGGTGGACAAGGTGGCGGCCGCGGAGGTCGGCGCGCCGCGCCGCTGTACACCCCCGCGCCCGGTGCCAAGGACCTGAAATCCGTCCTGTTCAACTGGGCCTGGTATATGGGCATGCTCCGCAGCAGCGAGGAGCGCGACCTGATCATGTCGCTCGAATACCAGGGCAAGGGCACCATTCAAGCCGACGGGCAGCCCTGCAATGTCACCAAGTATCGTACCAGCATCAGCTACCAGACCTCCGGCGAGCGGATTCAGTACACGGGCTCCCGGCCCAATGGCCAGCCGTGCTCCAATGTCGAAGTCCTCAGTGGAGCGTATGCCTGGAACGAAGACATTCCCGGCGCCGAACTCGTCCCCGGTAAAGGCAAGGCGACGCCGATGCCCGCAACCGTAGAAGAACGGATGATTCGCCTGTGGGCCAGCCCGCAGGGTGCGTTCAAGGGCGCGATGGCGGGGATCAGCGATCCGCCGGAAATGGCGCCCCGGCCGCAACGCGTACCGGCTGACGTCTCGACGGCCGGGAAAACCTCGGTCGCATGGGAAGGCAATAAGCCCGTCGTGACGTTCCCGATTCCGGGCGTCCCCAATGCCATCGCGGCCGCGACGCTCAACGACAAGTTCATGGCCGAACGTGTCGTGGTCAAACAAGGCGCGAACACCACCGAGTTCACCTACAGCGATTACAAAGATTTCAATAATCCGCTCAATCCGGCCGAGGCCTTTTACGCGGGCAGGATGACCGAACGCAAGAACGGCACGGTCGTCCGCGACATTACGACGACTTTGACGGAAACGGCACAGATGTATGTCGTGATGCCGGTTCCGGCAAGCATCAAAGCAGCCATCCAGCCTAAGAATCAGCCGCCCAAGTGGACTCTGAATGTCGACGCACCGCCCGCACCCGCAACGTTGACGAGCACCGCGGTAACCCCGCGCCTGGCCGACGGACATCCCGACATGACAGGAAACTGGGGGGGCCCTCCTCTTTCCATCACAGGTGGTGGGAA
This sequence comes from uncultured Solibacteraceae bacterium, assembly GCA_964438005.1. GTDB lineage: Bacteria > Acidobacteriota > Terriglobia > Bryobacterales > Bryobacteraceae > PSRJ01. Next base: position 954 of record CAYTJD010000130.1, on the reverse strand, counting down.
CCGCCGATGTGGTCCAACGCAGACGCCGGATGGGGGAATCAACCCCGGGACCGGCTGCAAAATCCCAATGGACAACTTCTGGGTGGATTATGAGTGGATCTCGCCCTCGCGGTTTGGGTTAACAGGCTCGGCTGAGGTATTGAGGCCGAGTCATCCCATCTACAAACCCGAGTTCTGGGACAAGACGCAGGAACTCGACCAGTGGACGAACAAGTACGATCCCGTCATGACCTGTCAGCCGCTCGGACTGCCACGCCAGGGCACGCCAACCCGCATCATCCAGACGCCGACGGACATTATCTTCTTCTATGGAAACAACAGCGATTACGGCGGCGGAAACTACGAATACCGCGACATCCCGACCGACGGCCGACAGCGCCCCGACTCGGTCGAAGCCTATTACTACGGGCTGTCGATCGGAAAATGGGAGGGCGACACGCTGGTGATCGATTCCACCAACTTCGTCGATACCACTTGGTTCGGACGCGGTGGCCTGCTGCATTCCGCCGACATGCACGTCGTGGAGAAGCTGACTCGGAAGGGCGATGAAATTCTGTACCAGATGACCATCGAGGACCCGGACTACCTCATCGAGCCCTGGGTCATGCCCGACAAGATCCTGCGGGTGCGTCAAGGCGCGCCACAAATCATCCACGAGCGCGCCTATTGCGAAGTGTACGAACCCGGTCACTTCGAAACGCAACTAAGACACTAACCGTTCTGGAGTAACCAGCCCACAGCCCGTTTCGGACTCCACTCCGGGGCGGGCTTTTTTGTCCGGCGCGATGTAAGACAAGCGGGATCGGTTTGTCCCTCGCGTCATCGACACCCTCTCTTCTCGCCCCGAAACCCCGAGCTTGGCATGGGCGGCTCAGAATCGCGCCTCGTCAGAGGAATCTGTGGGTCACTGATACGGTCGAATGGTGCCGGGAAGGTCGGCTCCTGTGGCCGGCG
>CAYTJD010000129.1:0-123686 GCA_964438005.1 uncultured Solibacteraceae bacterium | reverse complement strand
TGGCCCGCTATGTTCGCGAGCGGCACACGATCTCCCTGGAAGACGCGGTTCACAAGATGTCCGGACTTCCGGCGCAAAGGCTCAAGCTGTATGACCGCGGTCTGCTCCGGCCGGGAATGAAGGCGGATGTAGTGGTATTCGATCCGGCTCGAGTAGAAGACAAGGCCACCTTCGAAAAGCCGCATCAGTATGCCGTCGGCGTCCAGGACGTCTTGGTGAATGGCAAGCCGCTCATCGCGCATGGCGTTCTGGCAAAGGAACGGTCGGGTCGGATTCTGTACGGGCCGGCGAAGCAGTAGGGCCGACGCGGTAGCGGAACTTGTATCCAGGCCAACAAGGCCCGCTCGATGAGGATATAATCGCGGTCATGATGAGGAGACGTTCAGGTTTGGGTGCATCGGCGGCAGACGCCGATTTCTTACAAGCGGCATTGCTCGGCTATCAGCAGCAGCGGGCCGAGATTGAGAGCCGGATGGCGGAGTTGCGCCGGCAGTTGGGCCAGCCTAGCGCGGCCGTTGACTCCACGAAAATGTCCGATAACGGAACCGGGCAGATGGAGAAGCGGCGCGCGTTGAGCGCGGCGGCCCGCAAACGCATTGGCGATGCGCAGCGGATGCGCTGGGCCGCCCTCCGAAAGGAGTCCGTTCCCGCGCAAGCGGAACCAGCGGCGCCCGTCGCCAAGAGAAAAATGAGCGCCGCGGCCAAAAGACGGATCGCCGATGCGCAGCGCAAGCGCTGGGCCGCGTTTCGCGCAAAGAAGGCTCAGCCGGCCGCGTCCCCGAAAGTCAAGGCAGCCGGCGCGTCGTAAGAAAGCGACGGCGGGCGCCGAGAAGTTTAACCAACCGGATTAGCCATTGGCACGATGAGGCCGGCATACGCAGCGGCCGCTCCCGCTCACTTGGGCCCGCGCCGGCGTTTGGCCCAATATCGCTTCATCCGGGCCGATACCTCCAGGCGTTCCTCGGCTCCCATCGACTTCCGCCCGCGCCGTTTACCCGGCGCATCGAGGGGAGGGCCTGGCTCCGTTAGTAGTTTCTCCAGGGAGGCGATCACCCGGTCCAATTTGTCAACTTCCGCCCGCAGATATCGAATCGCCGGATCAAGATCCATTCCCCCGTCGCCCTCCCTGGACAAGCCCGCCCGTAGCCACTCTGCGGGAGAATGTCATATTTTATACGGCCTGAGGCGGCTGTACAAGGGAATTTTGGCTCACCTAAAGATATGAAAAAAAATGCTTTACAACCTGCTGGTGCTGCGGTAAAGTTCCGCCCTCTCTTCCGCAATCCGCATTTACAGACGATTGCCGCTCACCTGTGGCGGCGTCACGGAGAAGAGGCGCGTTATCCTCTCCGCAGCCGGCTCTATCGCACTGAGCCCGATGTCCACGTGTTGGTGCAGTCTCAGCGGCCGGAGGGGGCGCCGCTGGGAGAAATCGTCATGGTGCACGGCTTGGAAGGGTCAGGCGAGGCGGGCTATATCCGCAGTTTGAGCGGCGTTGCTTTGCGGGCGGGATTTGGCGCGCACCGCTTTCATATGCGTACTTGTGGTGGAACCGAAACTCTCTGCCAGACCCTCTATCACGCCGGTTTGACCAGCGATCTGCTGTTTGTTTTGCAGGAATTCGCTCGCGAAGGCCATGGTCCGGTCTTTCTGGCTGGCTTCTCCCTCGGGGGAAATGTAGTGCTGAAGCTTGCCGGCGAACTCGGAGAAACCGCGCGGCATTTGATTTGCGGCGTATGTGCGGTTTCCGCCCCGCTGGATCTGGCCGCTTGCTCTCGGCGGCTCGCAGACCGGGACAACCGGCTCTATGAGCGCCGTTTTGTGCGCCGCATGCGGTCCCGGCTGTGCGCCACCGGCCGATACCGTCCGGCCGATTTCGCCGGCTTGCGTTCCGTTCTCGAAATCGATGACCGCATTACCGCCCCCTCCTTCGGTTTCGTCAATGCGGCGCATTATTACAGCACCCAGTCCGCGGCACGCTTTCTTCCCGCGATTCGTGTCCCGGCCTTATTGATCCACGCCCAGGATGACACACTGGTGCCGTTCTCGAGTGTGGCGCCCCACGCCACGCCGCCGAACCCGTGCCTGGAGTGGATTGCCGCCACGCATGGCGGCCACCTCGGCTTCATCGGCCGGCGCCCGCACCGCTTCTGGATTGACCACGTCATCATGGATTGGATCAGACGCCAGGCGCACACCGCCGCATGACATACTGAAGTTCAACCGGTATGCCTCAGACGCAGCCCTTTCCGCCGCGCCTCGCCCTGTGGCTGGCCTTTGCCTCGGCCGCCACGATTTTGATTTCCATCGCCGCTTCCCAAACGCTTCTCGCTCTTGCGGTGATCGCGCTCTTGTTGTCAGGAGAGAAGCTGCGCTGGCCGCCCATCATGCTGCCCCTCGTCTTGTTCATGATGGGAACTGTCCTTTCGCTGGCCTTCTCCGGAGAGATCACCGCCGGTCTGCCGGGAGTACGGAAGTTTTACGTCTTTCTAATTCTGCTGGTTGTCTTTTCCACCTTGCGGAACTTAGTCCTGGCGCGCTACCTGATGCTCACCTGGGCGGGACTGGGCGGCGTCGTGGCGCTTCGTGGCCTGGTTCAGTTCGTCGCCAAGGTGCGCGAAGCCCAGCAGCTCCATATCAGCTTTTATGACTACTACGTGCCGGGAGATCGCATCACCGGATTCATGAGTCACTGGATGACCTTCTCGGGCCAGGAGATGTTTGCAATCACCATGCTGACGGCGTTCCTGTTCTTCGCGCCTGCGGCCTTGCGCCGGACCTGGGTCTGGCTGCTTTGCGTGGCGCTGATGGCGTTGGCCGTGATTCTGGGAATGACGCGCAATAGCTGGCTGGGTTGCGGCGCTGCGGGCATCTATCTCATCTGGTTCTGGCGGCGCTGGGTGCTGGCCGCGCTGCCGGCCGTCGCGATTGTGGCATTTCTGCTGGCGCCCGCCGACCTGCGCGAGCGAGTCGCCTCGGTCGCCCATCCGCGCACGGGCATCGATTCCAACGAGCATCGTCTCGTCACTTGGCGGACCGGCATGCAAATCATTCGCCGGCATCCGCTTCTGGGGCTCGGTCCTGAAGGCGTCAAGCTCCATTTTGACGAGTATGTTCCCGCCGACATTCCACGGCCGCTCCCCATCGGCTGGTACGGCCATTTGCACAATATCTATCTGCAATTCGCCGCCGAGCGGGGAATTCCTACCATGCTCGTCTTGATGTGGATGCTGTTTAAAATCGGCTGGGACTTCGCGCGCGGTCTTCGGTCGTTGCCTCCCGGCCGCAGTGATCGCCGCTTCCTGTTGCACGGAGGCATTGCGGTTTTGCTCGCTACCCTCTCGGCCGGCTTATTTGAGCACAACCTCGGCGATACCGAGGTGTTAACGATGTTCCTGGTCGTGGTGGCCTGCGGCTATCTTGCCCTGGACGAAGAAGTCGTTGCACAACCGGTACCGTCAAAAGAGGGCGTGGCCGTTGGGTGAGTCTCTGATGGCAGCCAACCGCCTTACTCTCCTCCGTCCGTCAGCGCGCTCGTTCGCGCTTCTGCAGGCAGCGGTACGCCTCTCCCGTAAAGACAAATTTGGTCGTACGCCCACATTTTCACGATCGACGGTAGCTGCCGCCGGCTGGCCAGGAACTCGCGCTCCCACGGCCATCCCGGATTGAACAGGCCCATCAGATATCCGCAATCGCTGGAGGACCACCTCATTTCGGCAAACGGATAAGCGGCGCACCGCGCAACCTCGTCTACGTTTCGATCGATGCCGCCGAACTGGAATCCTTCGCAAAGAAACGAAGCAAATCCCGATCCGGTCTTCTGCATCCACGCCGGCGGCAAATTGACATACCAGTTCAACCGCTTGGTTTCTGGCAGATTGACATCCAGCGGCCAAAGCAGCTCGAACAACACGCCCGGATGGCGCTCTGCGACGTACGTCTGTATCCCTTGCACGTAACCCGCCAGCCGCGAGCGTAAGAAATTCGCGTCCACAGACCCGTTGAGGGAGGGATCGTCATTCGGCGTCAGAAATCGAGCCAGGGGCCGGCCGTACGCCGTCTGAAACGCGCTCTGCGTGTCGTAGTCATAGTAGGCCATTCCCGAGCCGTTCGCGAAATACCACCAGAGCACCTCCCCACATTGCAGTCGCGCGGTTAACCCCGCTGCTTCCATGAGCCCCGCCATTGTGTCATGCGCCCGCTTTATGTAATCCTGGACCGGCGCCGAAAACGCACATTGCGAACTGAACAAGTTCTGGAATCCGGTAGCTGTCGATACCGGCGTCCCATCCCAATAGCGTTGGTACCAAACCGCGCCCGGCGGATTGTCCGCCGCCTGCACCAGTTCCTGCGAAAATGCCACCACCGCCTCCATTCCGGCCGCTTTGAGCGTTGCAAAGAAGTCGGCGTGCCAGTCTCGAAATGCCTGGTTGAAAACCGAAGGCGCCGAGGGATCGATCTGCCACGTTGGCTCGACTCCCCCGCTCAGCGAACCGCCCACCACGCTGGCCCCGCCCGAGGCCGTGCACGTGAAGTTAAAACTGGCCGACCGGCAGTAGATGCGTAGCATCCCGTTTCCATCCGTGTCGGCCCACACACCGCTCGCCGCCTCGTTGATGAAATAAGCGAAGTGTGCCGCCACCGTCTCCGGCGTATCCGGGGGAAAGACCGATTTCCCAATCGTCCATCCACTGATCGTCAGAAACGCGTCCGCTGTGGTGCTGCATGCCACCTGCACGTTGGGAATCGCCCCTCCCACGCCGATCGCCTGTTTCCACCAAAAGACTCCCGCATAGTGATCGATGCGTCCGACAAGCCCGCTCTTTTGGATCGCCCACACCAGCCGCTGCGGCGAACATTTGTAAGTGTGGTCCGTATCGAAGTCGGTGGCAACCGCCACATCCGCCCGAGTCTCCGGCGCGTCCGGCACGTCTCGCGCCACTGCACACTCCACGAAATCGAAATAGTAGTAGTTCCCCTGGCTCGCGGCGTTGCGGTCGCTGCGGATCCGGATCTCAAGCGTGTGCTCTCCCGCTGTCACGCCGCAGAAGGCCTTCCGCCGGATTCGCGACTGCGCCTCCTCCACCGGGCGATAACAGTCGAGCGGCTCCGAGGCCGCCGTGCCATCCAGGAAGAGGTCCACTTTGCCGCAGTCGAAATCCAGCCGCGTCCCTACGTAGATATCGTGTGTTTCGCCGCAATGTGTGGTGACGGTGGCGGTCGCTCCGAGTTGTGACGACCGCGTTGCGCGCCCATCACTGAAAACTCCCTTCGCTTCCGGTGCTTCTTCCCAGTAACCCGAATACGCAACCCATTCGCTGCTTTCTTCGATCCGCGCTGAACCCAGCCCAGCCACCTTCAGGGCCCTCGTGCCCGCTCGATCATTGACCGTCCAGTTCGATACGACTACGTGCCATTCGGTCGGCGTATACGCGGCGCCGTTCGCCAGGGCCGGCGCAAACGTGAGCCACAGTTTTTGAACATCCGTCCATCCAAGCGTGGAGAAATCGGCATGGATATGCCAGGGCACGTTGTCGGAGTTCCCTCCGCTCAACAGCACCGAGTGCGGTGTAAAGAAAAGGTTGGAGTTCTTGTGCAGTTCGTACAGCGTGACCATGTTGCCGTCAGCGCCAGGCTCCGCTGTGATTGTTATCTGATTCCCCGAAACCGTTGCCGCCAAGGACACCGGCCCGTTGGCGGCCCAGTTCGTACCGTTGATCTGAGCGGCGAGCGCCTGGCAGATTTCATTCGGCGTGACGTTGGGGCTGGGCGGCACGATGTAGTCAAAGGCCAGGTTCTGGTACCACAGCGTGACGCGGTCGTATGCATGGATGGTTCCCGCGTTGAGTGTGAAGGTGCCGCTCGCTCCGCTCCGGCCGCTCGGGCCGGTCGCCAGTTCGATCAGCCTCTTCTGCAGCCGTTGCCCGTTGGTCAGTTGGCAATCAAGGTACGGCCAATCGGTCCACGGCGCCTTCTTGGATTCAAACTCCTGAATCCCTTGGAACGTGACGTCAAAATCGAGCACCAGCCCCGTGAAATCGCCGTCGGGCAAGTAAGACCAGCGCGGATGCCCGTAGAAATCGTCGCGATCCCACAGTACCAGCACTGCGAAGTCGGCGGCATCCCGGAAGACTCCTGAAACCGTGAAGCCGTTCTCCGAGGTCCCCCATAACGCCGCACCCGCTCCATAAGCGCTGACGCCCTGCAGTTGCATTGTCCGGTTCGGCTGCAGCTTGTAAATGGTCTCCATTACATCCGCACGACCGCCATCAGCCGCCGGCCCGGGTACGTCGATCCGACCGCCGTGATGTCCAGCGTCACCGGCTGATCTGCTGGGATCACCAGACCTTCCACGCCAGGGTTCGTGGCCGTGTCAATCGTGTTGGAAAGGATCTGTCCCGCCGGAATCGTCAGCGTGGCGATTGCCGTCCCGTTGACGCGAACCACGCAAGTCAACGCCGATCCCATCGGGCCCTGCTCCACTACCGCGAAAATGTCGCGGATGCTGCCTGGCTGTGGCAGAGTAACCGGCGGCACGGCGTTGCTCTCGATCGCAACTAAACCGTCCACTGTCAGGTTGATCTGCCGGCCCGTCAGCGTGCGCAGGCCCTTTTGGATCGTCCCCGTCATGCAGATGGTTCGCGTTGGGCTGGCTCCTACATTGTTGGTGGCAAACAGCTCGGCGCTGGCGACGCGTACGTTGGGAAGCGGTATGGGGAAGCTCCAATCGCCGCTATAGGGGCTGCCGAAAAAGTCGGGTGGGAATGGCGCGATCACCGTCTTGCGCTGCAGGTGATATATGAGCGCCTGCCCCGCATGCCCGGCCGCGGCGCTTCCGTGCATTCCCCGCGTGACTGCATACTGCAGACCACCGTTGAGCACCGTCTCCACGCGCATGACTTCGGCATCGATCTGAATCAGCCTGCCCGCCGCGGCATTCCCCGCCACATTCAGCGCCAGCAGCGAATCGCTCGCGGCGATATCATTTGCCAGCCACGTCTCTGGCAACCCCAGTAGTTCATCCGCATAGTGCAGAGTCAGGGTGGCCGCTGAAACGGATCGGGTGTTCGTCAGATCGGAAAACGAAACGCCCGTCAGTTCGACGGTGCCACCGCGCGAACCTGATCCCAGACCAAAATCGGGCATGGGTGGAGCCGCGCGATCCGCGCTTCCCGACCCGCCGATCTGCCACCGCGTAACAGTTGAAAGTTCCAGCGCGCACTCGGCGTCATTCACATTTGCCGCGCGCCCGCAGATTTGCACGATCTGGCCCGAACGGTTGGGAATCGTAAATTCCACCGGACTGCTTTTCGTCAGAGCGCCGAAGCGCCACCCGGCATCGGTTGCAACGAAGAAGCTGCTCGCATCCGGCTCCAGGATCCAGGGGGGCGACACCGTGAGTGTCGTCGCGTCGTTCGATACGATCGTCCGCTCCTGGCCGGCTCCTCGCCCGCGGGTGATGCGTGTCGTCATTCCGCGGTACCGGTTCACCGCCATTTGCAGCGTCTCGTTGCCGATCGTGGAACTTCCATGTACGGTGGCCTCGCACTCCGGTTCCAGTTCCATCCGCCAATAGAAGTTGGCGTGATCGAAGTTGGCGTCGGGAGGAGCGATCAACTGCTTTGGGAATCCAGTGTCGACAAACTCCGGCGCCAAACCCTGGCTGCTAGCAATCCGAAAAAGTAGCGCGGGAGTCATGCCCCGGTACACGTGGAACGCGCTTGAACTTGTCGCGAAGCTCAAGCCGGTCAGCGTTACGCTGCCGCCGTCGCTCGGGATCACGGCCCTGACCACGAACGACAGTGCGCTCTCGTTGCCCGCGCTATCCGTCGCCGATACTGCGTAATAAAGCGTCTGCCCGGCCGCGAGGGAGCCCCCACCTCCCACCGTGGCCGCCAGACTGAGTAACGGCACTCCGGGCCCGGATCCGTTGGCAAGGGCCGGCGCCACAAAGCCGACCGACACGCTGGTCTCCGCAGTCCCATCGCTGCTCAACGAAGCAGTCTCTTCAATCCCAAACTGAATTTCCCCGCTGCCGTCCAGCAGGTTCCCAAGCAAGGGGCGCGGCAGACTCACCCCAGCGTCTGTTCTTCGCGATGTGCCAGCGCCTGCGCCGCTCTGCCCATTGCTGTCCGCATACCAGGCGTCGTCATGAATTTGGGCGGTAATCGTGGACGTCCGATAGTTTGTCACCGGAGAAATTTTTAGAACACGAAACGGCTGGCGGCTAAACCCTTCCTTTAGATACGTGACTGTAATCAAGTCGCCCGGCCGGATGCCCACCGCCTTTACGCTCGTGTCGAACGTGATGTATGTATTGCCGTGGACCGCCTTATCGATATTGCATTTGAGAATCCGCGCGGCCTGGTCATAATTCGGCAGCCCCAGCACCGGGAGCGTTGCCGAGATTTCCTGGCCGGCCCGCGCGATGTCCTCGGGGTCCACCATCGAATAGCTGTCCTGCTGGTAGCCGTTGAGCGCGTCTTGAAATTCCACGGTTAGCCGGTTCGGCGTATCCGCGATGCTCCGGGACGACACCGTCAGCGACGGCTCTCCGCCGGCCTTTCGAAGAATTCCCGAAAACTCGTTAGACCCGTCCCCGAATTCGTAACTCGGCCATCCGCCGTTTAGCGTCTGTGTGCTGTTGGAATTGGCGGGCTTCTTCGGCCGTTCCGACGCCGCGGTATTTTCCACTTGGAGCTGCAGCACGCCTCCGGCACCGTAGGTCAAATAGAGCCGTGCGGCATTTCGGATGCCGCGCACGACATCGCCGCCGCTACGCCGGTTCTGCAGAACCAGATTGCACTGGAATCGCGGCAAGGCGATTGGGTTCCCATTTAGATCGCTTGCGCCGATTGCCTCGTCGCAATACGTCGCTGTCGCCGCGAAACTGGCGAGATCGATTTCGGAAAGGCCCCATCCGCTTCTTCGCAAAATGTCCAACAGAATCCAAGCAGGATTACTGGAGAATCGATCTCCGGTATAGGAAGCGTCCGCCGCATACTCGGGCAAGACCAGGCCCTCCACCAGCACTTTAACTGTGGGCAGCGAGGTCCCGCTGCTCAGCCGTGTCGGCACCACCACTGCCAGATAGGCCATGCTGCCGTATGGATCGCCCGCCGGCTGCCCGCTCCCATTCAGAAAGTTGAGATCGAAGGCCCCATCGCGCCCGCCGAGCGTCGGCACGTTGTACCACCCCGTCCCCGTCATATTCGTGCCAACAACGCCGAGCGGAACTTCGACGTCGTTCACCAGAACCTTCAACACATCATGGATCGGGCCGACGCCGAGCAGCACTTCCATCCGTGTCAGATTGCCGTCGTTGCGGGCAAGCACGACTGGCGGTGTATACCAAGCCGTTCCGTATACCATCGGGACGAAATCGTTGTATCGTGCCTGGTTTACCGCGACGGCCGAAGTTGTCGAGTCCTTTCCGTAAGCGCGCACGGGGATCGCAGGCGGAACAAACTCGATCCCGCCGAAGCGGTTCAGCAGGCCCCGCGCCTGGCAGTCCGCGCGTGTGTAACTGCAGGAAGCAAATGGAACTCCCGCGTTCAACTGCCCCGCGCCGCCTGTGATATCGGGAGAATATCCGCACCGGTAGAACCGCGAATACCGTCCGGCCCCGCCGCCATCCAGCGCTTCGGTCCGCTGCTCTAAGTTCGCCGGAAATTGCCACGGGCACCGTCGCTGGATGCGAATCGGCGGCAGCACCAGCCGCTGCAGATTCATGCGGTTCACTGCCGTCAGCCGGAGGGTTGCCTCGCGAATTTCGTCCGGCGGATTGCAGATGCCCTGGAACAAGACGACCATTTCCGATGCTGCTGCCTGGTTCCGCAGATCGTAAAACAGGAATCCAACCCTAAGACGCGCGCCTTTCCACCCGCACAATCGCTCGACTTCCGAAAAATGGGAATCTGCGTTGGCCAGCAGAATCGTAATCCGTGGGCTTCCATCAACGCCTTGATCTGATGCTGTCTGGATCTCGAAGGCGCTGTGCTCCAGCACGCGCGCCTGGTAAACCGTGCCGTCCAGCGTGATGCGATGGGTGCACCAATGTTCTGTGGTTCCGTCGTTCAGCTGGCAGTCGAATATCAAAACTGGCGTGTCCGTTACCGGCTGATCTTTCAGCTCATAAGCGGTTGGCATGGATAATGTTCACCGTTGCGGAGTGCCGATTCACGTCCGTCGCCGTCAGGGCGAGCGTGTCGTCTCGAAACCACGCATTTGGATAAATGCCGCCGGTCGTGCTCGCCTTATACGTCGATGCGCCTACCTGCGGCTCTACTTGGAGGCCGAACAGATCCAGGGATCCGCCTACCGGCACCTCGATCCCGAATTCGACAGTCTCCTCTAATGGATCTCCGCTCGCGGAAAGCGCGATCCGGGTCCACGCAGCCGTTAGTGCGCGATCGGCGCGGGCCGATCCGCGAAGAAGTGTGATGTTCGCCGCCGCCGAGCCTTTCACGTAGGCACTCAGGCAGTAGACGAAACCGCCGGGCGCTTCCAGCGTTTGTGACAGCCTTTGAGTCGCGCCGCCGGAATTTGAGATGTGCCAGGCGTTTGTCCCGCCCATTGGGTCCGCAAATCCCCCGGCAATCGAGAGTAACGGCCCTTTCGTCCATCCGGAATGATCCAATCGGTTACTCCATGCGAACAGATTGGCGGTAGGGTCGAGAAACGCGAACGGGCGGAGCCCTCCTTCTGTGGCTTCGAAGAATGTTTCCAATGCGGAAGCCTCTTCGTCCGACAGGTCCGTGTATTGCAGTTGCCATTCGGTAATTTCTCCGCACGGATCCGCCAGCTTAATCGAATTACCGTCGCCCAGCGTGTTGATCACCGTGCGCATGCGATGCCGCTTCAGCAGCGGGTACTGAGTCAACGTCCCGGTTGTCAGTTGTGGAAATGCCAGCATTCTCTAGTTCCGGTTTTGCCGCACCGTGAGCGCTGTCCGCCCTTGCAACTCGGCCAAAGATGTGAGCGCGAGATCGCCGTTCACAAAGCTGCAGTTCGTGTACGCCTGCTCGTCCCAGGGATCCGTAAACGCGAAGGTTCCGAATGCACCCTGATTGTCTGCGAAGAACTGTTCGATCGCGGCCATCTCGGCTTCATCGAGTAGATCCAGCCGAATCTGCCATTCGTGCAGAGGCCCGCTCGAATCCCGGTAGCGTTGCGCCGTTCCATCCACGAATTGAATCACCTGGTTTCGAAAACGAATGCCCCGAGTTAAGGGGTACTGCGCGACCGCGCGAGTCTTGAGCTTTGGAAAGGTTCCGGGCATGTTTACAAATCGTTCACCACGTCATTGATTGAGTTGAGATTTAGCATTGCTTGCCTTACGGCCAGCGCGATTTCGCTGCTGTGATCCAGGAATGAACGCGTGTCCATCGCCTGCACATTCACGGAAATTTGCGGCGTCGCGGCTGTCGCCGGGATCGCGCTGCCACCCGTCCCGGCTGCTGGTGCCGGGCCGTACATGCGCGGCATACCCATTTGGTCGTAGTCCGAGGACAGAATGCTGTTGCCAAAATCAGCGCCTTGAAAATAGATATTGTCGGGCATCGTGTATTTCCGCAGCGGCGGCGGTGCCTCCTGGCCCCCGCCTCCGAACAAGCCGAACAATCCGCTGAATAGAGGAACCAGCCCCAGCCCGCTGGTGAACACTTTGGAGACTGCCGACACCACTGCATTTCCCGTGCTCTGGGAACTGCCGGTCGTAACAGCCGTGAGTGCGCCGATTTGCGTAGCTGTGTGCTCGAGCGCCGTTGCTACCGAGCCCCCGCTCGCAAGCGCTTGAAAGCTGTTAAAGATTGTTTCTTGTGTTCTGCTGGCCATCTCTGATTTCCGCTGCGACTGCTTCCTCCAGGATCAAGAACGCATCTACTTGCCGCCCACTCAGTCGTGATATGTCGGTTCTGCCCAGGCGCCGGCTCACGGAGTATTCATTAAGCAACGCAATGCTCTCTGCCGTGATATACGACTTCGGACAAACTCCAAGCGCGATGCCTTTGCGGGCCCATACCGGTGCCGTCTTCGGTTCTTCCCGAAGTCCCAGCCAGCCGCAGCGCCTCTTCCTCTCCAGGCCGGATTTCCGGCACGTCTCGCACTTCCAACCGTCCTGATTTGAAAATTGAAAATGGAAGGCGACGATTAGTTTTTTCGTTCTTCCTGGGTGAGGCCGGCCTGCAACTGCACGGCCGCCAGCGCCTCACGAAAAAGATCCTCCGGGCCGCTCTCCGCCAAGAGCTCTGGAGTCGCTTCAGCCCCATCCACGACCAATCCCGAGACGCCCCGGAGGCCCCAGCTCACGTACAGCCGGCCGATCTCCGCTTCCGCGAGCGCCGCATCCATTTTGTCAGCCGGCTCCTTGCCGGCCTCGAGAAATTCCATGTGCCGCGAGAGCTCGCGAATTCGCCGCATCAACTCGGTGCGCCGTCCGTAAGACATCTTCGCGACCCTGAACGTCACTCCCGGCGCAATTCGCGACTCCACCAACATTACGCTTTCATAAGTCATCGTCATCCGAATGCCACCGCGATCTCATCGTCCACCGTCCCCTGCGCCTGCGATGCGCGGAACCGCCACTGCAGCCGGTTCTCGCTGTCATCGAATTCCGGCACTTCCGGAATTACGCTCTTGAGGTGGACGGCCATGACCTGTCCCTCCAGCTCACCCAGTTGAAACATCACCGTGATTGGCGATTGCTGCCGGGCCGCCTGGTACAACCCCTTCGTGGCGTCGTCATCAAGACCGTACAAGTCGAATGCCGCCGTGACCACCCGAGGCCCCGGAGAAATCGCGCGGGGCAGGCTCGAGCCAAACTCCCGTGCCCGCGTGCTCAACCCGTTCTTTAAAACCACCGACGCGTTTGTGATTGTGAAAAACTGAGCGGGAGACGTACCAAGCCACGCCTGCCCCATGTTTCCCGGCACGATCGAATAGTCGAACGCGTCCAGCGCGGGCTCCGAGGGAAAACTCTGCAGCTGGCCGGTGCCGGAAGAAAAGCTGCTGGTGTCCAGCACATCTTGCGCCGGGCCGCTGAAATGGAACTCGTGATAGTCGCCGTTGATCGCGATCTCCATCTGATCGACAGCCGCCCCGCATAGTAGCCGGTGCACCGCCGTCGCCGGGCTCCAGTAGTCGAACACGCTTACGCTCGGCAGTTCGGTCGCGAGCCCGTACGTCACGGCGGCCCCCAGCGTCGCCCCAGTACCCGGCACTGCAGCGAATGGCGCATTCAATTGCACTGTCGTCGCATCCACGATCGCCGAGACAAACCGGATCTCTCCGCCTGAGGAAACCGCTTGGCCCACGCTCAATCCGTGGGCGCCTGCGAACCCGAGCCTTCCGCCGCCGGTGGTCGAGGCGAGGGTGCCGCCGCTAAACCGGCTAGGGGCCGCCCCCAACGCCGCTTGAAAGAGCGGCCCATAGCCCGGTCCGGCCTGCGCCTTCGGCCAGCTGGTAAGATACGTTCGCAACTCGAAATCCGTGCGGCGCCGCCCTCCGCTCGGCTGGCCCGAAAAGGTTCTGCTCCCTGTTTTGTCCTTCCGGTCCGCTGTCTCCCGCTGGTGGGTGACGGTGAGCTTCAACGCCGGGATCCGGTTCGCAGCCGCGATGGCTCCGACGCTTCCGTACGAGCTCTCCAGCTCGGTGTAGAACCGGTTCGCGTTTGATAGTATATAAGAGCTCATTTCAACTCCTGCTCACTCCGATCTGGAATGTGACCTTCGCTGCTTGCGTGAAATTCTTACCGCCTCGCTTCACCGCGCCAAGCGCCACCTCGTACCCGCCGGCGTAAAACATCCCGTCTCCCCAGTCGCCGCGCGCCGCATCCAACATTTGCGTGATCGAATCGGCATAGAGTTCAAGCGCGTCCTGCAGCCCGTTGAGCTTGTCTTGCGAATGGCACAGGTCGATCGCCATCTGCACTTTCCCCGAAAAGCTCCGGAATTTCTCGCCCAGGTCGTTCACGATCTTTTCGCAATAAACATGGACTGCCGGGTAGCGCACGGTAGTGCTGCGTTCCGCCAGTTCCGCAGCTACGTTCTGGGCGCGAACCTGCGCCGCCTCAATCGGAGCCGCCAGCAGACTATCCGGCGCCGAGAGGGCCGCCAGTCCGGCGTTCATGCCGCTCGGCCCTGTCATTCGGCCAATGACCTTGCTCGCGGCGGCGCTGCTGATTTTGGAGATCATCATCCCCTCTGGATGATCCGGGGAAGCGGTTTCAGATACGCGGGCTCCTGCCCGGTTTCCGGCACACGTCCCGCTGTCGCCAGAACTCCGTCCTGGCGCCACATTTCACCGGCGCCGAGCGGCGATCCGTTTTGACGAATCATCGATTCTTCTTCGGTCCCGATATACACGTTCCAGTTGATTGCATTTTTCGGCGCTGGCCCAGGCTGTACTTGCAATGTGCTTGCTGCGATCGTCGCCACCGCGGGCACAGAACTGGCCCCTTCTTCACCTAAGGCGTTCATCCAAGCGATGCTTACGAAATATGTGCCGTCTGCCAGCGCCCCGGGGATCGCCGTAACCCGCGCTGTGGAAGCTCGCGGCACCGGATTTGCCGCCAGGCCCACTCCGATTTGGATCAACTTTTCAAATGCCCACTGTGCCATCTGGTGGAACTGGTCGCGTTTTCCCGCGTATCGGTCATTCAGTTGGCTGTTGTACGCATCTCGATAGACTAATTCCAACGCCACAAAGCTGTGCCACCGCTTGAGCGCCGGAGTTACCACCACAGCTCCGAGTGTCGGTTGCGATGGCATCCAGAACGCCTGATCGGCAAAACTCAAATTGCCTAACATAACCGTGAGTTCCACGCCCACATCTTCCTGCGCCAGAGCGATTTTCCTGGTGACGTCGATCCCCTCAATACTAGCGACGTCCAAAAGTTGTGAGTCCTGTGCCGTCAGATCTTCGATGCTGGACACAGGACCGTCTGTAAACAGAGCCATCAGGGCCACCCTAGTCTTCCGGAGGATTCGCGGCTTCTCGCAGCCGGTTCAACACCTCAGTGGGAAGCACGCTGAGCTGAACACGACTGGCCGCTGCAGCCTGTTCCGCCGCGCGCTGTGCCTCGGCCTGAGCGGCGCGTAGCCGCTGTGCCTCCTCCTCACTCGCCAGCTTCGCGACGCCATCCACCACCATCTTGGCGGCCACTCGTGGAGGCACTTCCGTCAAAGTTCCCGGCTTGCCGCCGTCCGGCGTTTCCAGGCTCACGACGACCGCAAAGGCGTCCACGATGGTCGATTCGACCTGCCGAATCTTCTGGTAATAACGCTTCAGATCCATATGTTCTCTCCTGCCTGTTTCTAGATCGGGGGCGGATGTTCCGCCCCCACCTCCCCACCGTTTGATTAGGTGTTGACTTGTACTCCGCAGTTGTTGCGAAGCACACCGCACCCGTACAGCACGTCCACCGTGAACTGCTGCGCGAGCGTATTCGGCTGGTAGCTCATTACCACCCGCATGCCGAAATTTCCCAATTCGGCATATTCCGCAATGGCGCCGGTTCCCGGCAGCGGTTGCGGCAAGCGCCGCAACACCAGGCCGATGGCGTTTTTGCTGAATGCCAGATTGTGCGTGGTGACGGGGCCGCTTCCTGTCTTGGGCACGAACTGCGACCGGAAGACAAAGAAGTCTTTGATCTTCCCCACCGTGCCCGAAACAATGGCTCCGAGCCCTGCGTCGCCGGCCGTCTGGAACTCGCTGAACCGCGGAATCTGCCGCCACGTCGAATATGTCGCCGCATCTACCACGAAGTACTTGGATTCCGTTGGCGGAACTTTCGCCAGGAACAGTGCGGTTTCCGCCGCGTCGATCACTCCTTCGGTGATCGGCGTGCCCGCCGTCCCAACGGGAGCGTTAGCCGTGAAACCCGCATAGAGGTTCAGCAAATCGGCCTCGACCCTTTGTGCGATCGCGGCCACCGCCGGCTCCATGTAAATCTTCAACAGGTCCGGCACCGCCAAGACCTTGGTCACATCCGGAATCTGGAACGTCGCCTCCGCGTGTGTGTTCAAAACGATCTGAGCGTTCCCCAGACTCGGATTCTGCGTCTGCACCTCGCCGCCTTCGAGGATGTTGTTGGCCACCATGGTCGGCGGGATCGGGATGTTGACTGTGTCTCCGGCGTTTGCCAGCACCGGCTCGTAATCGCGATTCACCAGGTTCCCCATGACGAGGTTCCCCACCAGCACCGGCAATGCGTCCGCCGCCACCAGCTTCACAATCGCGTTTGCGACGTTACTTGAGGTTATTGCTGCCACTTCTTCTCCTTGCTCTGATTTGCCGGCCTCTGGGCCGGATTCTCCGCCCCCTCACCGTTCACAGAATTGCGACCGTCAGGGGCGGACTTTTTAACAACCCCGCAGGGTCTGCGATGCCACGCGTACGATCTCCTCTCGCACTCGCTGCATCTCCTCCGCGCTCATACCAGGGCGGATTCTTTCCACATCGATCGACTCCCGGCCCGAGGCGGGAGCCTTGAATGTCGCTGTCATTCCGGTGCCGCCGCTGATTCTGGCCGGGAGAAACTCCGGATTCTCGTTCACAAATGCAGCCAGGTATTCCTTGACCGGCATCTCGCCGGAGTCGCTGCGCGCTACCAGGCGCCCGTCCTCGGCGCGCACGATGCCGTCTTGCACTGCCTTGAACGCCAGATCGATTTTCGCCACGCCCAGCCGCTGCAGTTCGGCGCGCACCGCCGCGCTCCGCTCCGCTTCTTCCGCCGTCTTTCGGCTGCGCGTGTTCTCTTCCACCAGCTCGTTCAGACGGCGTTCCAGTTGTTCCCGCCGTTTGCGCTCTTCCTGAAGCTCCGCCTTGACGGCCGGCTCGCTTTTCGCTTGCTGCTGATTGACGAACTCCTGGATCGCGCTTCGGACGATCGTTTGTACATCGGGTTCTTCCATGTTTCTCCTATACCGGATACTTCATCCGGTCAACCTCATCAGCCACCTGATTTTTGATTTCCTGGCGTGCATCGCACAGATACTTGAACGCCAGCTTCTTGAAGACCTGCTTCCGCAGCGTTTCCGAGCCGATTCCCAGGTCCAGCAACTTCTTGGCGTCGTCCAACTCGTTGCTGAAATCGTCAATATCGAACTCGTCCAGCCCGGAAACATCGATGCTGACCGCGTCCTGCCGCGCCGCGGCTATCGTCCGCAGCACTTGCTTCATCACATCCTTGACTGCGTCGCCGTACGCACGCAGTACTTCCTGCGTGATGCTGAAATCCATCCGCTTGCTCAGTCCCGACATGCGCGGGTCGCTCGAGCTCGCGCTGCCTGCGTGCGTTAGCAGGTAGCATACGCGGTAGATTTCGTCCTTCAGACGCACCAGGTTGTCAGCTGCAATCTGATGCACTTTCCCTTCCGGTTCCGTCCAACCAAACCGGTCTTCCGGCCCCAGCTGGATGTAATAGGACTCCCCGACGATCTGGTTCCATTCCCGGTCTGAGTAAACGACCGGCGTGGCGAAGAGGCTCATGGTGATCGCCCAGGCCAGCGCATTGGATTTGTTAAAGTGCTCCAGTTGGAGCAGTGCTGCCTTGTTCATCAGCCAGAGCCCTTCGCTCACCTGCAGCCGGAATAGTGGGACGCGCCGCAACGACGCCAGCCCGTGCCGCCCTTCATCAATCGGCTCCACCGGGCTTCCCTCTCCCGTCCTTCGATAAATCTGGAATTTCTCGCGGTCGTAATAGATCCACCGCGTTTCTCGCTCCCATTTCGCGTCAGTCACCTTCGACGGCTGCAAGCACGTTGTGCGGATCACAGCCCATTCCAGGTTTCCGGTTTGGTCGTAATTCCAGTTGATGACCTCTTCCGCGGAATAATCGACCAGGTACGCCCGTGACCGGCCCGATGCATCTTCTTCAGCCCGTGTCCGCACCGCAGCGTTGGTCCGCGGAAAATCCACCACCAGGTAGCTCGCGCCGCACACCAGCGCCTGTACGAACCGCTGCCGGAAGAATTCGCTGAAATTGGTACCCTTCAGGTCGCAGTCTTCAGACAGTACGTTGTAAAAGGACTTGGCCGCGCTGTCGTTACCGTCAAACAACAGCACCGGTTCCCGCCGCAGAAGCGTTGCGGCGTACCAGTCCACGATCGAGCCGATATAGTTCTCATAGAAGACCCGGTTCAGGCGCTCCGCATATACTTCGCCCGGTTCCTTGTGCCGCCGCACCAGGTATTCGGACGCGTTATCCCGCAGCCGCTCGCCGCCGGAATAGAGATCTCGGTATTTCCTCCACATCGCCTTTCGTGCGATGTATTCGGGATGTTCGCGGTTTATAGTTGCCGTGCTCAAACGATTCTCCCCTGGCGTTCGCCAATGGTCCCCTGTGGTCTGCATTCCTGCCAAAGCAGATAGCCCAGCGCGTCCGATAGATGCGTTCTCTGCCGGTCTCTGTCTTTGTCGATTTGATAGCTGTCCTGCTTGAAGCACACCTGCTCGAAGTCCTTGATCAGTTCCTTGCATTTCGGATCCACCACCAGGCCCACCTCGCCCGACGCCGACCACAGCTTCGAGTTCGTCAGGTTGATCCGTTCCCGTACGCTCGGGTTCGCCTTCGGGACTCTGTAGTGCACCGCAGTGTTGCTATTTATCGAAAAATGCTCCCGCACCATCTCGTAGTCCGAAGATCCGGTTGTTTGTTCTTTGTTCCCGGACGCGTCTCCGTACACATAGATCCCCGCCCGGTGCTCCGGAAACCGTTTCAGAAATTCATCACAAGCCTGCATCGTCGTCGCGTGGCGGATGACTATTTCGTCCAGCACCTGGACCCGGCCATTCGCTATCTGCGCCACCAGCGAGCTCATCGGGTCCACATTGAAGTCCAGCGCCCACAACAGCGGTAGGCGCGGGTCCGGGTGTACCCCCTGGATGTGCTGTTCCCGCGAGAACGAGCGGTACACCAGCCCACCCGTCATGTTCAGGTATGCCCCGAGCACTTCCTGGCGATAGAAACTCTCGTCGTAGCTCTTTTCCAGGCGATCGTAGAAATCCGGAATCTTGCCGAGTATGTACCGGTTTTCAAAAGCCGGCGCCATGACCAGCTCATAATCCTTCGAGCGCTCCGCGACAAATCGGCGATACACCCAGTCATAGCCTTTTGGGGTCCAGACCGCGAAACCGCATAACCGTCTGGCTTGTGGATCCCGCAAGCGGCCCTCTAGCCGCAGCCATGCCGGTTCCTGGGTGTAGGTCAGCTCATCCAGACCGAACCATGCCAGGTTGGTCCCCCGCAGCCGTTCAAACTCATCCACCGGCCGAAACAGAATGCGAGACCCGGTGTCCCTCAGGATCACCGTGTTTTCCGCCTTGTTGTGCTCGAACGGAATCTCGTTCTTATCGAGAATCTCGAACAAGGTCGCGCACGTCGCATCCCGCAGCATCGGGTAAGTCGGCGCTCCCAGCAGCCCAAGCCGGCCTGGATTCATGTAGCTCAATCGGATCGCTTCCTGGCACAGGGCCTGACTCTTCCCGCAGCCGATTGGTCCCGAAAATCCCTTGAATCTCGCTTCGGACGCATGAAATGTTTTTTGCGATGGCAGCGGGTCATACACTATTGCTCGGTTTTCTTGGACAAAAACTCTGGATCGACCCATGTAACCTTAATCTCCGTCGGCCCGCCTTCTTCCATCTCCTTCTCCAGTTGCAGCAGCTTGAGGTAATCCCCCAAGGTCGGCTTGAACTCCCCGGACGTGAGCCGCGCCTGCATCCCGTCAATCGCCTTCGTCAGCACTTCCGCGATGCGAATCTGCTGTGTGATCTCCTGCCAGTGTCCACATTCCCTGCACGCTTGAGGCGCCGTGAATTGTTTTTCTGTTTCTTTCGGCATCGTGCAATCCCAAATAAAAACGGCCTCGCGTTTGTCGCAAGGCCGCAACTCTCTTCCCGATTTGAGACTAACACCCGAGATCCTGCGAAAAATCGACTGAGAACTCTTAAATTACTGAAAGTACAAAGCAGATTTTTTTTTCCGATTCGTGAATGCGCAATCCCAGGCTCCTCCGCACCGGCTACAATAACGGGTTCCGCGGAGTGTAACCCCATGCGAATTCTAGTGCTTGGCGCCGGCGCCACCGGAGGTTATTTCGGAGGAAGACTGCTGGAAGCCAAGCAGGACGTCTCGTTTCTTGTCCGTCCGGCTCGAGCGCTCGCGCTGTCTCGCGCAGGCCTTCGCATTCGCAGCCGTTTTGGCGACTGCTATTTTCCGCAGCCCTCCGTCCTGGTCGCGAGCGATTTGCGTGAAGCCTTCGATTTGATCGTGCTCTCGTGCAAAGCCTACGACCTGGAAGACGCGATTGTCTCAATCCGTCCGGCAGTCGGCCCGCAAACCGCGATTCTTCCCTTGCTGAATGGTATGCGGCATCTGAATGACCTGGACCAGGCCTTCGGCCGCGAGCGCGTGCTCGGCGGACTGTGCGCGATTGCGGCGACGCTCAACGTGCAAGGGGAAATCATTCATCTCAACGATGTTCACTCCGTCTCCTTCGGCGAGCGCGACGGCTCCCTGTCTGCCCGCGTCCAAGCGGTTGCCGCGGCCATGCAAGGAGCGCGCTTCGACGCCCGCGCCAGCGCGCGTATCCTGCCCGCGATGTGGGAGAAATGGGTGTTTCTGGCCGCGCTGGCTGCGGGCACGTGTCTCCTGCGCGCATCCGTCGGCGACATCGTTGCGTCCCCCGGCGGCACAGAATTCGTGCTGGGTGTCTTTGAGGAGTGCCGGGCCATCGCGGCGGCTGCGGGCTTCCCCGTGCGGGAAGAGTTTGTGGAGCGGACCCGCGCTACGCTGACCGAATCGGGTTCTCCGCTTACCGCCTCCATGCTTCGCGATATCGAAGCCAACGCCCCCATCGAGGCGGAGCACATTGTCGGCGACCTGATCCGCCGTAGCGCCGGCCTCGGACCGCCCTTGCTCGGCCTCGCTTACACGCATCTGAAGGCATATGAAGCGCGCCGCGCGCGGACTCCTGCCACCGCCTCGGTCACCAACCGGTGATTCGCTCGATGTAAAATGTTCTGAGCCGGTTTTCGGGCTTCGGCCTCTTGCAAGTCCGCATTCCTGGGGAGGTGTGCGATGAAGATCAGCGGTTCTTATTGGCTGCCTTGGCTGGCCGCCGCAGTGGCGCCCCTAACCTTAGTGGCGCAGACCAAGGCGGCGTCTCCCGACGTCACTTTCACCAAAGACATCGTCCCAGTTCTGCAGCACAGCTGCCAGCAGTGCCATCACGCCGGCGGCGTGGCTCCGATGTCGCTCGTCACTTACGAGGAAGTCCGGCCTTACGCCCGCGCACTGAAAGAGCGGGTAAATAAAGGCCCCCACGCCGGCGTCATGCCACCGTGGTTCGTCGAGAAAGACATAGGCATTCAGAACTTTAAGAATGACCCTTCGTTGACTCCCGAGCAGATCGACAAGGTCGTGAAGTGGGCCAACGCCGGCGCTCCGCGCGGCAATCCAGCCGATGCCCCGCCGCCGCTCAATTTCGACGACTCCGATAAGTGGACCATCGGCGAGCCCGATCTCGTCCTGACATCCAAAGAAGTCACGGTCCCCGCCGCCGGGCCCGACTGGTGGGGCGACGTCGGCCTCATCCCGACCGGCCTCACCGAAGATCGCTACGTTGCCGCTCTGGAAGTGCGGGAGATCAATGACATTCCCCGGGAGGGCCCCGTCAAGACCGTCGGCGGCCGCTACGTCTTCCATCACATGACGTATGTCAGCCTCGTGCCCGGGCAAGCCGATCCCAACGCCAGCAGCGCCGACGAAGGTGCCACCAGCTGGCCGATTCACGAAGTCGGCCGCAACGCCGATATCTTCCCGCCCGAATCCGGACGGCTGCTCGCCGCCAATTCCGCCCTCTCGCTCACTGCTGGCCATATCCATCCCAATGGGCGCGAAACCAAGGCCCATCTCGAATTCGCGTTCAAGTTCTTCCCCAAGGGCTACCAGCCGCTCTATCGCCGCTCGGCACTCCGTCTCGGCAACGGCATCGACATCGATGTCAAGCCGAACCAGGCAAACCAGGAACTACACGCCTACGCCACGCTCACCGAGCACACCAAGATCATTGCTTTCGAGCCGCATCTGCACGCACCCGGCGTGCGCATGTGTTTGGAAGCAATCTGGGGCCACAACATCCAGACACTGAATTGTGTCGGCTACGATCACAATTGGGTCAAGCAATACGTCTACGACGACGATTCCGCGCCGCTGCTGCCCAAGGGCACGATCGTTCACCTCATCGGTTTCCTCGACACGACGGCGAACAACAAGAACCCCGCCGATCCCCGCAACTGGGCCGGCGGCGGCCGGCGCTCGATCGCTAACATGTTCATCGATCTCGGTTATTCCGTCTCGCTTACCGAGGAGCAGTTCCAGGCCGAGATGGCGCGCCGCCGCGCCAAGATGAAAACCCGAAACGATTACGATATCGGCTGCCCGGTCTGCTGGGCTCCGCCGACCAAACCGCCGGCCCTGAGCGCGGCCGTCCAGGAAAAATAATGCGCGCCGGGATTTTCGCCGGCTGTGTGCTTCTGCTCGGCGCCGGCGCCCAGACCAGGTTCACGTATTCGAAGGGCCAGAGCGTCTCGCCCGCCTACGAAGGCTGGATGCCCAACCCGGATGGCTCCTTCACCATGTACTTCGGCTATATGAATACCAACTGGCTGGAGGAGTTCGACATCGCCGCCGGTCCCGACAACAGCATCGAGCCCGGCGGTCCCGACCAGGGCCAGCCGACTCATTTCTACCCGCGCCGCAATCCCTTTCTGTTCACGATTCAAATTCCCAAAGATTTCGGCAAGAAGGAGCTGATCTGGACCCTTACCACTCACGGTCGCACCGAGAAGGCCTATGCCTCGCTCAAGACCGATTACCAGATTGATGCCCAGGTTATCTCCACCGAGGTTGGCGGCGATGGCGGCAGTCTCCGCGACGAACTGCGCTACAATATGCCGCCCGAACTCGAGGTCCAGGGCGAGGCGCGCCGGAGTGTCAAAGTCGGCGAGCCGCTGACCCTCGTGGCGCTCGCCGGGGACCCCGACAACCTGCCAGCCCGCCGTGATGGCAAGCCCCAGCCGCGCCACCCCGGAAAGGCCGCAACCGAAGAAGAGAAGCCGAAACCGCCCCAGCGTCCTGCCGGCGGCAACGTCGCAAGCCTGGTGTACCGTCCGCCAGCGTCCCTTGTTCCGTCAAGCGGTCCCGGCCTGCGTTTATCCTGGATCGTCTACCGCGGCAAATCCGCCGCAGCACACTTCAGCCCCGACCAGATGAAGACCTGGACCGACACGCGGGCATGGGCCAATTCCCCGTGGTCTCCGCCGTTCAACATCCCCGAGCCGCCACCTGAAGGAAGATGGGTAACTCAGGTAACCTTCCAAGAGCCAGGAACCTATGTTCTGCGTGCCGTCGCCAGCGACGGCTCCTTGTTCACCTACCAGAACGTCACCGTAGTGGTCGAGTAACGCCGATCACCCGCGCTACCGGTTCGTAAACAAAAACTTCCCCCCGCTTTCCGCCACCTGGTGCAGCGCGCCCTTGCCCACCACGCGCTCCAGATGCGGTACGGCAGGTCCCTCCGCCAACAGGTAATATCGTTCCGGCTCCACCCACGCCCGCGCCAGGTCGCCATCCTGGATAAACACAACCCGCGGCGCGTCCGGCGCATACGACCCATACTCCAGATTGTTCACGCGCCCATTCAGTAACTGCGCCCGCCGGTTCGTGTAAAAGAAAACCGACGAGAAGGTGTAATACTGATCGCCCATGATTAGCCGTCCCGGAGGTTGGCGGAGCAGCGCTTCCGCCAACGGCCGCGACGACAGGTACGGATCGAACACAACCAGCGCCAGCCGCGCGGCGTGAAAGAACAGCACCATCATCACAGTCAGTCCTGCCACTGGCACCAGGCTCCTGGAGCGAAGAGCCGCAAGCGCGCCGATCAGAAACGCTACCCCCGCCACCGCCAGCGGCAGCCGCAAGTAGGCGAACGCGCGCAGCGTCAGGTCCGCCATGTGTCCCAAAGACAAAGTGTACAGCTCCGGATTCGAATTCAGCGCTACCGCGATGTCGCCCGGCGCCGGTAGCCCGCGGACCAGCCACAGGATCGCCCCAATCGTCACCGCCGCCAACACCGCGATCGCCGCCACCGCTCGCGTCCCATACCGCAGAGCGCGGCTCTCGCTCGCGATCGCCGACGCTATCAGCAGCGCCAGCGCCGGATACACCGGCATCGAATAATACTCTTGCGTGGTGGAGAACGTGAAAAACACCAGGATGAAGCCTGTCCAGCACAGCGCCAGCAGGCGCACTCGGCTCGCCCGGTCCGGCGCGCGATAGCTCAGCTTCCACGCGGCCGGAAAATAAACGCTCCACGGGAACAGCCACAGCAGGTGAAACAACCAGAAGTACAGTCGCGGCACGGTATTGTAGTCCCGCGGATACCGTAAGTTCAAAAATCGCAACAGGTGCTCGTTGATGAAGTAGAACCAGAAGAACCCGTGATACGAACCACTCTCGCTGTGCAACGTGAAATCGAAATAGGGCGGGTTTCGCAGAGTTGCCAGCACGTGCCAGGGAACCGCGATCGCCAGCAGCAGCACCATGCCCGCCGCCGGCCGCAGCCGCGCCCAGGTCCTCCGCCGCCATAGCTGCCCCGTGAACTGAAGATAGAGTAGTGCGGCGCCGGCCGGGAACAGGGAGGCGATTAATCCCTTCAGCAGCAGTCCCACTCCCATAGACGCCCACGGGACGAGCGCCCACACGCGCGGATGCCGCTCGTCATCCTCCAGTGCTCGCAGAACTCCCCAAAGGGCCAGCGTGATGACCAGTGTGAGCATCACGTCCGGAATCAAAATGCGCGTGAAGAGAAACAGCCCCACGCACGTTGCCAAAATCAGGCCCGCGTACATCCCCGCGCGCTGCCCGAATGCCCATGCTCCGAAACGCGCGGTCACCCAGCACAGCAGCACGGTCGCGAGCGCCAGCGGCACCCGCGCGGCCCAATCGTGCACCCCGAAAATTTTGAACGAAATCGCCATCAGCCAGTACTTGAGCGGCGATTTTTCCAGGTAGGCTACGCCATCCAGCCGTGCTGTCACCCAGTCGGCCGACTGCAGCATGTTGCGCGCGATCTGCCCCTGCACCGCATCCACGTCGTCCATCAGCGACGGTGGGCTGATGATGCAGCCGACAAAAATCAAAACCGCAATTACGACGACGGCGAAGGTGGGGCGAACCCCCAGGTTCGGACGGGTATCTTCGGACTCGTTCACCGCTGCACCGCAAACGCCCGCGCGTCCGCCTTCCAGTCCGGCGCGCTCAAAACGGCGGGAAACACCGCCTCCGGCTCCGACACTACCGACCACATGTCACGGTGCCGCTCATCCATGAATCGATCGCGGATGCACTGCGACAGCATCTGGAGGCACGGTTCGAAATACCCGTTTACATTGATCACCACGATAGGCCCGAGAAACAATCCCAGCCGCTTCATGCTGATAGCCTCAAACAGTTCGTCCAGCGTTCCCGATCCTCCCGGCAGGGCCACAACCGCGTCCGACAACTGCAGCATCGTCCGCTTGCGTTCGTGCAGATCGTCTACCAGCCGAAGCTCTGTCAGTTGCTTGTGCCCCCATTCCAGATCGTTCATGAAGCGTGGCAGCACTCCGATGACCCGTCCGCCTGTCGCCAGTGATCCTTCGGCCACCCGTCCCATTGAGCCCACGCCACCGCCGCCGTAGACGATCGTAATCCCATGGCTGGCAAGATGCCTGCCGAGGCGCAATGCGGCTGTCTGGTAGATCTCCGGCGCCCGTTCGCTCGACGCGCAATAGACGCAGACCCTCTTGATGTTCCTTCCGTTTTCTCCCACGTCTCAGGTGTATCACAAGCCTGGCTTCCCTCACGCAAGACCTTTTCCCGCTCGGTGCCGCCTTTTCTCGGCGGCGATTGGCCTTGCCTCAATTCGTTGCCGGACGATAGCATCGTGAACATGGAGGCGCGAACGCGGCGCATTGCGGTCAACGGCCTGGCATTGGGCGCGGGGCTTCTGCTCTTGGCAGCCGTGACGGGCCTGATGATCGAGAGAAGCCACCGTCCCGGCCGCTCCCTCCCCAAAATGATCATCGGAACGAAGGACGAAATCTACTACTCGCACGCAGCGACACCCCAGGACGCGCTCGCGTTAGGCCATGCACTGCAAGCTCTCGGTTACTTCCGCGGGCGCGGCTCGGCCGTTCTCCTCTCCCGGAATCCGGGCGGCACCATCCTGTCCTTCGTACTCCCGGACGGTCAGTGGGACAGTCTGCCTGCTATTTCCGCGTTTGAAGAAATCGGGCGTAGGATTGCTCCCGCTGCCGGGGGCTTGCCCCTCGAGCTGCGCCTGGTGAACTCCGGCTGGCACGTCAAAAAGACCCTGCAGATCGGCAAGATTCGCGTGGGGGCCAAGGACGAAATTTATTACCTTGGTTCCGCGACCGAAGCGGACGCCCGCGCCCTCGGCCGCGCCCTTCGCGATGCCGGCTACCTTCAGGATCTTGGTGTCAGCGTCTCCCTATCTCGAGACGAGAACACTGCGATCGGCTTTGTCGTCGGGGAAGGCGTCTGGCGCCAACCTGGCGCCATGGCCGGCTTTGAGCGCCTCACTCGCAAAGTAGCGCCTGCCGTCGGCGGTCTTCCTATCCAGGTCCGGTTGCTGAGCCCGCAAATGGAAATCAAGGAACAAGCGGAACTGCGTTGAGATTTCGCTTTCGTTCGGCCAACATTCGCATCGGCTGCGGTCGCTCCGTTTCTTCACCCGGCACGATCTCCACTTTCCAGCGCTTCATCCACAGGAACAGTGTCAGCAGGCCCCACAAATGGTATCCGACGTTGATCCGCCTCTCCATGTGATCGCGAATCAGCGTGTCGACCGCGCGCCCGTCAAAGATCCCGGTCGCTGCCACGGCGTCCGCGTTCAGCGTTTCCCGAACCAGCCCTTTCAGGCATCCCCGGAACCAGTCATGCGCTGGAATATCGAAGCCTGTCTTCTTGCGCCGGATCACTTCTGCCGGCAGTTTGTCCCGCATCAATTCCTTCAGAATGTATTTCTGCCGGAGGCCGCGGATCTTCAGTTGTTCGGGCAGGGAAGCCGCAAACTCCACTATGCGGTGATCCAGAAACGGCGGCCGCACTTCCAGCGAGTGCGCCATGCTCATCCGGTCGGCTTTGTACAGAATGTCGTCGGGCAGGTAGTAGTTCTGATCGATGAACAGATACCGGTTCAGCAGGCCGGTACGCGGGTCCAGGTCCAGGGCGTCTACCAAGCCCCGCACGCCACTGCCATTACTGCCCGGCCAGATCTTGTTCCGCTGCTCCCGCGAGAATGTGCCATTCCAGAAAAAGTGGGCTTCGTCCGGATCCAGACCGCTTCCCTCGATCCACCGCTTCACCTTGTATTCCAGGCTGATCTTCTCATCCGAGACCGGCAAGTATCGGTGCAGGGCCGCTTGTAGGAGATGCCGCGCTGCCCGCGGCAGATGCCGGCATGGGCGCACCGCCCGGTCGGCAAGATAGGTCAAATACCCGCCGAACAACTCGTCTGCGCCCTCCCCGGAGAGCGCTACCGTTACGTGCTCGCGCGACATCCGCGCCAGGTACCACACTGGTAGCGCGCCCGCATCCGCGCTTGGTTCATCCGAATAGAACGCAAAGTCTTCAATCGCGGCCCGGAGATTCAGTTCCGGATCCAGGTCGAACTCGTGGTGATCAGTGCCGTAGACTTGCGCGATCCGCCGGAAATACCGGCTTTCGTCGAAGCTGCGTCCCGCGAACGAAATGGAAAAGGTTTTCAGGCGGCCCGCGTTGGCGGCTGCGTAATGCAGGATCGTCGACGAGTCCAACCCGCCCGACGCCCATACTCCCAGCGGCACATCCGCAATCAACTGCTCGCGGACTGACTCGCGAAGCAACTGGTCCAGTTCGTCCTTTGCTTCGCCCGTGGAGATCCGCCGCACCGGTCCGGTCGGAAGCTTCCACCACTGCTCCAGTGTGAGCTTCCCGCGCCGCCATTCCAGCAGATGGCCCGGGGGCAGCTTACGGATACCTTCGAACAGCGTCCGTGGCCCGGGAACGTAATTCACCGAAAGATACGATCCGAGCGCATGCAGATCGAGCTGCCGGGGAATATTCGGATGCTCCAGAATCGCCTTCAATTCGGAGCCGAAGTAGAGGTTGGACCCTTGCTGGCAATAGTACAGCGGTTTGATCCCGATCCGGTCTCGCACCAGCACCAGCCGCTTGCACGACTCCGTCCACACCGCGAATGCAAACATCCCCCGCAGCCGCGAAAGGCACTTGGTGTCCCATTCCAGAAATGCCGCCAACACCGTTTCCGTGTCGCATTGGGAACGAAAGCGGTGCCCGCGCCGGGTTAGTTCCGCGCGGATCTCGCGGTGATTGTAGATTTCACCATTGAAGACAATCGCGGTATCGCCGTCCGCGCTGAGGAACGGCTGGTCCCCGCCCTCGAGATCGATGATCTTTAGCCGGACTGCGCACAGCGTCGCTTCGCTGCCTTCGAAGACGCCGTGTTGGTCGGGACCTCGATGGTAGAGGGCTTCCGTGATCCGTTTTGCTATGCCTGCCGTCGCGGCCTTACCCAGCCGCGTAAAGCCAGCAATTCCGCACATTCTTGAGATCCAATCCCCGCTCCCCGATAGTCACGAGGAAAACCAGTTCCATCCATTCAGCGATGGATTTGTGATGACTATAACACAATACGAGGAGACACCGCCTTACGCGGTATATGCGGCGTTCAGAAAACTCCGCAGATCCGATTCCTGGATATCCGGCAGGCCCGGGGCCACGTTGTCCAGCTTGCCCGCGCGCATCCACTGCTCCAGCCGGTCCACCAGCTCGAACAGGTGATCGAAGGAATCCACGATGAACAGCAGCGGCTGGTAGTGATCGATCTCCGCCCCCTGGTTGATCAGCCACTCCAGTTGCACCGGGTATCGCTGCACTTCGTCGGACTCAACGGCATGCTCGAGTTCTCCATACGAACTCAACAGCCCGCTCCCGTAGGCAACCGTGCCGTTCGTCCCGCGCATCAACCCGAATTCCACCGTGAACCAGAAGAAGCGCGACATGGCCTTGATGATATTCGTCAGCCGGCGCGCCCGTTCCCGCGGATCGCGAATCGATGCCGTCATTTCTACCGCGGTGTGCGCGCAGTCTCCGAATCGCACCAGCGTGTCCGCGAAAGCGCGCTCGGTGTGCATCGGTACGTGTCCGGCGACGTCGTGGAAAATGTCGGGCTCCGGCAGATAATCCATCCGCTCCGCTGGCCGGATGGTGATGGTCGTCGGAAATTCCCGCCGCCTAAGGCAATCGAAGAACAGGAATCCCGGCACATACCCGCTCACGGGCTTCGCCTGGAATCCGGTAAGCGGCTGCAGCCGGCGATTGATGTCCGATAGGCGGGGGACTCGGTCAGGGGAAAGAGCCAGCGCCTCGATTCCTTGCAGAAAATGCTCGTTGGCGTAACGCTCCCAGCGCGGCTGCAACCGGCGATACAACCTCCGCCAGGATTCGTGGTTTTCTTCCGAATACAGGTCGTAGCGCTGCTCGATGTAAAGCTGGCCGCGGTCGCGGGCCTCCTCGACGAAAGGGGCATGCCCAGTGGTAAGCCCGGTAGCCGTGACAGGCCGAAGCATTGCAATTCCAGATTACTGCAATTGCCCGCTCCTGACAACCCCCTATAAGTGGTGCTGAGTTAAACCTATGGAATGACAGGACTGACAGCCAGTTGCCCCATCTTCCTGAGCAGATATCGCCAGCGCAAACTGGTGGCCTTTTTGTGCCGAGAGATTCGCTATCCGGAACGCGGCGTGGTTGGCAGGAGGGGCGCATCGAAGATCCCAATCGGCCGGGTCACCCTGACGCGACGCTGGCTGTTGGGAAGCCGCTAGAACTACCACATCAGCCCTCTGGGGTTCCGGCAGCCAATATGTCCCGACTGTGGTTGCCAGCGTGACTGCCGCGGCCACCGCCCACCCCATCCAGTAATGCGAGTGGAGGAGGCTCTCCGGCTGCATGCCGTTCTCAATACGTTCCCACAGGGACTCCGGCGCGATTACCGGGCCCAGTTGGCGCCTCAACTCGTCCTTTAACCAATCAGACATAACCGACTCCCAGATGCCCCAACCGGCGCTCCAGCAGCTTGTGAGCCCGGTTCAGCCGCGACGCCACCGTTCCCGGCGAGCAACCCAGAACCCCGGCAATCTCGTCGTAAGCCAGTCCCTCGGTGTACCGCAGCACGATCACCATTTTCAAATCCGGCGTCAATTTCTCCACCGCCGCCCGCACGCTCGCGGCGACCTCGCTGCGCTCCAACTCGTCGCTCGGGCTGCGGTCTTTCGCCAGTAGCGTGGCGGCCCACTCGTCGACCAGCGGCAGCAACCGCCGGTCTTTCCGTTTCCGGTCGAGGCAGTGGTTGACCACCAGCCGGTAGAGAAACGTATCTAGAGTGGACTGCCCGCGAAAATCTCCGATGCGCGAAAACAGCTTCAGGAACGTGTCCTGCGCGATGTCCATGGCCGCCGCCGGATCGCCCGAAAACCGCAGCGCGATCGAGTACACCCGGTCCTTGTGCAGTTCGAAAACGGCACGAAAGGCTTCGCGGTCGCCGCGCTGGCATGCCGCAACGAGTTCCCGCTCCGTCCCTTCCAGCACCATCCTCGGAATTGTTGCCTCCTCTTGGACGATCGGCGGGGCGCGATTCTTCGGGGTTTCTCTTCTACGCCGCGGCCCGCGCCGGCAGTTCCTTCACCAGTTCGGATACGAACGCCTTGGCGTCCCCGAACAGCATCAGCGTCTTGTCCAGATAATACAGATCGTTGTCGATGCCGGCGAACCCGGGATTCATGGAGCGCTTGATCACCATCACAGTGCGCGCCTTGTCTACATCGAGGATCGGCATACCATAGATAGGACTGCCCTTATCCGTCCGCGCCTTGGGATTGGTCACGTCGTTCGCCCCGATCACCAACGCCACATCGCATTGCGGGAAATCCCCGTTGATATCGTCCATCTCGACCAGTTTGTCGTACGGAATGTCCGCTTCTGCCAGCAGCACGTTCATGTGGCCCGGCATGCGCCCCGCTACGGGATGGATGCCGAACTTCACTTCCACGCCGCGCTTGGTCAGGCTATCGAACAGCTCGCGGATTTTGTGCTGCGCCTGCGCCACCGCCAATCCGTACCCGGGAACGATGATCACGCTGCTGGCCGCTTCCAGAATCGATGCCGCCTCTTCCGCGCTCGCGCTCCGGTAGCTGCGCTGCTCCGTCTTGCCCGTGCTCACCTGCACCTGCCCGAACGCCCCGAACAGCACGTTGGTGAACGAGCGGTTCATGGCCTTGCACATGATGATCGAAAGGATCAAGCCCGACGATCCGTCCAATGCGCCAGCCACCACCAACAGCCGATTGTTCAACGCGAATCCCATGGCGCACGCCGACAGACCGGCATACGAGTTCAGGATCGCGATGACCGTCGGCATGTCCGCCCCGCCGATCGGGATGATCAGCAGCACTCCGAACAGCAGCGCCAGCCCGGCGAAAATCGGAAACAGTTGCGTCTGCGTCGGATCGATCGCCATCCACACCGCCAGCGCCGCCGCAATCGCGAACAGCACGAAATTGACTGCGTTTTGGTTCCGGTATGTGATGGGCCGCTGCGGCAGCACTTCCTGCAGTTTGCCCATCGCCATCAAGCTTCCCGTGAAGGTGAGGTAGCCAAGCAGCGTCTCCACCACCAGGGCCACGATGATGAAGCCGCGCAGTTCCGCGGCGTTATTGCCTTGCCGCTGATAGAATTCCGCGGTTCCTACCAGTGCCGCCGCCAGCGCGCCGCACGCGTGCGAGAGCGCGGTTCGTTGCGGCACCGCGGTCATCGGCATGATGTAGGCAATCGGTATGCCCACCGCGATGCCGATCACGAGGGCCGAGATGATCCACGGCCAGTTGGCCACAAACGCGATTCCCACCGCGTTTACGCCGGCCGTAACCGGTCCCGGAAACCCGATGAACGTCCCGACAACCGCCAGCAGCATTCCGATCTCACCCGCGATCACGCCGTGGCGCGAACTGGCCGGGTGGTTCATCCACTTCAGCGAGAGAATGAACAGGCCCGCCGAAATAATGTAGATGTATTGGACCAGGTGTTCCATTTACTTCTTCCCCTCGCGCTTCTTAAACATCTTCACCATGCGGTCCGTAATCAGAAACCCGCTCACGATGTTCGTCACCACCGCCGTGATCGCGATGAAGCCGAGCACCTTGCTCAGCGTCGTCGCGTCCGGGTTGCCAGTGATGAGAATCGCGCCCACCACCGAGATCGCCGATATAGCGTTGGTCAGAGACATCAGCGGCGTGTGCAGCAGCGGGGAAACCTTGCGGATGACCTCCAGACCGATGAAGGTCGCCAGCATGAAAACGAATAATCCCAATTCCAGATTGTTGGCCATGATACTCCTGTCGGCGGTTTTAGACCGCCTGCAATTCCGGCAATCCGAGCAGTTCGCGCACCTTCGGGTGGACCACGTCGCTGCCGTGCGTGACCATCGTCTCGCGGACGATTTCGTCTTCGCGGTTGAGCGTGAGATTGCCTTCCTTGTTGATGAGGTACTTCAAGAATGTCGCAATGTTCTTGGCGTACATCTGGCTGGCGTGGTACGGGATTGTCGACGGCAGGTTAACCGGCCCGTAAATCCGCACGCCCTTCTCCTCAACCACCTCGCCGGCCTTCGTCAGTTCGCAGTTGCCGCCGCGCTCGGCGGCAATGTCAACGATCACCGAACCCGGCGTCATCCGCTCTACCATCGCGCGCGTAATCAGGATCGGCGCTTTGCGGCCCGGAACGGCCGCGGTGGTGATCACCACGTTCTGGTCGGCCAGAACTTTGCCCAGCGCTTCCTGCTGCTTGCGGTAGAAATCCTCGCCCATCGCCTTGGCGTAGCCGCCCTTGTCCTGCGCGCCCGCAGCCTCAATGTCCAGCACCACGAAGCGCGCGCCCAAGCTCTCGATCTGCTCTTTGACCACGTCGCGAATGTCATATCCGCTGACCACGGCGCCCAGCCGCCGCGAGGTCGCGATCGCCTGCAGTCCCGCCACTCCGGCGCCGATAA
Organism: uncultured Solibacteraceae bacterium; assembly: GCA_964438005.1. GTDB lineage: Bacteria > Acidobacteriota > Terriglobia > Bryobacterales > Bryobacteraceae > PSRJ01. The sequence continues at coordinate 90,513 of CAYTJD010000129.1, read as the reverse complement.
TGAGCACGCGCGCCGGCGCCACCGTTCCCGCCGCCGTCATCAGCATGGGGAACATGCGGGGCAGGGAATCGGCGGCAATCAGGACGGCTTTGTAGCCCGCAATGGTCGCCATCGACGACAGGGCGTCCATGCTCTGCGCCCGCGTGATGCGCGGCATCAGCTCCATGGCGAGAAACGTTGCGCCGCGCTCGGCCAGCGATTTCGCCGCCGCCCCTGCTGTGAGCGGTTCCCCGAACCCGATGACGGTTTGCCCCTTTCGCATCAGCGAGAGGTCGCTCGCGCCGGTTTCCGGATTCGCGCCCAGGCTGCGCACCTGCAGGATGACGTCTGCTTGCGCGAACACATCGCCGCGGCTCTTCACCAGCTTGACGCCCTTTTCCGAGTATTCGGAGTCTAAGAAGCCGGAAGCCTCGCCGGCCCCCGCTTCCATCACGATCTGCGCGCCGGTTTTGTTGAAGACCGACAGCGCGCCCGGCACCATTGCCACTCGGCGCTCACCGGGCGCCGACTCCTTCACCACACCGGCAATCACAGCCACTCGTTTTTCTCCAGCGAAACGCAGAGCCCCATCGCTCCGGCTCCGCGATTATTTAGGTTGATCCAACATGATGACACATCTGGCCGCGTGCCCTCAACCGCGGCGGACGGTATGGAAGGTGGTAACCGGGCGAGGCTGGCCGGACCCAATCAGGGCACGCAACGGCCTTTTAGAGGATAATTAACCCGGTTCAGATAACCAGATGAAGAAATTCGCCAGCTGAACTGCGTAATGAAAGTTTTGCTGCAAGTAACATTAAGATGTCCTGAACAAACCTAATGGAGCGGGAACTATGAAATCCACAAAGAGAGTTTTGATCGCGCTTGGACTGATGCTGAGGTGCGGTCCCGCTTGGTCGCAAACAACCGAGCCCGCTCCGGCGCCGGCACGCGGCGCCCGGGCATCCCAGGCGAATTGGTGGTCCCAGGCCGGCGGTGAAAATGGGCCCAGCCGCGTGGTGTGGGCCGCGCATAAGAATCCCGAAACGCCGTACAAGGCGCCCAACAAGCCGATCTGGCATATCGCCGCTGTCCTCAAGGCGCATCAGGGTCAGGCGCGCTGGGAACAGAAGGTGTTGCTGACCCGTGACTTTGACGGCGCTTATGTCCAGATGGCGCCCGGCGATAAGAGCAAGTGCATGTTCTGGGCCGATGACCGCGCCTGGGGCTGGGTGCACAGCGGGCAGGTCAAAGTCACCATCGATGGCCAGGAGCCCAGGGTCCTGCCAAAGGGTTGGGTGTTCAATGTGGCGCCGCGGCTGTCCTACTGCCTCGAGACGGTCGGCAGTGAGCCGGTCGTGTATTACATCACAACGCCGGCGGGCCAGGCGCCATCCTATCCCGAGAATGAGACTCCCGCGCCGGTCAAGGGCTACACCTACGAGAAGGTCAAAATCACTTCGACCGGTGGCTACGACTCGTTCAACACGCCCTTCTTCAATGTTGATGACTATGGGGCCTCAACCCGCACGGGCGAGCGTTTCCTCTATGACGGCCATACGTCGTCCAACCTGAACATCGGGCCGCCGCTCACCGAGTTGCCGCCCTCCACGAGCTGGGGCCATTTCCACGAAAACATGCCGGAGGTCTGGTTGAATGTCTGGGGCAATGTCTGCGCCCTGATCACAGGTGAGGGCGTGGTGCATGGCGAATACGGCGATTTGATCAATGCCAACGAGGAACGCTGGCATCGGGCCACAAGCTGCCCCAATACCGGGAGAAGCATACGCATGGCGATCACGCCCCGCAGCAAGGAAGGCCAGGTGCATTATTTCCAGATCGACCAACCGCCGGGGAATTGAGGGCAGCTCATCCCCGCGAATACCTCATTTCGGCCGTACCCCCCTTGTCGGACGTCGGTGCGGTAGCCTGATTCAATGCGAGTCAACCCCCAACGCCTGCTTTCTGATTTTGCTTCGGCCATTACCCTGGCGGGCCTGATTGCGCCGGTAGCTGTCTGCCAGACCTCGAAACACCAGCAGATCTTTCAACTCGTCGACCAGCGCGCGGCCCACTTTGCTGTCGTATCCAAGGCGATATGGGACTTTGCGGAATTGGGCTATCACGAAGAGAAGAGTTCTGCGCTCCTGCAGCGGGAGTTGCAGTCCGCGGGCTTTCGGGTCCAATCGCCGGTTGCCGATGAACCCACCGGTTTCCTGGCCGTCTATGGCCAAGGTGCGCCTGTGATCGGCATCTTGGGCGAGTTCGACGCACTCCCTGGGCTCTCGCAGGCCGCCGTGCCGGACCGAAGTCCCGTGGTGGGCGACGCACCCGGTCACGGTTGCGGCCATAACCTGCTCGGTTCTGGCGCCGCGCTCGCGGCAGTGGCGCTGAAAGAGTACATGGAACAGAATCATGTGTCCGGCACCCTTCGCTATTACGGCACGCCGGCTGAAGAGGGTGGCGACGGAAAAGTCTATATGATCCGCGCCGGTCTATTCCGCGACACGGACGTGGTTCTCCACTGGCATCCCGGCGCCGAAAACGCCGTAGGTAACGGAGGCCAGTTGGCCATTGATAGCGCCCGGTTCCTGTTTCACGGCACCGCGGCCCATGCGGCAGTCGCTCCCGATCGGGGCCGGTCCGCTTTGGACGCAGTGATGTTGATGGGCAGTGGACTCGAGTTTCTTCGCGAACATATCCCCAGCAACAGCCGCGTCCACTACATCATTACGAATGGCGGTGCAGCACCCAACGTGGTTCCGGATACGGCCGAACTCTACTTGTACGCCCGAAATCCCTCGTCTGCCGTACTCGGAGGCGTTTGGGACCGAATCCTGAAGATCAGCCAGGGTGCCGCACTCATGACAGAAACCACACTCGATGTCAAAGAGATCGGCGGCGACGCGAATGTGCTGGGCAATGATGCCCTGGCTAAAGTCGCCCAACGGAATCTCGAAGAGGTTGGCGGCTTCCGTTATACTGCGGAAGAAAGACGCTTCGCCGAACAACTGCAAAAGAGCTTGCCGGAGGGCGCCGCCGGCGCGTTGGACTCGACGGCGTTGATTCAGCCGCTCAGGCAGCCCGATCTCAATAGGGCCGCCGCGTCGACCGATGTGGGAGACGTGAGCTGGAACGTCCCCACGATCGGTTTCAGCGCGGCGACTTTTGTACCCGGAGTGGGCGCTCATACGTGGCAGGCAGCAGCCTGCGCCGGTATGAGTATCGGCCAGAAGGGAATGATCGTGGCCGCAAAATCGTTGGCGGCCACCGGTGCCGATTTGTTTTCGGACCGCCAGTTGGTATTGGACGCAAAGGCGGATTTCCGTCGCAAGCTGGAAGGTAAGTCCTATCAGTCTGTGATTCCCCCTGCACAGAAGCCGCCGTTGGACTACCGGCACAAATAGGCGCCGATCCCGTCCCAGAACCGTTGAAGCGACGGCTTGCCGGCAGGCATGGGTTTTCCGCTTCAAAAGATTTTTCTATTCAATTGAAAACTGGTGACTTGACGGGGCCGCATACCCCCTCGAAACCTCTGGTATTTGGGACCGCGCGGGATAATGAGGTGTGAAGGAACGGTTCGACACCGCGACGAGGCGGAACTTCGAAGCAGCCACGAAGGGAACCAGCAGTGTCCGGAACGATCGTTCCGAAAAGGCGGTCCGAATACCGCTTCGCGCGCCCGCAACTGCGGCTGCTGGTCCTCTCATCCGCGTCTCATCCGCGTCCGAAAACGGCTGGTTCTCGCGATCCAGCGGCGCTATAGTCGGCAATGACGTGTTGCTAGACCGCGAAACCTGCCGCAAAGCGCGCCTGGCGCGCGATCCCCGATTCGACGGCCGCTTCTTCATCGCCGTCCGCACGACCCGGATCTTTTGCCGGCCCATCTGTCCCGCGCGGTCGCCGCGCGAAGAGAATGTTGAGTATTATCCTTCGGCGGCGGCAGCGGCGACGGCTGGATTCCGCCCTTGCCTGCGATGCCGGCCGGAATGTGCCCCGGGGACTCCCGCCTGGAACGGTTCCTCGACGACAGTCGCCCGCGCCCTTCGTGAAATCTCCGAAGGCACCCTCGATGAGGCGGGCGTACGCAAATTGGCCGAACGGTTGGGCGTGGGTGACCGCCATCTCCGGCGTTTGTTCGTCGAGCATCTCGGCGCCCCGCCGATCGCGGTGGCGCAAACGCACCGCTTGTTATCGGCGAAACGGCTCCTAAACGACACCGATCTGCCGGTAACAGCGATCGCTCTGGCGTCCGGATTCGGCAGCGTGCGCCGTTTCAACGACGCATTTCGCAAAACTTGGAACCGCAGCCCCCGCGATTTGCGTAGAACACGCCGCTCGTGTAAGGCAGCCAGTCTACGCTTCCGGCTGCGGTATCGTGCGCCGTTTGACTGGAATGCCTTGCTGGCATTTCTGGAATCGCGCGCGATTCCGGGCGTCGAGTGTGTATCCGAGGGTGTTTATCGCCGGAGCATTGTTTTGTCCGGAGTGCCGGGCAGCATCGAGGTGGCGCACTGCGATTCCGAAGTAATCCTTGATGTGCACCATCCGGACTCCGGTAGCCTGCTGGCTATCGTCTCGCGCGCGCGGCGCTTGTTCGATCTGGACGCGGATCCGCTCGCAATTGCAGCCTGCCTTGGATCCGATCCGCTGCTCCGGCCTCTGGTGCGGGCGCGGCCAGGCCTTCGGGTCCCCGGAGCATGGGATGCTTTTGAGTTGGGAATTCGCGCGATTCTGGGCCAGCAGGTGAGCGTGGCGGGCGCCTCGACCTTGGTGGGCCGCCTGGTACTGCGATTCGGCCGCCCCTTCGAAGGGGAGCGCGCGGGCGTGACACACCTGTTCCCGGAGGCCGCGGATCTGGCCGAGGCCGACGTGGCGTCAATCGGTCTGCCCCGGCAGCGCGCCCAAACCGTGCGCGCGTTTGCCGCCGCCGTGGCCCGCGGCGAAATCGTGCTCGACAATCGGAGCGCGCCCGAAGAATTGCGAAAACAACTGCAGTCGATCGCCGGCATCGGTACTTGGACGGCCGGATATATCGCGTTGCGCGCGTTCAACGATCCAGACGCGTTGCCGTCGGGCGACCTGGTGTTGCTGCGCGCCACCTCGACGCGCACCACGCCCGAGCTGGACCGGCGGGCCGAGCGCTGGCGGCCGTGGCGCGCGTATGCCGCGCTGCATCTTTGGCAGGGAGTTCGAGATGGCCACTTGTTATCAATGGATGGAAAGTCCAACCGGGCGGTTGCTGCTGGTGGCGGATGAAGCCGGCCTGAGCCAGCTCTTATTCGCGCGGGGCCGCACGCCGCCCCGAGTCGATCCTGCCTGGGAGCACGGCGGCCGTTGCCTCCGCGAGCCGATCCGGCAGATGCGTGCCTTTTTCGCCGCCGAACTGCAGCAGTTCGACCTGCTGCTCAAACCCGAAGGGACCGAGTTTCAGCAGCGCGTGTGGAGCGCGCTCTGCGGCATCCCGTTTGGCGAAACCATTTCTTACGGCGAATTGGCGCGGCGCATCGGCAATCCCGCGGCCTCGCGCGCTGTGGGTTTGGCGAACGGGTCCAATCCGATTGCCATCATTATTCCGTGCCACCGCGTGATCGGCAGCAACGGCAAGCTCACCGGCTACGGAGGCGGGTTGGAGAACAAGCAGTGGCTGCTCGATTTCGAGCGCCGGCAGCTGCGCTTGGGATTCGAGCGGGCGGGGCAAACCGAACGGTCGGTAGTTTAGTATAATTGGCACCAGAGGGTGATCATGAAGCTGCTGTCCGCGCTCATCTGCGGTCTATCGACCGTTGCATTCGCCGCCACTGATTCCGTGACGTTCAGCAAGGACGTCGCTCCCGTTTTGCAGAAGAACTGCCAGAGCTGCCACCGGCCGGGTGAGGCCGCGCCGTTCTCGCTGCTGACCTACCAGCAGGCGCGCCCGTGGGCCAAGGCCATGAAGCAGGCCGTCCTGGAACGGAAGATGCCGCCATGGTTCGCCGATCCCAGGTACGGACATTTCCGCAACGACCGGTCTCTCGCGCAGAAGGATATCGACACGCTGGTGAGCTGGGTGGACGCCGGGGCGCCGGAAGGCGATTCCAAAGACCTCCCCAAGCCCGCCGAGTTCGTGGACGGTTGGAATATCGGGAAACCCGACGTGACTTTCGAGATGCCGGAAGCCTTTCAGATTCCCACCTCCGGCACCATCGAATATCAGTACGTGGTGCTGCCGTATAAGTTCACGGAAGACCGCTGGGTGCAAATGGCCGAAGTGCGGCCGGGCAACCGTGCAGTCGTGCATCACGTAATCGCCTACATTCGTGACAGCAGCTCGAAGTGGATGCGCGACAAAAGGCCGGGCGAAATTTTCGTGCCGGAAGAGGACTCCAAGGGCAACCGGCCTCAGCTGAACGGCGACATGCTTTCGGGTTTTGCGCCGGGACTCCCGGCCAGCATTCTCGAACCCGGCCAGGGACGCTTGATCAAAGCCGGCTCCGATATCGTCCTCCAGCTTCACTACACCGCCAATGGAAAGACGGGCGAAGACCGCACCAGAGTCGGGCTGGTTTTCTGCAAGCAGCCCCCGCAACAACGCGTGATGACGCTGGCGGCCTCCAACAACAAATTCACCATTCCGCCGGGCGATTCGAATTACCAGGTAGAGGCCGAATTCGAGTTGGGCCACGACGCGAAACTGAGCGCGCTGCTGCCCCACATGCACCTGCGCGGCAAAGATTTCCAATACCGCCTGGTGTATCCGACCGGTGAGACCGAGACGATTCTCAGTGTGCCGCACTACGATTTCGGGTGGCAGCTCTGGTATCAGCCGGTCAACGACATCGTGGTGCCGAAGGGCACGAAGATCGCCGCCACCGCCCACTTCGACAACTCGCCGAACAACAAGAACAATCCCGATCCGGCCAAGGCCGTGAAATGGGGCGACCAGAGCTGGGAAGAAATGATGATCGGATTCTTCGACGTCACGTTCCCGGCAGATATGGATCCCAAGCAGCTTTTCCCGGAGAAGAAGAAGACCACTGGTCCGAATACGTCGGCCGAATAACGCCGGGTTACAAAACAGGCGACAATGAAGGCGATTGGCCCTCGTCCCGCCCTATATTGAGTCGCTCCGCCCGTATGAAGCCGGCCGCAGCATCGAGTCCGTGCGCCGGCAATACGGCCTGACGCAGATCGCCAAGCTCGCCTCCAATGAGAACCCGCTAGGTACTTCACCACAAGCCGCGGAAGCCATCCGGCGCTCGGTCGACGCTCTCAACCTGTATCCGAGCGGAGGTCTGGAACTACGTGAGGTGCTGGCCGAGAAGTTTGAGCTCAAGGTGGACAACGTCATCGCCGGCAGCGGATCGGAAGGCATCATGTCCAACATCATTCGCACGTTTCTGGGGGATGAGGACGAGGTGCTCACCACGGAGGCCGCCTTCATCGGATTTCAGGTCCTGGCCCGCTCCCGAGGCGTTAAATATCGGACGGTGCCCTACCGCGACTGGCACTACGATCTGCCCGCGCTCGCGGCCGCGATCAATCCTCATACGAAAATCATTTACCTGGCCAACCCCAATAACCCCACCGGCACCATCTTCACGCGCCACGAGTTCGATGAGTTTTATCAGCATGTGCCCGAGCGGGTGCTGATCATCCTCGACGAGGCTTACTTCGAATACGCGAAGGACAATCCGCGCTACCCCGATTCGATGCAATACCGCTACGACAACGTGATCACGCTGCGGACCTTCTCGAAGATTTACGGCTTGGCCGGAGCGCGCATCGGCTACGGTTTCGCGCACGAGGAGTTAATCCGCAACCTGCTCAAGGTGAAGCTACCCTTCGAGCCCTCGACGCCGGCGCAGGCGGCCGGCATCGCCGCGCTTGCCGATAAGGAGTTCCTGCACCGTTCGCTCGAGCTGAACGCGCGCGGGCTGCGCGATCTGACGGAAGGTCTTCGCGGCGCGGGGTTGACCGTGGTACCGTCGGAGGCCAATTTCGTGATGACGGTGATGCCATCGGAGCGCGAGGCCCACGAGACATTTGAACGCCTGCTCACGCAGGGAATCATCGTGCGCCCGCTGCAAGCGTTCGGCTTGCCCCAGTGCCTGCGCATCTCGACGGGCACCGACGAAGACACGCGTCGATGCCTCGACGCGTTGTGAGTCCTACGTCAGCTGGCTCTCGCCCATCAGGTAGACATCCACCGCTCGCGCGGCCTTCCGCCCTTCCGCAATCGCCCAGACCACCAGCGACTGGCCGCGGCGCATGTCGCCGGCCGCGAATACGCCGGTGACCGAAGACATGTAGTTGTCGTCGGTGGCGACATTGCCGCGCCCGTCCAGCTTCACGCCGAGCTGCTCGATCATCCCGCTTTTCACCGGTCCCAGGAATCCCATCGCCAGCAGCACCAGATCGACATCCATCGTGAATTCCGTCCCCGGCTGCGCCTCGAACTTCGGAGGCCCGCCAACGCGCACGCCATGCAATTGTTTCACGTTCCCGTCGGCATCACCCGTGAACCGGACGGTCGATACGCTCCAGTCGCGGATGCCGCCTTCTTCGTGCGAACTCTCCGAGCGCAGCTGCATGGGCCACAGTGGCCAGGGAGTCAACGGCGAGCGTTGGTCCGGCGGCTTCGGCAGTAATTCGAATTGCGTGATGTGCGCGGCCTTCTGGCGATGGCTGGTGCCAAGGCAATCGGCCCCTGTGTCGCCGCCGCCGATGATCACCACGCGCTTGCCGGTCGCGAGGATCGCGCCGTCGACCGGAACTGCGTCGCCTTCGCAGCGGCGATTCTGCTGCGGCAGGAATTCCATCGCGAAGTGGATCCCCTTCAATTCGCGGCCCGGAACGGGCAGATTGCGCGGCTGCTCGGCGCCGCCAGTGAGCAGGATCGCGCCGTATTCTTTGCGCAAGTCCGCTACCGGTACGGTCACGCCGACATGCGCATTCGTCTCGAATCGGACACCTTCGGCTCGCATTTGTTCGAGCCGCCGGTCGATCAGGTGCTTCTCCATCTTGAAATTGGGGATGCCGTAGCGCAGCAGGCCGCCGATGCGGTCGGCCTTTTCGAACAGCGTGACATCGTGGCCGGCCCGCGCCAGTTGCTGTGCCGCGGCCAGGCCGGCAGGCCCGGAACCGACGACGGCCACGCGTTTGCCCGTTCGCAACGGCGCAGGTTCGGGGCGAATAAATCCTTCTTCAAAGGCGCGGTCGATGATGGTTTTTTCGATCTGCTTGATAGTGACCGGCGGCTCGTTAATGCCCAGCACGCACGCTGCTTCGCACGGCGCGGGACAAATGCGTCCGGTGAATTCCGGGAAATTATTCGTGGCGTGCAACTGGCGCACGGCTTCTTTCCAGCGGCCGCGGTACACCAGATCGTTCCAGTCCGGAACGATGTTGGTCAGCGGGCAGCCGGTATGGCAGAACGGCACGCCGCAATCCATGCAGCGGGCGCCTTGCTCGCGGATCTTTTCTTCCGGAAACGGCAGATAGATCTCGAACCAGTCGTTGATGCGCTCCGCGGGAGGACGCCGCTGCGGCGTCTCCCGCGTGACTTCCAGGAATCCGGTAACCTTACCCATGCTATGCCGAGACCGCCATTTTTTCGCTCAACCGCGGTACCCCCAGCACCCGTTTGTATTCATGTGGGAACACTTTGATGAAGCGCGGCGCCATCTCGCTCCAATTCTCCAGAATCCACTTGCCGCGCGGACTGCCGGTGGCCGCGACATGGTTGGAGATCAACGTATACAACTGCCCCACGTCCTCTTCGGCAACCACCGGTTCGAGGTCCACGGCAGCCGTGTTGCAGCGCTTCTCCGCAAAGTCGCCCTTCTCGTCGAGCACGTATGCGATCCCGCCGCTCATGCCCGCCGCGAAATTGCGCCCCGTCTTGCCGAGCACCACGACCAGGCCGTTCGTCATGTATTCGCAGCCATGATCGCCCAAGCCTTCCACGACGGCCGTCGCGCCCGAATTGCGCACGGCGAACCGCTCACCAGCCATGCCGTTGAAATAGGCTTCGCCGCTCGTCGCGCCGTAGAGCACTACGTTGCCGATCAGGATGTTCTCTTCGGGAAGGAACGTCGAGTTCCGCGGCGGATACACGATCAACTTTCCGCCAGAGAGCCCCTTGCCGACGTAGTCGTTCGCGTCCCCCTCAAGCTCGAGCGTCACGCCCTTGGCCAGGAAGGCGCCAAAACTTTGGCCGGCCGAGCCCGTGAACTGGAATTTGATCGTATTGTCCGGCAGGCCTGCCGAGCCATACTTGCGCGCGATCTCGCCGGAAAGCATGGCGCCCACCGTCCGGTGCACGTTGCGAATTGGCAGCTTGATCTCCACCGGCGTGCCGCTGTCGATCGCGTCGCGTGCGTGATCGATCAACTTGTAATCCAGCGCCTGGCTGAGGCCGTGATCTTGCGCCTGCACGCAGCGGCGCGCGACGCGGCTGGGCGTCGGCGGATTGTACAGGATCATCGAAAGGTCGAGCCCCTTCGCCTTCCAGTGCTCAATGGCGTGCCGCGCATCGAGCATGTCGACGCGGCCCACCATTTCGTCGAACGTGCGGAAGCCCAGTTGGGCCATGTAGCCGCGCACCTGTTCGGCGATGAAGAAGAAGAAATTGATCACGTCTTCCGGCTTGCCTTGAAACTTCTTGCGCAAGACGGGATCCTGCGTCGCAATGCCGACCGGGCAGGTGTTCAAGTGGCACTTGCGCATCATGATGCAGCCCATCGAGATCAGCGGCGTCGTCGAGAATCCGAATTCTTCGGCCCCCAAGAGCGCGGCAATCGTCACATCGCGGCCGGTCTGCAGCTTGCCGTCGGTTTGCACGCGGATGCGGCTGCGGAGGTCGTTCATGACGAGCACCTGCTGTGTTTCCGCCAGTCCCAGTTCCCACGGCACGCCGGCGTGCTTGATTGAGCTGAGGGGTGACGCGCCCGTGCCGCCCGAATCCCCCGAAATCAGCACCACGTCTGCATGTGCCTTCGAGACGCCCGCGGCCACCGTGCCAACTCCGACTTCCGCCACCAGCTTGACCGAAATCCGCGCCCGCGGGTTGGCGTTCTTCAGATCGTAGATCAGCTGCGCCAGGTCTTCGATCGAGTAAATGTCATGATGCGGCGGTGGCGAAATCAGGCCCACACCGGGGATTGAGTGCCGCACCCGCGCGATTTCCTTGTCGACTTTGTGGCCGGGAAGCTGGCCGCCTTCGCCGGGTTTGGCGCCCTGCGCCATCTTAATCTGCAACTCGTCGGCGTTCACCAAGTAGTTCGTGGTCACGCCGAAGCGCGCCGAAGCCACTTGCTTCACCGAGCTGCGGCGCAGATCGCCATTCGGGTCTGGCTTGAAGCGCGCCTCGTCTTCTCCCCCTTCGCCCGTGTTCGAACGGCCGCCCATCCGATTCATCGCGATCGCCAGGGTCTCATGCGCCTCTTTGGAAATGGAGCCGAACGACATCGCGCCCGTCGCAAACCGCTTCACGATCTCCTTTGCCGGCTCGACTTCTTCGATCGGTATCGGATTCTCCGATTTCTTGATTTCGAGCAGACCGCGCAGCGTGCATAACTGGCGGTTCTCATTGTTCACCAGGTCGGTGTATTCCTGAAATGTCTGCGGGTTCTCCTGCCTAACCGCGTGTTGCAGCTTGGAAATGGTGAGCGGGTTGATCCGGTGAAATTCACCCCGCACGCGGTAATGATAGTTGCCGCCGACTGCCAACTCGGTATCGGATTCGGTGATCGGGAAAAAGGCATGCCGGTGTTTGAGCACCGCTTCCTGGGCCAGCACATCGAGGCCGACGCCTTCCACGCGCGACACCGTTCCGGTGAAGTATTTTTCCACTAGAAGCTTGTTCAGTCCAATGGCTTCGAATACCTGCGCTCCACGATAGCTCTGCAGCGTCGAGATCCCCATCTTGGAGAAGGTTTTCAGTAAACCCTTGTTGGTCGACTTCTTGAAATTCAGCAGCGCTTTTTCGACTGTGATCTGCGGCGGAAGCAGTCCGCGCTTCACCATATCTTCGAGAGTCTCGATGGCCAGATACGGATTGACGGCGCTGGCACCGTAGCCGATCAGCAAGGCGAAATGCATCACCTCCCGCGGCTCTCCGGATTCGATAATGAGCGCCACCTGAGTGCGTGTTTCTTCACGCACCAGGTGATTGTGCACTGCCGCCAGGGCCAGCAAACTGGGGATCGGCGCGTAGTCCTGGTCAATGCCGCGGTCGGAGAGAATCAGCAGTGTGTAGCCCGATTTGATCGCCAGCGAAGCCCGCCGGCACAGCTGATCAAGCGCGCGCTCCAGTCCGCGCGCGCCTTCCTCGGCGGCGAACAGCATCGGCAGCGTGGTTGCCAGAAAATCTCCGCGCGACACCCGCCGCAATTTTTCCAGGTGTGTGTTGGTGAGGATCGGGTGCGGCAGCTTCAGCGTATGGCAGTGCTGGGGGGTCTCATCGAGAATGTTTCGTTCCGTGCCGATGTAGCTGATCAGCGACATCACCATCTCTTCCCGAATCGGGTCGATTGGTGGATTGGTCACCTGCGCGAACAGCTGTTTGAAGTAGTTGAATAACGGCTGCGGCTTGTCGGAAAGACACGCCAGGGGCGTATCGGTGCCCATCGAACCGATCGGCTCCTCGCCTTTCTCGGCCATCGGGCCGATGATCATCCGCATGTCTTCGTCTGTGTAGCCGAATACGCGCTGGCGGCACAGGATCGTGTCATGGTCGGTGCCGTGTTCGCGGCCGGGCTCGGGCAGCTGATCCAGCGTAATCTGGTTTTCCTTGAGCCACAGCTCGTACGGGTTCCGGTTGTACAGTGACCGCTTTAATTCTTTGTCCGAGATGATGCGCCCTTCGGTGGTATCCACCAGCAGCATCTTGCCGGGTTGCAGGCGGCCCTTCAGCTTCACGTTCTCCGCTTTCACGGGAAGAACGCCAGTTTCCGAAGCCATGATGATCAGATCGTCTTCCGTCACCAGGTACCGCGCCGGCCGCAGTCCGTTGCGGTCGAGGGTGGCGCCGATCACGCGGCCGTCGGTGAAGGCGATCGCCGCCGGACCGTCCCACGGCTCCATTAATGACGCGTGGTATTCGTAAAACGACCGCTTCGCCACGCTCATGTGCGGATTGCTCGACCACGCTTCGGGAATCAGCATCGCCATGGCGTGCTGGATCGAGCGCCCGCCCATCACCAGCAGCTCGAGGGCATTGTCAAAAGCCGCCGAATCACTGCCGCCTGGCTGGATGATTGGAAACAGTTTTTTTATGTCCGGACCGTACAGCGGTGATCTCAGCACAGACTGCCGCGCGTGCATCCAGTTCACGTTGCCGCGCAGCGTGTTGATCTCGCCGTTGTGCGCGATATACCGATACGGATGCGCCAGTTGCCAGGTCGGAAAGGTGTTGGTCGAAAAGCGCTGGTGCACCAGGCACAAAGCGCTGATCACTTCCGGATCGCTCAGCTCCGGATAGAAGTTCGCAATTTGGGGCGCCAGCAGCAGGCCCTTGTACACAATCGTGCGCGCCGATAGCGAGGGGATATAGAAGAACTCTTTATCCGGCACATCGGATGCGGCAATCTCCGCTTCGCACCGCTTGCGCACCACGTACAGCTTGCGCTCGAGGTGATCTTCCGTCATCCCCTTGGCGCGGCCGACGAAAATCTGTTGGATGTACGGCTGCGACGCGCGCGCTACGCGCCCGATTGCCGTCCCATCGATTGGCGTATCGCGCCATCCGAGCACGCTGAGACCTTCTTCTTTGACGATCCGCTCAATAATGCCTTCGCACAGCAGGCGTGGATGGCGCTCCACCGGAAGGAACGTCATGCCGACTCCATATTCGCCGGCCGGTGGCAGTGTGAAACCGAGCCTGGCGCATTCGCGCACAAAAAATCCGTGCGGAATCTGGATCAGCACGCCCGCGCCGTCGCCGGTTTCCGGATCGCAGCCGCACGCCCCCCGATGCGTGAGGTTGATCAAAACCTGAATTCCTTTGACGATGATGTCGTGCGATTTGTGGCCCTTGACGCTCGCCACAAAACCGATTCCGCAGGCATCATGCTCGAAACGCGGATCGTAGAGACCCTGCGCTTCCGGAAGACCACGGCGGAGACTGGGGTCGTTAGTCATTGGTTAACTCCAGGGAATTAGCCTAGTCTACCAATTTCGCTAGTATTAGGCAATTAAAAAATATCGATCGACAAAATTAGCTGTGCTTATGATATACTGCCTCTGTGCCATTCTGGGAACTCAGGCTTTTCAGGGAAATAGCGGCGACTCACAGTATGAGTAAAGGAGCGGCTCACTGCGGTGTGAGCCAATCAGCCGCCAGCCAGCACGTGCAGGAGGTGGAACGCCGCCTTGGCGTCACTTTGCTCGATCGGACCAAACGTCCTTTGGAACTGACCGCAGCCGGTAAGATCTATAACGAGTTCTGCCGGGACGTGTTACGCCGCGAGGAAGAACTAGGGCTGACTTTGGAATCGCTCAAGGAACAGGTTGAGGGAGCAGTCCGGGTAGCGTCGATCTACTCCATCGGCCTTTCCGAAATGACCCACCTTCAGGAAGAGTTCTCGCGCCGCTATCCGACCGCGAGCCTCCATGTGGAATACATGCGGCCGGAGAAAGTGTACGAAGCGGTACTGAATGACGCCGCGGATCTCGGCCTGGTGAGCTACCCCGAAGCCGGACGTGACCTGGCGGTACTTCCCTGGCGCGAAGAACAGATGCAGTTGGCGGTGCCGCCATCTCACCCGTTTTCCCGTCGCCATGAAGTTTATCCCGTGGATCTGAACGGCCAGACCTTCATCGGCTTTGACGAGGATCTTTCTATCCGGCGCGAGTTGGACCGCTTTTTCAAGGCGGAGGGAATCGAAGTGAACCTGGCCATGCACTTCGACAACATTCACACAATCAAGGAAGCAGTCGCGCTGGGTTCAGGAATCAGCATTCTCCCGGCACGCACCATGCAGGCGGAGATCGCGCAAGGCCGCCTTGTGGCGGTAACCCTGCACGCGCCCAAGCTCGTCCGTCCGGTCGGCATTGTGCACCGCAAGCGCAAGAAATTCAACCGCGCCGCCCAAGCGTTTCTCGAACTGCTGGCCTGCCAGCCCGTCCCGCAACCGGAGCCGGTGGGAGTCTGAATCCAGTCGAGGGCCCCCGTCCTCACAGGCGGGGCGAACTACGGTTTGAAATGATGTTGCGAGTTGCCGTCGCAAAAACCTTCTTTCGCCCGTCTTTGGACTGAGAGGTTCCACAATGCGACTTAGCGCTTTGCAGCTGCAGCAGCCGGCGTGGCAGGCGATTACACTGGATTTGATCGACGCGCCTGCGCCCACCGCCCCGCCTCCCTACGCCGCGCCGCCGAGTGCGTTGGAGTTGACGGGAGGCGCCGAGGCCTCGATCCGTGAATGACGCCGCTCGAGCAACAGGTCACCCATGTTTTCGAGGAATCCCGCGAGGACGTGTACCGGTACCTCATCACTCTCGGACTCGCTCCGGCTCACGCTCAAGAGGCCGCGCAGGAGGTCTTTCTTCGCTTGTATGTCGCGCTGCGCAAAGGCGAGTCCATTCGGAATCCGCGGGGATGGGTTTTCCGCGTGGCGCATAATTTGGGACTGGACTGGCGCGCCAAGGAGCGCACCGAGCCTCTTGATGCCGCCACAGAGGCGCTCCTCTGCGACCTCCGCCCGCCCGCGGACGCCGGCCTCATCGAGCGGGAGAGGATGAAGCAGATCGGAGACGCATGGAAAACACTCTCGCCCCAGCAGCGGCACTGCCTCTACCTTCGCGCCGAGGGATTCAAATACGCCGAGATCGGCGAGGCGCTCGGAATCAGCATCTCCACCGTGCGCGAATTTCTCACGCGCGCCATTGCCAGATTGCAGAGGGCGGCTCATGAGTAACGCAATTCATCCAACACAGGAAGCGTTGTTGCGGCTGGCCGACGAGGATCTGGCCCTCGACGAGGCGCGCGGAGTCGAGCGGCATCTTGCCGGATGCGCCGGCTGCCGCGACGAGTTCCTCTCGCTACGCGAAACCTCCGAGGAGATACTCCGCTTCCACCAAAACGTCCTAAAGCCCGGCCTGCCCAGTCCGCCGCGCGCCTGGGAACCGCCCCGTTGGAAAGGCACAGCGCCGCGCGTCATCCCGTTTCCGATCCGGGTGGCCGCTGGTGCCGCCGCCGCGATCGCGGCGGTCGTCCTGGTGCGTTGGATGTTGCGTCCGGTTCCGGTGAGCGCCGCCGAATTGCTGCGGAAGGCCGAAGTCCGCGAGCAGGCCGCCTCGAGTGCCCGCCACAGAATCCGCATTCGCTATAAGAATTACTCTTGGACGCGCCCCGCCCGTCTCACCGGGTCGGCATACCCTGCGCCCGGCGATCCCGCCGGCATCGAGGCCGTGCTGCGGCAAGCCGGCTTCCCCTCGGAAGATCCGCTGAGCGCCTCGGCCTTTTCGCAATGGCGCAATCGTTTGCCCGAGCGGCATGACGAAGTCCGGCGCGATCCGGAAACCTACGTGGTCACGACGTCGGCGCCAACCGGTGTAATTCGCGAAGCGTCGCTTACTTTACGCTCCAGCGATCTGCATGCTACCCGTGCCACTCTCCGCTACCGGTCGAATGAAACCCTGGATATGGACGAAGTGCCCGCGGACGACGGTGATCTTCAAGGCGCGCAGCCGCGCATCCCGGAATTGGCGGCGCCTCCAGTGGAACCGCAGCCGGCGTCACCCGCCACACCCGCCGAAGAGGTGGAGGTGACTGCGGCTCTGCACAGCCTCGGCGCGGATCTCGGCGAGCCTATTGACGTAGCGCGAACCGGAGGCGTCATCGTGATTTCGGGTGCGGGCCTGCCGGCATCCCGGCAGGAGCAGATCCGCGCCGCCGTCTCCGGCATCGCCGGAGTGCGCGTTGTTTTTGAACCGGGAGATGGCCGCCGCGTCGGCGGTGGGGGTCTGCCTGGACGCACCGCCGCCCCGCCCGATGTCACTAATCCGTTGCTCGATCTGCTACGCGCGGCCGCCAACAGCGCGGCCGATCCCGGCGACGCTTTGATCGATGCCACCGACCGCGCCGTGCAGCGTGCCTATGCGCTCGCCACCTTGGCGCGCCGCTTCCCGCCGCCCTCCGAAACGGTGCTGGCTGCGAGCGATCGATCCGTCCTTCGCAGTATTGCGATGGATCATGCACGCGTCTTGTCCACGTCGGTAGGCTCCATGACGGGTCTCTTGCTGCGTGTGTTGTCGCCGGTCAACGGTGCTCCGGCCGCTACCTCGAGTTGGCAAGAAACGGCGGACGCCATGGTCGCCGCCTCACGGGACGCCGACCAGGCCATCAACGCCGCCACCGGAGATCTCGACGCGCGTGAATCCCGCCTCGCCGGAGCCTTGGCGCGCCTGCGCGGGTTGATCGAAACGATGCAGACGCAGCTCCGATGACACCGTCGTTCCAGCGCCGATGGCAGCCAATGCTGGCCCTACTCGCCGGTGCATTGGCGCTCGGCGCGGTCGAGCGCGGGGAGGTAGCGGGGCTGGTGCAGGATACCTCTGGCGCTGTCTTGGTAGGCGCCGGCGTCACGCTGATGGATGAGGCCACAGGCATCCGCCGCACGGCCCGCACCGATGACGAGGGCATCTACGACGTGGGTGGTCTTCCTCCCGGCATGTACAAAGTCACTGTGCGCAAACCCGGATTCCAGACAGTAGTGTGCTTGAACGTGCGAGTAGACGCCGGATCTGATCTGCGTTTCGACTTTGCGCTGCGTCTCGGCAATATGAAGGAGGTCATCACGGTGGAAGGCGGCGCGCCGGCCGTCAATATGGCCGACGCTTCGGTGGGCACGCTAGTCGGCCACGGAGCGATTGAGATGCTGCCCACGAACGGCCGCGGCGTGCTCGCGCTGGCGGAACTGGCGCCGGGTGTTGTAGCCACGCCCGCCACCGGCGGCGAAGCCGGCCAGTTCAGCGCCAACGGCCTTCGCTCCAACACCAACTACTTCACGCTCGACGGCGTGAGCGCCAACACCGGCGTTAGCGGAGCGGGATTGCCGGCCCAATTTGCGGGCGCCGCTCTGCCGGCAATGACCGCCTTCGGCAGCACGCAGAACCTCGCCTCCCTGGAATCGCTCGACCAAGTGCGCGTGCTCACCTCCAGCTTCGCCCCCGAATTCGGCCGCCTGCCCGGCGCCCAGGTGGCGCTGACGACACGCTCCGGCTCCGACGAGTTCCATGGTTCGGTGTACGGCATGCTGCGAACGCAGGCGCTGGCCGCGAATGACTGGTTCGCTAACGCCTACGGCGTCGCTCCCGCGCCGCTCCGCATGGAACAATGGGGCGCTACCGTCGGCGGCCCGGTGCGCCCGCAGCGCACGTATTTCTTCGTCTCCTATGAGGCGCTGCGTTTGCGTGATCCGCATTCCTGGCTGCTGGCGGCGCCCTCGCAGTCGGTGCGGGCCTCTGCGCCTTCTGGCGTGCAGCCCCTGCTAAATGCGTTTCCCGTGCCATTCGAGGGGACTTCGGGTGTGGGGCTGGCCTCGGTGTCCCGGCCGTCGCGCCTCGATACGGCCAGCCTCCGCATCGATCATTCGCTCACTGACCGCGTCAGCCTATTCGGAAGGTATATCCGGGCGCCCTCTTCGACCGAGTCCGGCTTCGCGGAGGTCGAGCGCTTCCGTCTCGGAACCAGCAACGTCACCGTCGGGATCACCGCGATGCCCGTACCGCATGTAACCAATGACGTGCACGTGAGCGCCTGGCGCACCACCGCCGATTCGTCTTGGATCAACGATCCCGCGTCGGGCGGCGTTCCCATCGATCTCGCCGCTTTTCTGCATGCGCCCCCGAGCGCCGGCTCGGCATTTTATGGCATTGCCATCGGTGGCGCCGGCGCCATCTTTTCCGGATCCACCGGCCGCAACCGGCAAAGCGAGTGGAACGTGGTCGAGGCGCTGGGCGTGAATACAGCGTCCCACTCCTGGCGTTTGGGAGCCGATTACGAACGGCTGACGCCAGTGCGCGAGTCCGCTGCGCTGGCCGTCGCGGGTACGTGGAACAGCCTCGCCGATGTGCTCGCCGGGCGTCCCCCCACCATCACCAGCACGCAGGCCGATCAGTCGTCGAGCCTCATCGAGACGCTGTCGGTGTTCGCCCAAGATACGTACCGGCCCTCACGCCGTTTATCGATTACCTACGGCCTCCGCTGGGAATTGACGCCGCCTCCTGCGATCCGCGAACCCGCGGCGGCTTATTCTGCGGTGGCTCCTTCGGCGGGCGCCGCTTCCGCGGCGCCCGCCACGCCTATGTCTCTTCCCATAGCCGATCCCGCGCACGCACTCTGGAAAACCTCGTACTTACAACTAGCGCCGCGTGTCGGCGCGGCGTTCCGTCTCGACGATCATTCCGTGGTGCGCGCCGGGGTCGGCCTTTTTTACGACGTTGGCTTCGGCGTCGCCCTCGATCCCATCAACGGCTTTCCCTTTAACCGGTGGCAGTTCAGTAACACCGGATTTGCCCCGCCCGTGGCCGGAGCTCCCGCCTTCGGACCACGGGTGGAGGCAGGACTGCATCTCCCCTATGTCGCCGAATGGAACCTTTCCTACGAGCGCTTGCTCGACGCGCGCCACATCGTGTCGCTCTCCTATGTTGGCTCGCAAGGCAAGCGCCTGCTGCGGCGGGAAGGCACTCTCGCCCCGGGCTCGACGCTCGCGCAATACGAGGCCGCCACCAATCACGGGGCGTCCGATTATGAAGGCCTCCAACTGCAATTCCGCCGCCGCATGAGCAGCCTCTTGCAGGGCACGGCCTCCTACGCCTGGGCGCATTCGATCGATAACGGGTCCGCCGATTCCGGAGTCTATCTAGCGGATGCGCGCCTGGCGTTTAATGCCGACCGCGGTTCGAGCACCTTCGACGTCCGCCATGACTTTACCGCTGGGTTTATCCTCACGCCGCACGGCCGCGCTTGGCCGGTCCGGGATTGGGTGATGAGCAGTATGGTCCACGCCCGTTCCGGGTTTCCGATCGATGTGGTCACGACAGAAAACCTGCTCGGCCTCGGCTTCGACGACTTCGTGCGTCCGAACCGGGTCGGCGGCGTTCCCTTGTGGATTCCCGACAGCGCCATCGGGGGCCGCCGCCTGAATCCCGCCGCCTTTGCGGTGGCGCCCGGCTTGCAAGGTTCGCTCGGACGGAATGCCATTCCGGGTTTCGGCATGGCCCAGCTGGATGCCTCTCTCGACCGCGCGCTGCCGCTCAGCAGTTCTGCGAACCTGCACATCCGTTTGGACGCTTTCAATCTTTTCAATCACGGCAACCCGGCCGATCCCGTTCGGTTCCTGGACAATTCTTTGTTCGGACGTCCAGCCTCGATGCTCGATCTCATGTTGGGCACGGGAACCGCCCGTAGCGGCGTGGCACCGGCCTTCCAAATCGGCGGTCCCCGTGCCCTCCAGGCGACCATCCGTCTTCAGTTCTGACGAGGGCACCCAGTCAGTGATTGGCGTGCGTCCGCTATGATCCGGACGTTCTGGCAAGTTTTGAAAGGGCCGCTTGCGGTGACGCCTCTGCAGGCTTGAGGAACGAAACAAATCTCCATACTTGATCGAAGAGTTGGAAGAGCGCTACCTGCGATCCTGACAGTTCAAATCTAGGGAAACATGCCTTCAATCCCGCCGGCGCTTTGTTCCAGTCAATATCCCAGCGAATATTGACCTGACGCACGTCCGGCTTGTCTCCCGGACTCATCCGAGTCACCTCGACTAGGTACGGGCCACGCAGTATGACTTCGTGAAATTTGCCGGATTCCTTCAGATCGATCGCGAACAGCGCCTTAAGTCCTGCTTCGGTGAGCTGATATGTGCTGATCGTAAAACCTTGATGGGAAGTCTCGACGCGCTTCCAGAGATCGTTCTGTATCCCGCATCCGATGAGCGTGTCGGAGTGGAAAGTCACCGTGAAGTGATCAGGTTCGTCACGAGCCCACCTCTGCGAGACGAGAGTGCTTGCCTGATTCGCCGTGAGATCGGGGGGCTCCGGGTCAGACCCACATCCCGCTGCCAGGCAAACAGCGGTCATAGCGAGCGCCACGGACGCGTTTCTTAAGTAACGATCAGTTCTTTTACGCATCATGCGGCTTCCGCGCTGGCAGAGTTTTTGCCGCCGGCAAGTGCTCAGAATAATCGCTTTCTGCGGGCTCTTTCACGTTCCCGTTCGTTGGCTCTTTCACGTTATCGATAGTTTATAGCGGGCCCACTGCGGCGCTCATCGTGCACACAGCGCCGCGCGACTTCACTGGATATTGATGCGCGCCGCATTCGAGTTCACCCCGTCCACGGTCAGGAAGATGGGCACCTCACCTGAGCCGCGCAGGCTGAGCGGCAGCATGAACGTCACCTGGTCGATGCCCGCCATGGGGCCGTTGTTGTCGGATGAGCTGATGCTCTTGGTCGCCACGGCCGTCTGCCCGATCGTGAGCGTCACACCCGCGTCGCCCGATCGGCCCTTGATGCCGGTCGCGTAAAGCGTGATGGTGACGGGGGTATCCAGCCCTGGATCGATCGGTACGCTGACGCAGTTGTACGGCATGACGCCGCATTGATAAACCGTCACCGGCCCAACGGGCCCCGGGTTCGGAGCGATGCTGCGGTAAGCTGTCGCGGCCACCACGCCCTGGCCATTCATGTTCGCGGTGAACAGCGCGGGAGCCACGGCCTGAACCTGAGCCGGTCCGGTCAAAACACTCGAGCCGCCCGACAAGTTGACGGTGGCAGGCCCATCCGCCATCCCCTGTGGCATGACGAAATTGATCTGGTCCGACGAGACAAACACGAGTTGCGCCGGCCGCGAATTACCGGCGCGATCCACGATCTGCACGCTGACCCCGCCCAGGCTGGTTGGGTAAGGGGCTTGGCCGATCGCCGTCTGCGCCGCCAGATTTGGTCCATACAGGCTGCCGAGGGAATCGGGCGCCAGCATCGGATCCCCGCTCGCTGCCGATACCCCGACAAATGCACTGCCGGCTTCCAAGGCCCGCGTCAGGTATGGTTTCACACGTTCTTTCATGGTCTGCGCCGACACCGCGAACGCCGCAAGAAACAGAATTGGAACGGACCGCATCATGACTTTGAAAAATGCCCTCCTGCTTTCGAAGACGCTTCTGTCCCGCCTTTTTGCGACAGCCTCGGATCTGGAGTCACAAGAAATTTGGCGATTCGTTTCGATCACCTGATCGCGCCGCTCAGGTTTCGTCTAGGGTCATATCAGCTGTTCAGCAGTAAGGTTGCGAACGTTTTTGCCGCCCGACAAGCGTTGCTTCAAGCCGTAATGTCTCTCCCTCCGGACCGTGCCCAATGGTGTAAACTCGCGGCGAGGGGGATCATAGTGAGAATTCGAATTGCGCTGGCCGCGGCTCTTGCCGTGTGCGCCGTGATCATAGTCGCGCAGCAGCGGGGCGCGGGACCGTACACCGCCGCGCAAGCCGCCGCCGGCCGCGCCGCCTATCAGACCAATTGCGCATCGTGCCACGCGGCCGATCTTTCCGGACGAGAAGGCCCGCAACTTGCCGGCACTACCTTCATGAATCAATGGGGTGACAGAACGGCAGCCGAGCTCATCAATTTCATGCGTGCCACCATGCCTCCCGGCGGCGGCAGCTCGCTTTCTGATCAGACCTACGTGAGTCTCGCAGCGTTCCTCCTCGACGCCAACAGCGCGCGCCCCGGCGATCGTGCACTCGCAGCGGATTCGACTGTTGCGATCCGCGCCGCTGCTTCCGGTGAGCGTGCGGCCTACCTGCAGCCCGGCGCAGCTCTGCCTCCCGCGGCTCCGGAAGGCCGGGCGGGGGGCCAGGCCCGCCAGGCGCCGCGCGGCATTACCGTCGCGGGCACGGTCAAGAACTACATTCCGGTCACCGACGCCATGCTGCGCAATCCCGATCCCGGCGAATGGCTCATGATTCGCCGCGACTACAAAGCAACTTACTTCAGTCCGCTAAGTCAGATCACAGGACAGAACGTCAATCAGCTTCATCTCGTGTGGAGCTGGTCGATGCAGGAGGGAGCCAGCAACGGCAACCAGCCCGCACCCATCGTGCACAACGGAGTGATGTATGTAAACAATGCCGGCCAGGTGCTGCAGGCCCTCGATGCCAAGAGCGGCGACTTGATCTGGGAGAACCGCTACGGTTCGAACCCCACCGCGCCCGCCATGCGCGGCATCGCCATCTACGACGACAAAGTTTTCGTGGCCACTTCCGAGGCGCACCTGATCGCCTTCGACGCGCGCACCGGCAAGGTGGTCTGGGACACCACCATCGGCGACCGCTCCAAGGGCGAGTACGCGGAGACCAGCGGCCCCATCGTGGTGAACGGCCGCGTCATTGAAGGTCTCGGCCGCGATTCCTGCGCCGCGTACCGCGAAGAGAAATGTTTTATCAGCGCTTACGATGCCAAGACCGGCAAGGAGGCCTGGCGCTTTCGCACGGTGGCGCTCGAAGGAGAGCCGGGCGGCGACACCTGGGGCAGTCTCTCGAATACATTCCGCGCCGGGACCGAGAGCTGGATCACCGGCAGCTACGACCCGGAGTTGAACCTCACCTATTGGGGCACCGCGCAAGCCAAGCCGTGGATGCGCGTCAGCCGCGGCAGTGGCAACGGCGCCACCTTGTATTCCAACTCCACGCTGGCGCTAAATGCCGACTCCGGCAAGTTGTCCTGGTATCACAGCTACGTGCCCGGCGAGACGCTCGACCTCGACGAAGTGTTCGAGCGCGTCCTGGTGGACGACCAAGGCCAGCGGCTCGTCTTCAGCGCCGGCAAGACGGGGATTTTGTGGAAGCTCGATCGTCAGAGCGGTAAATATCTTGGCCACAGGGAAATGGTCTACCAAAACGTCTACGATTCCATCGATCCGAAGACCGGAGAGCCGCACTACCGCAACGACATCGTCGAGCAGCGCTTGGGCGAGTGGGTCACGGCCTGCCCTTCGACGGAGGGCGGCAAGAACTGGCCGTCGATGACGTACTATCCTCCGGGCAACCGCCTCATCATTCCACTCAGCCAGACTTGTCTCGAGATGAATGGCCAGGCAGTCGATAAAGTTGCCGGCGGCGGCAGCGGCAACGGCGCGCTGCGCCGTTTCTTCGAGATGCCCGGCACCAACGGCAATGTCGGCAAACTGGCGGCGTACGACGTCCGCACGATGCGCGAACTCTGGAAATACGAGCAGCGCGCGCCGTTCCTCACAGGGGTCATTTCCACTGCAGGCGGCATCGCCTTTGCGGGCGACCTCGACCGTATGTTTCGGGCCTTCGACGTCAACACGGGCAAGATTCTCTGGGAGACCCGCCTGCCCGCTGCCGTGCAGGGTTTCCCGCTGACGTTCACCGCCGGCGGCAAACAATACGTTGCTGTCACCACGGCCAACGGCGGCGGCAGCCCGCGCGGCGTTCCGTCGGTGGTCGCTTACGACCTGCACTATCCGACCACCGGCAACGCGCTCTACATTTTTGCGCTGCCATAGCGCGGTGTATACTGCGTCCATGACGAAGACGCTGCTGGCGCTTGCGACGCTGGCGCTGTACCTGCCGCTCCCTGCACAGTGGGTGAACCAGCGCACGCCCGGCATTCCGCGCGCCGCCGACGGCAAGCCGGACCTCTCCACCCCTGCCCCGCATACCAAGGAGGGCAACGCCGACGTCGCCGGGCTATGGCAGGTGAACGGCATCTACATCGGCGACATCGCCAAAGATCTCAAACCCGCCGAAGTGCCGTTTCAACCCTGGGCGGAGACGGTCTACAAGCATCGACGCGAAAACGAAAGTAAGGAGGACCCGACCGGTTATTGCATTCCCGGCGGCGTGCCGCGGTCCGACGCCGTGCCGTATCCGTTCAAGATTTTCACGACGCCGAGCCTGACCGTCATTCTGTACGAAGCCGTGCACTCGTTCCGACAGATTTTTACCGACAGGCGGGAGATTCCGAAAGACGCGCAGCCCACGTGGATGGGTTATTCCGTCGGCCGCTGGGAAAAGACGGGTCTGGTGGTGGAAACCGCCGGCTTCAACAACCAGGGGTGGATCGACAACTGGGGCAAGCCTGCCACCGACGCGCTGCACGTCACCGAGCGCTTTGAGCGCCGCGACCTCGGCCACATGGACCTCAAGATCACGATCGACGATCCGAAAGCCTACACCAGGCCGTGGACCGTCACGCTGCCGGTCGTTCTGCAAGCCGACGACGAACTAATCGAATACGTCTGCGGCGAGAACAACAAAGATATCGGGCACTTAGTCGGCAAGTAGGCTAGCGCGGCACGCCTGCTGGTGCGTAGACGGCTGGCAGCGGCCCTCGGTACCCGGGCGCTAGGATTTCGAGCAGAGCATCTCCGTTCGGATCACGCCGGAAACCCAGATTCAGATGCTCGTCAAAAGTGCGCACTGCCTGTCCCGTGGCATCCGCCAGATCTGGGGTCAGGATGTCGCCCTCATGAACCGGCAGACGCGCAGCGAGCTGCTTGCGCGCTTCTTCGGGCAGGCCCAGAATTTCGATGTGCCGCAGCGGCAGATCCAACGGACCAGCCGGGTAGCGCTGCAACACAATTAGCGACGGAAAAAAATCGGGCGCAGGCGCGCGGCTCGTTAGCGGCGGCAGGTCGAACCGGATCTGCACCGCCCGCACGGAATTGGCGGCGTCCTGCGCGAAGTGCCACAACAGTACGGATTCCAGCGCCGCGCGCCGTAGTTCTTCCGGACCGCTGAGAACGCGGGCGGCCACGACATTGCCGGTGCCGTCCAACGTGGCTTCCACAATCACGGTCCCCTGGATACTTTTGTCGTGCGCGCCCTTCGGATACGGAACCGGTGTGCGATGCAGGATGGAGGAGCCGTTCAGCAGAACCGTGACGCCCGGAGCGTCGGTGGGTTGGCCGTAAGCCGGGAGGGCAATCACCGCGGCGATGAGGCAGCAACCCGGGAAATGACTGCGCGCCATGGCATTCCTCCACTACTTGATGCGCTGCACAATCGTGTTGGCCATTCGCGAATCCTCGAATGCTGTCCGGTCGCCAGGCTTCTTGCCGGGCGCGGGCACCAGGCGCGCCGCCAGCGGTTTGCGCCATTTGTAGGCCAGCGAGGCCACGTCGCCGAGGATACGCGCGATCTGCTCTTCGGTAACATCGCCCGGCAGCGGCACTGTATCCAGTCCGCCCGCGCACACCGCCGAATACGCGAGCAGCGAATCGATATTGAACGTGCCTTCGGCCCAGCGGCGCGCCAGAACGTTGTCCTCTAACACCGGGACCATCAGGCCGGAGTAACCGACCTGCTGGACGGCTATGGATTGCACGGCACGCGTGATGATGGCCGCGGCCGTCATGGTGCCGCCGGAGCCGAACGGCCCGCCGGTGAAGGATTCGATCGCGCTCCCGATCGACACATCGCCGAGCGGCGCCGGCGTCGGATCGATTCCGGCGTACGTCCATCCGCTCTTGGCTGCGATCCGCCGCGCCGCCGCCTCCGCAGGCTTCAAATACCTGGATAAGGCCTCCGAGAGCCGAGCTTGTGCCGCGCCGGCATCGTGGGTCTGCGCGAACACTTCGGCGACGACGTTGGCGCTTTCCAACCCAACCGAAAAAGTTTTGCCGGCGCCCGTGTGATACGAACCGGGGTAAAACGGCCCGTACGGTTTCACCATTGCCGTAGCCGCGAAATTGAAATTGCCGCCGCCGTTGGAGCTCTGAGCCGCCACCGCTTTGATGACAC
Source organism: uncultured Solibacteraceae bacterium (assembly GCA_964438005.1). GTDB lineage: Bacteria > Acidobacteriota > Terriglobia > Bryobacterales > Bryobacteraceae > PSRJ01. The sequence goes on along the minus strand of CAYTJD010000129.1, from coordinate 63,791 downwards.
GCGCCGCTTCGCGCACCGACTTCCAGCGGATGCCGTTTTCGGAAGCAATGATCAGGCTGCCGTTAATCTTGGTTGAGGCGAGCACCTCGATGGCGGCGTCGACGGCCTCGCGACTTTCATTCTCATCCACGAGCAGCGCGCCCAGATTCGCCGTCGCACCGAGCTTCTGGGCCAGTTCTCCGTACTTCCGCACAAACGCAACCGCCTCGGCACGCGGCATGCCTTTGATGTACTCTGCCACTGGTTGCGTGGCGACGCGGATGGTCTCGACATCGAATCCGGCGGCGCGGTAATCGTCGCGTGCGGCGTTCAGAAACTGCGCTGCCTCGCGGACCCGCGCTTCGTAGTTCTGCGCGTCGATGCGGACGAAGGCGGTGATGGCGCGAACTTTCGGTTTGCTGTCGGCCGCGACCACGGCCGCAGCCAGCCCGAACGCGACTAGCAGCGCATTGCGCATCGCTCTCCTCATCTTACGGCAGGGCGAAGACAAACATGTTGCTGGCGTTGCTCGGGTGCAGTTCCGGCAGCAGAGTGTTTAACCCCGAGCTGACCAGCGAATTGCCGGTGCTCACGGCAACATACTGTTTGCCGTTCGCCGTGTACGTGATCGGATAGCCCGTCACCGGCGAGCCGAGATTCACTTCCCAGAGAACCTTGCCCGTGTCCTGGTCGAAAGCCAGGAAGTGGCCGTTGGTGTCGCCGCCGAAAATCAAGCCGCCTCCGGTGGCAACCAGCGACATCATGCCGGCGCGGCGCTCATGCTTCCACGCGAGGCGCCCGGTCTCGACGTTGATCGCCTGCAGAGTGCCCACCTTGTCGGTGCCGGGCGTGATCTGGGTCTTCCAGCGGATGTCGTAGGGCGACGTGGTCCACGGCTGCTCGGGAAGCGCGGTGATGTTGCCGCAGGTGTTTTGGAGCGGGTAATACATGGTGTGCGTGACGGGGCTGTACGCGCCCGCCGGAAAATCTTTGCCGCCGTTGGCCGTGGGGCAGACGAAGACCGTGTCACCCACCTTGTTGAATACGGTTTCGGGATTGACCGTCACCTTTCCGGTGGCGCCGTCGATCTTCGCGACCACATTTTGCCGGACCGTCGGCCGCGCCCACAGAAATTCGCCCGTCTGCCGGTCGAGCGTGTAAACGATGCCGGTCTTGCCGGGGATGCCGGTCACCACCTTGCGCCGTTCGCCGGGCTTCAACCGTGGATTGATCCAGGTTACCTGCGCGGGATCGGGATTCACCGAGGTGTCGATCAGCAAACGCTCGAAGGGATGATCGAAGTCCCAATGATCGACGACGTGCTGGTAATACCAGGCCATTTTGCCGGTGTCGAGATGCAGCGCCAGCGTGGAGTTGTGATAGAGGTATGTCTTGTCGTTACCGGCGAGCCAGAACTTGGGCGCCGGCGAAGTAACCGACGTCCCGATATAGATGAGCTTCAACTCGGGATCGAAGCTGGGCACCATCCAGGTGCCGACGTGGCGCCGATTCTTGTCGGGAACATTGCCCCACGTCTCGTCGCCCGGCTCGCCGGGCCTGGGAATGGTGCGAGTGCGCCAAAGCTCTTTTCCAGTCTTGCCGTCGTGCGCGGTGATGATGCAGCCGTTCGGCATCGCTTTGAATTCGCAGCCGCGGCCGGAGATGATCTTGCCATCTGCGATAATCGGCCCCGAAGTTTCCTGCGCCGAATCCTCGCGGTAATCGACGATGCGGTTCTCCCACGCCAACTTGCCGGTCTTGGCGTCGAGCGCATAGACGAAGTCGTCGACGCTGGTATCGATGATGAGGTCTCCGTAGATGGCGATGTTCCGGTTGATGCTCGGCACCAACAGGTGCCTGGTGACGTCGTCGGGCAGGTTGCGCTTGTATTCCCAGATCAGTTCGCCGGAGGCGCCATTGATGGCCTGCACCAGGTCGCTCGGATTCGGCAGGTACACAATGCCGCGATACACGAGCGGCGTGGCTTCTTGCACACCGGGCCCAATGCCGCGCGTCCAGATCATTTTCAACTGCGCAACGTTGCCGCGGTTGATCTGGTTGAGCGGGCTGTAGCCCCAGCTATCGAGCGTGCGGCGCCACATCAGCCAGTCGGCCGGATCGGGCTTTTGCAGCATGGCGTCAGTGACGGGGATGAAGCTGGACTGCGCGGCGCCAGCAAGGGCGGTGAACGCGAACAAGGCAAGTTTCATGGGCCGGTGGAACGAAAGTATCACGGCCGGGTTAGGCGGAGCAACAGACGAGCGCGCGTGTGGTTACAGCGGCGAAAACGAGAACAGCAGGTTGACGGCGGCGCCCGCGAACTGGCGGACACGATCGGATCGCAGTCGCGGCGGCTCGCACCGCATGGTTCCTTCATGGCCTTCGTGCGCCACTGTCACCAGGAGGTCCGGTTCCAAGGCCCGGTCGCTTTGCAGCAATCCCGTGAAGAAATTTCGTGTATGCGAGACACCGTAACCCGCCAGCAGACCCTGCCATCCCCACTGAGGTACGATCGTGAATCCGGAGAGAAAAGTTTGGCCGGGAATCACGGGTCGCTCGATGGTCAGAATTTGAAGAAAGCGGCGATTCGGTAGAAAGGGAATCAAAGTGCCGAGAGGTTTCGCCAACAGCATGAGGTTGAGTGAGGCGGTATAGGTCGAAAGCTCGAGCAGGCCTTGTCCCCACGGCGGCAGCCGCGACCCGATTGCGAACCGCAGCGAGCCGCCGATGCTCATCGGTCCGGCCGGCCCCGACAAATACCAGCTGCGGGTTTTCCTCTCTTTCAGCAAAATACTCACGTTGGCTCGGTGGGAGTCGGCCGGCGTATTCACGACGACGTCGCGTTCCGTTATGGGTTCGAACCACCCGGTGCGGTTGAGCCGCGCGAGCGACTGGCGTAACCGGTGCTGGTCGAGGGGCGCGCCTTCATCCAGAACCAGCATGCGTCGCAGCGTTACATCGCGCACTCGATGATTGCCGCGAAAGTCGATGCGGCCCACCTCGTATGCCGGGCCTGGTGTCACAGTTGTATTTGCCGCGCCATCGTGGATGTCCACGCGGGCCGTAAAATCGAAGACACCCATGCGCTCGGCCTGGCGCCGCTCCTCGAACAATTCGCGGCAGACCGCATCGCCTGGATTCCTGGATCCATCGCGAAGTGGAAGGCCGTTCAGCGAGGAGATACCATAGCGTGGTCCCGCGTCCACGGCGAACGCGACGTACGCCTTGCTATTGGCGAAATCCACCGAGTCGGCGCGCACGTCCGCGTCGAAATACCCGCGACGATAGTAGAACGACCGCAGATTGGCGAGGTCGGATTGCACCGCATCCGGCGTGTATCCCGGAGAAACCCGCCAGCCCGGCAGGATCGTCTTCGCGCGCGTAGCGCGCAGCGCGTGGTAGACATCGCTTCGTTTGGTTCCGAGGTCACCCGAAACGGTCACGCGCGCGACGTCGATTGGCCGCTGCTTTTTGACGTGAATCTCCAGGTCCGCCGAGCCGGGACCTGCGGGCATCAGCCGGCCTTCTGCTGTTGCGTCCGGGTAGCCGGAGCTCACCAGTTGTTTGGCGACGTCTGCCGCGACCTGCTGCGCTTCCTGCAAATCCATGGCGACACCGGGCTCCATCTGCACACGCACGCCGGGTGTTGGAGGATCGAGGCGAATCCTGCGCACGCGTACCTGCATCTTCCGTTTCAGGCGGAAGATTACGCGGATGGAATCGCCATCCGGCACGGCCTCGACTTGAACATCGGAGACCCGCCCGGAACTCCAGATCGTGTGCACGTCGTGCTTGAGTTTCTGCGAATCGAAGAGGTCGCCCGCGCGTGTTTCCAGTTGGAGCGACGCAGGGGCGCCCACCACCTCGCTGATGCGTTGATCGGCGAACTCCGCGGCGTGCAGCGAGATTCCGCAGAGGGCGGCGATCCGCAAGGTGCGCAGCATATTCCGACCTGTGTTAGCAGATCGAGTGCCATCGCTGACGGCCCAAGCACGGCTGGCGCTTGCGCCCGCTTCACTTGTGCGTTCACCGCGCGGGTGTGGCGCCCCGGCACACGGTTCGCTACTCTGCAACCAGAGGTATAGCCGTGCACGCGCTAGAAATCGCTCTTTTCTTCGCAGCGGCCGCGCTCGGGCAGCCGCCCTTCGCCGTTCTCATGGGTACGGCCGCCGGCGTCGCCGGCGATCAACTGATTGTGCAGACCGGGCCGGGGACTACCGCTCTGCTCTACACCGACGCCAGTTCCCAAATCTGGCGCGGTAAGGTGACCAACAGTCTCGCGGCGCTGCAGCCTGGCGACGATATAATTCTCCGCTATCGAAAAGATGCCGCAGGGCGGCTGATCATTATCGACCTGCACGCGAACATAGACCACATTACCGGCCGGATTACTCGCCTCGGTCACGGCGAATTCGACGTTGATCAGAACTACGATGCCGATCCGCATTCCACGTACCGCCGTCAGAACCACGTCATCGTGTTCGACGCTGATATGAATTTTGAGGAGAGTTTACCGGAGGACCTGAAGGTGGGCCGCGACGTGGACATCATCGGCCTCAAAACGAGCGGTGCGCACGTCCAGGCGACGCGCATCACGATTTACGAAGGCCACGCTCCCGTGCGCATGCCTCCTGGCACGAAGATCATCGCGCCCGACGGCACTGTGCGGACGCGCCCGTAACGGCGGTTAGAGGCGCACGAACTCGTAGCGCTCGAGTGTCGCGGCAACCTGGTATGCCGGAGTTTGGTCTTCCGCGACCAACTTCGAGCGCAGCACCTTGCCGACGCAGCGCAGGCTGACCGGTTGTGGGCCATTCGCGTTTAGCGTGACGACGTATTCGATCGGACGGCCTAAATCCGGCTCTTTCTCCGACGTAAACAACACTCCGCTCGAACTGATGTTCTTGGTGACGCCGACGAACGGAACGTACTCAGGGCCGCCCTGCCGGATATACAGCGGCAGTTGCAGGGTGAATCGCCGGGTACGCCTTTGCTCCAGGAACGTGCTCATAACTGGCAAGCTTTCTTCCCAGATGGGGAGGCTTGGGTTCGAATCCAGAGGAAGTGCAGTTGTCACCGGGCCCTACCTTTCGGCTTCAAGGTAAAGCTGTCTTAGGAGTAAAACAATGCTCTCAATGGTTAACAAAGTGTGGATCGGCGCTGTATAACCGCTTTTTAATCAGCCGTTGCTCCCCGCTCGACGCCGTGCCCGTACATCAGAACCAGGGAGCGCTGGGCAAACGGCAGGTATACCAGGGCGGCGCTCATCCCCAACGCCAACCCGGTGCTTACGTAGTGCGTTAGAAGAAAGGGAGAGAGGGCCCACAACAGGTCGAGAAGCAGCAGCACTGGGAACATCCTGCCGAACTTCGCTGGAAGCTGCCGAAGGTCGAAAGCGATCGCCGCGAGCAAGTACAGCCGGACCGGAATGAGGCCGGCCGCGGTAGTGACCAGGACAGGCATCAGCACGAAGGGCGGAAGCAGCCGCGCTTCGAGGAAAAGGTCTTCGATCTCGCGCAGGTTTGCGAGTGCCACCAGATAGAACGCCAGGTACAGTACCTGGACGAGCACCAGCAAGGTCCGGACCAGTGTGAGCCGCACGGGGGGCAGTTCGTCGGAGGTCGAGAGAATCGAGTTGAGGGGCGCCTCGATCACGCCGTTGGCCGCGGGCGGGGCAGCCTCCGGAGACGCGGCTTCCGTCCCGCGCACCGTCACAGGCGCGATGAATCGATAGCCTTTGCCGGAAATCGTTTCCACGTAACGGGGCAGGGAAGCCGAATCGTCCAGCGCTTCGCGGATCTTGTTGACAGCGCTATTCAGCCCGTGATCGAAATCCACGAACGTGTCTGCGCCCCATAGACGCCGGCGCATCTCTTCCCGGGTCACCACCTCGGCCGGCTGCTCCAGGAGTAGCAGCAGCACCTGGAACGGTTGCGCATTGAGTTTGATGCGAATGCCGTGCTTGCGCAGTTCACCCCGAGACTCGTCTGCCTCGAACACTCCGAACGAAAATACGCGGCGCGCGTCAGCCTCCGGCATCGCAACCGATCAGTGTAGCGTAGGGCCTGGCCCGCCGAGAATTGTCCACAACTTCTGCAGGTTCAGCGGTTTGCACGATGAGGTCGAAATGAGGCGGCGTTTGAGGCTCGATGCATTGTGAGGCAGCCGCGCGGGTTGCAGAATGCAATCGCGAGGTGAATCGTGCGAAGAAAATTGCAGGTTCTGGCAGCCTTCTTCCTAGCGGCGTTGTGCGGCCAGGCGGCCCGCCTGACCCCGCCCGCGGAGCAGGCTTTTGCGGGATACATCGCCAGCCTGGAGGCACGGCTGGCCGTACAGCATGCCGCGCCGGGCACGTACCTGGCCGCAATGACCAACCCCGAAGTGGAGCGGCAGCTCCTTCTGGGTGGCGTCCGGATCGAGCCGGTAAACGGCGGAACCTGGCAGGTCTGCAGCGCTCTGATGCATCACTGGCGCGCGGCCGCCTTTGTGCCGGGCGTGAATCCGGAGGAAATGCTGGCGTTGCTGCGCGATCCGGGGCACCTCTCCCGGTATTACGCGCCGCAGGTGGTTTCGTCCCGCGCACTCGCGGCGAACGGGAAGACAGGCAGCCTGATTCGATTCAAGAAGCAGAAGGTGGTCACGGTGGTGCTCGACGCCGAGTTCGAGAGTGAGAACGGACTCACCGGCGAGGGCCGCGGGTTCAGCATTTCACGCAGCACGCACATCCGGCAAGTGGAGGATGCCGGCACTCCTCGCGAGCACCGGCGGCCTGAGGGCGACGACGACGGCTTCCTCTGGCACCTGAATTCGTACTGGAGCTTTGCCGAGACGCCGGGCGGGCTATTCATCGAATGCGAAGCCGTGTCACTCACTCGCAATGTTCCATTGGGTCTGGGCTGGCTGATCAACCCGATCATCCAGTCTCTGCCAAGAGAGTCTTTGGAGTTCACGTTGAAGGCGACGAAAAACGCGCTGCTGGCGAATGCGCGCAAGGAGGCACAAGATGACCGTTCAAACTGAATTGACGATGAGGGGCCAGAGTGGTTTTGTAAATGCGCCGCGAATCCATCGCGCGCTGACGGCGGGTATGGAGAAGCGGTTGCTGATCTGGATAGCGCGGCATACGCCCGCGGCGATCACGCCGGATCATTTGACTGTTCTTGGCTTTGGCGCCCAGATCTGTGCCGGCATCGCCTATGCGCTGGCTGCGCGGGATGCGCGGGCACTGTGGCTGGTGGACATGTTTCTGCTGCTGAATTGGCTGGGCGACAGCCTCGATGGAACACTGGCGCGCGTGCGCAATCAGCAGCGGCCGCGCTACGGCTTCTATGTGGACCACATCGCCGATACGATTGGCGCGTTCGCTCTGATGGCCGGGCTCGGTGTCTCGGGCTTGCTGCACTGGCCCGTGGCAGCGGCGCTGCTGGTGTGCTTCTACGCGCTCTCGATCGAGAGTTATCTCGCCACCTATACTCTGGGGCGGTTTCACCTCTCGCATGGCTTATTTGGACCTACGGAATTGCGCATCCTGCTGGTTGTTGGCAACGCCGCGGCGTATTTCCATCCGTATTCCAGTCTCCCAGGCGGGCCATTCCTGCTGTTCGATATCGGCGGCGTGATCGGGATTGCCGGCATGGCCGCGATGCTGTTCACCGTCGCGGTCCGGCACACCGCGACGCTCTACCGCGAGGAGACTGCATGAGGAAAGGTATTCTGCGGTTCGGTAAATTCAACCTGGTCGGGTTGCTGGGGGCCGTGCTGCAACTGTTGCTCTTCTACTTGCTGATTCGAGCGGGCCACTTATCGGCGACTATCGCCACTGTGATCGCGGTCGAGGTTGCCATCTTACATAACTATGCGTGGCACGAGCGGTTCACGTGGCGAGATCGCGAACCGCTCAACCTTCGGCAGAGGATGATCCGGCTCTGTCGTTTCCACGCGGGGAACGGCTTGGTCTCGCTCACCGGCAACGCCGCGTTAACCTACCTCTTCGTGGAATGGCTCGGTGTACCCTCTGTAATTTCCGCTCTTGCAGCCATCGCCCTTTGCGCGCCGGCGAATTTCTGGCTGGCCGATCGCTGGGTGTATGCAGCTGGCTAGAAAATCAGCTTCAACCCGAATTGGATCTGGCGCGATGTCGTCGCCGTGGCGGTGATCAGACCGGCCGAGGACGAGAAGGTCGACGTATTCGGCGTGCCCAGATTCGTGTGGTTGGTGATGTTGAAGACTTCTGCCCGGAATTGCAGGTTGGTGTGCTCCGCGAGAGCCGTGGTCTTGAACAACGACATATCCAATTCACCGAGGCCGGGGCCGGTGAAGACACCGCGGCCCAGGTTGCCCCAGGCACCGACGGCGGGTTGAATAAATGCAGCAGGGTTGAACCACTGGTTGGGCTTCCCCGTCACGATCGGGCCGCTGAAGGCCGGGTTTAGCGAAGGGCGGTCGGGATTGCGGATATTGCCGTCTCCGGAGCGATTCGAGCCGACCAGCGGCGTGAAGGGAAAACCGCTAAGGACGCTGGCGATTCCGTTCAACTGCCAGCCTCCGGCCAGTCTGTCCACAAGGCCGCTGGCGTTGCCCATCCAGTGCTTGCCCCTGCCGAACGGAAGCTGATACTCGGCCGAGATACTGGCTTGATGCCGGTTGTCGAGAGCCGACGGGCCCCAATCGCGGCGCACGTCATTGCGGTTCAATACCATCTGCGGCTGGTTATTGGCTTGCGCGATGGTGAGGCCGGAATTTACGTCCAGGTTCTTCGACCACGTATAATTTGCGCGAAAGAGAAGGCCCTGGCTCAGACGGCGGGTGACGTCGACCTGCAACGCGTCATAACTAGTATTGCCCTCGGTGTACCAGAAGAAGCCGGCGGACAGATAGGGATTCGGTCGCGTGGGGACCTTCGGAATGTACTGAGCGCCTTGAGTCACAGTGCCGGTCGCAGCTCCCATGCCGCCGCTCGTGCAGGTAGCGGCAGCGCAAATCAGCGCGGGGATGCTATTCGGATCGATGCTCAGGAATCCGTGATAGCCGTGGGACCCCACATACGCCACGCGCAGCACGGTGTTGCGCTCGAGTTGCTGCTCGATTGAGAAGCGCCATTCCTCGACGGTGGGCGTCTTGGCATCGGGCTGAATCCCTTGCGGCGCGTAGGTGGTGCAGGGTGTTGGAACGCCGGGACCGCAAGTGGGTGGCACCGGCGCGCCATGCACCAGCGGCAGGATCGAAGGCAGGGAGCCGGTAAAGGTTAGAGAACCGTTGTACGGAGGAATCGAGTTCAGCAGAAAGCTCAGGTCGTCGATCAACGCGTAATACGTGCCGAACCCGGTACGAACCGCTGTCTTGCCATTGCCGAAGACGTCCCAAGCCAACCCAACCCGGGGCCCGAACAGCTTTTTCGCATTGTTTTTCGTGAAGGCTGAATCGCCCACCACCGGATTGGTGACGAGCAAACCGTTGGAGTCGGTGACATAGTTGGCGGCACGGCCGAAGCCCTCGTTCCAGCCGGAAGTGAATTCATGCCGCAGCCCGACCTGCAGCGTGAGATTGGGCCGCAGGCGGATCGAGTCCTCGACATACCAGGCGCCGTACAGGCTGCGCCAGCCAAGCTCGTTCGGATTGAGCACAACTTGAAACGTGCTCAAGGTCCCCTGTAGAAACTGGGACAGAGTATTGAATGTAGCGAGCCCCATCTGCCGCGATGCCGTATTTTCGTTGTCGCGAAGCCGCTGGAACCAGACTCCCGCGCTCAGCTGATGCCGGCCCTTGCTGATCTGCAAGCCGTCGGTGTAAGTGAACAAGTTACGGCGATTCCAGACATTGGTCGCGTTATTCGGGCCGGCGGGCGTGACTACCGAAGAGCCGGCTGTGGTAGTGACGCTGCCTCCGATCGAAATCCCTCCCGGCCCGACACCGGTGACAAAGTCAGCGCTTGGCGGAAACGACACCACGCCGGCGGCGTCGTAATTGAAAGCGGCGCGCGATAGGCCGGCGGTGAAAGTGTTAAGGACACCCGGCGAGAAGACATGCGTTTCCTGAACGCTCGCAGCGTGGCTGCGAAGCACGAGAAAGGAAGCGAACAGCGGATCGGCCAGCGGGATCAGGCTGTTGCCGTCATCAATTGTGTACGATCCCGAAAGCGTGTCGCGATTGCTGATGTTGTAGTCGGTACGCAGCGTACCGAAGTCCTCGCGAATCGCCTGCGCCGGGTTGTTGTAAGACAGCGCTACTCCACCGCCGAGTTCGGGGCCGTTGACCTGAGGCCAGAATTGCATGTACTGCTGCATGGCGGGAATCGCGGCGAGGCGCGTGGCCTGGTCAGGAACCACCGAGACATTGCTGACGGCCAGCCGCTGGCGGAAGCCTTCGTAGTTGCCGAAGACAAAGAGCTTGTTCTTCTTGATCGGGCCTCCGGCGGAGCCTCCGAACTGGTTGCGCTTGAACGGCGGTACAAAGCCGTGGCCCGCAGAGTTGAGCGTGTTGTCAAAGAAGTTGCGCGCATCCAGGTCGCTATTACGGAGAAACTCGAAGGCGGTTCCGTGCAGCCCGTTGCCTCCCGATTGCGTCACAATGCTCACCTGCGCGCCGGGCCGCTTTCCGTATTCGGCGGAATAGGTGTCGGTGAGCACGTTAAATTCGCGGACCGCGTCGATGCCGAGTAGTTGCTGGCTGGTGCCGCCGGGCGTCACGGCCAACTGGCTCGCGCCGCCGTACTCGATGCCGTTCATCAGGAACAGATTTTCATTAGTGCGCCGGCCCGCCACCGAGAACGTGTTGCCGTTGCTGGTTATGGTCTGCTGGCTTTTCATCGCGCTGTAGTTGACCGTGCCGGGATTCAGCGTGATCAGGTTGTCAAAGCTGCGGCCGTTGAGCGGCAGTTCCTTTACCTGCTGCTCGCCCACCACGCCTGCGATCGAAGCCGTGGTGGTGTTGACGACAGGAGCGTCGGCGGTGACGGTCACCTGCTGCATCAGGTCGCCGACTTCGAGGCGCAGGTTGACCTTGGCCTCCTGGCCGACGGCAAGATTGATGCCGCTCCGAATGGCGGCTTTAAAGCCGGTCTTTTCCGCCTTCACCTCCTGCGGTCCCACCGCGAGTGAGAGGGCTCGGTAGTCGCCCGTTTCATCGGTCACAACCACGCGCGTGGCGCCGGTCTCGAGACTCTTCACCGTGACGGTAGCGCCCGTGATTCCCACACCGGCCGGGTCCTCGACCTTTCCGGAAATCGAGGCGGGGACTTGCGCCCACCCCAAAGCAGGAAGGGCCAAGAGCGTCAAACCCGCGAGCCACCGGCGCCGGTTCACTGGATTCATCATGCGCTGCTCCTTCACACAACCTCCGCCGTGATCGCCAGGGCGTCCGGGCCCAGGATCCGCGCGCTCATCCAGCCGGCATCTAAAAATCGGTTCGCCGATGGCGTAAACACGATCTTGTAGCTGGTCTCATCGAGCGGGGCTTCCAACAGGTTCCCGCGCTGCGGGTACACCAAAGCAAGGTACTTGAGAATAGTATATATGTCTCCGTCGAGCGGCTGGCGGAAGAGGAACCCCTGGGCGCGGAAGTGGATGGCGGTGCCGCGCGTGGAAAGGCGCCAGCATAGAAACGCGCAGCAGTCGATGGCGTGCTCGAACCAGGAGTCAAACTCGGGGGCGATGTCGCGATCCAGGTAGACCTCAACCGTCTGCTCCTCCTCGCGCGCGAATTCGCGCACCTGAAGGCTGCCGACGTGGGCCGAGGCTTTCCAGTCGACGTGGCGAGCGCTCTCGAAGTTCTCGTACGGACGGATGCGGTAGAAATCCCGGCCGAGGCCGCGGTAGTGCGTTTCAATCTCGCCGGCGATGCCGAGAAACAGGTCTTCGAAGCCGGGCCGAGGATCGATCGCTGGATAGACGATGGTCTCGCGCCCCAGCGTGACGCGCGCCGATTTCTCTAAAAAACCAAATGGGAACGACGTCGAAAACGCGAAGCTGTTCCGGCGGTAGGTGCCGCGGCGGGGAAACCGTAACTCGACGGGAGCCTCCAGGGCGGCGCCGGCGGGGATCAGCGGAAGGTAGACTCCCGATTTCAGCGCGGGGCTTTGCGCATCGCGGATGCCTTCCACCCGCACGGAGAACGACGGCATCAGCCACTTCTGGTTGCGGACGAAGAGCCGGCCTGGCACCATCCGCTTGGCGGCAACATGTTCGGGAACTTGAAAATCCAGTTCCAGCCCCGCCAGGCACAGACGGCTGACCAGGCCCGACACCAGCAGCGTAGCCAACATGGTGGCGACGATCAGGAAGAGCAGGTTGTTGGCGGAGATTATGGCGCCGAGTCCCACTACGATAATGGCGAGTGTGAACAGCAGGCCGCCGCGCGTAATCCGATAGCGGATGCGCCGCGCGAGCAGGGCACGGATCTTCTCCCAATCAATACGCACAGGGTGTGTTTTGATTGTAGCGTGCCCGGTCCAAACGAGCCGGCGGCAAGATCGCCGGCGTTACAATGTGCCTGTGACGCCTGTCGAGAGCGGCCGGACGCTGGCGAAGGTCCCGATTTTCTCGGGGCTGACCGAGTCCGAATTGGCCTTTCTTGCGCAGCGCGCGGTGCCGCGGCATTACGCTCCGGGAGAAGTGGTTTTCGCTGAGGGCGAGCCCTGCGCCGGATTATACGTGGTTGAAAGCGGGCATATCCGCATCTTCAAGACGTCGCCGAGCGGCCGCGAACAGGTCTTGGCAATCGATGGGCCGGGCAGTTCGGTGGCGGAGTTGCCCGTGTTTGATGGCGGGAATTATCCGGCTTCCGGAGCCGCGGTCGATCAGGCCACGTTTCTGTTCGTCAGCAAGCAGGACTTCCAGGCGCTTTGCCTGGCGCATCCGCAAGTCGCGCTCAAGGTGCTGCGAGTGGTGGGGGCGCGTCTGCGGCGGCTGGTCGGCATTATCGAAGAACTCTCGTTCACCACGGTGCGGCACCGGCTGGCTTCCTTCCTGGTCCGGCTAGCGCGACAGGAGGGGAAGCGGACCGGCAAAGGCATGGAGATCACGCTGCCGGCCAGCCACCAGGAACTCGCCGCCCAGATCGGCACCGTGCGCGAGCTGGTGTCGCGCAACCTCTCGCGTTTCCAGGCCGAAGGCCTGCTGAGCATCGACGGCCGCAGCGTGATTGTGCGCAATCTGGAAGCTCTGCAAGCCGAACTGCAATCTCCCGAATAGCGCCTGGTGACCAAAGTCATAGTCGTTTCGGGGCGTCCGCCGTAACCTCACAATTAAGGGAGTGATAAACATGAGCGTTATGGCGGAGAAAACGGTACGCGAGTTGGCCCTGGAGAATCCTGGGGCGTCGCGCGTATTCGAAGAACTGGGCATCGATTATTGTTGCGGGGGTGAGTTGTCGCTGGAGCAGGCTTGCGCACGGGCCCACGTGCCGCTCGAGAGAGCGGCGAATTCGCTCGAAGCCGCGGAACCGGCGCTGCAGGAGCGGGACTGGCAGGCCGAGCCGCTGTTCGAGCTGATCGCACACATCAAGCACACGCATCACCGTTACACGCGGGAGGAAATCAAGAGGCTCGGGCCACTGTTTGAGAAGGTGTGTACGGTCCATGGAGCCAATCATCCGGAATTGCTCAGCCTGCGGGTGGCCTTCGAAGCGCTCGCGGCAGAATTGACCATGCACATGATGAAAGAAGAAGCGGTGCTGTTTTCGTACATCGAGCGCATGGAGGAGGCGGTCATTGCGAAGGAGCCGGTGCTGCCACCGCCGTTCGGCGCTGTGGGCAACCCCATCCGCATGATGATGCACGAGCACGACAGCGCGGGCGAGGCGCTACGCGACATGCGCGACACAAGCCACGGGTATGCGGCCCCGCCGGATGCCTGCCTCAGCTATCAGACCTTATACAAGGCGCTGGCGGCATTTGAGGCAGATCTGCATCAGCACATTCATCTGGAGAACAACATTCTTTTCCCGCGAGCGGTAGCCATGGAGCTGGGCCAGTAGTCCACTTCCTGAAGGTCGCGGCTCTGTGAGAGCAATTACCATCCGCGAATCCGTCCCCGGGAAGTTCGGATGCTCTCCGTTTCCGCTACCATGAGGTAGGCTCTGATGTCTTCGCCGCCCATTCCGCCGTCGCTGGACCATTTGGCGACGCGGCCGTTTTCGTTCTATCCGCCAATCCTCAATATCGATCGCAATGAGTGGCTGTTCCGGAAAGCGACCTGGTCAGAGATTCTTGTGCTCAACTGCAAGAGCAGCGAGGAAATTTGGATTCCGCGCCGTTTTTTGGGGGAGGTTTCGCGCGTCGATGACCCGGTCCTCATCGTGGGATTGACTAAGGAAATGGAATACAAGGCGGGAGCGGTGTGGCCGTGCCAGCGGCGGGTGATCGAAATGCCGTTGGCGGTCGGAGGAGGTCTGCAGCCAACGGTGGCGCCCGAGCACACCGAACGCGCGCCGGTAGTCGGGATCCGCGTGCCGCCCAGCACCGACAAGCGCATTTTCCGGCTCATCGGCGGTGCGCTGGCGGTGGCGATTCTCTTGTATTTGGCGGCTGTGAACCTGACGCGCATCGGCGATATCCGGCAGCGGCAAGCCGTGGTGACGGCGGTCGACCAGTCGTATCTGGAGATCACCGGGCGAGACGATTACACCGCCGTGGCAGCGAAACTGGGCTATCCGGCGAGCGACCGGTGGATGAGCGAAACGGGCGAGCTGCAATACCGGGCGCTTTCGTATCCGGATCGCAAATATACGATCATTCTCATGGGAAGCAGCCGGGAAGGAGCCACCTACATCGGCGCCATGGATGAGCATTGGCGGCCACTACATTCCGTGGAGCTGCACACGGGCGGCACAACGGCCTCCCTGCTGCGCAGCCTGCGCCGGTTTTAGTAGACTCTATGGCGTGAAGATCTTCGCTTATCTCGTCTGGGCAGCCATTGCCGTGCTGGGCGCCTTTTGCCTGGGCGGCATTGCCCTGAATCACGCGGAACCGATCAACAGTCTCTGGCTGGTGGTGGCGGCGGCCTGCACCTATGCCGTGGGGTTCCGGTTCTACGCTAAGTTCATCGCTGCGCGCGTGATGGTGCTCAATGACAAGCGCGCTACGCCGGCCGAACGATTACGCGACGGCCTGGATTTCGAGCCGACCAACAAGTGGATCCTGTTCGGTCATCACTTCGCGGCCATTGCCGGGCCGGGCCCGCTGGTCGGCCCTGTGCTGGCGGCGCAGTTCGGCTACCTGCCGGGGACGCTGTGGATCATCATCGGTGCTGTGCTAGGCGGCGCGGTGCAGGACTTCGTGATCCTGTTCGCATCGATGCGGCGCGACGGCAAATCCCTGGGCCAGATTGCGCGGGAAGAAGTGGGCACAGTCGGCGGCTTCACGGCGCTGGTGACCGTACTGCTCATCATGATCATCCTGCTGGCGGTGATCGCGTTGGTGGTGGTCAATGCCCTGAAGGGCAGCCCGTGGGGGACGTTCACGATCGCGGCGACCATGCCAATCGCGCTGTGGATGGGTATCTATCTGCGATGGATCCGACCGGGCAAGGTGCTGGAATGCTCGCTGATGGGAGTGGTGCTGGTGATCGCGAGCATCTTCGGCGGGCAGTGGGTATCGGAATCGCCCACCTGGGGGCCGTGGTTCACGTTTGGCGCGATGGGGCTCTCGATTGCAGTCATTATTTACGGCTACTTCGCGAGCGCGCTGCCGGTCTGGCTGTTCCTGGCGCCGCGCGACTATCTGTGCACATTTATCAAGCTGGGCGTGGTATTAGCGCTGGGAGTGGGGATCCTGTTCGTGCGGCCGGAACTGCAATTGCCCGCATTCACGCGCTTCACGGACGGCACGGGGCCGATCTTCGCGGGCAAAATCTTTCCGTTCTGCTTCATCACGATTGCGTGCGGAGCAGTGTCGGGATTCCATGCGTTGATCTCGTCAGGCACTACGCCGAAGATGATCGCGCGGGAGTCGCACGCGTATCCGGTGGGATACGGCTCGATGCTGATGGAAAGCTTTGTGGCGATTATGGCCATGATCGCCGCGTGCATGCTGCAGCCGGGCGTGTACTTTGCGGTGAATTCGCCGGCCGGCGTGGTGGGTGCGACACCGGCGGCAGCCGTAGCAACGATTTCGAGTTGGGGATTCCCGGTGACCGCGGCCGACATGGCCACGCTGGCTAAGAACGTGGGCGAGCAGACGCTGTTCTATCGCACGGGCGGCGCTCCTTCGCTCGCGCTGGGGATGGCGGCGATTTTTTCGCGCGGCGGCGGGGGCGACTCGGTGTTGGGCTTCTGGTATCACTTCGCGATCATGTTCGAGGCGCTGTTCATTCTGACCATCATCGCGGCCGGAACGCGCGTCGGCCGCTTTATGCTGGTGGATCTAACGGCGCAGTTCTCGAAGACGGCGGCGAAGAAACTAACGGGGCTGGTAGGTGTCAACGTGATCAGCCTGGTGGTGTGCGCGGCGTGGGGATATTTTCTGATTCAGGGCGTGCGCGATCCGCTGGGCGGCATCAATTCGCTGTGGCCGCTGTTCGGGATTTCCAACCAACTGCTGGCGTCGGTGGCTTTGTGCGTCGCAACGACCATCCTGCTGAAGATGCACGGCCCGAAATTCATGTGGATCACCTGCGTGCCGCTGGTGTGGCTGGTGGCGGCCTGCTTCACTGCAGGGTGGCAGAAGATCTTCGCGCCGGAGCCAAATCTCGGCTTTCTGGCGCACGCGGCGCAACTGGAACAGGCGATGCGCGCCAACCCCTCAGCGACTACGGCGGCGCTCATCTTCAACGATCGCCTGGACGCCGTGGTGACCGGCATCTTTCTGATTCTCGTGGCGACGATCCTGGTGGATTCGCTGCGCACCTGGACCGGCATCCTGCGCGGCACCCGGGAATCGCGGATCTACGAAGCACCGTTCGTGCCGTCCACGCTGCAGCCGGAGGAAGTATGAAGGCGCTGCGGCAACTTGGCGCGCTGGTGCTGGCGCTGCTGCGCGAACTGGCGGACGAGAACGCCTACCAGCGGCATCTGGCTGCGCACGGCCGCGCGCACTCGGGCGAAGAATGGCGGCATTTCACCGAGCACCGGCTGCGGGCCAAGTACGCGCGCGCGAAGTGCTGCTAAATTTCTGAGAGTTCGCGCCGGTTGGCGGAACCTACAAGTGGAACGCCATGAACTGGATTCGTCTGCTTGGACCGAGCGCCGTGCTGCTCGCCCTGTCCCTGCCGGCCGCCGAGCCGGGTTATCATGCGCAGTTTGTTGGCGGAACGGCTCCCGGCGTTCCCGCCAAATCCAAGGCACGTCTGGATTTAAGCGGGGCTGAGGCGTTAGTTTTGCGCGGCGGGGAAGCCGAGCTACGCATCGACTATCACAAGATCAATACCCTCGAGTACGGGCAGAACGTCAGCCGCCGCTACGCGGAAGCCATACTGATCTCGCCGGTGCTGCTGTTGTCGAAGTCCCGGAAACATTTCGTCACAGTCGGATACCAGGATGAGACGGGCCAGCAGCAGGCCATCGTGTTGCGCGTGGATAAGGGCGACATCCGGTCGGTGCTGGCAAGTTTGCAGGCGCGCACCGGCCGCCGCATGGAGTACCAGGATTCGGAGGCTAGAAAGGCGGGGCAGTAGATGAGCCGGTATATCTGGATCGCGCTGTGTCTCATCGCGCAGAGCGGGATCGCTCAAGAGCCGCCTACGTCCGCCGCCCTCGAGGAAAGCGGGCTGCGGGAACTGCGCAGCGTCCGGCGGGTGTACGTCGACCGGCTGACGGGGGGCGAGACCGCCGCCCAGATGCGGGACATCCTGATCAACAGCCTGGAAACGGCGCGAATCTTTGTCCTCACCGAGAATCAGGAACGGGCCGATGCGATTTTGCGCGGCGCCGCCGAAGACCTGGTATTCACAGAGACGCACTCTTCCTCCGACAGCTTGAACGCGCATGCGAATTTCGGCACGAGCCGGAGCAGCAGCACATCGCGCGGGCAATATGGCGGGTTCGGAATGGGGCAGAGCGAAGACGAGCGATCGGCCGAGCGGCGGCACGAGGCCATCGCCGCCGTGCGACTGGTCAACAAAGACGGGGACGTGATCTGGGCCACCACGCAGGAGAGTCTGGGCGCCAAGTTTCGCGGCTCCAGCGCCGACGTCGCCGACAAGATCGCCGCGCAGCTGAAAGAGGATTTCGAGAAAGCCCGCAAGCTCAGGTAATCGCTTCGATAGCCGCCAGCAGGGCCGCAAGCCCCACCGGCTTCACCATCACGCGCGAAACCAGGCGCTCTTCGGGAGTTCCTTCCATGTCTTCCGGCCAGCCGGACAGCACGATCACGGGCGCCGCACAACCCGATCCGCGGATCTCGCGAATGAGCGACAAGCCCTCTTGCGCATCCGGTTCGCCGCGCACATTGCGGAACCGCAGATCCATCACCACAACGTCAGCCGCAGGCAGCAGGCGGAGCGTCTCGGCCGGACAGCAGGCTAGGGAAACCTGGTGGCCGCCGGTTTCGAGAAGCTTGGCGCGCAGCTCAAGCTGGGTGGCATCATCGTCGGCGACTAACACCCGCGACATGATCTACCTCAGGAAATCTTCGAGCTGGATCTTCGTATCTGTTTTGCTGTCTCTGTATTTGACAATGACAGGAGTGTAGATGGAAATGCCCCAGTCCTTGCCCGGCCCGTGCGTGATGGCGCGCGTGCCGGCGACGACGACCGCGTCTTCGGGGATGACGAGCGGCTCATCGTCCGTCGCCTTATGCACGGTGTTGCGCACCAAGTCATAGACAGGAGTGGAGCGGTTGAGAATCGTGCCGGTGCCCAGCACGGCGCGGCGCTTTACCACGGTGCCTTCGTAAATTCCACAATTTCCGCCGACCAGCACGTTGTCTTCGACCACCACCGGCAGGGCGCCGACCGGCTCGAGGACGCCGCCGATCTGGCTGGCCGCCGAGATGTGGCAGCTCTTGCCGATCTGCGCGCAACTGCCCACCAGAGCGTGCGAATCGACCATCGTGCCTTCGCCTACATAGGCACCGACATTGATGTACATAGGCGGCATGCAGACCACACCCCGGCCCACATAGCTGCCATCGCGAATGCTGGAGCCGCCGGGCACCAGACGCACCCCGTCTTGGGCGCCAACCCGCTTCACCGGATACGTCGACTTATCGAGAAACGGCTGGCGTTCGGGGTCGACCGACATGTCGACAATCTGCCCCATCCGAAAGCCGACCAGAATCCCCTTCTTGACCCAGGCATTGACCCGCCAGCCTGTGCGCTCCGAAGGGCGCGGTTCGGCGGCGCGGACGCGGCCTTCATTGAGCGCGGATTTAAAATCGGCGAAGAGTTGAAAATCGGCGCCGGCGTACGATGAGGGGTTCTGTTCAAAGAGACGTTCGATATCAGCCTGCAACGCGCACCTTCCCCATCAAGCCGACCGACTCGAGAACCCTTTCGATGCGCGTCAAGTTGGCCGGCGCCGGTGGGCACAGCGGCAGCCGGTAGACCGGCTCGAGCAAACCCATCAGCGCCATTGCGGCCTTCACCGGAATCGGATTCGATTCGACGAAGTTCACGTTCATGAGCGGCAGATAGCGCGCCTGCAGCAGCCGCGCGGTTTCAAAATCGTTACCGAGACAGGCTTGCACCAGTTGCGTCATCTCTGCGGGAATCTGGTTCGAGACCACCGAGATCAGGCCTTTTCCGCCCAGCGCAATGAGCGGCAGCGCGATGGCGTCATCGCCGCACAGGACCATAAATCGCGAAGGCGTCTCTTGAATCACGTTCGCCATCTGCCCGATATTGCCCGAGGCTTCCTTGACGCCCACAATGTGGTCGATCTTGGCCAGGCGGGCCAAAGTTCCCGGCTCGACGTTTATGCCAGTGCGCCCCTGCACGCTGTACACGACGATGGGAATGCGCACGGCCTTGGCGATCGCCTCGTAATGTTGGACCAGGCCTTCCTGGGTGGGCTTGTTGTAATACGGTGTGACCGAGAGGATGCCGTCGACGCCCATGCGCTCCAGTTCGTGAGCGAGTTCGATCACTTCCTGCGTGTTGTAGCCGCCGGCGCCGGCGAGCACAGGGACCTTACCCTTGGCCTCTTCGAGCGTGATCTGCACGACGCGTAGATGCTCCGCGTGCGTCAGTGTCGGATTTTCGCCCGTCGTCCCGCAGGGCACTAGAAAATTGATGCCTCCCTGAATCTGCCGCTGCACGAGCTTGCGCAGTGTTTCCTCATCGAGCGAAAGATCGTGCCGGAACGGCGTCACCAAGGCCGTGCCGCATCCTGTAAACATGTCCCACCTCCTCGAATGCTCTTGCCGGCGACAAGATCGCCGGCGCTACTCAAACACGATGTCACCGAACTCGTGAAACCCCTTCTTGCCGATTACCCAGCCCGCCGCCTGAAGCGCCCCGCGGGCAAATCCCTCGCGGCCGCGCGCCGTGTGGCGCAGCGTAATCGTATCGGCGGCGGAATCGAAGCCGATCTCATGTACCCCCGGAACCGTGCCGGCGCGACTCGAGCTGAGGTCGATCGGCCGCGCGTATCCTGCCTTCTTCATGTCGCCCACCAGCTTCAGTAGTGTACCCGATGGCGAATCCTTCTTGGTGGCGTGGTGGATCTCCCAGGCCCAGGCGCCGTACTCCGGTTGCGCTGCCAGCAGGCGCGCGGCTTCCGAGACCAGGCGACTGAACGCATTGACGCCGACCGAGTAGTTCGGGCTCCACACCAACCCGATCCCGTTCTGTGCGACCGCGCGCTTGACGGCGTCGATGTGCTCGCTCCAACCCGTAGTCCCGATCACCACATTAACCCCGAGTTTCGCTATGGCCTCCGTGTTTTCGAGCACCGCGGCAGGAATCGAAAAATCCACGGCCACATCGACGCCGCGAAAATTCTCGCGAGTCACGCCTTCGCCATTGATATTATTGAATTCGTCGAGCTTCAGCGTAACGGTGAATCCGTACTCCGGCGCCAGCTGTTCGATAAGCCTGCCCATCTTGCCGTAGCCGACGATCGCCAGGTTAGGCATGCACGGCCTCATTGCGCTCAAACACGGCGGGGTCCAACTCGGCGAAGAACTCCTCGTGCAACGCCTCGACTGTGGGCACCAGGTCTTTCTCGGCCACCACGAAGCTCAGGTTCAGCAAGGAGGCGCCTTGCGAGATCATGCGGATGTTAATGCCGTTCAGCGCGCCAAATACGCGCCGTGCGACGCCCGGCGTGTAGCGGATGTTTTCACCCACCAGGCACACAATCACCTGGTCTTTCTCTGCGTCCACCTCCGCGAACTGCCGCAACTCGGCCGCGATCTGATCGAGACGCTCTAGGTTGTCAATCGTCAGCGATACGCTGACTTCCGACGTTGCCACCATGTCGACCGGGGTTTCGAGGCGGTCGAACACTTCGAAGATCCGTCGAAGGAAGCCGTGCGCCATCAGCATCCGGGTCGAATGAATGTTCAGCAGCGCGATCTTGCGCTTGCATGCGATCGACTTGACGACGTTCGAGCACGGCACGCTATCGGCGACGATGCGTGTACCCGGCACCTCGGGCCGCCGCGAGTTCAGGATCAGCACCGGAATGCTCTTCTCGATCGCAGGCAGCACAGTGGCCGGATGCAGCACCTTGGCGCCGAAGTAGGCCAATTCGGCCGCCTCCGCGAACGATATCGTCTTTACGCGATGGCCGCCTGGTAAGATCGTCGGATCGGCGGTCAGCATACCATTGACATCGGTCCAGATCTGAATCTCTTCGGCGCCGATGCCCGCGCCCACAATCGACGCGGTGAAATCGGAGCCACCGCGGCCGAGCGTGGTGGTGACACCCTCGTCGGTGGCGCCTATGAACCCGCCTAACACTACAACGGCGTCTTTCGCCAGCGGAGGCACCGCGGCGGCCAGCCGCTTATACGTCTCGGGAAAGTCGGGGGCGGCCTGCGTATGGCGCTTGTCGGTAAGAATCACGCGGCGCGAATCCAGGTGCGCCGCCGGCATCCCGAAATGGCGGAACGCCAGGGTCACGATGTAGCTCGATAGCCGCTCGCCGTAACTCGAAATCGCGTCGATCGAACGCGGCGTCAGCTCGCCCAGCACGGCCAGGCCTTTCACCAGCTCGGTCAATTCCTGAAAATGCTCATCCAGCGTGCGGTCGAGCTCGGCGCGATGATCGAGCGGCACCACCTGCCGGGCCTCGCGCGAGTGGAAATCGCGCAAGTCGTGGAGCTGCCGGATATACTCGGCGCGGTTGCCTTGCATGGCGCTCGCGGCGATGGCCAGCAATTTGTTTGTGGTCTTCCCCATAGCCGACACTACCACCACCGGCTGCCGCTGCTGGCGCGCCCGGACAATGCCCGCGACGCGTTCAATCGCGGCCGCCGATTCCACCGACGTGCCGCCGAATTTCATGACGATCATGGCTTAGAGATTCCTTCGGCCGGCTTACTCAATCCAGCATCCCTTCCGAGTGCATCAGCTCAGCGTTGAGTACCGCCGCTCCTGCCGCGCCGCGAATCGTGTTGTGCGCGAGCACCACAAACTTGTAGTCCAAAACCGGGCACGGGCGCAGCCGCCCCACAAACGCCGCCATGCCGCGCTCGCGCTCGGCGTCTTTACGCGGCTGCGGCCGGTTGCCTTCGTGCATGTAGATGACTGGCCGGGGCGGCGCGCTCGGCAGTTTGCGCTGCTGCGGCACGCTGCTGTAGCTTTCGTACACGGCGTGCAGTTCGGCAAGCGCCGGCTTGCCCGACATCTCAAGCGAAACCGTAACGGTATGCCCGTCCACGACCGCGACGCGGTTGCAGTGCGCGCTCACTCGGGCCGCCAGCGGCTCGATGTGATCACCGCGAAACTCGCCCAGGATCTTCTGTGTTTCCTGCTGCATTTTTTCTTCTTCGCCGCCGATGAACGGTACGACGTTGCCCACAATGTCCATCGATGCCACGCCGGGATAGCCGGCGCCGGAAATCGCCTGGAGGGTCGTCGCGACCACTTTCGTGATGCCGAACTGCTTGAGCGGCGCCAAGCCCATGGTCAGGGCGATGGTCGAGCAGTTGGGATTCGTGACGATCTGTCCTTTCCAGCCGCGCGCCCGCTGCTGTCCGGGCACCAGCTTCAAATGGTCCGGATTGATTTCGGGCACCAGCAAAGGTACGTCGCGCTCCATGCGGTGGTTTTTCGAGTTGGATACGACTATGTGCCCCGCCTTGGCAAAAGCCTGCTCGATCTCGGTGGCCACCGAAGCATCCATGGCGGAAAACAGCAGCCGCGGCGCGTTGCCTGGCTTGCAGTCTTCGACCGTGAGATCCGCCACCGGCGCAGGCACGCCGCCCGCTAGGTGCCACGTCATCGCATCACGGTAGCGCTTGCCGGCCGAACGGTCGCTCGCTCCCAGCCACTTCAGATCGAACCACGGGTGGCCTTCGAGAAACTTGATAAAGTGCTGGCCCACCATACCGGTGGCGCCCAAAATGCCTACTTCGATGCGCGTCTGCATAGCTCTTTTACCATCCGTTGATACAGTTGTACAGCGTCGGCCAATTCTCTTTTCGGTACATGCTCTTCGAGCGTGTGCGCGACGTGAATAGAGCCGGGACCGATCAGGAACGGCTCGCCCCATTTCCCGTCGAACGCCGGGATATCGGTTGTGAACGCCACTACCGTGGTTTCCATGCCGTCGAGCGATCCCAGCCGCACGGGCGGGATCTCCAGAACCTCGCGCAATTCCGCGCGTCCCGCCACCGCGCGCGCCAGTGCCTGCCGGGTTTCGGCGGAATCGCTCACCAGCCTGATGAAAATCTCCGCCCGCGCTTCGTCGGCGATCACATTCGGCGCACGGCCGCCGCTGATCGTGCCGATATTGAGGGTGCTCGGACCCAGCAGCGTGTCCACCGGCAGCGCGATGCGCCGGATCTCGGCTAGTGCGTCGAGCAGCTTGTGAATCGCCGAATCACCCAGCTCCGGATAAGCCGAGTGCGCCATCTTGCCGGACGCCGCGACTTCATAGCGCAGCGCGCCTTTGGAGCCCAGGGCCAGCTTGTTCTCGGTCGGTTCGCCGTTGATCAGGAACTGCGCGCCGCGCGGTTGTTGAGACGCCCGGTACGCGCCCGCGCTGTTGCGCTCCTCGCCCACCACGAACAGCAGGCCGAGGTTGCTCTCGCCTGCTTCCAATAGCGCCTCGACGGCGGTGATCATGCAGGCAATGATGCCCTTGGTATCGCAGGCGCCGCGCCCGTAGATCTTATCGCCGTCTTCACGGGACGCAAAGAACGGCGGCACGGTATCCATGTGGGTCGAAAGGGTAACCGTCGGCCGGTCGCCCCACTGCGCGAACACGTTGAACCGGCGCGGCTCGACTTCCATGCGCTCCACACGCCCGCCGAAGCGCACCGCCATTGACGAGAGGCAGTCGTATAGGTGTTTCCCGACGGCTTCTTCGTTGTTGGTGATCGACTCAATATCGATCAGCGCGCGCGTGAGTGCGAAGACATCCATAAAATTCGGCTTGGGGGAGGAAACGTAAGGGAAAGAGAAGACGCGGCGACCCTGCGTGCTTCGTTCCCGATAGCACTCCACCCGCCCTGGCAAACGAGTGACAGTGAGCCGGAATTAACCGGACTCCCCAACCGGACGGGCTCGCGCTGCCTGAGCCGATTTCGGCGGAAACCGCCGGCCCCTTTCCCCGAGCCTCCGAAGCGCAATCGGAATTCCAGCCCGGCTACTCATGGCCGCCGCACCTCTACCGCGAAGTCTTAGGATATCGAAGCCCGAAACAGCAAGTCAAATTGGTCTTAGATCAGTGGCGCTGGCGCCGCGCGCCCCGCGATCACTTCTTGAATGACGCTGAGCGCCTGCTGCAGCCGGACGCGCGCCAGAGACGCGCCCAGACAGATTCGGATCGCACGCGGCACAGCGGTAGGGTCCACGGCAAAGACCTCGGCCGAGCCGACCAGCACGCCGCGTGCCTGCAACTGCGGAACGACCTCCTGCGGTTGCCGGCCTGCGGGAAGCGGCAGCCACAGGTGCGCCGCCGCATGGCGGCCGCGCGTCTGGATCCCGAAGACCTGGGTCGCCATGTGCCAGCGCCAGCGCATCTCGATCCGCTTCCGTTCCATGATGCGATCGACGGTGCCGTCTTCCAGCCACCGCGCTCCGATGGCCGACGCGAGCGGCGACACCGCCAGCAGGCTCATGCGCACTTTCTCCGCCACCCGCTCCGCCGCGCCCGGCGGGCACACCATGAAGCCCACCCGAAGCCCGGGAAACACGCCCTTCGAAAGGCTCGTGACGAAGTAGCAACGTTCCGGCGCGAAGGCCGCGATGGGCGGCGGCCCGCCCGCCACTAGAAACGAGTAGATGTCATCCTCCAGGATCGTCACGTTCCGGCGTCGCGCGATGTCTGCAATCGTCTCCCGCCGGTCCTCCGACATCACCCCGCCGGTCGGGTTCTGCAGGGTCGGAATCGTGTAAAGAAGGCGGACCTTCCCGCTCGCGCAGAGCCGGTCCAGGGCTTCGGGAAGCAATCCCTCCTCGTCCATCGGCAGCCCCGCCATCTGCAGCTGGAGCTGGCTGGCGATGGTCTTGATCCCGGTGTAGGTGACATGCTCGGTGGCGATCACGTCCCCCGGCCGGCTCAGCAGGGCCAGCGCCATGAGTAGTCCGTGTTGCGCGCCGTTGGTCACTACCACCTGCTCTTCGGAGACCGAGATCCCCCGGCGCGCCAACCACCCTGCCGCAATCCGCCGGTGCTCCGGCCATCCAGCCGGCTTTGGATACACCTCCATCAGCGTGCGCAGGTCGTTGCGCTCCAGAAGGGCATCGCGCAGCAGCCCGGCGACCGACTCGCCCGGATCCCAGCGGATTAGGTTTTGACTTAAATCGATATCTCCCGACGGATCTCCCGAATCCGCCTCCCTCGCGGCCACAAACGTTCCGCGACCCACTGTTCCAGTAATCAACCCGCGATCGCGAGCTAGAGCGTAGGCCCGGCTTACCGTGCCCAGAGCGACGCCCAAGGAATCCGCCAACTCCCGGTGCGGCGGCAGCTGCGTACCGGCCGACAGGGTTCCCTCATTGACGGCTTCCACGAGCGCATCGAGAATGCGCTGGGCGGTAGGGCCTTCCCGATGCTCGATTTGAGGCAACCACATTGTACTAGATACAATAATTAACTTGATTTGATACATTGTCAAGCATATTCTAGGTACAAGCGGGTCTTATGTCAGCGTGCACCTCGCAAGTGCTTGGAACACCAGCCCTCACTGAAGAGTTGATCCGCTCTCAATTGGCGCGAGTGGAGGCCCATCCCCTGTTCGTTCGTTCCGCCCGGATGCGCCGTTTCTTGGAATTCACGATCGAACTAGCCTTGACGGGACGCGCTGAACAACTCAAGGAATACGTGCTCGGCATCGAAGTATTCGGGCGGGCAGAAACCCACGACCCCCGACTTGACCCCATCGTTCGGGTCGAAGCCCGCCGCCTGCGGGCCAAACTAAGCGCCTACTACGCTGCCGAGGGCGCACAGGACGACGTGATTCTGGAATATCCCCGCGGGTCTTATGTGCCGCAATTCCGGACGCGGTCCATTACCCAGCAACACACCCCAGCGCCCCTCATCGCTGTGCTACCTTTCGCAGCGCGCCGCAGAAGTTCTTGCGCCCGCTTCGCGGACGGGTTGACGCGCGAGGTCATTCACGAGTTGGGCCGGTCGGAAACCGTGCAGGTCTTCTCTCAAGCGACACGCGGACGCGCGCGGATCGATGCGCTTCTGACCGGCTCAGTCCGCCAGTCCGGGCATCGAGTCCGCGTCACTGCGGAACTTCACAGCACCGGAACCAACCAGAACCTCTGGTCCGCGAACTTCGTATCGGCGCCGACCGACCCAATTACCGCGCAGAAACAGATCGCCTTCGCCACCGCCCACGCCCTACTGTCCCACTTTACCCGCCGCTAGACGCACTCCCTGTTGCGGGGCCATGCCGTGGTAGAGTATTCTACGGTTCGTAATCGAATGTCGAAAACGAAGGCCGACTACCAAGATGACCGGGACCTTTATTCCGGTTTGATGCGCCTTCACATCCTGCACCACGCCGCCGAAGAGCCGATCTTCGGGCTCGGCATGGCGGAGGAGCTGTCGCGTCACGGCTATCGAATCAGCCCGGGAACTCTGTATCCGCTGTTGCACGGCCTGGAGAAGAAAGGCTACCTCCGCACTTCCAGCCAGCAGAACGGCAAATCGAGGCGCACGGTCTATCGCATTACGCCGCTTGGCAAAAAGGCGCTGGAAGCCGCGCGCAACAAAGTGCGCGAGCTGTTTGGAGAACTGATCGAAGGCTACTAACGATGCAGCGGGTCACGTTATGGATGGTCGCGGCAGGCACTGCCTTATCGGCGCAAACCCGGGCTCTCACGATTTCCGAGGCGGTCCAGGGCGCGCTGCGCAACTATCCTTCGGTGCGCGTTTCTCAGGAGCAGGTCAACGCGGCCGCGGCTGGCATTAACCTGGCCCGCACTACCTATCTGCCGCGCGTGGATGGGATCGCGCAGGCCAACCGCGCCACGCGCAATAACCTGCTGGGACTGCTGCTGCCGCAGAATACGATTCCCTCCATATCCGGCCCGGTGCTGGGCACCAACAACTTCGATACTGCCTGGGGCAGTGCGATCGGAGCCCTGGTTAGCTGGGAGCCCTTCGATTTTGGCTTGCGCGCCGCCAGCGTGGCCGCGGCGTCGTCCGCCCGCGATCAGGCCGAAGCCTCGCTCAAACGGACGCAATATGAAGTTGCCGTAAGTACCGCGGAAGCCTACTTAACCCTGGTGGCAGCGGAGCAAACCACGCAAGCGGCCGAAGCCGGAGTTGCGCGCGCTGAAGTCATCGCGCGCACAACGCAGGCCTTGGTTGATGCCGAGCTGCGCCCGGGGGCGGACGGGTCCCGCGCCCAGGCCGAGTTAGCCGCCGCGCGCACCCAGCTCAGTCAAGCCCGCCAGGCGGCCAGCGTCGCGCGCGCGTCAGTTGCGCAGTTCCTCGACACGGAGCCGACGCAAATCGCCACGTCGGCGGAAAATCTCTTGCAAACGCCGCCGCAAACCGGCGTTGCGCCGCTGAATCCTGCGGCGAATCCGATCGCGCAGCAGCAAAATGCGGTAGTCGCGGAAGCCATGGCCCGGTTGCGCGTACTCGAGCGCTCCTACTTCCCCCGGTTTTCTCTGCAAGGCAGCGCCTATGCGCGCGGCACGGGAGCGGAAACCAGCGGCCGGCTCCTCGGCGGGCTGAATGGCCTCGCGCCCACGATTCAGGATTACGGGCTCGGCTTGACCGTTACCTTTCCGGCCATGGACCGCGCGGCGATCCATGCCCGTGAGGCCGAGCAATCGGCGGCGATCCGGGTCGAAACGGCTCGGGCCCAGCAGATCGCGACCGATCTCAAGGCCCAATGGAACCGCGCCGTCGCGGTGCTCGATGGAGCCCGCCAGATTGCAGCCAACACGCCGGCCGAGCTGATGTCGGCACGCGCCGCAGTCAATCAAGCCTCGGCACGCTATCAATCGGGCTTGGGCACGATCGATGCGGTCGCCGAAGCGCAACGATTGCTGACGCAGGCGGAAATCGACGATGCGCTCGCCTCTCTCGGGATCTGGCGCGGCTTGCTCGAAATCGCGACGGCCGCCGGCGACTTGCAGCCTTTTCTGACGGAGGCCAGTCAGTGAAGCTGGTTCTGGCAGCCTTGAGCCGTCCTGTCACTGTCCTGGTGGCCATCCTGGCTGTGGCGCTCTGTTCTATTCTTGCCGTGAAGCGCATGAGCGTCGACATCTTTCCGCAGATCGGGGGGCCGGCCATTTACGTAGCTCAGCCGTACGGCAGCATGGATCCGGCGCAGATGGAAGCGTTCCTCACCTACTATTACGAGTATCACTTCCTCTACATCACCGGCATCGAATCCGTGCAGAGCAAGAGCATTCAAGGCGCGGCCTTGATGAAGCTCGTGTTCCACGAAGGCACCGACATGGCCGATGCCATGGCGCAGACCGTCGGCTATGTGAACCGAGCCAAGGCCTTCATGCCTCCGGGCACCGTCGAGCCGTTCATCACTCGCTTCGACGCCGGCACTGTCGCCATCGGGCAATTGGTGTTCAGCAGCGACACCCGCACGCTGGGCGAAATGCAAGACCTCGCGCTCAACCGCGTCCGCCCGCTGTTCGCGACCCTTCCGGGCGTTTCCGCGCCGCCGCCCTTCGGCGGCAGTCAGCGCACCATCGTCATCACGCTGAACCCCGACAGACTCCGCCAATACCGCATTTCGCCGGAAGACGCGGTTGCCGCGGTGAGCCAAGCCAGCCTGGTGCTGCCTTCGGGAAATATGTGGACGGGCAAGATCGAGCGCATCGCGAGAACCAACGCTACTCTTGGCGGCAATCTGTCGGTGTTGCTCGATACGCCGATCCGGCCTGGCTCGGGACCGTCCGTCTATTTGCGCGATATCGGCACGATTCAGGATGGCACGGATCTCACCACGGCCTATGCCCACGTCAACGGCCGCCGCACGGTCTACATTCCAGTCACCAAGCGCGCCGACGCCTCTACACTGGACGTGATCAACATCGTCAAAGCGGCGCTTCCCGGCTTTCGGAAGATTATCCCGCCGGACATGAATGTCCGCCTCGAGTTCGACCAATCGCCTTACGTTACCGGTTCCCTGCAAGGCTTGCTCAAAGAAGGCCTGGCCGGCGCGCTGCTTACCGGCCTGATGGTCCTGATCTTTCTGCGCGACTGGCGCAGCGCCCTGATTGTGGTTGCGAATATACCGCTCGCGCTGCTGGCTGCTGTCGTGCTTCTTTGGATCACCGGCCAGACCATCAACATCATGACGCTGGGCGGTCTGGCGCTGGCTGTCGGCGTTTTAGTCGACGAAGCCACCGTGGAAATCGAGAACATTCACACGCAGATGCTCCCCGGTGTCTCGCGCGCCCGCGCTGTTGTGGAAGCGTGCAGCCGAACGGCGGTGGCGCGCCTCCTCTCGATGCTTTGCGTTCTTGCGGTGTTTGTCCCATCGATCTTTATGGTGGGCGTGGGGCGCCAGTTGTTTGTCCCTTTGTCGCTGGCGGTCGGCTTTGCCATGATCGCCTCGTACCTGCTCTCCAGTTCGCTGGTGCCTGTAATTTCCACCTGGATCATGAAGGAATCACACTCCGGCGGAGAGAGTTGGCTGCGCCTCCTGTACGGCCGATATGTCGCCAATGCGTTGCGGTTCCGCTGGCCGCTGGTCATCCTCTATCTGGCGGGGTCAGCCGCCTTGCTGTTCATTCTGGCGCCGCGTATCGGAACCGAGATCTTTCCCGAGACGAATCCCGGGCTATACAGGATTCGACTGCGCGCGCCGGTGGGAACCCGCATCGAAGAGACTGAGCGGACCGTGCTGCACGCTCTCGATGTCATTCAGCGCGTCGTCGGCCCCGGTCAGGTAGAGATCACCAGCGACTTTATGGGCATTCAGCCCTCCAGCTATCCTGTCAATCTCATTCATCTGTTCACTGCCGGACCACAGGAGGCTGTCATTCAAGTCTCGCTGAAAGCAGGCTCCCTGAGCGGCGAGGGGCTCCGTGAGAAGCTTCGCGAGGAATTCCGCCGCGAGTTGCCGGGATCCGAAATCTCCTTCGAGCCCGGCGATATCATCGGCCAAGTGATGAGCTTCGGGTCGCCCACGCCCGTCGAGGTGGCGGTCCTCGGAACCAACCTCCAAGAGAACTACGGGTATGCCCAGAAAGTGCGCGCCGAGATGGCGAAGCTCGACTTCCTGCGCGACACCCAGTTCGCCCAGGAGCTGAACTACCCGACGCTCGATATCGACATCGATCGCGACCGCGCCGGCCAGTTCGGGCTGACGATGGCCGATGTCGCCCGTTCGGTAATTCCCGCGACTTCCTCCTCCCGGTTCACCTCGCCCAACTACTGGCGCGACCCGGCTTCTGGAAATGCCTTTCAGATTCAGGTGCAGTTGCCGCAGAACCGGCTGCAGAGCGTGGAAGCGATCGGTGATCTGCCGGTTATGCGAGACGGCCGCAGCCAGCCCCAACTCACGGACTTGGCCGCGCTCCACCTGGGCACAATGCCGGGGCTGATCGAGCGCTACAACGGCCAGCGCGTGGTCAGCGTCACAGCCAACATTCACGGGCTCACGCTGGGACAGGCCGCCGGGAGACTGAATACGGCCTTGAAGAGAGCAGGCGAACCGCCGCGCGGCGTGACCCTGACGGTCCGCGGCGAAATTCCGACTTTGGAGGCCACCATCTCCGGCCTTCGAACCGGCCTGCTCATCGCGATCGCCGCCATTTTTCTTCTGCTGGCGGCGAATTTCCAATCAGGACGCCTGGCGCTGGCGATTCTGCTCACCATCCCGGCCGTCCTTTGCGGCGTGGTGCTGATGCTGCTCGCGACCGGGACCACGCTCAACATTCAATCGTTCCTAGGCGCCATCATGGCGATTGGCATTGCGGTCGCCAATTCGATCCTGATCATCACGTTTGCCGAGCGCTCCCGCCACGAGCGCCGCGCCGCCCACGACGCCGCCCGCGAAGGCGCCACCAGCCGCCTCCGTGCCATCCTCATGACCGCCGCGGCCATGATCTCGGGCATGATTCCCATGGCGCTTGGAATCGGGGAAGGCGCCACCTCCGCCGCGCCCCTCGGCCGCGCCGTCATTGGCGGCCTGCTTGCCGCCACTTTCGTCACTCTTACCGTGCTCCCGTGTCTGTACGCGATCGTCCAAAGCCGCGCCTCGCAGACCTCTCCTTCGCTCAATCCCACGGATCCTTCGAGCCGTTACTATGAATCGAATTAGCACTCTGACCCGGGGCTCGGTAGCGCTCGTGGCTTGGCTGTTCCTCACCGCCGCCCAGGCCGCCGACCTCGCCTCTGTCATTTCCAAGCCCATTTCCCGCACCATCGAGCTCCCCGGCGAAATGCTTCCGTTCCTGAGCGTCTCGCTGCACGCCAAGGTTCCCAGCTACGTGGAGCGCGTCACGGTCGACCGCGGCAGCCATGTCAAACAAGGCGAGCTTCTGATCGATCTCAGCGCCCCCGAGGTGGCGGCGCGCATCGCCGAAGCCGAGTCCAAGGCTCAGGCCGCGCAGTCTGACCGCGCCGAAGCCGAGGCCCAGCGCGCCGCGGCCCTAAGCACGTACGACCGCCTCAAAAAGGCGAGTGAGACACCGGGCGCGATTGCCGGCAATGAACTCATTCAGGCCGAAAAGCAAGTGGAGGCCGCCGGCGCTTTGGTGCGCTCGCGAGAACAATCGGTACGCTCGGCCCAAGCTACTGTCCAGGCCGCGAAGGATCTGGAAGCCTACCTGAAAATTACTGCGCCGTTCGACGGCATCGTCACCGAGCGGTTCGTCCACCCGGGCGCTCTGGTCGGCCCAGGGCCTGATCCGGCGCTCCTACTCATTCAGCAGATTGCGCATCTGCGCCTGGTGGTGGCCGTACCCGAGGAAGACGTCGGGGCCATCATAGAAGGCGCCTCGGTAACGTTTCGCGTGCCGGCCTACCCCGAGCGCGCGTATTCGGGAAGGGTCGCGCGCATTGCGCATGCCCTCGATCCCAAAACCCGCACCATGTCGGCCGAACTCGATGTCAGCAACCCTGACGGTTCGCTGGCTCCCGGCATGTATCCCACCGTCAAATGGCCGGTGCGCCGCAGCCGCGCGGCGCTTTACGTGCCGAAGACCAGCGTTGTGACTACCACCGAGCGAACCTTCGTGATCCGCGATCAGAATGGCAAGGCGCACTGGGTTGACGTGCAAACCGGTCCAGCCGAAGGCGACCTGGTAGAAATACAAGGCAATCTCCGACCCGGTGACCGTGTCGTTCGCCGCGCTACGGATGAGTTGCGCGACGGCGCGCCGCTGTAACGCCGGTGATCTTGTCACAGGTGTGGGTACTCAGTGGTTCAACCCGGCGGTCCACGCCGGCTTGCTGTCGGCGTCGAGGTCGCCGTCCCACTTATCAATCACCCGACCGGTGGTAACGTCGTGCAGTTCGCAGTGCGATGCCGTTTCTCCGTGCAGCGGTCCATCATGGTACGCCACCTGCTTTCCGCCGGCGTAAAACGCCCAACTATAAAAGACCTGTTCCGACTGAAACCTCTGGATGACTTTCCCATCACGCCAGAGAACCAGCATTCCCGAAATCGGATTACTCACAGTGTCTACGTTGTACTCTACAAGCCAGCCGGCGGTGCCGTCGGCGGCAACCTGGGCTTCGCTGATCCCGACTTGCCCTTTTTCCTTTGGCACCATGGATCTCCGACCGTCCGGCAGTGTAATTTCCGCTACGCCCGACCGTGCGGCGACTCTGGGCCGTGCACCTTGCCCCGGCGCACCTGCCACCACGATTAGGCAGGCGAGTAGAAAGATTGTGCCTCCCGGCCGCGTCATCACATCCGCAATTCTCTCAACCCGCCACCTGTGCGGCAAGAGCCGCTCCCGACCCATAAGAGAGGTACCCCGGCCGCGGTTCTTTGTCAGAATCCCAAAGGCCACCCTCGGAGGCTATTGACGCTGAACCGCGGGCGTGAGCCGGCTTCGCGTCAGGCGATTCCGCCGCGCAGAAGTGAGGCGGCCGTAGGCGCCGCGACCCCGGGAACGCGGCCGTTCTGCTCGGTTTCTGGCACCTTATCGCCCTCGCCGGGGGCCAGGAACAGGTTGGCGTCAACGCCGTGCTGGCGCGTGTAGAGATCGTAGTAGCGGCCACCGAGCGCGTAGAGAGAGTCGTGCGTGCCGCGTTCCACGATGCGGCCGTCTTCCACCACGAGGATTTGTTCGGCGCGGCGGATCGTGGAAAGGCGATGCGCGATCACGAACGTGGTGCGGCCTTCCATCAGGTACGCGAGGCCCGCCTGAATGGCGGCTTCGGATTCGGAATCGAGGCTCGACGTGGCCTCGTCGAGAATGAGGATGCGCGGGTTGGCGAGGATGGCGCGGGCGATGGACACGCGCTGCCGCTGTCCGCCGGATAATTTCACGCCGCGCTCACCCACGACGGTTTCGTACTTCTTCTCGAATTTCTCGGCGAACTCATCCACGCGGGCGATGCGGCAGGCTTCCAACACCTCGTCGTCGGTGGCATTGGGCCGCGAGAACTTGATGTTCTCGCGAATCGTGCCGTCGAACAGGAACGTGTCCTGCAGAACCACGCCCAATTGGGTGCGGTAGGAATCGAGCCGGACCGTACTGAGGTCGGTGTCGTCCACCTGAATGACGCCCTCGGTGGGCTCATGGAATGCCGCGATCAGACTGATGATGGTGGATTTACCGGAACCCGATGGCCCAACCAGTGCGGTGGCGGTGCCCGGCCGCGATTCGAAGCTGACGTCGTGCAGAACCGGCTTTCCGGGGTCGTAAGCGAACGTCACGTGGTTGAAAGAAACCACGCCCTGGATCGGGCCGATGCGCCGGCCGCGCCGTGCGTCTTCGTCTTCCGGCTTCTCGTGCAGCACTTCCTGAGTGCGGTCAAGGCCGGCCAGCGCTTCCGTAATCTGCGTGCCGATTCCCACGATCTGAAAGACCGGGGCCACGAGGAACGCCAGGAACGCGGTGAACATCATGAAGCCACCCAAGGTGAGCGTGTTGGCGAAGATCTGGCGCGCGCCGAGGAACATCACGACGGCGCCCACAACGCCCATCAGCACCGTGGCCGAGAGGCTCATCAGCGACATGGCGGTGAGCGACTTCATGACATTTTCCAGAAGCCGCTGCACGCCGCCCGAGAAGACCTCCGCTTCCTGCTTCTCGGCGTGGTAACCCTTCACCACGCGCACACCTGCCAGCGATTCGGTGAGGCGGCCGGTGACTTCGGCGTTGATCTTGCCGCGCTCGCGGAAAATGGGCCGGATGCGCGTGAACGCCTTCTTCAACACCAGCGCGAACACGGTTATGAACAGCAGGCAGGTACCAGTGAGCAGGGCGCTGACGCGCAGCAAGACCACGAGGGCGATCAATGCCGTAAGCAGCCCGCCGATGAATTCGACCAGGCCGGTACCGATGAGGTTGCGCACGCCTTCGACGTCGGTCATGATGCGCGAGACGAGCACGCCGGCCTTGTTCGCGTCGTAGTAAGCTACCGGCAACCTTCCCACATGTTCCTGCACCTTGCGCCGTAGTTGCGCAATCAGGCGCTGGCCTTCGATCGAGAGCAACTGCGTCAGAGTAAAGGAACAGACGCCTTGGATCAGCGTCGCGAGCACCACGGCCAGGACCAGCGGTAGGAGCAACTGGGTCTGGTGCTTACCCACAATGTTGTCCACCAGGACCTTTGTGGAGCCCGGCAGCACGAGGCCGGTCACGCTTTTGATAATCGTGAGGAGCAGGCCTACGGCCAGGAGTTGGCGGCGTGGGCGTACCAGTTCCTTCAACAGCGGCAAAACGCTGCGGAGCGCCTCACTGGTTTTCTTTTTCGGTTTTGCCGGGGCCACGGGTCTGCCTTCCTTCCAGGGTAGCCGGGCCTGCGAGTTCGCGCCACTAGCCGGAAAGGCAGGTAAGCAGCAAGCCAGGCATTTCAGCCGCGTTGTGGACCTGCAGCACCGGGAAGCCGGCGGCTCGTGCGCTGGCGACTCCCGCCGCCGAATCCTCCACAACCAGCGGAGTTTGAGCGTCCAGCAAGCGGGCGGCCAGGAGATAGGGATCGGGAGCGGGCTTGATGCGCTGCACGTCTCCGCCGCAGACCAGTGTGCGAAAATACCGGCGCAGGTTTCGGACCTCGAGCGGCGGCTCGATTTCCATTCGCGAACTCGAGCTCACCACGGCCAGCTTATACTCGCCGTGCAGCCGGTCCAGCAAACCCGGCAGCGCCGGCGAAAATTCCGGGTCTTGGATACGCTTCCGAAATAATTCGCGTTTCTCCTCGTATTTCGTCCACAACGTTTCCCATGGAAGCGGAGGGCGCGCCTCGGACGCCAGAGCCTGGAGCATGATCCGGTCGTCCACACCCGCATAATGCCGGTGATACTCCTCCCAGGTGAGCTTTATCCCGAATGGCGCGAGCACTTCAGCCCAGCAGGCGCAATGCAGCGGTTCGCTATCGAGCAGCACGCCGTCGAAATCGAAAAGGATGGCGTCATAGCGGGGCATCAGGAAGGAATTTCAGAGTAACACGCGGCTTCGATTGTGATATCGTACTGATTCAGAAAAGACATGCCGACTGAATCCGAACTCCAAGCCGAACTCGAGCGTCTCCGCGCGGAGAACGAATCGTTGAAGCGTCCTCGCGGCCAGATGTCGCTGAAGGTCAGCGAAAAGGGTGCGCTGTCCGTCTACGGGATGGGCCGGTTCCCGGTCACGCTCTACCGCGAGCAGTGGGAAAAGCTGCTGGAAATGAAGGACGTCATCCTGCACTTCATCCAGCAGAACGACCACTTGCTCAAGAAGAAAGAATAGCGCCGCCGGGATGGAAGAGCCGTTCGAAGCGAAAGGGGTGCGCGGCTTCCTGCACCGCCCCGATCGTGTGAACGGCGATGCCTTGGCATTAACGCACGGCGCCGGCTCCAACTGCAGAGCGCCGCTGCTAACGAGGCTGGCCCACGGGTTCGAAGAAGCCGGCTTTCTGATCTTGCGGTATGACCTGCCGTTCCGCCAGCAGCGGAAAAGTGGTCCGTCGTTTCCCGCAAACGCCGATAGAGATCGCGAAGGAATTGCCGCCGCGGCAGATGTTTTGCGGCGCATGGCGAGCCGACGCATCTTTCTGGGCGGACATTCGTACGGCGGAAGACAGTCCGCGATGCTCGCGGCTGCGCGTCCGAACCTGGCGTCGGCCTTGCTGCTGCTCTCCTACCCTCTACATCCGCCCAAAAAACCGGAACAGCCACGTAGCGCATTTTTCCCCGAACTGCGGATTCCGGTGTTGTTCGTGCACGGAACCAATGACCCGTTCGGCTCGATTGAGGAACTGCGCGCCGCCATGGACCTGATCCCGGCGCGGACGGATCTGCTGACGGTCGAGGGCGCCACGCATGATCTGGCCCGCGCTGCCGATCTGAGTGTGGAAATCATCGAGCGGCTGGAAGCGCTGGCGCTGGCGGTATAACCCACTTGCAAGTGGGCGCATGCTATGCTGATGATAATTTCCCCGAGGGCTTCACTTATGCGCGCATACCGCTACCAGACTCCTCACGGGATCGAAGTCACGCGAAGCCTTTCCAAGGCCAATTTTCGAAGGGGCCTGAGGTCTTTGCTGCGCGATCTGGACCGTCACCGTGGGATTTACCTTTCTTCGGGTTACGAGTATCCCGGAAGGTATTCGCGCTGGGATATCGCCTCGACGAGGCCGCCGCTGGAGATGGTTTCGGATGACCGCGAGGTCCAATTCCGGGCATTGAACGCGCGCGGCGAAAAGATTGTGCAAATCCTGCAGCCGGTAGTGGCTGGGCATCCACATTGGGACGATTTTTCCGCAGAACCAGGGGTCTTGCGGGGGCGTTTGAAGCCACTACCTGCGCTGTTTCCGGAAGAGGAACGGAGCAAGCAGCCGTCGGCATTTTCGGTCCTGCGGGCGCTGATCGAA
Source organism: uncultured Solibacteraceae bacterium (assembly GCA_964438005.1). Lineage (GTDB taxonomy): Bacteria > Acidobacteriota > Terriglobia > Bryobacterales > Bryobacteraceae > PSRJ01. The sequence continues at coordinate 26,291 of CAYTJD010000129.1, read as the reverse complement.
GAATTTCGAGGCGAGGAAGACTCGCGGCTGGGCCTCGTGGGTGCGTTTGGATACGATTTGCTATTCCAGTTCGAACCAATCGAAAAGAAGCTGCCGCGGAACGGGCACAAGGACCTGCACTTATTTCTCTGCGACGACATCTGGTTCATGGACCGGAAGAAGGAACAGATCGAGCGCTTTCAGTACGACTTCGCGCGCGACGGCATCTCGACCAAGTCGTTGCCGCATGACGGCGCGGCTGCGGCGCGTCCGGCTAAGCGGAAACCGGGGCCAATCACCTCAGACCATGCGCCCGAAGAATACATGGCCAACGTGGAAACCGTCCGCGAGGGCATGCGGCGGGGCGACTATTACGAAGTGGTGCTGCGCCAGACCTTTCAGACTCCATATTCGGGCAAGGCTTCGGAGTTGTTCGAGCGCGTGCAGCGCGCCAGCCCCAGCCCTTACGAATTCCTGCTCCAATTTGGCGACGAGCAACTGGTGGGAGCTTCGCCGGAAATGTTTGTGCGCGTGGAAGGGCATCGGGTGGAGACTTGCCCGATCTCGGGGACTGCGCAGCGCACGGGCGACCCGTTGCAGGACGCGGAAAACATCCGGGAACTGCTGAAATCGACCAAGGAAGAATCGGAGCTCACGATGTGCACCGACGTGGACCGCAACGACAAGTCGCGCGTCTGCGAGCCGGGCACCGTGAAAGTGATTGGACGGCGCCTGATTGAATCCTATGCCGGTGTGTTCCACACGGTGGATCATGTAGAGGGAATTCTCCAGGAAGGCTTCGATTCGCTGGACGCGTTTCTGAGTCACATGTGGGCGGTGACGGTGATCGGCGCGCCGAAGAAGGCCGCCGCGCAAACCATCGAGCGCCTCGAGAAGAACGCGCGCGGCTGGTATGGAGGCGCGGTCGGCATGCTGACGCTCAACGGCGATATCAACACCGGCATCCTGATCCGCACGACTTACCTGCGCGATGGTATGGCATCGTACCCTGTCGGAGCGACTCTGCTCTACGATTCGGTTCCCGCCATGGAGGAACGCGAGACGCGGCTGAAAGCCACCGGGTTCTTCCGGACGCTGGGCGCGGTGGAACCAACTCCCAGCATGGCGACGGTTGAGCGCGAGCCGGTTGCGTCGGGGACGAAGCTGTTGCTGGTCGATAACGACGATTGCTTCATCCATACGCTTGCTAACTACGCGCGGCAGACCGGCGCGGAGGTGGTGACCTACCGCGCGGGGTTTCCGCCGGAGCTGATCGCGCGAATCGCACCGAGTCTGATCCTGATCTCGCCGGGGCCCGGGCGGCCGGCGGATTTCGGCGTTCCGGATGTGGTGAAGATGGCCGTGCGGCTGGGCGTGCCGGTCTTCGGAGTCTGCCTGGGACTGCAGGGGATCGTCGAGGCGTTTGGCGGAGAACTGGGTGTGCTCGATTACCCGATGCACGGCAAGCCGTCGAAGATCCGTCACCGCGGCATCGGCGTGTTCGAGGGACTGCCGCCAGAGTTCCTGGTGGGCCGCTATCATTCTCTGTTCGCGCGGCGCGAGGCGTTTCCGGCGTGCCTGGAAGTGACCGCGGAAACCGAAGACGGAGTTATTATGGGGGTGCGCCACAAGGAACTGCCGGTCGAGGCGGTTCAATTCCACCCGGAATCGATCCTGACGGCGGAAGGGAACCACGGACTCAAACTGATGGAGAACGCGGTCCGGCTCGGCAAGGCAGCAAAGACCGTGGCGTAAAGGCGGTGCTTGGTGCGCGTCGTCAAGTATGTCGGAATTGTTCTTGTCCTATTGGCCCTGATCGTAGTGGCGATCCCGTTTTTCATCGATGCCAACACGTTCCGGCCGCGGCTCGAAGCGGCCCTCACGGATGCTCTCGGCCGCCCGGTGAAGGTGGGGAACCTTACCGTGGCGTTGTGGTCGGGCGGCGTAACGGCCGAAGATCTGTCGATCGCGGACGATCCGGGATATAGCCGGAACCCTTTCCTGCAGGCGAAGTCGCTGAAGCTCAGCGTGGAGTTGATGCCGCTAATTTTCTCGCACAGGCTGAACGTCACCGGGCTGACGATCGACCAACCGGCGGTCGTGCTGCTGCAGGCAGCGAACGGCGCATGGAATTTCTCGAGCTTGGGCGGCAAGCAGAAGGCCGAACCGGTAGCGCCGCCTCCGGTGGCGAGCGAACCCCTGGCGATTTCGGCGAAGCAGGTGAAAATCACGAACGGGCATTTCGCGGTCGGGCAGGCGAACAGCAAGACGAAGCCGCTGGCGCTGGACAACGTCAATCTCGAAGTACAGAATTTCGCGCCGCACGCTGCGTTTCCGTTCTCCTTCTCGGCCCAGGTTGCCGGGGGCGGCAAGCTGAGCCTCGATGGGAAAGCCGGCCCAATTCCGGAGACCGACGCGGCAATGACGCCGGTGGAATCCAGTTTTCACGTCGTTCAATTGGACATCGGGCGCACGGGAGTGGTTGAGCCATCGACGGGAATGGCGGGCCTGATTTCGCTCGATGCGCAGGGTAGCTCCAACGGCGAGACGATCGCGCTCAAAGGCCATCTCAAGGGTGAGAAGCTGAAGCTGGTGAAAACCGGATCGCCCGCGGGGAGGCCGGTCGATTTCGATTTCGACGTCAGTCATGACTTGCGCAAGCGCACCGGCCGGTTGCGGCGCGGCGACGTTCATTTCGGCAGAGCCCCTGCCTCGCTCACCGGCACCTACGACCTGCGCGGCGAAACCGCCGTATTGAACATGGCGTTTTCAGGGCCTAGCATGGCGGTGGATGAGCTGAAGCAGTTACTGCCGGCCGTGGACGTGGCGTTGCCCGCCGGTTCGTCACTGCAGGGCGGCACGGCGCTGGCCAAGCTCGCATTCCAAGGGCCGACGGACCGGCTGGTCACCACGGGCTCTCTGGGACTGAGCAGCACTCGTTTGGCCGGGTTCGACCTCGGGACCAAGCTCAAGGTGGTCGAGATGCTGGCGGGAATTCCCGGCGGGCCGAACACGGACATTCAAACGCTGGGCGCGGATGTCAGATCATCTCCCGAGGGCACGGCCATCAACAACCTTCAATTGATCGTGCCCACGATCGGCCAGTTGACCGGAGCGGGTACTATCAGCCCCGCCCACGCGCTCGATTTCCAGATGCGCGTGACCCTGCATACATCGGGTGCGGTGATGGCCGCGCTGGGACAAAAGGGAGACACGAGCGTTCCCCTGCTGATTGGCGGGACCGAGTCCAATCCGAGCTTCAAGCCCGATGTGAAGGCCATCACGCAGCAGAAGATTCAGAGCATCACGGGCAACAGCAACATCGGCAAAGCCGCGGGCAGTATTCTGGACAACTTGTTCGGCGGCAAGAAAAAGCAGTGAGGCCGGCAGCGTGGGCTGTTTCGCGGACCGGGTTAGCCCGCCACGAACTTAAGAAGGCCTAGAAGAATCACCAGAATCGCTGCCACGAGGAGCGCCGGCACCACCCGGCGGGGCGGACCGGCCTCTGCCGGCGCGACCACTTCGTCATTCTCCGGTTCTGCCAGCTGTAGGAACTCCCGCGCCGCCGATTCCTGTTCGAAGGCGCAGGGGTCCCAGTCCAGCAGCGCAATCTCCTTTTCAATGTGTGCTCGCAGGTCGGCGCCCAGGCGGGGAAGACCGGAGGCCCGTTCCGGAGGGAGCGTTTCGCGAATCTGCTCATAGGCCGGCCCGATTGGATTCACAACCATGGCGAAGCCGAGGCTATTGGCGATTTTCGCGGCACTCCGCACAACCCGGATCAGAACCGGCTCTTCGCCGACGCCGGAATCGTAACGGCTGGCCGCCAGCCGGAGATCTTCAGGCAGATTCCACTTCCGGGCCAGCCACTCTCCAGCTTCATACCGGTCCATGCCGAACAGATTGCGTTCCTCGTCGAGCAGGTTGAACGGCAAGCCGCTTTGCAGTGCTTCGGACTGAACCTGCAACAGCCGGGGATAATCCACGGGATACGCCACCATCAGGCCGAGGCACCCTATGTCGTGCAGCAGTGCCGCCGCGTAGGCGGTGTCTTCCGAGAGGGCTTCGCCGCCAGCGACCCTTTCGGCCACCAGGGCGCAGGCCACACTGTAGCGCCAGTAGGCGCGGAGGTCCTCTACCATCAGGAGGCCCTTTACATAGGTGCGGCTGATCGCTGCGAGCGCGAGCGTGCGGATCCTCCGGACGCCCAGCAGAGTCACGGCTTGATCGAGAGTGATGACATCGGTCCGAATCGCGAACAGCGCGGAGTTGGCGTGGCGGATGATTTCCGCCGAGAGCGCCGGATCGGATCGAAGAAGGTGGATCAGGCTGGAGATGCCGGTCTGGTCGTCAAAGGAGAGGTGAAGCAGCTTGGTCGCCACCGGCGGAAAGGCCGGGACTTGCAAGAGCACACCAGTTTTCATGGCGCAATGCCCCCGAGAAGCTATCGGCAGCGGTGCCTGCGAAGTTTAGGGGGCCAGCACCAGACCGGAGGGCAATTCTTCGCCAAAAATGCGGCCGAGCGTGCGGTCGTCTTCTTCTTCGCCCTCCAACACGGCCAGCAAGCGGTCCGCGTGCGGAAGCGCTTGCAGCTTGTGCCTGGCGGACTCGCGGACGGCGGGCGCCAAGTCGCGTGTCGGGTCTTCGGTGCGGCGGGCGATCGAAGCCAGTGCGTCACCCGCAGCGGGCACCTTTAGCAAAGTCTCGACCCAGCGGGTGACCGCGGCGGGCGGGACCACCAGGTTGATCGGCCCATAGAACAGATGGCGCGCGCCGAGGCGCGACAGGCACCACAGCTCGCTCTCTTTGAAATCGCCTGCCTTCACGCGCTTGATGAGTGCTTCGCCCAGCTCGGTCTTGGTGCCGATCGGCAACAATTCCAGGCTGGAGGCGGTGCGCCACATCTCACGGAGCAGGGAAGCATTGAGGCGCTGCGGTTTCTTGTTGCCGCGCAGCAGCAGGTTGCCGGAGAGGCGCTGGTAAATATCGGCTTGTTGGTTGCGATTGAGGCCCCCGGCGACGCGGCCCCAGAAGATCCACCAGTCGATTTCGCACTGCACCTGGTTGCCATAGGCGACACCGCCGGCAAAGAGCCGCCGTGCTTGTTCTATGCGGAAATCGTCGCCGGGATAACCGAAGCCTGGCCGCAAGCAGAAGCCGCACAGATTGAGCCAGCGGATTTCGTAGGCCGGACTCTTCTTGCGGCCGTCGGCGGCGGCGAGAAACACGTCGGCCATCTGGCGGATGGCCGACAAGGGCCAGGAGTTTTTGCCCAACCCCATGGTTTGTTCGAGCTTGGCCGGCAGTTCTTCGGGAGCGATGGGAGCCTTTGCCGACGGCGCAAACACCGCCGCGATCAATTCGAGAGAGGATTGCAGAGCCTGCTCGCTGACCACGGCCGCCGCCTGGCGCTCGGTGGGTTGCTCGGCGGCCGCTTTGCGCAATTCGAACTGGAGGCGCCAGCGATTGTCGCTGATTTTCGACTCGCACCAGGTCTCGAGCGTGCCGATTTCGGTCAGGCGCGCGCCCAGCTTCACCGGGATCAGCCGTTCTTCGGCCTTCTTACCGAAGCGGATTACGGCGTGCAGCGGAGCGTGCCGATGCAAGCCGGTGTCGGCCGCCGAAAACTCCGCGAGGTCGCCGAGTCTGTCATCGGTGCGCGTCAGAGAACTGTAGAGCCGGAACGAGACAGGGCGGTTGGCGACGAGCTGCAGCGCTTCATTATCGATTTCCACCGCCGCGCCCTCCTCAGCTCCGCGCGGCACCAGGCACACGGCTGAGATCTTGCCGTCGCGCGGCTCGCCGATCCCAATAAAATAAGTGCGTGGCAGACCTCCGCGCACCAGCACGCCGCTGCCGGTTGCGCGCACATAAGAGTAATATGCCGCGCCGCGCGCCACGGCGAGATCCAGCTCGGTGTTCTCCAGGATCTCCGGCCGGTTACCGTACCAGCGGCCGACGACATTGGCCAGCCGCTGCTGCAGGACTTCGGGAATGAAGAAGCCGCCATTAAAGAGAATGGCATTGGGGACCTGGCCGGCGCCCTCCAAGAATACATTCAGATGCCGCGTAATGGCGGCGTCGGAGACGTAGGGCAGGCCGAGTTCGCGAAATAGACTGCGCTTTTCCTCCTTCGGCGCTTCGCCGCGCTCGGTGAACGGCAGAAATCCTTCCAGCGCGAGTTCCAGGGCCTCTTCGCGCCGGATTTCGCTTTTCAGCGTTTTTCCGATGAGCGCCGAGCCCGAACCAAGCACGGTGATCTCGACGCTTTGCCGGGAGGGGTCGATGAGCAGGGTCTCTTTTGCAGCCGAACACTGGCGGCGGAGACCGCTGCGTTGCCGGATCGACAGTTGCGCACCGAGCTTGGCTTCCACCAACCAGGCGAACGTCAAATCCAGGTTGTCGCCGCCGAGCAGCAGGTGCTTTCCGACGGCCGTGCGGGTGAAGTTGACCAAGTCTCCTTGACGCGAAACGCGAATCAGGCTGAAATCGCTGGTGCCGCCGCCCACGTCGCAGACCAGCACGATTTGGCCGTCGAAGAGCTTCTTGCGCGATTGCGCGAGGTTGTTCGCGATCCAGGAATAGAAGGCCGCGGCCGGCTCTTCGAGCAGGGTGAGGCGCTCCACGCCGGCGTCACGCGCCGCCATGACGGTGAGTTCGCGAGCTTCCTCGTCGAAAGACGCGGGGACGGTGAGCACAATGTCTTGTTCGGCAAGCGGCGCGCCTTTCGCCTTGTCCCATTCTTCACGGAACTTGGCCAGGTAGCGGGCCGATACCTCCACCGGGGAGAGGACACGCCCGGTCTCGGGAGAGTCCCAGGGCAGGATCTTCGCCGTGCGGTCCACATCGGGATTGGAGAGCCAGGACTTGGCCGAGTGGACCAGGCGCGTCGGCACCAGTGCGCCCTGCTCGCGGGCATAGACGCCTACCGGCTGGCCGTCTTCGAGGAATAAGAACGACGGGAGCGTCCGGCGCGGCTCCACTCGTCCAGCGGCCACGAGTTGAGGCGTCTCGAAGATGCGGACCGGAGGAAAATCGCGGTCTTCCGCTTCGCGCTCGTCGATGTAGGCCAGGGCCGAGTTGGTCGTGCCCAGGTCGATGCCGATTTTCATTTTCTTATGCCGTCGCCACGCGCTCGCGTACGTTGAATTCGAGCTTCCAGCGGCGATTGTCGCGAGCGACGCACCACAGCTGTAACATTCCGGTTTCCGTGATGACCGTCTCGAACGAAACCGGCACAACTTCCGCTGAAGACTCGCCGGCGCTGAACGTCACTTCCATGGGTGACAGCTCTTCGAGCTCGCCGCCGAAGTCTTCAATCAGGTTGCCGGGCTGGTCGTTCTTGCGCGTCACCGAGGTGAAAAAACGAAATTCGGCTGGCTCGCCAACCACCAGACCGAATTCGCGGCCGGGAATGCGCACGTCGGTGCCTTCTTCCATGCCGAATGGTACGACGGTGAGCGCCTTGAGCGGGGCATTGAATCCAGGAGCGGCGGGCATAGCGCTCTCGATTCCGACGTAGTAGGTGCGCGGCACGCCGCCGCGAATGCGGACGCCGCGGCCGCGCCGGGCCAGGCCATGATAGGCGGCCCCACGGGCTACGGCATTCATCAGATCTTCGCCGCTCAACAGTTTCACCGCAGCCATCCCTTCGGCCTTGAGCCATGCGTTTAGCGTCGACAGCAAACGCTCTCGCACCAGCCGGGCGTTCAAGACTCCCCCGTTGAACAAAACATGCGTGGGGCAGGCAAGACCGGTCGGGCCGCGCCGCACTGCACCGTGCTCGGCCGTCGCGGCCTGCTGGCGGAGGAACCGCGCCAGGTGTTTGGTAATGGCCGGATCGGCGGCGTACGGCAATCCGATTTCCTGCAGGCCGGCGCGGCGCTGGCGGGCCGGCATGTCGGTGCTGGCGACGTCGAGAAGGAAGCCTTCAGTTAACACGCGGTCGATATCTTCGCGCAGCAGCGTTGCTTTGATCGTGCCGCCCACGAGCCCGGTGCCCTTGCCCAGAATGGTTACCGGTGCCTCGCTGGCTTTCGAGCCCGGAGCCAGGAGCTTCTCTTTGGCGAGACGGCAATTGTTCCATAACGTCTGCAGCTGACGGCTGTCAATCCGCGTCCCTTTCTCCGCCAGCCGCTGCGAGACGGCGCCCGCCAGCGCCAGATCGATATTGTCGCCGCCCAGCAGGATGTGCTCGCCCACCGCTACGCGTTCGAGCGCCAGTTCGCCGCCGCTTTCGGTGACGGCGATAAGGGTGAAGTCAGTCGTGCCTCCGCCGATATCGACCACCAGAATGAGATCGCCGACCTGGACCCGGTCGCGCCAATCGGGATGCCGTTCGATCCAGGCATAGAAGGCCGCTTGCGGTTCTTCGAGCAGGGTGAGGTTCTGGTAGCCGGCTGTCTGCGCGGCTTCGAGGGTCAACTCGCGGGCTACCGCGTCAAATGAGGCCGGAACCGTGACCAGCACTTGCTGATCGGTGAACGGCGAGTCGGGCAGGCGCTGGTTCCAGGCTTCGCGGAGGTGTTCCAGGTAGCGACGGCTGGCCGTTACGGGCGAGAGTCTGTCGACGCCTTCCGGCGCTCGGAACGGCACCAAGGGAGCGGTCCGGTCGACACCGGAATGCGAAAGCCAGGATTTGGCCGAAGAGACCAAGCGGCCGGCGTTTTCGGCACCGCGCTTTTGGGCGAGGGCGCCTACTACGAAATCGCGGCTCGCATCCCACGGCAAGGCGAGGGAGCCGCCCGGAAAATCAGAAGCGCCGGGAAGGTAAAGAAACGACGGCAGCAGATCTTGCTCGCGGACCTCGCTCGGATTGACGAGCTGCGGAATACCCATGACCTGCACCTGCGCAGGGGCGAAAGGATCAGCATCGGGGCGGATCTCCGCGTATGCCAGCGCGGAATTTGTAGTCCCGAGATCAATTCCAATGACGTATTTGGATTCCAAGGGACCCTACTCGACTTCGATCTCGGCGGGAGCCAGAACGGTGGCATCCTGCCTGGCGCCAAGGGCGGGCAAGTCGATTTTCGAGGCGCGCCATCCTTTGTGCCGGAGAATGCCGCCCGTAGGCGCAGTTGCCGGAACATTGCCGACGAACTTCACCAGGTTCGGATCCTTGGATGGCGCTTGGGTGAACGTGCCCTCGACGCTATCGATCACCGGCTGCAGAGTGACATAGCGGGCCAGAGAGTCGCGGCACTGGTTGTGCAACTCGCGAACGGCCGCACCGACCTGATCGTCCGAGTACGACGTGATGTCTTCCATCAGGAAATCGATCAGACGCGAATCGCGCTGGAGGACTCCGAGCATTTGAAGAGCTCCGTCGGAGGTCTTGGCGGCGGGAGCAACCGGAGCGGCAGGCTTGAGCACCGCCGGTTGAGCGCCGCCGGAGCGGCGGGTCAGGCCCAAAGCGGTGATCGCGGAGTCGGAAAGCCGGCCCTGCAACAGAATGTCAAAAAAACACCGGAACGCGAGAAGAATACGGTTCAACGGAATGGCTCCAAGACCTAGAATAGCGTGTCGACGCGCTTCTAGTTGGATCCACGGGCTGTGCGAGGGGCCCGTTGTTCCCGCCGCGCGGCCCAGTACCGTTTCATACGTTCTGATACTTGTCCGCGCTCTTCAGCGCCCATCGACTTCCGGCCGCGGCGGTGCACTGCAGATTGCCCGGCGCCCTGATCGGAATTCAGGGTCTCCAGGGCTTCGATGCTTTTTTCTACCTTGGCCTTTTCGATGTACAGATTTTTAATGATCTCGGTTAAGTTCATTTCTTTTTTACGTGGTCGGCGCCAAATGCAGATCCGCACCCGCCGTGCGGCAGCAAATGAGCACGCGAGCTTCCGTTTGATTGTGACCCCAAACATCTCCGTTCCACATAGCTCATACGAGCCATTCACATTCGATTACTTCGACTGGATGACGGTAGCGCGACGGAGTTGTTCCAGTTGACGCCGCGCGATCTCGGCCCAGGGGCCACTCCGGTCTAATTTTAGATAACACTTCCAGTGGTACACGGCTTTGAGGGGGTCGGCGGTGCGTTCACAGAGAAGCGCCAGGTTGAAATGGGCATCAGCGTAGTGCGGATTCAAAGCCAGGGCACGGCGATAGTGGTCAAAGGCTTCATTCAGTCGGCCCTGCTCGTCATACAGATTGCCGAGATTAAACTCGGCCAGAGGATAGGCGGGGTCGGCGGTGATGGCGTCCTTGTAATAGCGTTCGGCCTCCGCGAACCTGCGCTGCCGGTAGTGAATGGTGCCGAGATTCACCAGCGCTCCGGCGGCTTCCGGGTTCAACTCCACGACATGTTCGTACGCTTCCAGGATCAACGCCGGGTCGGCGCCGCTCTCCTCGAGTGCCAGCGCCTTCTGGAACCAGGCTTCGGATTCGCGGAGGCGGTTGGCGGCGCGCTTGCGGGCAGGGAAGTCTCTCACGCCCCCGAGTTCGGAGGCATCGAAATCGAAAAGGATCTGGCCGCTGACGGCCTCCATTTTTTGCCCGGCCACGCGGACCGCGATCTTCTTGCCATCAGACAGAATGCGCAATTCCGAAAGCGGCTGTTTAACGCCGTCCAGTTTGCGGCGAAGCGCGTCAACGGCCTCGGCGATCTTACCGGGACGAAATCCCTTGCTGCGCAACTCGAGAATGGTCCGGATGGCGATCAGGTCGGAAAACGAATATGACTCCCTACCGGGGAGTAGGGAGCCCTCTTCCCAGGTCCTCAACTGACGCTCGGTGAGGCCAAACTGCCGACGCACTTCGGCTCGCGTGTAGGCCTGCCGTGGCTCGTTCGAGAGCACGCGAATATTTTAGCGTGCGGCGGTTTGACGAGGCGCGAGAAATCGCGGCAGAAGCAGCAAAGCGCCGCCATACAGGAGCAGGGAAAGCACCAGGGCCGCCTTATTATCCTGGCGGAGATCGATCAGCAGCAGACGGTATGCACCGGGAATCAGGACCAGGTAGATCAGGGGCGTGAAGGCCAGCCCGCGGCGCCGGGAACCGATCCAAGCCAGCAATACCGCGGCGGCCGCAAGCACCATGGTCCGCAGAGTTCCGCAGAACGCGTGGGGGGCCTGAGCGCCGAACAGGGCATGATAGAAGGCCGGGAGCGCGGCCGCTGTGATCCCGGCCAGCAGCCATAGGGCGATTCCCGCGAAGATTGGCTGAATCGCGGGATACCCCAGTTGGGCGCGAACGGTGAACGCATAACAGATCAGGGCGATCGCCGCGCCCGAGAGAAGCGGCAGAAGGGTTCCGTGGACGTCAGTGGATCCGAGCAGGAGGCGGGTCGAGTACGCCAGCGCCCCCGAAGCCGCGAGGCTCAGCAGAAGGTAGCCGCAGGCATGCCAGCGAAACCACGGCTGGGCCGGCCTCATGGCAATGACGGCCAGCACCGACCAGGCGATGGCTAGCCCCGCATCCGGCAGGCCGACGCGCGTACCAATCACGGCCAGGGCGAAACCAAAGGTAGTGTAAACCCGCAAATTGCGCTGCTTACCGAAGAATCCCGCCGCGTAGCAGCAGGCGCCGCATCCGAGGCACACAGCGGCCAAGGCCGGCGCGATTCGCGGATCGCCGCTCAGCCTTAGACCGCCGCCCACCGCGAGAAAAAATGCGATAGCCAGTTGGCCCGTCTCAAAGACCGTGAATGTGGAGCCGCGAAGCAGCGTGCGCACCAGAATGCTCGAAACGTAAATGCCGGGAAGCGCAATTTGCGAAGCGAGCACTGTGGCGCGAGAGAAGGGAACGTAGGATGCGGGAAGCCCGCCGATGCCCGTCACCAGATACGTGGCGAGCAGCACGGCCAGATCTGCCGCCGCGGCCGTCAGCCATCGTTCGGTCAACCAGTGGTCGAGGCAAGCTGAGACCTCCACGGCGGCTGCGATCGCCAGGAGCAGAAACAAAAAGGGAGCCACGTCATGCGAGCCAATCAGGAGCGCGACAGCCGTCACCGCGCCAGTCATCGTCGCAATCGTCGCGACGATCAGAAGGTTCTTGCGCCAGGAAATGACCAGCCCGAAGATCGTGAAGACGAGCAGAACGGTGGCGGCGGTCCACGTGGAAATCGCGTGGAACCGGAGAGTCGATTCCCACAGAAGGGGTCCGACGACGAGCGCGGAAGTAAGACTGTAGAGTACCGCTTCCGCGCGCCGGGAGGCCGGAATCCGCGCGGCCCACGCCAGCCACAACGCGGCATACAGCATGGCGGCGAATACGCCGATCGCCTGGGGCACGGCGCGGGCTTCCGTCAGCGCGCGCAGGATGTAAGCGCCCGCCAGGCCGAGCATCGAGACTCCGAGAACCGGTATGGCGGAAAGGGTTTCCACCCAGGCGGCCGTCTCCGGGCTGGCGGGTGGGCGCGAGGCCGTCTCCAGGCGCGGAGCCGCACCCGTTTCCAACCGTTGCTCGAGCCGGGAGACGCGCGCCTCCAGTTCCCGTATTCTGCCGGTCAACTGGTCGTTACCCGTCCGCGCGCCGGGCTCCGCCATGCGGCCCTCCTCAGGCTTCGGTCGGCTGCTTCTCCCAGGGCGGTAGAAGTTTGACCAGCACGAAGAACAGAATGAACGGCAGGATCATCAACGCGACCGCGGGCAGCAAACCTTCACGAGCGGCGAACTGTACTTTGTAGGTGGTATAGCCCAGGAAACTCTTGGAGAACAGCTGGCCACCAATCACCACATTCCAGCGCATCGCGAAAATGCCGATCAGTGTCAGCACACTGGCCGCGACATACAATCGCCGCCGCACCATCTCGGCGAATTTCCATAGCTGCGTCATCGCCAACAGTCCAAGCGGCGCCAGTGTGCCAAGGATAATCTGAACGAGCACCTGTGAGGTCCAAAGCCGGGTATGCACCATGAAATCGAGCGACCGGAACGATTCGTCGGCTTCATACGTGCGTTGAACCAGGTCGAGCATCTCCAGCGAAAAATCGATCACAAAAGTGTAGAACAGATACTTGGCGACCGTATCGAGGCAGCGCATGTCGATGGGCGTTTTGCGCAGCTTCATCGAGATCACATATAGAACGAGTACCGCAGCGATACCAGACGTCATGGCGGAGAACAGAAAGACGACGGGCATCAGAGGGGTGGACCACCACGGATTCGCCTTCACGGAACCGAAAATGAAGCCGACGTAGCCGTGCAGCAGGAACGCTGACGGGATGCCAATGACGGTGACCACGTAGCCGACTCTATCGTCAATGCGCCGGCTGGCCGGGCTGACGTTTTCCGAGCCCAACGTGAGCGCCTTGTAGATCCAGCGGGCGGCGCCTGTGCGCGTCTGCGCCAGTCTCACGATGTCCTCACGGTATTCGAGCCAGATTTCGACCAGCAGCACAACCGTCAGGTACCACAGATAGACGAATCCGAACATGGCCATGGCCGAGGAGCGGTGGGGGGTAAGGTACATCTCGAAGGAGCGTTCGGGATGGCCGAGATGCAATTGCAGCGGAAGCGGCGCCACCAGCAGGAATGCCAGGGCGGTAAGCAGGGCGAGGCGGTACGTCGGCCGCACCGCCTCCACTCTGAAGACGCGCTCGAGGGAGGCCAGGATGAAAGCGCCAGCCACCAACCCGGTGATGTACGGGTACAAGACGATCAGCAGGCTCCACTGCAATTCAACCTCGTTGGGATACATGAAGCCTTCGACACCGTTCATGCGCGCCCTCCTTTACCGCACCGCGACGTCCAGGTCCTTGTAAAAGACCTTGGCTCCGGTGGCCATGTAGGGTTTGAGAACCTGGACTTTGTTGTCCCGCAAGAATTCGTGCACCGGATCCTTGGGATTTTTGAGATCGACGAGTTGCCGGGCGCCTGTTGGACAAGCCTCACAACATGCGGTTGTGAGGCCTTTTGTAATGCGGTGGTAGCACAGCGTGCACTTGTCGGCGACTCCCTTTTCGGGATGGAAGTACCGGCAGCCGTAGGGGCATGCTTGAATGCAGTAGCGACAGCCGAGGCAGTACGCCTGATCGACAAGCACCACACCGTCCGGGCTGATGAAAGTCGCACCCACAGGGCACACCTGGGTACAAGGGGAATCGGCGCAGTGGTTGCAGAGCTTGGGCACAAAGAAGCTCTTGATGCCAGTGCGGGTAGTGGGCGGAAAGCCATCAATCGCGCCACCGGGCGATTCGACGATGGGGTGGTCGCGATCTTCCGTGACCTGGTAACGTTCCACCCAAGTGCGGAAGTAGCCGGCGGGCACATCATTCTCTTTAGCGCAGGCGCGCACGCAATTGCCGCAACCGATACACTTGTCGATTTCGATGATCATGCCCCACCAGTGCTCTGCCATGTGATACGTATCGCCGGGGCCGGGCGCTTCGCCCTGCTTCTCAAGCGCCCGGGCGGCGACGCCGGTCAGCACCAGGAGTTTGCCGAACTGCATCAGTAGGTCCCGGCGAGTGGTTTCCATGGCGCTCCTCACAATTGCGGGCTATGCGGTTGGTGGCAAGTGTTACAGGCGACGCCACCGGAATGCTCGGCGGTCACAACCTGCGGAAACGTCTTCGGTTTGGCCGCGTCTTTCTCGTGACAGCGGCGGCAGAGCGCGGCAACTTCGGGTAGCGTCGGTTTGACACTGACGGGATCGTCGGCATGCTTTGCCTGCGGCCCGTGACAGGCTTCGCAGGCCACGTGGGCGTGCTTACCAGCGGCACGCGCCTTGGCTTCATCCTCATGACAGAGGACGCATGTAGCCTGGCCGGCGAAGGCGGGCTGCCGCTGCCGAATCGAAGCGAGCGCCGCCGGACGGTAATGTCCGTATTGGCCGAAGGCCTTCGGAATGACGGCGCTCCGAACAACCACGAAAAGCGCCAGCCCGGCGAGCAAGATGGCCGCGGGGCGGATCAGATGGCCGGCATCGCGAAAGAAGCGCATGGTTGTTTCGCAAGATGGAGGAAGCACGTACCCGGCCATGCGGCAAAGCGGCAGCTAAGATGAAGCAGGTCAAACATTTGGAATCGCCGTTCGTCAGCTGCCGGCAGGCCGCCTTGGGGCAAATCACCCAATTTGGGGCAGTTTGGTGTGAAATGGAAGACTTTGCCTAGAAAAGTACTTGAAACAAATCCGCCGGGCGGGGTAAGATCGGAGCGTGGCTCAGATTCGCCCCATTCGCTCTGCGGCGCCGGAACCGATGGAACTGCAGGAGCGCGCGATGGACAACCTGCGGTATATCCGGTTGGCGATGGAACGAGCCGGTTCGTTCACCGCGGTACCGGGATTAGGCGGGACGTTGATGGGCTGTACCGCACTGGTGGCCGCCGCGTTGGCTGCGCGCCAACTGAACCCGGTGCGTTGGCTGGCCATCTGGGTTGCCGAGGCCGGCTTGGCGCTGCTGATTGGAATCGCCGCTACTGCGTGGAAGTCGGCCCGCGCGCGAGTGCCCCTGCTGGCGGCGCCGAGCCGGCGGTTTTTGGCTGGCTTTCTGCCGGCGATGGCAGCTGGAGCTCTATTGACGCTCGTGTTGTTTCGGGCGAGCGCATTCCCATTCCTGCCCGGCACCTGGCTGCTGCTATATGGCGTCGGAGTGGTGTCGGGAGGCGCGGCTTCGGTGCGAGTGGTGCCGCTCATGGGCATCTGTTTCATGGCGGCCGGCGCGGCCGCGTTGGTGGGACCGGCGAGTTGGGGCAATCTGCTGCTCGCGGGGGGCTTCGGTGGCCTGCATATTCTCTTCGGGATTGTGATTACGGTGAAATATGGCGGGTAAAGCCAATGCCGCAAGGCGCGAGCGCAAAACCGAAGCCGGCCCCACTGGGATACCGGCCGCCGCGCCCAAGCTAGACCGCCTGATCCATGAGCGCCTGCGGCTTGGAATCCTAAGCGCGCTTTCGGTGAACGAATCGCTAACCTTTAACGAGTTGAAGAAGCTGCTGGACACCACCGACGGGAACCTGAGCGTCCATGCCCGCAAACTCGAGGAGGCTGGCTACATCGGATGCGCCAAGTCATTCGAGAATCGGATGCCGCGCACCGACTACCGGCTGACGGCGGCAGGCAAACGCGCGCTGGAGCGTTACCTCGACCATATGGAGGCGCTGATCCGGGCGATGCGGGAGCGCTGACAGTCTTTTTTTATGGCTTGTAACTTTGAAACGCAAAGTACTCTTCATGTCGCCATCATAATGGATGGCAACGGCCGCTGGGCTCTGGCACGCGGCCTGCCGCGTCTCGCGGGGCACCGCGCCGGTGCCGAAGCTGTGCGGCGCGTCGCCGAAGCCGCGCCCGGCCTGGGAATCGGTGCGCTGACTCTGTTTGCCTTCTCGGCCGACAATTGGCGCCGGCCTTCTGGAGAGGTAGCCGGCCTGATGGAACTTTTCGGCCAGTTCCTGGACTCGGAGACCGAACGCTGCCTCGCCAATGGCGTGCGCCTGGAAGTGATCGGGCGCCGCGATCGGTTGGACGGTTCCCTCTGCGAAGCCATTGCTCGCGCCGAACTCGCGACGGCGCGAGGGAACCGTCTGCAATTGCGGCTGGCGGTCGATTACTCGGGACGCGACGCGATACTGGACGCCGTCGGCCGCACTGGCTGCCACTCCCGGGAGATTGTGGACCGCGCGATGGGGCCTGCCGTCGATCTGCTAGTCCGCACGGGCGGCGAGCGGCGTCTCAGCGACTTTTTGCTGTGGGAAAGCGCTTACGCGGAACTGGTTTTTTCACGCCGCATGTGGCCGGATTTTGGCGCGGAGGATCTGGCGGGCGCCGTCCGCGAATTTCATGGACGCGAGCGCCGCTTTGGCGGCGTGCAAGCCGTGCCCGCGCCGAGAGCAAGTTCCTGGCTGGATTAGATTCCTAGTCTCTGTTTTACTTCCGCGATCGGCAGATCGTTCCAGTGGCGATTGAGGTTCTCGCCGATCGAGAAGGAACGGGTGTGCATCCGGTCGATATAGAGGACACCGCGTAAGTGATCGATTTCGTGCTGGAGAATCCGGGCGTACCAACCGTCGGCGTCAATGGACCGCGGTTCGCCGTGTTCATCCAGGCAGTCCACGTGAACGCGCGGCGCACGGGGCACCAGTCCCACAAAGCCGGTTACGCTCAGGCAGCCTTCGAAGAATTCTACGACACCGCTCTCCAGAGAAAGGGATGGGTTCACAATCACGTGAAAGGGAACGGGGCGGCGCCCGCGCTCCGCCAGCTTTTCCGGCGGCACTGCGCGCTGCAGGTCGGCCGGATCTTCGATAATGGCCAATTGCAGCGAAAGCCCTACTTGGGGAGCAGCGAGCCCCACGCCCGGCGCGTCGCGCTTGGTCTCACGCATCCACTCGATGAGCTGCTGGATCTCGGCACTGCGCAAGTCTTCGCGCGACAGCGTGCGTGCCGGTTGCCGGAGGACGGGCTCCCCCGCCTGTACAATTTTGAGACGCATGGTTAGTCTTTGATCTCCACGATAGTCGCGCCGGCGCCTCCTTCCTGCTGCGGAGCGGGATAGAAACGCGCGACATGCGGGTGCCGGCTGAGCAACTCCTGGATCGTCTTGCGGAGGATCCCCATGCCGTAGCCGTGAACGATTCGGACGCGGCTGGCAGTCGCCATCACGGCGCGGTCGAGAAACTCGTCGACGGCCTCGCGGGCCTCGTCGGCGTGCTGTCCGATTACGTTGATTTCCTGATGCACAGGCGCTAACTCCGGTGCTGGCCTAAAGCTGACGTTCTGCGGGAGCCTCCCGCCCCCGGTGGCACCGGTTTCGGGGAGAACTTCCACCACGTCATCGATCGAAACCTGCATCTTCAGGAAGCCGGCCTCGACTTCGAGGCGGTCGCCGCTGAGCTTGCGGCGTACGCGGGCCGGCTCGCGAACATCCTTGAGGCGTACGCGCGCGCCTTCCTCGATCCGCAGCGGCTGAATCGCGCCCTGGCGCGCGTCGTCCTGGGTGGAGAGCACGGTAGTCTGAAAATCCTCGCGCAGTTCGCGCTTGGCCCTCGAAACGCGGCGTTGCGCGTCCTGCTCCGCTTTGCGGCGGTCGGCGGTCTGCACGATCTTTTCGAGTGTTTCCTGCGCCTGGCCTTCAAACCGCAGAAGCGCCTCCTCGGTACGCCGTTCGAGCTCTTTTAGCTTGGCCGTCTCCTTCTTCTCCCACTCGTGCGCCAATTCCTTCTCACGCTTCTCGGTGGCCGCGATTCTCTCGCGAAGTGTCCGCTCGAGCGTCTGGGTTTCCTCCAGCCGCCGGTGTAACTCGGCGACGAATCGAGTCACATCGCGGTCACGATCGCCCATCGACTCCCGGGCGCGCCGCATGATGTCTCCCGGCATGCCCAGGCGCGTGGCAATCTCCAATCCGGCAGATTTGCCCGGCAATCCGGCACGAAATTGGTAAGTAGGTTCCAGAGTTTGTTCATCAAATCCCATCGAGCCGTTCACCACGCCTTCCGTCCCGGCGCCGTAGACTTTCAGCGCCATCAGGTGAGTAGAGACGAGGGTGAAGGCGCCGGCGGCCCGGAAGTGCTCGACGATGGCGACCCCCAGGGCGCCGCCTTCCTCGGGGTCGGTGGCAGCGCCAAGTTCGTCCATCAGCACCAGTGAATCGGGCGTTACATCGAGCGCCATTTCCCGGATGTTCGAGACGTGGGCGGAAAACGTGCTGAGGTTCTCCTGGATCGACTGATAATCGCCGATATCCGCCAAAACCTGCTCGAAGACCGGGAACTCGGCTTCGGTCGCTGGCACTGGCAGGGCCGATTGGGCCATCAGGCTCAGCAGACCGACGGTTTTCAGAGTGACTGTCTTGCCACCGGTATTCGGGCCGCTGATGAGCAGCGTGCGGCTCTCGCGTGTCAACTCGAGCGTCACGGGCACGGCGGTTTTGTGCCGGCGGCGCAATACGTCTTCGAGCAGCGGATGGCGGGCTTCGCGCAACAGCAGCCGGCGGCCGAAGTGTGGGATCACGCAATTGAACTCCAGCGCGAAACGGGCTTTCGCGAAGATCAGTTCCAGCTCCGCCATCGTGACCAAAGTCTGGCCGATGGAATCGCTGTACCCGCGCAGGCGGCCGGTCATCTCGAGCAGAATGCGGTGCACCTCGCGCGCCTCCTCCTCGGAAAGGCGCACGAGCTCGTTATTGAGGTCAATGGTTTCGAGCGGCTCAATGAAGAGAGTGTGGCCGCTGGAGCTTGTGCCGTGGATGACGCCGTCGAGTTTCCTTTTTTGTCCGGCGATCACCGGCACCACGAAGCGCTCATTGCGGATCGTGACGAATTCTTCCTGCAGCACGCCTTCCTCGCGGTGGGCCTTGAGAAACCGTTCGAGCGATTCCTGGATCGCCCTCTTCTGGCGCTCGATGTCACGGCGGAGCCGCGCGAGCGCCACGCTGGCGTGGTCCGAAACGGTGCCATCGGGAAGAATTTTGCCATCGAGATCTTGCAGCAGGGCGCGGAAGTCGCCAATGGTCTGCGCGCGCCGTCCGAGACGGACAAAGCGTTCGGACGCGGCCGAGAGCACTGATTTGGCGTCGGCCGCACGGTCGAGCAGCAGCAACACATCGACAATTTCCTTCGGCTCCAAGCCGGCGCCGTCGATGCGAAGCTTGTGGATCGCCGCATCGAGATCCGGCAGGCCGCCGAAATCAATCCGGATCGCGGCGCCGCGCGCGGCCGGCTGCGGCCGCCCGGCCAGACGCACATATTCGATCGCTTCGCCGGTCTCGGCCAGGTCTTCCGTCAGCCGCGCTGCGTCCGCGTGCGGTTGGATCTTGTCCAACTCACCCCGGCCCAGGGGGCTCGACACAAACCGGCCGACCAGTTGGCGGAGCGGTTCAAATTCCAAAATGTCTGCGCTGGTCTTCACGAGATTTCCGGCTACTTGTATTTTCGACGGTTCCGGAAGCCTTTTTCAATCACGGCCAGTGTGCCTTCGGTAATCTGCATCTTCTTCAGATCGGGGCGGCGCACCCATTCGGCGCGGCTGACATCGTCACCCGCACGCAACGCGCCGCCGCGAACACGGCAGACATAATCGACCAGTACGTAGTGATACTCCACAGCGCCCCGGGAATCGCGCATGATCCGCTCAAAGATCGGCAGCATGCTTGCCGGCCGAATCTCCAATCCGGTTTCCTCGCGCACTTCGCGGCGAATGGCGTCTTCCAGCAGTTCGCCGGTTTCCACGAGTCCGCCGGGGATCGACCACCAGCCCTTGAGCGGTTCGCCGCCGCGCTCGACCATGAGGATGCGGTCCCGATGGAAAATCAGCGCGCCCACGCCGAGCAGAGGGTGCTTCGGATAACGCCGGTCTTTTTTCACTGCTCCGCCGTATGAATACGGTATACGAGGCCGCGCGAAGTGACGAAAATATTGAGCATGTCTGTTTCGAGGACAGCACAATTGGACGCCGAGTCCTGCATTTCAATGGTATGCAGCAGGCGCCCCTGCGGATTGTAAATCGGGATGCCTTTGGCGGCGACATAAAGGTTGCCCTTCTCGTCGATTGAGATCCCGCCCGGAACTCCGCTGACGTCGGAGATCAGCACGCGCTCATTAGACGCCTCTCCGTTCCGCCCGATATCATAAGCGCGGACGTTCCGTTCGTCGGCGTTGGTCACATATAAGGTGCGCCCGTTCGGGGACAGGGCAATGCCGTGCGGACGACCCGCCGGCCGCGCCACCAGATCCATCGCTCCCTTCGGAGAGATGTGGTAGACACCGTAGAAATCCAGCTCGCGGTGATCAGATTGGTAGCCAAACGCAGGATCCGTAAAATAGACATGGCCGCTCTTACTCACTACAATTCCATTGGGTGCGTTGAGCCGCTTGCCCTCCCAGCGTTCCGCGAGCACTTCGATCGCGCCTTTTTTGTCGGTGCGGGTGACGCGCCGGGCGCGCGTTTCGCAGGTGTACAGGCGGCCTTCGGCATCGAATGCGTTGCCGCTCGGTCCGTTCGCATGTTCGCGCAGAACCTCCGCATTTCGGCCGGGCACCCATTTGAGCAATCGGTCGTTCGGGGTATCGCTGAAGACCAGATATCCGTCCTTGGACCAAGCAGGTCCCTCGGTAAAGCGGTAACCTGCGGCCAGCCGCTCGGTGACGTATTGCCCGGATTCCTGCGCAAATAACGCCAGCGCGATACTGAGAACCAGCGGAGCCGCAAAGGGAGGCCGCGTCATTGCCCCGCGTTTTTCGAGCGAATGGTGATGTTGTTGATCACCTGCTTGACGCCTTTGACACCTTTGGCCAGCTTGGTGGCGCGGTCCTTTTGCTTCTCCAATTCGACAGACCCGTCGATGGTCACGACTCCATTGGTTACGTTGACTTTCAACGCTCCACCTTTTACGACGGCATCGCTTGCGAGCTTAATGATCACGTTGTTATAGATCATGTCGTCGGAGACTACATCTTTGGCCAGACAGATCGTGGCCAGCAGGAGGGTCAACAGGAGAACCGCGCAGGTTTTAGATTTCATCCTTCCCGGCCATTGTACGCCAGTCGAGGGTGTCGAGGAAGGCCGGCTTTTCCCGCCAACCGGGCTGCACGCGCACATGCAGGTTCAGGTAGATCTTGACCCCGAACAGGCGCTCCATTTCCTGGCGCGCCAGCGTGCCGATCTTCTTCAGCGTCGCGCCCTGGGCCCCAATCACAATCGCCTTTTGGCCCGGGCGTTCCACGCGAATCGTGGCGAAGACGCGCGTGAGCCTCGGCGTTTCATTCCATTCGTCCACGGTGACGGTTACAGAGTGGGGCACCTCCTGGCGCGTCACGAGCAGCACTTTCTCGCGCACCAGTTCGGCCGCCAAAAAGCGCTCCGGCTGATCGGTGACGTAATCCTCAGGAAAGTAGGCGGGCCCTTCGGGAAGCCGCGCTAGAATAATCTGGCGCAGGTCCTCCAGCCCCGTTCCTCTCACGGCGGAAATGGGGACGTACTCGGCAAAATCGTGCGCCGCCTTGTATTGTTCGATCAAGGGAAGCAGGGCGCTTTTGTCCTTCAGCAGATCGACCTTGGTGAGGACCGCAATCACGGGGGTGCTGGTCCGGCTCACCACCTGGATCGCGCGTCGGTCGGCTTCGCCGAAGGCACGAGTTGCGTCGGCCAGGAGAAGCAGAAGATCGCGCTCTTCGAGCGCGGCGTGAACCGTATCCATCATGCGCTTGTTCAGCGCGGAATTGGGCTCGTGAATCCCCGGCGTATCGACGAACACCACCTGCGCCTCGCCGGGTATTGTGAGCACGCCTTGGATCGAAGTACGCGTAGTCTGCGGCTTGTCGGCGACAATCGCCACCTTCTGCCCAACTAGCGCATTCAACAGCGTGGATTTGCCGGCGTTCGGACGTCCGACCAGCGACACGAACCCCGAGCGGAATTTACTCATGAGCGACGGCCTGAGACCGGTTGATGCGCACCTGGCCCACGCGCAACTCGTCGCTGGCCAGCACTTCGACGCGAATGCCGTCCCGCTCTACAAACTCGCCCTTCTTGGGTACGTGTCCCAGCCATTCGGTCACCAGGCCGCCGACCGTCGTGGACTCGATGTCTTCCTCGCGGTGAAAAGAATCGAACAAGTCCCCGACCCGGTCGAGATCGAAATTCCCCGACACGATGTAACCGCCATTGCCGTCCTCGAAGACATCGCTATCGGGTTCGTGCTCGTCGCGAATCTCGCCTATGATGACCTCGAGCAGATCTTCCATGGTGGCCAGACCTGCGGTGTTGCCATATTCGTCCACGACGATGACCATGTGCGTGTTTTCCTGCTGCATCTGCCGCATCAGGTCGTTCACCGGTTTGGTTTCCGGCACGAACAGGATCGGCCGCACCAGCTCGCGGACCGTGCGGTTTTCGCGCTCCTCTTCTTCCAACTCGAACATGTCACGGACGTGGACAAAGCCAACGATCTGATCGATGTTCGGCTCGAATGCCGGAATGCGGGAGTACTGCTCCGTGATCACTAGCTGCCGCAGTTGTTCGAGCGAGGCATCGGCCGAAATGGCGACGATGTTGGGGCGGGGCGTCATGACCTCGCGAACCACTTTATCGCCGAACTCGACCACCGACTGGATCAGTTCGCGGTCTTCCTCCTCGATCAGCCCTTCCTCGGTGCCCGCAGAAATCAACGCTTCGATATTCTCGGCCGGAGTCGGTGGTTCTTCGGTGGTCTCGGCATCGCCGCCGAGATCGACCAGCGATTGGAAGAACGAGAGCACAGCCTGGCACGGCCGCGCGACCCAACCCATTGCGCGCAGCAGTGGGACCAGGGGCAGCAGCCACGTCGCCTGTGTTCGACGGTACAGCAGTTGCGGAAACGCATATGTGAGCGCCACCATGATGAGCCAAGCCGCCACGGCCGACTTCCAAAAGGCGCCCCAGTTCCACGGCTGACCATCGGCGAACCAGCCGAAACATCCGATCGCCAGCAGAAGCAGGAGTGAATGCTTGATCAGCGAGAACACACCCGAGCCTTGCTCGGTGGTCATGCCGAGTTTGTCTTCCAGGGTTTCTTTGAAGAATTTAATGGAAGGCAGATCGCGCGTGCGCAAGCGCATACTTTCGAGATACAGCACTTGGACAAACGCCACGAGGGCCAGCAGGGGAATGGCCGCGACCGTCAGTAGTATGGCCGCGATCATCATGATCGCCCCCGCTCAATTAAGCCATTCGGTAAGCCCAGTGCCGCGCGCCACTGTTTTTCGGCGCGCGCCATGCGCCCCGCGTCGGTTTCATGATCCATCCCCAGCAAGTGCAAGACTCCATGCAGCATGAGAATCTGGACCTCTTGCTCAACCGTATGCCCGAAACCGCGCGCCTGCGCGCGGGCCCGCCCGATCGAGATGGCAACGTCACCCAGGTGACCGTTGGGCGACGCCGCGGGAAACGACAACACATCCGTCACCGCGTCTTTGCCGCGAAACTCCCGGTTCAGGCGCCGCAGCTCCGAGTCAGTCGTGATCAGGCAATCGAAGGCGCGCCCGTTGGCCACGCCGCTTTCCAGCTTTCGCGCAAACCGCTCGACCGAACGGCGCTGCAGACTTGCCGGCGTCCGCCGAAAAATCACCGTACTGCCATCGGAAGACATGAACGTGGCGCTCAGGCTTGCGCAGCCGTTTCGCCGGGTTCGGCTTCGCCGTTCACTGTGCCGTTGCCGTTCTCGGGTCCCGGCTCGGCGAGTCTGAGAGCCAGTTGCCGCCCGGCGCCCACCGTTTCGTTGTATTTCTCGTAGGCTTTGACGATCCGCTGCACCAGTGCGTGCCGCACCACATCCCGCTCGTCGAATTGCACGAAGCTGATGCCCTGCACACCCTTCAGCACGTCGAGCGCGTCGATCAGTCCGCTCCGCCGCCCGTTGGGAAGGTCGATCTGCGTGATGTCCCCGTTGACCACCATCTTTGAGTTGAACCCCTGGCGCGTAAGGATCATCTTCATTTGTTCGGGCGTGCTGTTCTGCGCTTCGTCGAGAATGATGAAGCTGTCGTTCAGCGTTCGCCCGCGCATGAAGGCGATGGGCGCCACCTCGATGACGTTCCGCTCCAGCAGCTTCTCCACGCGGTCGTTATCCAGCATATCGTAAAGCGCGTCGTACAGCGGGCGCAAGTAGGGATCGACTTTTTCCTGCAGCGTCCCAGGCAAAAAGCCAAGCCGCTCTCCAGCTTCCACCGCCGGCCGGGTCAGGATGATCCGCGCCACCTGTTTGTTTACTAGGGCGGAAACGCCCATGGCCACCGCAAGGTAAGTCTTGCCGGTTCCGGCCGGACCCACGCCGAAGACCATGTCGTTGCGTTCGATTGCTTCCAGATATCGGCGCTGGTTCACCGACTTCGGCGCCAACACCTTCTTGCCGAAGCTCCGCTGCCTCCCGCTCTGCACCAGCGCGCGCAGCGACACTTCCGGGTCGAACGTCACCACCCGCAGGTAGCCGTTCAGATCACCGTTATTGAAGACGTGACCTTCGCGGATCAACGTGTTGTAGTCTTCCAGGATGCTTTCCACCCGGGAAACGTTTTCCGCCTCGCCTTCGATTTCCAGATTGTTGTCGACAAGTTGGGTATGGACGCCCAGACCGCTTTCCAGCAACCGGATGTTCTCATCGCGCGTGCCAAAGAGGTTTTCGACGCCTCGGCTAATACGAACGCTGGTCTTCATTGATAGGGTGTTTGGTGCCTCCGAAAATTAAAAACAGGACAGAATTTTGATTGGGAGAATTAGAAGGTATCGAGTTCGCGCCAACCCGCTTCCGCGGGCGGATCACTACCATCTCTGTTCATTATACTATTGAATCAACCGCAACCCGCTCGGACCGGGAATCGAGCGTACCCACGAGTTCATATCAGCTTCATTTTGTAAGAGATCCCGAAGCGTCGCCTTGCTCAGCACCTGATCCACCGCCACCTGGACCGCCCGCCACAGCGAGCGCACCGAGCAGTCCACCGAACGCGTGCAAATCGCCGCCTGGCCGGAATGGCTGTCGCAGAACTTACTTTCAAAAAGTCGCCCGCCCAGCACATCGATGACTTCGCCGATGACGATTGCCTCGGCCGGACGCGCTAGCGTGTAGCCGCCTTCTTTGCCGCGCGCCGCTTTCACGAAACTGGCTTTCCGCAACACGCGCAGAATCTTGGCGGCATAGGCCGGCGAAACACCTTCGGCATGGCTGATCTCGGGAATGGTTAAGCTTCCGCCGACGCCGGCGTAACCCAGACGCACCAGGCAGCGCAGGCCGTATTCTTCATTGGCGCTCAGCTTCATCGTCGCAACCTCGCGATCGGGATTATATCCTCGATCCCCAACGCCAGCTTGGCGGCTTCGGACATGCGGTCCTTCGACCAGGGCGGGTCGAACGTGAGTTCCAGTTTGACACCGGTCACGCCGGGCACGCCGCGCACGGCCCGCTCTACGTCGCCGGGCAGCGTCCCTGCCACGGGGCAGTTGGGCGCAGTCAGCGTCATGCGCAGATCCACCTGTCCGCCATCGTTCACGTCGACGCTGTAAATGAGACCCAGCTCGTAGACGTTGACGGGCATCTCCGGGTCGTAAACCGTTTTTAAAGCCGCGAGCACGTGGTCCTTGAGAGTCATTCCGTCGTTACCGGATCTTTCGCGTTATTCAGAGCCGACTTCAAGGTGTGCCAGGCCAGCGTGGCGCACTTCACGCGCGCGGGATAATCGCGCACGCCGCAGAAAACCACCAGTTTGCCCAAGTCGTGGCTTGCAGGAGTGTCCGTAGTCAGGAGGTCATGGAACTTGTCGAGAAGCTTTAGGGCCTCCTCGCGAGTCTTGCCCTTCAAACTCTCGGTCATCAGCGACGCCGAAGCGGTAGAGATGGCGCAGCCCGCGCCTTCAAAGCTAGCGTCCTGGACAATATCGCCGTCCATTTTCAAATACAGTTTCAGCT
>CAYTJD010000128.1:0-15909 GCA_964438005.1 uncultured Solibacteraceae bacterium | reverse complement strand
GCCGGCCGCCTTCGCGGGCGCTGCCGGCCAGGGGATACTCGCCGACGACGGTGAGCGGCAGCATGACCCAGGCATCCCGGCCGTCGAACGTGCGGGCCAGGTCACCTTCGCGCTGGTGCACGAGCGTGGCGAGCTGATTCGGGGCCTTGGCGGAAATCTCGGTGGGATCGGCTTTGGCTTCGCCGAACAACATGCTCGTGCCCTTTTCCGTATAGCTGGTGAGCTTGGCGAGCGCGTCGGCGCCGCCGAGAGCCTTGATGTAGTTATCGAGGATCTGATCGGCGGGAGGTGTGCCCGCGGTCGCCGGGTTGGCCGTCGGGAGGATGTCGGGCGGCACGAAACTCGGCGTGCTGTAGATGGCGTCGATGGGCGGGGTCTGCGCCGGACTCTGGGCGCCGCGATGGCAGGTCCAGCAGGTCACCACCTGGCGTCCGTTGAAGTTGGTCTTGTTGATGGTGTTGACCATCTCGACCATGCGGCGGGCAGTCCGTTTACGCGGCGGATCGGCGGCCCAATCGGGATTGTCAGTGCCTGCGCCGGTGTGGCAATCGCCGCAGCAGACACTGAGGGCGGCGGAGAACAGGCCCATGGTTCCCATGAACTCGTCGACGGGAATGCCTTTGAGAACCTGGATGTTTTTGAAAGCGACATCGGACATCTGCGGTGTTGCCCCGGCCTGAGCACGCCCCTGCGCGAAGGCCACGCCTTCGAAAGGAACCAGCATGCTCAGCCACGTCCTCTGGGTTTGCGGACCAGAGTAGGTCGAGGACTGGCGCGCGAGATTCGTGCCGAC
This sequence comes from uncultured Solibacteraceae bacterium, assembly GCA_964438005.1. Lineage (GTDB taxonomy): Bacteria > Acidobacteriota > Terriglobia > Bryobacterales > Bryobacteraceae > PSRJ01. The sequence continues at coordinate 15,116 of CAYTJD010000128.1, read as the reverse complement.
CGCGGCGATTACCCAGGCGACCGCGCCACTCAAGACCAAACGCTTCATGCGAAGCTTCATCGATACCCCCTAGATTTTCGCGCTCGGGAGTGCGGGCGAAACCTTACCCGGATGCCAGCGAGCGGGAAGAATCATTATATAGCGGCCGCGCCGGGCGCGGCTGTGCTACGGGCGCTACTCGTGGGGGCGCAGGCGAGAATCGCCATCGCCGTTGGTGAGCAGAAACTTCTGGACGCGCTTGCCGGTGTCGACTTCGCCGGTGTAGATGTTGCCGCGGGAATCCATGGCGATGGCGTCGATCCAGTGAAAGAAGCCGGCCATGCGGCCGTTGTCGCCAATGGAACCGGCGAGCTTGCCGGTTCTGCGCTCGTGAATCCAGATCTTGTCGTTGGTGCCGTCGGCGATGAACACGTATTTCTGTTCGGCGTCGTGGGAGAACGTCAGGTTGTAGATGGTGCCGCACATGCCGTACATCGTGCTGCCGGGGCCGCCGCACTCCTTGCCGCGCGACGGCGTGGAAGGATGGACGAAGAAACTCGTGACGAACTTGCCCTCTTTAGTGAAAACCTGGACGCGGTCGCTGCCGCGCTCGCAGACATACACCAGGCTGTCGACGGAGATGTGGACGCAGTGCAGCGCGGGGGCGAACTGCTCTTGGTCGGGAGGCGCACCGGATGTGTCGTAGGGCGGAGTGGGGTTGTTATCGATTTGGCTCAGCGGGATGCCGTGGCCGCCCCAACCGCGCTTGAATTTGCCGTCGTAGTCGTAGACCAGGACACGCTTGGCATCGACGATGTAAATTTCGCGCGCGGGCTCGTCGAGGTCGAAGAAGAAGATGCCGCCCGGAAAGATGTCCGTCTGCTGGTTGTTTTCCATGGGCCGGGGCGCGGGCGGGCGCGGGGCGCGATGCCCGAAATCCCAGAGAAATTTTCCATCGGCGGTGTACTTCTGGATGCTGTCGCCCTGGCTGCTTCCCGAGATCCAGACATTGCCCTCGCGATCGACGATGATGTTGTGCTCGGCGCCGGGACCGGGACGCGCGACGCCGGGCGCCGGCCAATCGGGATGATGGCCAGGGCCGCCCCAGGCGCGAAGCAGGTTGCCCTCGGTATCGAACTCGAGCACGGCGGGGGCGGCGATGCAGCAGTCGGTACGCGGTGGGTTCGTGGCGGCGCCCGACTCGTCCGGCATGATGTCGCGCGGGCGGTTCAGGACCCAGATGTGGTCGTCCTTGTCGGTGACCATGGTCGGCACGCCCTGGATGAGCCACTTGTTGGGGAGCGGCTGCTTGGGCCAGAAGGGATCGACTTTGTAGATGGGAACATCTTGGGCGTGGGCGGAGAGAGCGAGGAGCAAAATGGCAAAAGTCATTTTTCTCACGCTCCGTGATTCCAGTCGGGCGTGGCCACGTAGGAGCGATCGATGGCGGCGACGGTCTGCGCACCGCAGTTTCCCATCGCGAGCTTCAACTCGCCTTGCAGGATTTCGAGAACGCGGTCGACGCCGGGCTGGCCGAAGGCGCCCAGACCCCACAAGAACGGGCGTCCGATGCCGACGGCTTTGGCTCCGAGCGCGAGGGCCTTAAAAACATCGGTGCCGCGACGGACACCGCCGTCGACGAACCCGGGAATCCGTCCGCCGGCCTCCGCAACCACTTCGGGAAGGGCTTCGATGGTGGCGCGGTTGGTTTCGGTGGAACGGCCGCCGTGGTTGGAAACGAGGATGCCGTCGAAACCGTGCTCGACGGCGAGACGCGCATCCTCACGGGTATCGATACCTTTGATAAAGAGCTTGACGGAGGTGGCTTTGCGGAGGCGATCGACAAACTCCCAGGTCATGGCGGGATTCTGGGTTGAGACACCGGTCATATCGATGCCGTCGTACATTTTGCGCGCTTTGACGGTGGGGCCGGCGGCGCTCTCGTGACAGGAAAGGCACTGTTTCAGGTCTTTGGGGCGGGTGCGGAGGTAGGTCTCGCTATTGCGACCGGTGGTGTTGTCGACGGTGAGCGCGATGACGGGACAGCCGGCGGCTTCGACACGCCGGATGATTTTTTCGCAAGCAGCCCAGGAGTTCGGAGCGTAGAGCTGATACCAGACGGGGCGGCCGTGGGCGGCATTGACGTCTTCGACGCCAGTGGAGGTGGCGGTGGAAAGCATCTGCATCGTGCCGCGGGCCTTGGTGGCCCGAGCCACGGCGAGCTCGCCATCGGCGTGAAACGACTTCTCGCCGCCGGTGGGACAGGTGAAGGTGGGGCTGTTGTAGACGGTGCCGAAGAGGTCGGTGCGCATGTCGACCTTGGTGGCGTCGCGGAGGCGGCGGGGGCGCAGCTGGACGTGCTGGTAGCCGGCGCGGTTGGCGCGGATGGTGGCATCGTCGTCAACGCCGCTCTTCATGTAGGCCCAGTGGCCCGGCAGGACCTTGCGGTGTGCGGCCTCTTCGAAATCCATGACGCTGAAGGCCTGCTTGGGATCGGTGATGACATCGGCGATCTCGGGCGCCTGCTGGGCGAACGCGCGGAGGCCCCCCAACGCGGCGACATACGGGCTGCCCGCGAGGACTTGGAGGAACGCGCGGCGGTGGGGAGAGAGGGAATGCATCATGGCCGGTAATTTTATCAGCCGACGGGGGCGTGTGGCACACGGGGCGTGTGGCGCACGGGGCGTGTGGCGCACTTGACTGGGCCTTCGCGGCCAGCTTAAGATGGCGATAGGGAGATAGAGGTCTTATTTTCTGTTTCAGGCGGTGGTGAGTTGGCGCCTTAAGTTGGGGCCAATCCCAAGCGCTGAGGTGTTCTCGTCTGCGCGCCAGTGCCTCCGGAACTTGCCCACCCGCCCCTTCCATCAAATCCCGATGGAGTCGTGAGTGTTCGACCGCGGATTGAAGGCACGGTTTGAATGTCCAGCAAGAGAAGAGGAATTCTATGATGCGACTCAAGTTTTTCGTTTTCGGGAGCGCGCTGTTGGTTCTGGTCTCGATGATGGGGCAGACGACGACCGGCGCGATCACCGGCACCGTGACGGACCCTTCGGGCGCCTCCGTACCCGGGGTGAAGGTGACGGCCACGAATACGGCAACCAACCTCGCCAGCAACACGCAGAGCAACGAATCGGGTGTTTACAACTTCCCGTTCCTGCCTATCGGCGATTACGCGGTGACGGCAGAAGCACAAGGATTCAAGAAGACGGTGCTGACTCCGTTCCGGTTAGAGGTTAACCAGATTGCGCGCGTCGATCTGCGGATGGAAGTGGGCGCGATAGCGGAATCGGTGGAAGTGCGGGACGTGACGCCCGTGCTGCAGACGGAAACGACGCAGACGGGGTCCGTGTTGAACGCCGCCAACTTGACGGAGATTCCACTGAACGGGCGCAATTTCGTCAACCTGACGCTGCTGGCGCCGGGTACGGTATCGACCAACCCGCAAAACATGACCACCAGCGGGCGCTTTCAAAACCAGGGGAGCCGCCCCTATGTAAACGGCAACCGCGAACAGACGAACAACTTTCTGCTGGACGGCATCGATGCCAACGATTCGATCGACAACCGCATCGGCTATCAGCCCAATGTGGACGCGCTCGAGGAAGTGAAGGTACTGACGGGCAATGCGCCGGCGGAATTCGGAAACGCCGCGGGCGCGATTGTCAACGCGCAGCTCAAGAGCGGCACGAACAACTTCCACGGGGACTTGTTCGAATTTCTGCGCAACGACAAGCTGGACGCCAACACGTTTTTCAACAACCGCTCGAATGCCGCGAAACGCGCCTTCCGGCGCAACATTTTCGGCGGCACCTTGGGCGGTCCGATCATCAAGAACAAGGCCTTCTTTTTCGTGGACTATGAAGGCACTCGGCAGCGCGACAGCGGGCCCTCGCTGGCCTCGGTACCGCTGGCGCAATACCGCACCGGCGACCTCTCGCGTTTCCCACAGACGATCAAAGACCCGCTGAACAACAACACGCCCTTCACGGGGAATGTCATTCCACAAGCGCGGATCGTGAATCCAGTGGCGAAAGCTTTGTTCGCGGACCAACGGTTATACCCAATGCCGAACCGGACTGGGAGCGGCACGCTGGGGATCGCGAACAATTACGTCGGAATTTCGGCGAACGCGCTTCAGAACGACCAGGCGGACGCAAAGGTGGATGTGCGCCTGACCGAGAGGGACAATCTCTCCGGCCGGTGGTCAATCAGCAGGTATTTCACGGGTGACAGCGCCACGGCGCTCCCGACGCAGATGACGCCCAACCCGTCGACAACAGGACCCACCACAAGCGCGGTCGCCACCTGGACGCGAACGATTTCTCCGACCATGGTCAACGAATTTCGCGTAGGGTTCGCGCGCACGGTGATTAGCGACGTCGTCCTCGATCCGACCGGACTGCTGGGAGCGAACGGCAATGCCAAGCTGGGCATCCCCGGCGGGCAACCAGTCGCGGGCGCCAGCGAGATCAACGCGGGCGACGGCATCACCCTGATCGGAAGCCGCGCGTTGAACGGCGAGTCGGTGGAGAACAATTATCAAATCGGCAACAACCTGACGATCTCTAAAGGCTTGCACTTTCTGAAAATGGGCGGGCAGGTCGTGCGCTACCAACAAAACCGCTACTACGCGGGCAACAATGGCGCGCTCGGATTCTTCACATACGCGTCGGCCAAGTACACAGGCGACTCATTCGCCGATTTTCTGCTCAACCAGTTGAGCGAGAAAGGCCGGGGCAGCGTTACGGGCAAATGGGGACACCGTCATTCGCGGGCGGGCATATTCTTCCAGGATGACTGGAAGGTGCGGCGCAACCTGACCCTCAATCTCGGCATCCGCTGGGAGTACACGCAACCGGTTTACGAGGTGGCGGACCGGCAGTCGAACTTCGACCTCATTACGGGCAAGCAGTTGTTTGCCGGCAAGGACGGCAACAGCCGCGCGCTTTACAACGCGTATTACAAGCAATTCATGCCGCGCGTCGGCTTCGCCTGGGTGCCCGGCGCCGGCAAGAAGCTGGTCGTGCGCGGCGGATACGCGATCATCAGCTTCATGGAAGGGACCGGCGCCAACCTGCGGCTTCCGTTGAACCCGCCGTTTTTCTTCGAGTCCGATACCATCTACGACCTCAACAAACCCGGCGATATCAGCCTGGGCTTTACCGATGCCCTGCCCCTGAACGTGCCGTCGGGCACCGTGCGCGCCTGGGATCCGAATCTGCGGCCGCAATTCACGCAACAGTGGAACTTCAGCCTGGAACACCAGTTCACGAACACGTTTTCGCTGACCGCGGCGTACGTGGGACAGAAAGCGACGCACACCGTGGTGCCGCGGGAAGGCAACCAGCCGCTTCCAGGCATCGGGCCGGTGAGCACGTGGGCTCCCTTGCAGACACGGCGGCCGCTGTACGCGGCGCAGCCGCTGATCACGACGATTGCAGTGACCGATTCGCCCTCCAACATGAATTACAACGGGCTGCAAGTGACGGGACGGAAGCGCATGGCGAACGGGCTGGAGTTAGTCTCTTCTTACACGCTGAGCAAGACCCTGACCGACAACCGCGGCTTTTATGGCGGCGGCCCCAGTTTCATCAACGGGGAGGGCGCTTACTGGCAGAACGCGTACAACCGGACAGGCGATCGCGGGCGCGCGTTCTTCGATGCCCGCCACAACTTCAATTTCGGCGGCAACTGGGAACTGCCGGTCGGCAAGAACCGGGCTTTCGGCAAGACGATGAGCCGGGCCGTGGACTGGCTTGTGGGCGGGTGGACCACCAGTTTTCTGGTGGTGGCGCACTCCGGGTTCCCGGTCACCATGCTGGGCCTGGATGGCACGAACCAGGCCGTGCGCGGCAATGTGCGGCCGAACCAGTATCGGGCGCTGACTTATCAGAACCAGTCGATCGACAACTGGTTCGGCACAGGGAACACGTTCTGCGCCGCGGGAATAGACGACGGCAAGTGCGCCTACGGCAACGCCGCGCCGGGGCTGTTTGGCAACTCGTCGATCGCCAGCGAACAAGCTCCTTCCTATTTCGACTTCGACACTTCGGTGGGGAAGCAGTTCAACCTCTCCGAACGGCGTTACTTCGATTTTCGAATGGAGATGTTCAACGCGTTCAACCATGCCAGCTTTGGACCGCCAGCGCGCGATTTGACCAGTCCGGGCACGCTCGGACAGATCACGATCCAGAGCACGCTACCGCGCAATATTCAATTCGGGCTGAAGTTCCACTTCTGATATGGAGCGACCCTGTCAAGCCCCTCCGGGTTTGACGGTGTTTTGATTTCGGGGAGCGCGGACGCCGCGCCGGGTCAGAACATCGCGATCGGATTTACGGGCGAGCCGGTGCCTTTGGGAATCGGCAGGGGCGCGACGGTCAACAGGAAATCCCAACGGTTGCGGGCAGCGGCGGCTTCGCTCAGTGCATCGAAATCGGCGCGGTCGATGATGTGGACGCCGAGAATCGTCAGGACGAAATTGTGCAGGGCGATTCTGGGAAGATCGCCCGGCGGCTGCGGCGCGTAGCCGGGAGTTTCCCAGCCGAGGAGGGCGATGTCGCGTTTCTTCAGCCAAGGGATGACGGAATTGTCGAAGCCGGCGGCGCCTTCGTCGACGGCCCACGGCCCGAGCCTGGCGCGGCGCGCCCAGCGGCCCCAGCGCAGCAGAAGGGCGTCGCCGGGTCCGGCCTTGACGCCGGTCTTCTTCTCCCAAGCTTCCAGATCTTCCGGGTAGATGTGAGTTCCGGGCTCGAGATAGGGCACGCCTTTCAGGCGGGGGATGTCGTAGAGGACGCCGCGCGTGACGATGCCATTCTTCATGGTGAGGATGGAAGCGCGCGCGGCACCGCCGTTCTTGGTGACGACGCCGGCCACATCGACGCCGTTCCACATTTTGCCGTTGAAGAAAATGTGCGCGAAGGAATCGAGGTGCGTGGTGCCGGCGCCGTGGATGCAGGGATAGGCGACGCGATCAAGGGCCGTGGAGGCGGTCGCGGTGATCATGGACCATTCGACGGGGCAGGGATTGTCGATGCCTTTCACGGTGTCGGCGTTCGCGGCCAGCGAGATGGAAACGCCCTCTTTGACAAGCGCGATGGCTTGTTTGCGCTTGGCAGGGGTGACGAGGTTGAGCGTGCCCAGTTCGTCGTTCTGGCCCCACCGGCCCCAGTTGGAAAGTTCCTTCTGCCAACGCTCGTACTCCGCCGGGGTGACCAGGGGGTGCGCGGCGGGCGGTTGGGCGTGAGCGTTTCGGGAGGGGGCGACGGTGAGGGCGCCCGCCACCGCGATTGCGGCGGTGGAAACAAGGATGGCCGGCCGGTTCATAGCTCCTCCTGGGACAGCTGCCGAAAGGGGTACGGGTCAATTATAGCGGCGGCAGGAACAGAAGGCCGGGTTTAGTGCGGCGGGGCTTCGGGTTCCGCTTCCAACTGGCGGGCCAGCACGCGGAGTTTATTCATCGCATACGAGACGAGGCAGCGGTGGCGATTGCGGCTCTCGAGGGCGCCGAGCGCACGAACGGATTTGGCGATATCGGCGGCGAGGGAATCGACGCGAATCTGGAGCTCGATCAGATCGGCGGGAGGGCGCGCGGCCGCAGCGGCGGAGCGCGTGCGCTGGCGGAGATTCTGGATGGCAGCGCGAATGCGAGGTGCATTCGCCGGAGTGAACGCGAGTTTCTGGCCATCGATCTCGATGGTTTCGCCGTCGACATGCGCGGCGATCTGGCGATAGGTGCCGGAGGAGACGCGGGCGATTTCGGAGAGGCGGAAGTAGGCGTCGCCGAACTCGGCGTATTGCTGGATGAGGTGATCGGCGTGCTGGCGGCTGATGCCGGCATGGTCCTTGCAGAACTCGTCCCAGGTGAGGCCAAGCGCGTCGAGCATTTTGGAGTCGCGGACCTGTTTGAGGCACTGCGCGCGGGCGGCCGAACAACTGCCGGTGACAACGGCGAAGGCCTGCTGGAGACCGATCCAGGAGCCGAGATCGATTTGTTTTTCTGTATCCATAGCGTGTTTGGGAAACGATCGTTGCGGAAACCGGAGAAACTTTGTTCCAACGAAACGGGTTAGCGCGGGGACTCCGCGTGGTACCAAGGGGAGCGCGCGTGTCCGATTTGCGGGCCGCCCCGGCGGGCCGGCCGATGTTGTTGTTGAGCTTCTCTCACGACTCGATTGTCGCGCGAGAGTGCTGAAAAACCGGGGGTGCCCGGCGGGCACTTTGACGGTAAGGCGCTGATGCGGCGGGGGATGAAAATATTTTGCCAGTTGGTGATGGAAAAAGGTCGCATCAGTTTCGCGGCGCGGGGCGGAATCCGCGCGACTCGTACGAAGCTCTGATCAGTGGCACTGGGCCGAAGTCCGGTTGTGAGAGATTTCGGGAACCCGACCGTTTACGAGTGCCGCGGGTCCAACCGATCCATCGGCAGTACCGTCCTCCTGAGGCGGCGGCCTGGCCCGTCAGACAAACGGCGGGCTCGTACTGGAACCATTCCGCGCTCTGGCCAGTACTTTTTGTGTCGATTGGTCTTTCGAGAGCCGCCTACTTTATGACGTCGGCCAGTGGTGCCAACAATGTCGAGGAATTGGTGAGGTAGGGGTCCGAGGGGAAATCGGAGCAAAAACAAAGGGCCAGATTTACTGGCCCTTTTGTGAGTGTCGGATCGGGGAAACGTGAATGTCTAGAATTGTTTTCACGTTCCGTACAATGGCCACTTTTTCTGGTTCACTTACGAGCTAATTTTACGTTGTCCCAAGGCGATGGTGGCAGCCACGGACCATCTTTGAAACCATCTCTATAACCCCCGGCCGCAGCAGCCGCAACGAAGGTGATGAGCATTACAGTTTCGAAAACACGATTTTTGAGCAACCGAAACATCATAGGGTGAACCTCCAAGGAGATCTTACCCTCACTTACTCTCACTTATCCTCAGGATCATCCGCCGGTGGAGTTACCTGACGCAATGCGGCCACCGCCAGCCACCCATAACTGACCAGGACTACGGGCTTCGCCGTTACCAGTCCGTTGGATTTACTCCTTACCCAATCCCGAATCCACAACAGTTTCCTCGGGTATCATTTCACATGGCTTTGCGCAGGTCTTTACGGTGGGACTACCGGGTAAACTGAATCTTACCCATGCCGCAATTCATTGGCGACCAATTCAAACCTGGCACAACCCTGCGCACCGCCAGTATGTTGTGACGCTTACTGGACGGGGGGAGGTGGAGATCGCCGGAAGGCAGAGGCTTCCGCTCAGCGCCGGCCGAGTATTGCTGCTTGAGAATGTTTCTGGGAAACGCCCCATTACGCGCTCTTTCGGTTCAGAGGATCTGACATTTTTTATCGTCCCGTTGGCAGATCCATCGGTGGATGTGCAGCCGCTCTGTACCGGTCCTCAGCCTCTCACCGCCGCGGCACTCCCGATAGGACACTAACGACTTATGGGTACTTATCCGTTCACCGAACGGAACGCCGCGCGAAGGCTCCTTCGCATTCGCTAACCTGCCGGCGTGGGAATTCGGCTCGCTGACCGATCATCAGGCTCGGGGTGGACATCGGCGTGTGGCCGCGCACGCTCTGCATGCCGAAACGTCAGAACCGGAATCGCGCGACGATCTGGCCTTGCCGCGAAGTTCCCGCAGTCGTCGTGTTCAGCCAGCCGAACCCGCCCGTAGCCGGGCTGTTCGGATCGTTGTTATTGACCCTGGTCTGCGGTTGCAGTGCGTTGGTCGAAGTCGGAGCCGGCAGCACGGTGCGATTGAAGATATTGGTAAACTCGGCCCGGATGCTCAAACTAGTGGTTTCCGTGATTCGGAACTGGCGGCCGACAGCGAAATTTTCCTGAGGGCGCCGCCGCGCGCGGTAGTCGTCATAGTAGGCGGCGGCCGAGCCAAACTGGCCGGCAGGCGGATCGGTCCATGCCTTGGGATTCAGGACAAACGTCGTGTTCGGGTCGAAGCAACCGCAATTGAGATCCTGCGTGAACAGGGGCACGCCCGCCACGCGGTTGGCGAAGGTCGCGTTTCCACCGCGGAAGAGCAGCGGATTGAGGTTGTTCTGGGCGAGCGGAGACAAGATCGGCAGCCCGCTGGCGTAGGTGAGAATGCCGTCGGTCTGCCAGCCGCTCACGACGTAGGACAAGATCTTGTTGCGTCCCCATTTCGGAGTGGTGTAGTTAAAGGCGATGACTTGTGCAAATTTCTGATCCAGGGAGGAGAGGATTTTGTCCAACTGGCGGTTGAACACGTCATTGACCTGGATGGTTGCGGCGGTTCCACCGTCGCTCTCCGAACCCATGTTGAGGGACTTCTGCCAGGTGAAGGCGTAGGTAAAGTCCAGGCCGTGAGAGAGCCGCTTGGTCGCCTTGACCTGCAGGGAGTCGTACCAGGTTTTGCCCAGCGGCGCCCAGGTCGGCGCGAGCCCCGAACTGAACTGCGGGAACGGACGCAACGATTGCGCCACCGTCGAAGTAGCCGGGAACCCCGGATACGGCAGCTTATTCTGGAACCGGCCGGCTCTCGGCGAATTCAGGGGAGCGTTGAGGATATCGCGATCGGGGGAATTGTTGATGTCGAGGCCGTCGGCCAGGAGCTGCTGTGGTGTCAGCGCGTTGTAATTGACGAGTGTTCCGGCCGGCCACCAAATGCCGCGGCTCCCCACGTAGGTAGCTTCTACCACGAGATCTCGAGTGATCTCGCGCTGCAGCCCGATACTCCATTCATACTGGCGGGCGGGCCGGCCGGCGTTGGGATCGATGTAATTCGGCGGGCCGGTGAGCGTGCCGGAGATCGGATAGTAACCCGGATTGAAGTTGGGCCAGGCGATCTGCGCCGCGGTAAACGGCACGCCCTGACTAAGGATCATCGCCGGCTGACCGAAACTGGGCGAGCTGAAGGGGTTCGACGATGTGACGGAGCGCGTGGCGATGTTGTTGTTGGCAGTGCCGTTGTAGATAATGCCGAATCCTCCGCGGAGCACGGTCTTGGGGAGAATCTGGTAGGCGAACCCCAGGCGCGGTCCAAACGCCCACGGATAGTTATGCGCGAAGCTACAGTTGCAGGTGCCCTCGTAGATCACCGCGCCCGGCAGGCCGCCCGCGCTCGGATTCGGGGTGGTGGCCGCGAAATTCCCCTGGCGGCCATACTGCTCCTTTTGGTAAGTCGAGTAATCGTAGCGCAGACCGTAGTCCAGCGTAAGTCGGTGGGTCACCTTCCAACTGTCCTGAGCATAGAATCCCCATTGCTGATTGCCCAGGCGCGAGACGGCTGGAACTCGAATGTTCGCGTTGTCGACGAGGCCGAGCAGGAAACTGGCATACGGAAATCCGATGGTGGAGCCGCCCACGGTGGTGCTGTTCAGATACGGGAGCGCGGTTTCGGCGGCGCTGAATCCATAAGTGCCGTTGGTTCCCAGAATGTTGTAATTGGGATATCCCTGCAGACGCATCTCCGCGCCGAACTTGTATGTATGGTTATTCTTAACCCAGGTCAGGCCGGCTACCGCGGTGGGCTTCTGCATCAGGGTATTTTGTTCGCCTTGAATGATCTCGCCGAGGTTCTTTAAGCCGCCATACGCCGGCGTCAGCCCAATCGTGCTCAACATGCCGGAGAGATTCGGAAACGTGTAGGGCTGGAACGGCCCCTTCAAGCCCAGTTCCTTGGTGACGTCATAGTTGGTGGTGGGAGCGAAGGTGAACAGACCGGAGTCCTGATAACCAGCCCCCAAGTGGAACAGTACGGTCGGCGTCACGCTGAAGTCATAGCTCAGCGTGTACCGGTGTCCGTAGAAACGCGTGCTGGAGGCTTCCGAAATGGGCTGAGGCAGGCCCTCCGCGCCGCCGCCAATGGGAGCGCCGGGAGAGTAATTGGAGTCCGAGTGGGTGCGGGACCAGAAGAAACTCACCTTGTGCCGCGCGCTCAGCAGATGATCGAACTTGAGCGACGAAATGAAGTTCCGGTTGTCGGTGGGAAACGGATAAAGGCCGTTGTTTACCAAAAGGCCGGCATTCGGGCCGGCGGGCAGCGGAACCAGGGACTGAATTTTTAGCGCTACCGGATCGAACCGGCTTGGATCGATCTTATTTCCGGGGAAGGGATCGCGGACTATGTAAGTCTGACCACCCACAGTTGCGGAACGCTCCGTGGCGGGGTCGTAAATCGCGTTTTGAATGATCGGCCGGTTGAGGACATCTGTTCCGAGTACCTTGTTCCCCACGGCTGCCTCGGCCGCGCTGAAATCGCCATTGCGAAATGCCGGTGTCGGAACCGTATTGAACGTGGTCGTGTTCAGCGTGGATTGCGGCAGATCCTCCCAGGAGAAAAAGAAGAAAGACTTGTTGCGGCCGTCATATACCTTGGGAATCCACACCGGACCTCCGACGGTAAGGCCGTAGTCGTTCCGGCGGAACCTCCCGCGCGTGTGGGTGAACGAGCCATAGGCGTTGAGCGCTTCGTTGGAGAAGTAGTCGTACCCGCTGCCATGGAACTGATTGGTGCCCGACCGCATGGTTACGTTGAAGACGCCGCCACCCGCCTGGCCATATTCCGCGGCGTAGTTGCTGGTTTGAATCGCGTACTCCTGGATGGCATCCACGCTCGGCTGGGTGACGGAATTGAGGATCTGGCCCAGACCGTAAGTGGCGTCCTGGCCTTCGATGCGGGTGTTTTGCGTGTTGGTGGGAGCGCCATTGAGACGAACGGACCCGGGACTGTAAACCACTCCCGGGAGCAACTGCGCCGCGGTCAAGATATTCCGCACACCGCCGATCTGTCCGACGGGGAGCTCGTCAACGCGCTCCGCGGTGACATTGTGGCTCAACTCGCCGCTTTCGGTCTTGAGCAAGGGAGCGGCTTCGCTGACGGTAACGGATTCGGCGGCCCCGCCGATTTCGAGGGTCGCGTCGATACGCAAGGTTTGGCTCACTTGCAAATCGAGGCCTTGCCGGACGAACTTCTTGAAACCCGCGACGGTCACGGAGAGCTCGTACGGTCCCGTGGGAAGCTCGCTCAGCGTATAGTTGCCGGTGGCCGTGCTGACCACCTGATAGATGCCGCCCGTTGCCGTGTTTCGCGCCTCGATTGCTGCCGCGGGTATCACGGCGCCGGCGGGATCACTGATCACCCCCGTTATGCTGCCGCGATCACTCTGCGCGAAGACCAGTCCGCAGAGCAAGAGTACGCATCCCAGTAGCTTCATATCACCCCCTGGCCGATGGCTCGTGCGGGTCACTATATATCTGGCATTAAACGAAGTCAAGGCACAGAGCGGCACAGAGCGGCACAGAGCGGCATAGGGTAGCAGGGTAGCCGGCTTCCCGCTCCGAGGGGACCTCCCGCTGGGAGCTGCCGGACCCGGGCGGGCCTCTCGCTATACTGGGTGAGTGCGAATTCGGGGAGCCGGAGGCGTGGTTCTGGCGCTCTGCGCGGCGGCGTTTTCGGGGACTGGCGGCTCTGACAGCCGGCGCGCGGAACTAGCGAAAACGGCGCCGGATGGCGTGGTGGTGGTGCTCGGCCAGCCGGACCGGGAGACGGACGAACTTCGGTACGGTTTCCAGCAGGACCCGAATTTCTATTACCTCACGGGCTGGAACCAACCGGGCGCCATTCTACTGCTGGAAGGGAGCCGGGAGGTTCTGTTCCTGCCGAAACACAATCCGGACCGGGAGAAGTGGACCGGACCGCGCGCGGCGGCGGAGGATGCGGAGGTTGCCGGGCTCACGGGATTTGCAACGGTGCTTCCGGTGGAGCGGTTCGAAGCCGAATTGGCCGCGGCGCTGGAGCGCCGGTCGAAGATCTACACGGTGGGAGAGGCGGCGGTGGCGCGCCTGAGCGCGCTGGCGCCGATGCGGGAAGTGGTGGACGCGCAGCGCACGCTGGCGCGGCTGCGGATGATCAAATCGGCCGGAGAAGTGGAGTTGCTGCAGCACGCGGCGGATGTGACAGTGGCGGCCCACGAAGCGGCGTGGCAGCGCGCCGCTGCCGGGGCGACCGAGTACCAGGTGGCGGCGGCCTTCACCTCGCTGTATCTGGATCGCGGGTGCGAGCGCGCGGCGTATCCGCCGATTGTGGGCTCGGGACCGAATTCGGTGTACCTGCATTACCAGAGGAATCAACGCCGGATGGATCGCGGGGACCTGCTGCTGATCGACGCCGGGGCCGAGTGCGGGGGCTATGCCGCCGACGTGACGCGCACGGTTCCGATCGGCGGCAAATTCTCGAAACGACAGCGCGAGATTTACGAGGTTGTGCTGGGCGCCGAGAAAGCGGCGCTCGCGGCGGTGAAGCCGGGCGCCGTGATCGGCACGCATGCGCCCGACAGCGTATATCAAGCCGCTTACGATTACATCAACACGCACGGGAAAGACCTGCACGGCGAGCGGTTGGGGAAGTATTTTACACACGGAATCAGCCATCACATCGGGCTCGAAGTGCACGATGCCAGCGACACCACCGTACCGCTGGCGGAAGGAATGGTGATCAGCGTCGAGCCGGGCATTTATATTCCGGAAGAGCAGATCGGGATTCGCATCGAAGACATGGTGGTGGTGACCAAGGACGGCGCGCGCGTGCTGACGGCGGCGCTGCCGCGCGAAGCGGCGGAGATCGAGAAGGCCCTAGCGCGATGAGGTGGCGGTACATCGGGCTGCTGGCGGGCGTGTTCGCGGTGGCGTGGCTGGCCAGCGTGGATTTCGGCGCGCAAGTGGACAACTATTCCTACGATGAGATGTTTCGCCGGTACCAACCGAAGCCGTGGACGCCGGAATCGGTGGTGCTCGCGATCGACGAAGAGACGCTGGAAGCGACGCCGGGAGGGATGACGCATATTCGCGGCCGCCTGGCGGAGGCGCTGCGGGTAGTGGATGCGGCCCGGCCGAAAGCCGTGGTGGTGGATTTGATTCTCACCGACCAACGGGACCCGGCCGAGGATCAGGCGCTGGCGGACGCGTTTCGCATGACGCCGAACCTGGTGCTTTCGTCGATGATGCTCAAAGACCGTTGGGAGCGGGTGAGCCCGGAGTTCGCGCGCGCGGCCGTCGCGATCGGCCACGTCGCGGCACAGCCGGATGAAAACGACTCGGTGACGCGGGTTCTGCCGCTGGACAAGCATATCGGGCACGAACAGCGCTGGGCGATCGCG
>CAYTJD010000127.1:0-9523 GCA_964438005.1 uncultured Solibacteraceae bacterium | reverse complement strand
CATCCGGCGCGTGACGGAGCTGCCGGGAGTGGATCGGGTCGCGGTGGGCACTATCGTTCCGTGGCGCGATGCAGGCAGCTTCGGGCCGGGGTTCGCGTTTTCGGTGGAGGGCCGGGTCCGCGCGCTGGGCGACGAAGATCCGCGCGCGCAGCTCCGGACGATTTCGCCCGGTTTCTTCGCGGCGCTGGGTGTGCCGATTATCGCCGGCCGCGATTTTAACGATGCCGATCGCCGCGACGGCGAGCCGGTGGTCATCGTGAGCCAGAGTCTGGCGCAGCGCATGTTCCCTAAGCAGGATGCAGTCAACCGGCACTTGATGTGGACCGATCCGGTGATGAAGTTCATCCCTATCAGCACAGAGCCCCGGCGCATTGTCGGCGTCACGGCCGATGTGGACGATGAGCATGTCGTGCCGGGTCCGGCGCTGACGGTATATCACCCCATGGAGCAGCAGCAGTTGTGGGGAGGCCGTCTGTTCGTTCACACGCGCACGAATCCGTATGCGCTGGTGGCCCCGATCACGCGCATTATCCGCGGCATGTCGGCGGAGCAGCCGGTGGAGCGGGCGGCGACTCTCGAGGACGTCCGCGCTGAGGTGCTGACGCCGGACCGGCTGAACACGCTGGTGTTTGGCGGATTCGCGGCGGTGGCGCTGGCGATTGCGGTGGTCGGTGTAGGCGGCGTGCTGGCGTTCTCGGTCAGCGGGCGGACGCGCGAGTTCGGAATCCGGCTGGCGGTGGGAGCGCAGCCGCGTCATCTGGTGACGGACGTCATCGCGCAAGGCGCCGTGATGGCGGCGACGGGCGTTGTCGCGGGGGCGGCGTGCGGGTTTGCGCTGGCGCAACTGGCGGGCAGCTATTTCGAGGTGGTGCGCATGCCCGGGGCGGCGGTGGTGGTGGGATCGGCGCTAGTGCTGCTGGCTGCCGCGGTGATCGCGTCGGTGCTACCGGCTTTGCGTGCCGCGCGGGTGGATGTGATTCGGGCGTTGCGAATGGACTGAGGGGCGGTCACTCAGCCGCGGTGGCATGATAGTCGGATGCGAAATCGCGCGCTGCTGTCATGCAGTGTTGTTGTGTTCACGTGTGCGCTTGGGGCGCAGGAGTATTACAGCGTTCCGGGCGTGGATGCGCCGGAGCTGGCGCGGCGCGGGCGGTATGCGGTGGGAGTGCGGACGCTGGAGATCGTCCATGCGGCGCAGGTGGACGTCCTGCATTTCGACAAAACCACGGGAAAAGCGCCGTTGTATGACCGGCCGCTGACGCTGGAGGTCTGGTATCCCGCGACGATTCCGCAGGGGAAGGAAGAGCGCACCACTTATGAAAGCGCGATGCCGGGTGATCCGAACCGTCTGCCGGCGGGAATGCCGAAGACGTTTCGGATTGCGGGCAAAGCGCTGCGCGATGCCCCGCCTGTAACCGGCGAGCGATTTCCACTGGTGGTGGTTTCGCACGGGTATCCGGGCTCGCGCACATTCCTGAGTTACCTGACCGAAAACCTGGCTTCAAAAGGATACGTGGTTGCAGCCATCGACCATACCGACTCGGTGGATGGCGCAGTGCGCGGATTCCAGAGCACGCTGCTGAACCGGGCCAGCGATCAGTTGTTCACGATAGAGGCGCTCGAGAAACAGTCTGAGAAGACGGATGATTTTCTGCACGGTCTGCTGGATGCATCGAGGGTGGCGATTGTGGGGTATTCGATGGGTGGCTATGGAGCGCTGGCGAGCGCGGGGGCGGGGTATAGCAAGAAGAGCCCCGCGATACCTTATGTGCCCGGCGGGTACCTGGAGGAATGGACGGCGGGGAATCCGAAATTCGACGCGCTAGACCGAAAGAGCGTCAAAGCGATTGTGGCGATCGCTCCGTGGGGCGCTCAGCCGCCGTACAACCTTTGGGACGACGAGGGCCTCGCAGGCATTCGGATTCCGTCGCTCTTCATTGCGGGCGATCAGGACGATGTGTCGGGGTTCGAGCCGGGGACCAAGCGCGTGTTTGAGCACGCGGTGCATTCCGATCGATGCCTGCTGGTATTCGAGAACGCGAATCACAATGTCGGCGGCAACCCACCTCCGCCTGAGGTGATGGGGGACTTCGTGACGCGCGAGCATTTCGACGAACCGATGTGGCGCAAAGACCGGATTGTGGCGATCAATCAGCATTTCGTGACGGCGTTTCTGGATCTGTATTTGAAGGGCGACGAGAGCCGGCGCGCGTACCTGCACCCAGTGGTGGAAAAGTCGAACGACGGAAAGTGGCCGGTGAAGCAGGGTGAGTCGACGGGCGCGGCGTTCAGCGACGGAAAAACGTACTGGAAAGGATTCCAGCGGCGCTGGGCGCTGGGGCTGGAGATGCACTGTAAGGCGGCGGAGTAACTGCTCGATGAAATAGGGCCGCGAATGGACGCGAATAAGCCTTGGGAATCGAATGTGGCTTCGACCGAGCGACTGGTTCTGCGGCGATGGCGGGAGGCGGATCGGGATCCGTTTGCGCGGCTGAACGCGGACGCGCGCGTCATGGAGTTCATGCCGGGACGGCTTTCCCGGGAGGAAAGCGATCGGCTCGTCGAGCGGATTGAGGCTCATTTCCGGGAACGCGGTTTCGGTTTGTGTGCGGCGGAGCTGCGGCGGGATGGTTCGTTTATCGGGTATGTAGGACTCGCGGCGCCGGCGTTCGATTGTGCGTTTACGCCGTGCGTCGAAATTGGCTGGCGACTCGCGGCCGATCATTGGGGACAAGGGCTGGCCACGGAGGGCGCGCGGGAGATTGTCCGGTACGCGTTCGAAGAGATGGGGCTTCAGGCGCTGGTGTCGTTCACGGTTCCGGGGAACATCAGGTCGCGGCGCGTGATGGAGAAGCTGGGCATGACACACGATCCGGCCGACGATTTCGATCATCCCAACCTGCCCGAAGGCCACCCTTTACGGAGGCACGTGCTGTACCGGCTGGAAAGTTCGGAGTGGAAGAGGCGGCGGGCGGGAAGGGGAATGGAGTGAAGAGAAAAAATCCGGAGATGCTTATGCCGGTCGGGCCTGGGTTACGAGCTGAAAGAATCAGTGGCGAGGCGGTACGCGCTTTAGCACGTAACCCGGTACTTGGAGATACTGCATGTCGGGCTGTGACACTTGCGAGGGGCAAGGCGGCAGGCCTTTGGCGATGGGCATGCGGTCGATATTTTCGGCGGGCGTCTTTAACACCCGCATCTTCAGGTCGACATTGGGATCGACGGGCGCGACCAGAAGTGGAGTCGAGCAAGCCTGAGGGGCGCTATCGCGCAATGCGGTGAAACCTTGCGGCTGGACGGTGGCGAATTTTTTCCACTGGAACCAGCTTTCGGGAGCATGGAAGTCCGATGAGGGCGGGGCAACCGGCTCCTGGGCCAGCAGCGCCGAACAACCAAGCGTCAGGACTAAGAGGTAAAGCCCCATACCACCCGGATTATGTCACAAATCCGACGGTTGGGAAATGGCTCGAGGAAGCTACTGCCGGTGCCAGCGGGCCAGAAAGGTCTCCGAGGCCAGGCTGTCGGTTTCGCGCTGCCAGGCCAGGCGCCACTCCCCGAGCCGCCAGGCCTTTAATTTCTCGAGAAGGCGGACGCGGCGATGGAACTCGACCACGCGCGCGCGCTGCTTGAGTATCCCTTCTCCGGACTGGACGCGCTGACGGTCCAGAGCGATCAATTCGCTTTCGAGACGGCGCAGAAAACCGGACAGGAGTGCGAGGTCGGTTCCGTCGATCGTTCCTGCCTGGAGCATCCGGCTGCCCGCGCTGTCGCGAACCGCGCGGACCTGTGCGCGTGCCGCGTCCAGACGGCTGCGCTCGGCAAACAAAGCGGCCAGACGCGCCTCCTCAGCCTGCAATTCCGTCTGCCGCCAGCTCAGGACTTTTTCGAGGGAAAACCGGAAGCTCCGCATGCTCAGGCGAGCGCTGCCGCGAGCGCATCCAGCCGCTCGAGCGTCTCCGTGCGCGGCGAGGTCGCGTGGGCATCCTGGCGAAGGAAGTCCATCAACCCGTTGCGTACCCGGATGCTGGCGTCCAGGCGCGGGTTCGATCCGGCCGCGTAGGCGCCCAGTTGGATGAGGTCCTCGGACTGCTGGTAGATGGCCATGGCCTCCCGGACTTTGCGGGCCGATTCTCTCTGCTCGGGTGTAGCCACCTTGCCGATGAGCCGGCTGACCGACTGGAGGATGTCGATAGCTGGGTAGTGCCCGGCATCCGCCAGGCGGCGGGAGAGCACGATGTGCCCGTCGAGGATGCCGCGCACCCCGTCGCAGATGGGTTCGTTGAAATCATCGCCCTCGACCAGCACGGTAAAGAAACCGGTGATGGAGCCGCGCTTGAAGTTTCCGGCGCGCTCAAACACCTTGGGAAGCAGATGAAAAACCGAGGGCGTGTAGCCTTTCTGGCTTGGCGGCTCACCGCCCGCAAGACCGATCTCGCGCTGCGCCATAGCTAGGCGCGTGACCGAGTCGAGCACCAGCAGCACCTTGGCGCCGGCATCGCGGAAGTACTCGGCTACGGCAAGGGCCACGAAGCAGGCGCGCACGCGGAGGGGAGCTGGCTGGTCCGAAGTAGCCGTTACCACCACGGCGCGGCGACGGCCGGCCTCGCCTAGTTCCTGTTCGAGAAAAGCGCGCACCTCGCGGTTGCGTTCGCCGATCATGGCGATGACCGTGACGTCGGCGGTGTGATTGCACGCCATCGACGCCAGCAGCGTGCTCTTGCCCACGCCGCTGCCGCCGAAGATGCCGACTCTTTGCCCGGCGCCGCACGGCAGCAGGCTGTCGATGGCGCGAATGCCGGTGGTGAGCGGTTCGGTAATATGCTCGCGTTCGAGCGCGTTGGGCGGGGTGCGGTAAAGATCGTAGCAGGCCTCGGCGTGGATGCGAGGCCCGCTGTCCATGGGCCGTCCGAAGCCGTCCAGCACGCGGCCGAGCAGCCCTTGCCCCACCTCCATGCGAGCGTCCTCGCGCCGCGCCACCACCGCGTCGCCCAGCCGCAATCCGCCAGTCTCCTCGAGAGGAATGGATAGCAGCTTGCCTTCGCGAAAGCCGATGACCTGCGTGCGCACGCGCTTGCCGCCCGCTACATGGATCTCGCAGAAGTCGCCGATGGCGGCTGCCGGGCCGTGCGACTCAACCAGCAGTCCGGTTAGACCTACCACCACTCCCGAGCCGCGCAAGGGATCGAGAGAGGCCAGGCGCGTGAAGTAAGGGCCGAGATCGACGGGTGTCAATCGTTCCCCCGAAAACGGTCGGTCAGGCCGCGTTCGATCTCGGCAAGCTGCGTTTCTGCCGAAGCGTCCAGGTTCCCACGCTCGGTCTCTAAGATGGCGCTGCCGCGTTCGAGAGTGGCATCGCCCGAGACCTCGACTGAAGCCGCTCGCCCCACCGCGGCCAGACAACTGCGCACGGCGGCTTCATCTTCCGGATGCACGCGCACGCGAATCCGCTCCCCGGCCGAGAGTTGTTCGAGCGCGGCTTTTACCAGGCCGGTGATGGCTTGCGGGTCGATAGTCAACTCGCGGCGGACCACGCGCCGCGCGATGGCCACCGCCAGGCGCACCAGATCGCCCTCGGCTTGTTCGCGGAGGCGCGGCCGCATCGCAGCCAGTTCGTCGATGGTGCGCGCGAAACGTTCGACCAGCGGCCGCAGCTCGTTCTGCGCCGCGGCGTGGCCGGCGGCTTCTCCTTCGCGGAAGCCCGCTTGCCGCGCGTCCTCGAGCGATTCCGCACCCGGCGCAGCGCCCTCGGGAGCCGCCGGCTGGGCCCTCGCTCCCGTGCGATTCGCGTCATGCCATTCGCCCAAAGCCGGCCTGGCGATGGGCCGGGCTTCACCGGCGCTTTTGCGCACCACGACTCTAGACGACATATTGTTCGCCCACCGCCCCCTTCAAGCTCAGGACCCCTTCGACTTCCAATTGGCGGACCACGGCGATGATCTGCTGCTGGGCCGCTTCGACGTCTTTGATCTTGGTGGGCCCGAGCGCATCCATGTCCTCGCGCAGCATCTCGGCGCCGCGCTGCGACATGGCCTGCAGGAAGTGCGCTTTGAGCTGTTCGCTGGTTCCCTTCAGGGCCACGGTGAGAATCTTGCGGTCGATCTTGGCCAGCACTTCTTTCATGCCATTGGGGTCGATCATGAGCATGTCTTCGAAGATGATGCGCCATAAGTTCGAGCAGCAATGGTCGGTGCGCCGCGCGGAATCGACGGAGAACGAGCGGGAAAGAATGTTTCGTATCCTTGAGGGAGCCTGTGTCGATCTGGACAGCCGGCTGGAGGGCGCCGCCATCAAGGTCGAGGATTTTCTGAAGCTCGAGGAGGGAGATCTGCTCGAGTTCGATCACCCGCTCGAGCGTTCCGTCCAGTGCATCGTCAACGGAAAACAGAAGTTTTGGGGGCAGGTAGTCAGTTTGGGGAACCGGAAGGCGCTTCGCATCGACTGATCCGTCTGCTCCCCGCTCTGGCAGACCTGCGTTCCACTCCACATCCGAGGTTGTGGCGCCACGGCTCACTCGCTACAGTGGAATTCTGAATTACCTCGTCTCATCCGGCGGGCTTGGCATCGCGTTCCTCGCCACCGCCACGGCTCTTCTCGGCGCCCTGATTGGCGTGTTCCTCCCAGCCGCCCATCGAAAGGCGCGCTTCATGGTGCCCTTTGCCGGCGGCCTGCTGGTGGGGGTCTCGGTTTTCGGGCTGTTCCCCGAGCTGGTTTCGGAAATTGGATGGGGCGAAGGCCTGCTGCTGTTCATTGCCGGATATCTGGTTTTGCTGGGGATCAACCAGTTTGTCGTTCCCATCTGTCCGTCCTGCGCTCACGATCACAATCATGATGCCTGTGCCACATCCTTGCACGGGTTCGCCGGGCCGTTGGTTTTGGCTGCAGCGGTTCACAGCGCACTGGATGGCTGGAGCCTCGTCACCGCACAATTTGCTGCGCCGCTCGGTGTCCGGCTGGCGCTGCCCGTAGCCGTCGTTCTGCACAAGATTCCAGAAGGCATCGCCTTGGGGGCAATTCTGCGAGCGTCAGTGGTGTCGAGCCGCACGGCCCTGGCATGGTGTCTGCTGGCCGAAGGCGTCACGCTCGCCGGTGGAGCCGCGGGCCTCGAGCTGGCGCCTGTCCTGGGGCAGGCGTGGCTCAGCTATCCGCTGGCCATCGCCGGAGGATTCTTCTTCTATCTCGGATTTCATGCCGTCCATGGAGAGTGGAAGCGGCGCGGTGCAATTCCGGCCGTGCTGCCGGCGATTACCGGCGCCGCGGGTGCGGCCGCGCTGCAGCAGGGTGTTCGCGCGCTCCTCAGCTGAGGTCCGTTCACATCTAGACGACAATTTTCTTAGCGCTTCATTCCCCAGCACTTGCGCTACTTGGAGTCGAACGCCACGCCCCCGCATCCAGCCATGTCTCATTAGCATGGGGTTAGCAACCGTTCACGCGACCCAATGCCCGCCCCCTTTGAGATCCAGGACGTCGACGTAGATCCGCAGAGCTGGACCCCAGTCGTGGCGCCGTTCGGCTGTGACAACGTCGCGATCAAGAACACCCTGGCCTGCGATCTGAAGATTTGCACCGACCTATCCCGTCCCGACCAGGACATCATTTCCTCTTCGGTCCAGGAAGCCGTCGTCGCGCCCCTTTCCGGGGCCCCATTTTGGAGGGACTCGACTGCCAGCCCTTACCGGTTCATGCCCGGCAGCACGGTGGCGTACCTGCAGACCGCTTCAGGCACCGGGACCGTCAAAGTGCGATTCGTGAGGTGAGATGCGGGTTCTGATCGATGGCGATTGTGTCACGGCTAAAGCTCTGCGGGGATATCTGGCGCGGCACGATTTCCATCTGACCAGCCATGCTCCGGATTTCACGGTGCGTATCGAGGAACAGCCCGGCGCCGTCCGCCCTCTCATCGCCGCCGTTCCTGGCGACCTCGAGCACGCCATTCTGCGCCATCTTCGTAAGCAGACGGCCACGCCCATCGAGCTTCACCCGGCCACTGGCGGGGAAACACGGGCCGTACGGATCGTCGTGCCGCCACACGAAGATGAGCGGCGCGCCGTAGAGGTCAGCGTGTTCCGGGCGCTTCTCGAAGTTTCGGGGCAGCGGGAAAAGCTCCCGTGGTGGAAAGCCCTGTTCTCCAGGAAAACAAAATGAACAAACACTCGACTCCCGTATATATGACCGCTGCCCTGTTCCTGCTGCTGGTGGCTGCCGGCGTGCTCGGCCCGATGTACGCACAACTGCAGCAATCCGGCGGACCGGGCAGCGCCGTGGCGGCCACGCAGTCCGGCCCCTGGAACATCAACAACATTTCAGGGACCGTCTCGCTGCCCACCGGCGCGGCGACCGCGGCCAAGCAGCCCGCGCTCGGAACCGCGGGAACGCCATCTGCGGACGTGATCACGGTGCAGGGCGCGGCGTCCATGACAGCGCTCAAAGTGGACGGCACCGGCGGAAGTTTCCCGATCACGGGATCGATTTCCAACACGGGTTTCAATGTGACCGGCTCTCTGCCGGCCGGCGCGAACGTTATCGGACAGGTGCAGACGATTCCTAAAACCGCGTGCGGCACCGCTGCCTTCACTCCGGCGTGGCAGGCGGTCCCCACAAGCACCACGTCCCTCACTTCGACGACCTCCTGCGTGATCGCCGTGATCGTCACCAACACCAATGCCGCGGCACAAACCGTAACCATCACCGATGGCCAGGGAACTCCGGTGACGGTCATCAACGCTTTCTCCGTTCCCGCGAATTCACAAGTGACGTTCCCGCTCTACGGATCGCAAATGACCAGCGGCGTCAAGTGGTCGGCGGGCGGCACGGGAATGACCGGCACGGTTGTCGCTTATCAGTAACCTGTGAAACTAACCAACGCGCTCCTCGCCGCGCACCTCTCGGTTCTGACCGCGCTGGCGCAACTCAACGTCTCAGGCAATCTGGCTGTGTCCACGCCGGATACGGCGCCTTCGTCACAGTCGATCACAGCGTTGAATGGTGCCGCGCAAGTCGCGCTGGCGGGCCAAGCTGGGGTGGGAGTGACGGTTTCCGGGGTCTGGACCGCGACCCTCGCGCCGGAACTTTCCTTCGATGGCGGCGCCACATGGGTGGCGACGTTCTTCAAAATCCCCAACACCGGTCAATACGTGGCGACGGCATCGGCGAACGGACCCTATGCCATCATTTGCGCCACGGGGGCCTCGCACGCTCGCGTGAGGGCCAGCGCGTTCACCAGCGGCACCATCACTGTGCTGCTGCGCCGGGAGCCAGGTGAGAGATTTGCCGCTGCTGTTTGCGGGGCCTGCGGGAAGCGCGGTTCCGCTGACCACTGCGCTGGTGGGGGGCTCTGACGGCGCAAACCTGCGGGCGATTTCGACCGACACTTCGGGCCGTG
This sequence comes from uncultured Solibacteraceae bacterium, assembly GCA_964438005.1. Lineage (GTDB taxonomy): Bacteria > Acidobacteriota > Terriglobia > Bryobacterales > Bryobacteraceae > PSRJ01. The sequence continues at coordinate 144 of CAYTJD010000127.1, read as the reverse complement.
CCGTGCTATACATCCGCGCATAATTAAAGGGACATTTGTGGCATACTGGTCTCGGAGGGCCTATGGTGCCACGCTTATTGCGGCTACATCCCAGCACATATCAGCGGCTGACTCGCCTGAGCAAGGAAGCGGACAAAGATGGGG
>CAYTJD010000126.1:0-16029 GCA_964438005.1 uncultured Solibacteraceae bacterium | reverse complement strand
CCGGCAAGCGTTGCATTGAGAGTGGTACTGAACTCCTCGTAGGGCCGTTAAAGCCCGTACGGCTGAGCGCATCCGCTGACGCGGTCGACGGGGAGAATTTGGAAGCGTTTCCATCACACCCGGTGGAGTGCGGATAGCTAGTATCGCCGTCCCATCGGGTATCAGAGGGTCGCAATCGAAACGAGAGTTACGTAGCGCCAAAAAGCGAGACCGCTGGCCTCGTAGATTAGGCTCAAACCATCGGGCGGCCGACAACGCACGGCGAAAAGTCCGCGGGATTTGAAGATCCCGTAGCCCGGCCGCCCCGCAACGTTCTTTTTCCTTTTTCACTCAGCCGAAGTGTCTCTACCACCCTTGCGCTCCAACTATGTAGCATGCTACATTCCCTCAAAGAGATCCGCATGCCCCCGCAACTCTCCCTCACTTCGGCCATCATTCTTCTTGCTATCGAGAATGGCCGCCGGTACGGTTTTGAAATCATGGAGGCCACCGGGTTGCCGAGCGGCACCATCTATCCCGCGCTGCGGCGGCTGGAAACTTCGCGCCTGATCTGTTCCGACTGGGAATCCGACAGGACCGCGGAATCGCAGGGCCCGCCCCGCAAATATTTCCGCCTTACGGCCGCAGGAAGATCGTCCCTTGCCGCCGCGGGGAAGCGCTTCCCAGCCGTGGCCCAACTAAAAGGATGAACCGTGCGGAGCGAAGACACATACGCGGTTCCACGGTCGAGCAGGTGGCTCATCGAATTCGCTGCCCTGCTCGCACCGCCGGGCCTGCGCAAAGACTGGAAGCGCGAATGGCTCGGTGAGCTCTGGTACGGCTATGAGACGCTGCGCCGCGCCGGAGTCTCGTGCCCGCGCGCGTGGCGCCGCGTCACCGGATTCGCGCTCGGCGCTTTCATCGACGCGAGCGACCTGCGCATGGAGCGTCTCCGCCTCCGAGCCGATCGCCGTAGCCTGGTCCGCCACCCGGCCTTCTGCCTTGCCTCCCTGCTGGTCCTGTTTCTCAGCATTGGCGGTTGGACCGGTGGCTTTCGCCATGTGCGCGCGGCTTTCGCTTTCGATTATCCCGGCGCCGACCAACTGGTGCTGCTCTCACGACCGCTCGGCGTGCTCGGCATGCAGGTCCCGGCCAACGGCGAGCAGGTTTCCACCTGGGTCGAATCAAGCAAGTGGTTCGGAGACGTCGCCGGTTTTGTGCTACGCCGCGACACTCTCGAAGTCACTCCGAATTTCTTTTCCGTGCTGCACGTCGAGCCTTCCCCGGATTTCCGCTTCCTCGGCCATTCCGTCCGTACCGTCAAGACGCTCGACGGCGCGCGCCTTCCCGCGCATTACAGCGGGGCATTGGCACGCCTGAAACATCCGCAAGACCGCAAGGCCGCCGAAGCCCACTTCGCCACGTTCTCGATTCTTGAAGGCGCTCACGTGAATGCCACGTTTTTGCAGCAGCGCGACCGCTGGCCGCTGTACTTCGCGGGCGTGGTGTCGGCACTGTTTCTCGCGGCCGGGCTCCTGCGCATCCGTCGACCCTCGCGTTATGTCGCGTTCTTCGTGGGCAAGACCGCTGTGCTGTTGGCGCTGGTCGCCGCGTGTTGGGCCGAAATCGCGACCGCGCTGCCCATTCCGATTACCGGCGGCATAGACGCCGGTACGGCCACGCCGCTGATTTTTCTGTTTCTGGTAGGCGAGGCCTTCGTCTTGCGCTGGTCCTTGGACGATCAGGCCTCGCGCTGCCCGGTCTGCTGCCGCCTCGTTTCAATGCCGGTCACCGTCGGCTCGCGAAGCAGCCTGATCCTCGACCGGCCCGGCGTCCAATTCCTTTGCCTGCGCGGGCACGGCACTTTACTGCTCTCCGATCTGCGCGCCTGCACCGGCGAGCGGTCGCGCTGGACGCCCGCCGACCGCTCGTGGCACGACGTCTTCGTCCAGGAAAAAGCTGTATGACGCCCGTTCTCGAGGCTTGCGGACTTACCAAGCGTTACGGCGCTGCAACAGCCGTTCGTGACGTCAGCTTTTGCATTGGCGCCGGCGAAGTTCTGGGCGTGCTCGGTCCTAACGGCGCGGGCAAGAGCACCATCGTCAAAATGGTGACCGGTCTACTCGACCCCTCGCGCGGCGCAGTGCTTTTCCACGGCGCACGAATCGGCGATAACCTCGGCGGCTTCAAGCGTGCCCTGGGCTATGTCCCCGAGCAGGCCGACCTCTACGGTTTCCTCACCGGTTGGGAATACCTGGATTTTGTGGCCACGCTCCGCCGGCTCCCGCGCGCACAGTTCCGCGAGAAAGCGGCCGCCCTGCTCCAGAGCTTCACGCTCTACGAAAGCCGCGATCTCCCCATCAACTCGTACTCGAAGGGTATGCGGCAGCGCATTGTGTTGATCGCGGCGCTGCTTCATGACCCCGAACTGCTGGTCCTCGACGAGCCGTTTTCCGGCCTCGACGTTACCAGCGCCCTGGTGCTGCGCCGCGTCATCGCGCGCCTGGCCGCGGACGCCCGGGCGATCTTCTTTTCCTCGCCCGTTCTGGAGCAGGTGGACCTGCTGTGCTCTCATCTGGTGTTGCTGAAGGAAGGCTCAGTGGCAGCCGCCGGGCCGATGCAACAGGTGCGCGCGCAATTCAACGGCGCGGGCCTGGAAGCCGGCGTCATGCAACTGACGGAGCAGAGAGATGTCGACCGCATTGCTGACGAAATCGTGGCTGCCGTTTGCGCACCGGCCCGCTAGCATCTTCGCGGGTTGGCGCCAGCGCTTCGAGCACTATCCGTTCCCGCGGCTGGTCGTCCACTTCCTGGCGCGCCTCGTCCGCGCAGGCGACGACACGGCGTCCACGGAGTTCGAACTCGGCGCGGGCGGCCTGCTCGGGCTGCTCGCCGCCCCGGGCGCGTTCGCATCCTTGCTGCTGCTCGACAAATACTTCAACTCCAGCCTTCTCGACTGGCTGCTCCACCGCAAACACCAGGACATCTATATTCTCTCGGCGCCCGACAAGTATCTGTTCGTGTCGCTCGCGATGGCGATAACTGGAATCGTCACTGTCTTGAAATGGGACCGCATCGTGCCCGATGCTCAGGACTATCTGAACCTGGCGCCGTTGCCGGTCCGGCCGCGGGCTGTGTTCGCCGCCAATGCCGCCGCCATCGCAATTGCGGTGCTGGTGCTCTCCGTCGATGTCAACGGCGTGTCTGCCGTACTGTTTCCGTTCTTCGTTGTGTCCGCCGCCGAGCCCACCTTGGCAGCGTATTTTCAGTTTGTCGCGGTGCATGCCGCGTGCATGATCCTGGCCTCGATCTTCACGTTTTGCGCGGTATTTGCGCTGATGGGCACATTGTCCGCGTTGCTGCCGCGGGCCCTCTTTCGCGCGGTATCGGCGTGGGTGCGTGGCGCCGTGCTGGTCGCATTCCTCGTGCTCCTCGCCGGGGCGTATGCGGGCCCGGCGGCGGTGGCGCGCGCAACCGGCGCCCGCGGAATCCAGCTGATGCCCTCTTTCTGGTTCCTCGGTCTTTATCAAAGCTGGCAGCACCGGTACACTGCCGCTCTGGCTCCGGCAACTGCTATGGCTGTGCCTGCGACCGCCGCTGCATTTGTCCTCATGCTCCTGGGGTACGCTTTGAGCTACCGGCGCCGGTTCGCGGAAGTGCTCGACTCCGGGCAGCAGCCCAGCCGGCAGCAACTGCGCCAGTTGTCGCTCCGGTTTCTGGATCTTTTCGCCTTACCCTTTCAGGGCTTCCCCCGCGCGGGCCACCAATTCGCGGTGCGGGCGATGCTCCGAAACGAGGCGCACCGCGTGTGTCTCGCAGTGTCGATCGCGTTGGGCTGGCTGGCCGCACTGCGCGATATCAGCCAGGGAGGAGACGCGGGTGTGGTGCGCGCCCCCTTTGCGGCCGCGTACCTGCTCATCCTCGGTGTGCGCGTGGCCTTCGAGATTCCTGCCGGCGTTCCCGCCGGTTGGGTTTTCCGGGCGGTTCTCGACCCGCGCGAAAACGAGTCCCGTGGTATGGCGCGCCAGATCATCCTCGGGTTCCTGGCGCCATTCGTTCTGGCGCCGTGCTTCGCGGTCTCGGCGTGGAAATGGAACTGGAGTCTCGCCGCGCTCGCGACGGCCTGCGTGCTGGCCTTTTCCCTGTGCCTGATGGAGGTTCTGCTGGCCGGCTATCGCAAGATCCCGCTCACTTGCCCCTTGCCGGGCTTTCGCGACCATTTTCTGCTACTGGTCCTCGTGCACGTCCTGGGTTTCGAACTGTTCACCTGGGCGGGGAGCGCTCTCTCCCGCATCATTCTCGCCAGCCCGCTGCTGTTCCTTCTGGTGCCTGCTTCCCTGTACGGCGCCTGGTTCTGGAATCAGCTCCGGCTCAAAGAGGCTCGCGAGGCCGGAGAGCTCGAGCCCGGCCTGACATTTGAAAATCTGCGGCGCCCCGAAGTGGAGCGCCTGAACCTGCTCGACTAGCTGGCGGAAGCGCAGAGCGGGTGTCCGGCGCTAATCGGCTCTCCCGTTCCATAATGATTTCAGATTCTACGTCCTGATGAAACTCCTCCGCACACTCATCCTGCGCCCGCTGCGCCGCGACCGGTTGCGCACCGCGCTCACCATTCTCGCGGTGGCGTTGGGAGTAGCGGTGGTGGTGGCGATTGACCTGGCGGGCGATGCCGCCACCGGCTCTTTCCAATCCTCGATGGAGACGCTGGCCGGCAAGACCGATCTCGAGATCCTGGCCAACGGCGGCGTCGGCGAAACCTGGATCGCGCGCCTGGCCGCGCTCCCGGTGAACGCGCGCTTCGCTCCCGTGATCGAGGCGCAGCTCGACCAGCCCTCGATCGGATCTGTGACGCTCTATGGAATCGATCTCGCCGGACTTCCCGAAGATGCCGCGATCGTTTCCGCGGGCTTGGCAAAGCGTCTCGGTGTCGCTGCGCGTGACCGGCTGTTGCTCCCCATCGGGCCGTTCACTGTCGAGCGGCTCATCGACGCGGGCGCCGCTGAGTTCCTCGCCATCGATATCGCCGCCGCGCAGAAGGCCCTACACCGCTACGGCAAGCTCGATCGCATCGATGTGACCGTGGAGCACGGGGAAGAGTTCTCCCGCGTCGAGGATGCCGTCAGAAACTTGCTCCCGCCCGGATATCTGATCGAAAAGCCCGGCGTCCGCAATGAAGAAAACCAGCGCATGCTGCGCGCATTTCGCTGGAACCTCCGCGTGCTGAGCTACATTTCTCTGGTTGTGGGCGCGTTTCTGATCTACAACACCATCTCGGTGAGCGTAGTCCGGCGGCGCGCCGAAATCGGCATCCTGCGCGCCATGGGCGCGAGCCGCTTCACCGTCTTCACTCTCTTTCTCGCCGAGGCGTTGATCCTGGGCCTGGCGGGCGCCGCGCTCGGAATCGGCCTGGGCCGGCTGCTGGCTGGTGGAACGGTCGGCCTGATCGCCGGCACAGTCAACGCGCTTTATACCACCAGCCGGCCTGCCGCCGTGGCGCTGACGGCCGCGGAAGCCTGGACAGGCATCGTCGCGGGCGCGGTAGTCGCGTTTCTTTCGGCGTTCGCGCCCGCGCGCGAGGCGATGCGCGTCCCGCCCACCGAAGCCATGAGCCGCGGCGCCCACGAGCACCACGCGCGCCTGCATTGGCGGCGCGCTCTGTTGGGGGCAGTGGTGCTGGCGGTTCTCGCGGCGCTGGCTTCGCAAACCGCGCCCGTCGATGGCAAGCCGGTTGGCGGATACGTGGCGGCGTTACTGGCGGTCGGCGCGGCGGCGCTGGCTTCGCCCGCCGTGGTCCTCGTGGTCAATCGTCTCACGGCGTTCGTGGTCCGCCGGCGTGTCGAAGGCCTTCTTGCCGGCCGCAGCCTGGCTGCGTCGCTGTCGCGGACGTCGGTGGTAGTCGCGGCGCTCGCCACCGCCATCGCCATGATGGCCAGTGTCGGCATCATGGTGGCCAGCTTCCGCGAGACCGTGACGCTGTGGCTGGACGTGCAGCTTCGCGCCGATCTCTACGTCGCGCCGGCAGGCCGCGTCGCTGCCGGCGAATATCCGCCGCTTCCGGCCGGCACGCCGGCGATCCTGGCTGCGACGCCCGGTCTCGCCGCGGCTGATTTCTTTCACGCGCTCGAGTTTCATTACCATGGCGAGCGCGCCACGCTCGGCGGCGGCAATCTGGACATCGTCCGCCGCTACGGCCGTCTGCGTTTCCTGCCCGGACAGGATCGCGACGAGATCCTCCAGTCGTTGCCCGGCCGCGATCGCGCGATCGTCAGTGAGCCATTCGCCAACAAGCACGGCATCCGCGCCGGGGACCGCCTCACGCTGCCCGTCGGTTCACAGAACATCGTGGTCACGGTCGCCGGCGTGTATTACGAATATTCCAGCAGCCAGGGATTTGTGTTGCTCGACCAGTCCACTCTGCTGAAGTATCTGCCGGGGCAGCCGCCCACCAACGCCGCGATTTACCTGAAACCCGGCGTCGATGCCGTGGCGGTGCAGCGCGAGATGCAGCGCCGGACTGCCGGCCTGGGCGTCAGCATCAGCCTCAACCAATCGCTCCGCCGCAACGCAATCGTGATCTTTGACCGTACCTTCGCTATCACTTGGGCCCTCGAAGCCGTGGCCATCGTGGTGGCGATGCTGGGTGCGGCCAACTCGCTGCTCGCGCTGGTGCTCGACCGCCGTCGCGAGCTGGGGCTGCTGCGTTATCTCGGCGCATCGCCCCGCCAGTTGCGCGGCATGATCCTGTTGGAGGCGGGGTTCCTCGGCATCCTGGCCACGGCGGTCGGATTGGCGCTGGGGTTCGCTCTTTCGCTACTATTAATATTCGTAGTCAACAAACAGAGTTTTGGCTGGACGATCCAGTTTCATCCCCCTGTAAACCTGCTGGCGGGCGCGCTGCTGCTGGTGTGGTGCGTGACGGTGCTTGCCGGATTGTACCCGGCGCGGGTGGCCGCGCGGCTCGATCCGATTGACGTGATACACGAAGAATAATGCTGGAAAACGACACTCCCCGGGCGCTGGAAGAAGCGCTGCGCGCGCTCGATCGCGAGTTTGCCGGGCTGCCGGATTTCCAGGCTCCAGCCGCCCGCGGCGTCGATTCCGTGATGACTGAAGTTGCCGCGCGCCTGGGCGACAACTTTCCGTACTTTCATCCGCTCTACGCCGGCCAGATGTTGAAGCCGCCGCATCCGGTGGCTCGGGCCGCGTACGCTCTGGCGACGTGGATCAATCCCAACAATCACGCGCTCGATGGCGGCCGCGCCAGTTCGGCCATGGAGCGCGACGCCGTCGCGCAGATCGCCGCCATGTTCGGCTGGCAGGAACACCTCGGCCATCTCGCCGGCGGCGGCACCATGGCCAACATGGAAGCGCTGTGGGTGGCCGGCCTATTGCGTCCGGGTAAGAAAATCGTGGCTTCGTCGCAGTCGCACTACACGCATGAGCGGATCAGCGGCGTGCTCCAATTCCCCTTCGCGAAAGTGCCGACCGACGCACGCGGCCGCCTCGACTCGAACGCGCTCGAATGCATGCTGAAGGCCGGCGACATCGGCTGCGTCGTGGCTACCATGGGCACCACGGCCACCGGCTCAGTCGATCCGCTGGCGGAGATTCTCGCGCTGCGCCAACGGTACGGCTTCCGCGTGCACGTGGACGCGGCATACGGCGGCTATTTTACTTTGGCCGAAAATCTCGGCCCGGAGGCCCGCGCCGCGTTCGACCGCGTTGCGGAGGCCGATTCCATCGTCATCGATCCGCATAAGCACGGGCTCCAGCCGTATGGCTGCGGCTGCGTGCTGTTTCGCGACCCCGCCATCGGCACGCTGTACAAACACGATTCGCCGGCCACCTATTTTTCGTCCCGGCAGCAGCACCTGGGCGAAATTTCGCTGGAGTGCTCGCGCCCGGGCGCCGCGGCCGTGGCTTTGTGGGCCACAATGCGGCTATTGCCCTTGGCCCGCGGCGGAGAATTTGCGCGGAATCTCGCGGCATCCCGCCGCGCGGCTCTGGCTTTGCACGCGCGCCTGGCGACGGACGCTCGCTTCCTCACGCCCTTCGAGCCGCAGCTCGACATCGTAGTGTGGGCACCGCGAACCGGCTCCGCGCAACAGATTTTTGATGAGGCCGCCAAACGCAATCTGCACTTGGCGCTGGCGCGTCTGCCCGGAGCATGGTTTGGACAGACACAGGAAGTGCTCGCCCTGCGCTCCGTCTTGATGAAGCCCGAACACGAACAGTGGATCGGCCGCATCTGGGAAATACTGGATCAAGTCACCAACGCATGAACAGCACCAACGCATCCATTCGCAACATCGCCATCATCGCGCACGTCGACCACGGCAAAACCACGCTGGTCGACGCCATGCTCAACCAGAGCGGCATCTTCAGCTCGCACGAAGAGCACGTCGAGCGCGTCATGGACTCCAACGAGCTCGAGCGCGAGCGCGGCATCACCATCCTCGCCAAGATCACCGGCATCCGCTATCACGGCGTCAAAATCAACATCGTCGACACGCCCGGCCACAGCGATTTCGGCGGCGAAGTCGAGCGCGCGCTCAAAATTGTCGACGGCGTCATGCTGCTCGTCGACGCCAGCGAAGGCCCGCTCCCGCAGACCCGTTACGTGCTCATGAAAGCGCTCGAGGCCAAGCTGCCGCCCATCGTGGTGGTCAACAAGATCGACCGGCCCGACGCCCGCGTGGCCGAAGTGCTCAACGAGATCTACGATCTCTTCATCGACCTCGACGCCACCGAAGACCAGCTCGATTTCCCGGTGCTTTATACCGTCGCCAAAACTGGCGTGGCCAAAAAGTCGCTAGAAGATCCGTCGACCGATCTGCGGCCTCTGTTCGACGCCATCGTGCAGCACATTCCATGCCCCGGCGGCGATTTCGAAGACGTGCTGCAGATGCTCGTGGCGAATCTCGATTACAGCGATTATCTGGGCCGCCTCGCCATCGGCCGGGTCTTTTCCGGCACGCTGCGGCACGGTGCCGAAGTCGCAATCGCCAAGCGCGACGGCTCGATGCACAACACGCGCATCACCAAGCTCTATTCCTTCGAAGGCCTGAAGCGCGTGGACGAGACCATCGGACGCCCCGGGGACATCCTGGCTATCGCCGGCGTGGAAGGCATCACCATTGGCGAAACCGTGACCCACGTCGAAACCCCCAAGCCATTGCCGCAAATTCATATCGATGAACCCACCATCGCCATGGCGTTTACGATCAACACATCTCCCTTTTCCGGGAAGGAAGGCCAGTGGGTCACCTCGCGCAACCTGCGCGACCGGCTCGACAAGGAACTACTTACGAACGTGTCGATTCGCGTGGAAGAATTGGGGCACGACACCTTCAAGGTGATGGGTCGCGGGGAGCTGCAGCTCGCCATATTGATCGAGATGATGCGGCGTGAAGGCTACGAACTGGCCGTCGGCAAGCCAGAAATTCTTACGCGTACCGTAGAGGGCAAGGTCAAGGAGCCGGTGGAACACCTGACCATCGATTGCCCGGAGACCTTCATCGGCGTGGTGATCGAGAAACTCGGCCAGCGCAAGGGGAAGATGATCAAGATGGTGAACCATGGCTCGGGCCGGGTCCGCCTCGAGTTCCATGTGCCGTCGCGCGGGTTGATCGGGCTGCGCAGCGAAATCCTCACCGATACGCGCGGCACCGCCATCATGAACTCACTGTTTCACGGCTACATCGATTGGCAGGGCGACATTCCGACCAGACCCACGGGATCGCTGGTGGCGGACCGTCCCGGTAAAGTCACGGGTCATGCCGTGTTTAACCTGCAGGAGCGCGGCGAGATTTTCGTAGAGCCCGGCACCGAAGTCTACGAAGGCATGATCATCGGCGAGAACGCGCGCGAAAAAGATCTCGACGTGAACATCGTCAAGGAAAAGAAGCTCACCAACATGCGCGCTTCCACCGCGGACGAAGCCATCCGCCTGGTGCCGCCGCGCATCCTGAATCTCGAGCAAGCCATCGAATTCATCCGCGATGACGAGTACGTCGAAGTAACGCCGCAATCCATCCGTCTGCGGAAGAAGATCCTGAAATCCAACCAGAGGTAGCCCGCCGCGGTTGTAAACTCTTGGACCCGTTACTCCCATTGCCCTGGCGTCGAGATGCGCCAGTGTGTACTATATGATCATCAATTTCGGACGGAATGAGCCGGAATTGTGAGGAAGCGCCGGCGAGTCACCTGCCACGTGCTCCCGGGCATTGGGGTTTGGGGGTCACAATATGCGCAAACTGCAACTGGGAGCAGTCGCTCTCGTGCTATTCGCTGGAAGTCTGTTCGCACAGGTCTCCGGTGGTCTGGCGGGAACCGTGATCGATCCCAGCGGAGCGAGCATTCCAAACGCAAGAGTCAGCCTGATGTTTGCCGGCGGAGCAAGTGCGGCTCTGACCGCCACCACGAACGGGGAAGGCAACTTCGATTTCATCGCGGTCCGGCCGGCCTTGTACCAGCTCGAGATCGAGGCGACCGGCTTCAACAAGTTCACCCTGGCCGATGTCAAGATTGACCCGGTGCGCGATCTCCAATTGCCGCCCATCACGCTGACGCTGGCGGCTTCCGGGCAAAGCGTCGAAGTCACGGCCAACGTCACGAACGTGGATCTATCGTCGGCCGAGGTTTCCCATACCGTGACACAGTCGCAGATCACGAACCTGCCGGTGCTCAATCGCCAGGTCTCGAATCTGTTCAACACCCAGGCCGGTGTTACGCAGAACAACCGGCAAAGCACGGTGATCAACGGGATGCGTCCGAGTTTCTCGAACGTGACGCTGGACGGCGTGTTGGTTCAGGACACCGTGCGCACCAACGACCTCGATGTGCTTCCGAACCGGCTGACCATCGCTCAAGTGGCGGAATTTACGGTATCGGCAACCAACGCCAATCCGACGCTGGGCGGCGGCTCCAGCACAATTGTTCTCACGACACCCTCGGGCACCAACGAACTGCACGGATCCGGCTATTGGTTCAACCGTAACAACTACTTCGCCGCGAACAATTGGTTCAACAACAAGAATGGGATCGGTGTCCCCTTCCTGAATCTCAATCAACTCGGAGGCACCGTTGGGGGGCCGATCAAGAAAGACAAGCTCTTCTTCTTCGGTGCTTACGAATCGTACCGCCTGAGAAGGCAGACTCCGCGGACGAACACCATCCCAACGGCGACCGCGCGGCAGGGAATCCTGCAATATCCGGTCAACGGAGTGATTCAGCAGTTCAACGTGCTGACTCCCTTTAATCTGAAAGCCAGTCCGCTGGTGCAGAGTTTGTTGTCTCAGGTCCCCACGGCCGGAAACAACAACGCGATCGGCGATGGCCTCAACACCACCGGATACAGTTTTAATGCGCAGAACAACATTACCCGAGACAACGTAACGGTGAAGGGCGATTACAACCTTTCGCCGAAGAATGCGTTCTCCGGAAGTTTCAACTGGAATCGCGACATTACCGACCGCAACGACGGAAACGGTGGCACGACCGGGGGCTTCTACACGGTGACGCCGCCGACATTGAACAATAATCGCATCAAGCTCGTGTCAGGCTCCTGGCGCTGGAACCCGACGCCCACCCTCACCAACGAATTGCGGGGCGGGTTCAACTATAACTACGTACCTTTCGAAGTCAGAACCAAGCTTCCCTCCTCCCTCGTGGCGGGTTTCTTTTTCACGTCGCCCATCGAGACCGCGGAACTGGGCGAAGGCCGCGACTTCCATCAGTACAATCTGCAGGACAATGCCCAGTGGGTGCACGGCAAGCACGCGCTTTCGTTTGGATTTCAGACGTCCCAGGTCAAGTCCTATAGCTGGAATTACAACGGCCTCGCCGTCACCAACTCGGTGATCCCGTTGTATACCATCGGGATCGCGCCCAACTCGCCGTATGGATTCACGCAGGGGCAAATCCCAGGCGCGAATTCCACCTACACAACCACGGCCAATAACATTCTGGCTTCGATCGCCGGGCTGGTCAGCACGGCCGGACAATTTTTCAATCCAACCAGCCCCACTTCGGGCTTCGTGCCGGGCGCTCCCTCCGTTCAGCACCAATCGTGGGATCAGTACGCTCTGTATGTCTCCGATAACTTCCGAATCCGCCGGAACCTGACGCTGACGATGGGCCTGCGTTGGGACTATTTCCTGCCGGTCGCCGAGACCGATGGGTTGGCCGTCACCCCGCACTTGATCAACAATAACAGCGTCGCGACTCTGCTGGGCAACGCGACCCTGGATTTCTCGGGCACCTCAAGCTATCCGTTCTATAAGAAGGACCTCAACAATTTCGCTCCCAACGTGTCGCTGGCGTGGGATCCGTTCGGCAAGGGCAACACGTCCGTTCGGGCCGGCTTCAACATCGCTTACGTCAACGATAACTATCTCAACTCCGTATACAACGTCTTTGCTGTCAATAACGGGTTGAGTACAGCCTTCCAACAGGCGAACCTGAACGTGACGGCCGACAGCTTGCCGCGCCTCGCGCCGCCGCCGTTTGGTCTCCCTACCACGACGCTGGCCCAATTCAACAACAGCCCCAGCTCTCCTCCGGTGGAGGGCCTGGTCGATCCCAATCTGGCCACCCCTTATGTGGAGCAATGGGTCCTGTCGCTCGAACACGAAGTGAAGGGATGGGTGTTCGAAGGGCGCTACGTCGGCAATCATGGCGTCAAGCTCTTCCGCGGCATCGACTTCAATCAGATCAACGTGCGCCAGAGCGATTTCATCGCCGATTTCAATCGCGCGCGCAACAACGGCTTCGCGGCCGTGAATGCGGGACAACAGTTTGCGCCGCAGTACAATGCCGCGATTCCGGGGAGCCAGCCATTGACCTTCCTCACCACGTTGCCCAGCCTCGCGCTCACCAACTCGACCTTGGTCGGCAATATCCGCACTGGTGAGATCGGGACATACGCTCAGAACATTCAAAGCCTGTATCCGTACCCGCAATCCAGCTTCTTCCCCAACCCCTATTTACTGTATGCGGAAGAGATGACCAATCGGAGCACGTCAAACTACAACGGGATGCAGCTCGAAGTGACCAAGCGCACGCACAGCGGATTTCAGTTTCAAGCGAACTATACCTTCGGCAAGGCTCTCACCGATGCGAATGCGCTCCGAGCCTTGGACCCCCAGATCGACAATGCGAGCCCGACCGTCGAGCGCGCCCGCGCCGATTTCGACCTGACGCACACTTTCAAGTTCAACCACTACATTCCGCTCCCGGTCGGAACCGGTCATCGCTTCAACTCGACCAAGCCCGGGTTGAAACAGGTGCTCGACGGGTGGGCGCTGAGCGGCTTCGGTGTCATTCAGACCGGAAGTCCGGTTTCGGTCTTGTCGGCGCGCGGCACCATCAATCGGGGAGCGCGGTCGGGGCAGAATACGGTAGACACTACGGCAACCATCAGCCAGCTCCATGCCGCCACCGGCCTGTTCATGACCGGCAATGGCCCATACTGGCTGGACCCGTCTCACATCGGTCCGGACACGCGCGGCGTGGCCGCCGACGGCGCCGCGCCTTTTCCCGGACAGCTCTTCTTCAATCCGCAAGCCGGCACCCAAGGATCCCTGCAAAAGCGCGCCCTCGATGGGCCGCCGTACCGGAACTACAATTTCGCCGTGGTGAAGAATTTCAAAATCACCGAACGGCACACGCTGGAGTTCCACGCGGACTTCTTCAACGTCTTCAATCACCCCAACTTCACTACGTTTAGCTCCACAACCGGCAGCTACGACTACAACGTAAACAACACGGCGTTCGGCCGGATCACGACGCAAAACACCTCGAACGATGGCGTCGGACCGCGTTTGATTCAGTACGGCTTGTATTATCGGTTCTGACCGGAACGCCGTGGTAAGATCGGGGCAGAAAATGCGCCGGTCGATCCTACTGGTTTTGGCCGCGGCGGCGCTGCTTCAGGCGCGCCAACCCGAGCGTGCGCGTCACGCCATGGTCGTCGCCGGCGACGAGCTGGCGGTGGATGCCGGGGTCAAGGTTTTGCAAAACGGCGGCAACGCAGTCGATGCGGCCGTGGCCGTAGGTTTCGCGCTCGCCGTCACCTATCCGTTCGCCGGTAACCTGGGAGGCGGCGGCTTCATGCTTGTCCGCTTCGTCGATGGCCGCTCGACATTTATTGACTTCCGCGAGAACGCACCGGCGCAAGCTTCGCGCAACATGTACCTGGATTCCCAGGGACGCCTCACGCGCGACAGCATCGAAGGCTGGCGTTCTTCCGGTGTGCCCGGCACCGTCCGCGGTTTCGAATTCGCACAGAAGAAATATGGACGCGCGAAGTGGAACGACCTGGTCGCGCCCTCCATCGCGCTGGCCAACGGCTTCCCGGTTTCCTACGCGTTCGCCGAGTCCCTGCGCGGCGCGCGCGTCCTGGCCGACGATCCCGAATCGAAGCGGATCTTTCTGAAGAATGGCGCTTACTACGAGGTTGGCGACACGCTCGCGCAGCCCGAGTTGGCCCGCACGCTGCAGCGCATCGCCAAATCGGGCGCGGCTGAATTTTACGAAGGCGCCACCGCGAAATTTCTGGCGGCCGCCATGGCCCCTCATGGCGGCCTGATCACTCTCGGCGATCTGAAGAACTATCAGGCAGTCGAACGGCAGCCGCTCACCGGCAAATATCGCGGCTACGACGTCATCACCGCGCCGCCTCCCAGCGCCGGCGGCGTCGGCATCCTCCAGATGATGGGAATGCTCGAAGGCTCCAGCTATGAGAAAGCCGGCGCGGGCTCGGCCGCCGCGATTCATTATGTGGCGGAGACGATGCGCCGCTTTTACGCCGACCGCAGCCAATATCTGGGCGATCCCGATTTCGTGCGCGTGCCGCTGTCCGGCCTGCTCGATCCGGCTTACATCCGGCAACGCCGCGCGACGATCGACCCGGATCATGCGACGCCGAGCGCCCGCCTCCTGCCCGGCAATCCAAGCCACAAGGAATCCACGGAGACCACGCATTACGACGTGGTCGATGCCGAAGGCAACGCCGTTTCAGTGACGTACACGCTCAACGGCGGCTATGGAAACGGCATCACGGTGCCGGGCGCCGGGTTTCTACTCAACAACGAGATGGACGACTTTGCCGCGCAGCCCGGCGTTCCCAACCTCTTCGGCCTGGTGCAAGGCGAGGCCAACGCGATCCAAGCGGGCAAGCGGCCGCTCTCGTCCATGACACCGACGATCCTTGCGCGCGAGGGCAAGTTCTTCCTGGCGGTCGGTGCGCCCGGCGGCTCGCGCATCACCACGGCAGTGCTGCAGGTCATTCTCAACGTGGTTGACTTCGGAATGAACGCGCAGGAGGCCGTCGATTTCCCGCGCTTCCACCATCAGTGGCAGCCTGACAAGCTGTTCCTCGAGCCGGGCTTCTCACCCGACACGGTCGCGTTGTTGAAAGCGCGCGGACACGATGTCGACTACCGTCCCGGCAACGTTGCCGCCGTGGTCGAGCTGATCGTAAACGACAAAGGCTGGCTGCACGGCGCCGCCGACGGCCGCCGCCCCGGCAAGGCCGCGGGCTATTAAGCGACGCCGCGCGGCTTCCGTCTCTTCGGTGGCGGCACGTAGTGAAAGCGCACCAGGTAGATGTTCTCGCCCCGGCCGTGCTTCGCCACTTTCAGTAGATCGATGACTCCGAGAAAACCCGATTCGCGCGCCAGTTGCGGAGTAATATCAGGGAACCCGATCGGCGTAATCGAATCGACTTCGATTTCGCCTTCCTCCATCGGGTAACGGTGTCCGACTTTCACGTGGGGGCGCATCCAGATGCGGATGCTGCACGTGATTTCGCCGCGGCGGACTCCGTCGCGCAGACGCTTGGTGAAAACCATACCCGCGTCTAGCCAGCTCGCCGAAAGTCTCGCGCAGCACGGGCCCGCGCCTTCTCCGCTTCTTCCTCGCGATTCTTCGGCGTCGCGGTGGTCTCAAGAGAACGCAATAGCTGAGCGGCGATCCCGCTGATCTGTTCGACCGCGGTCTGAAACGGCGCTTCGTTAGCCTTCGACGGCTTGTGAAACCCGCTGATCTTCC
>CAYTJD010000125.1:0-11779 GCA_964438005.1 uncultured Solibacteraceae bacterium | reverse complement strand
ATGGCTTGGACCTTCAAGATCTACCCGACTATCGGCATCGCGCGCCTCGGCAACTGCCCCGACTCTTCTCCTTCCGGTTTCTACGTGGGCCCCGAGATTCCCGGCTCCGTCATCGTTCCCACCATCGGCTA
The DNA here is from genome assembly GCA_964438005.1 of uncultured Solibacteraceae bacterium. Taxonomy (GTDB): domain Bacteria; phylum Acidobacteriota; class Terriglobia; order Bryobacterales; family Bryobacteraceae; genus PSRJ01. The sequence goes on along the minus strand of CAYTJD010000125.1, from coordinate 11,648 downwards.
CAAGGACGCGGAAGGCCGCGTGCGGCGGCAGGCCGCGCGGTTCCGCATTTTCGGATGGGAAGACGGCGTGTTCATGGGCGAAATCACCTCGGCGTCGGCGCAAATCACCTGGACCGTCGAGTTGGCCAACAATAAAGCCGCGTTCAACCAGTTTCACGGCGTGGGCCATACCAACACTCCTCTGCGAAACGCTTCGGTGACCGACCGCAGCCTTCTCATGATCACGCCGGGGCCGCGCACGATTGGCCCCAGCAGCGGAGCGGTTTTTGATACGGGCCGGTTTCTCGGCGCTCCGGTCCCGCTAGGCGAAATCCAGTCCGACAGCTCCGGCCGGCTTCTGGTGTTGGGAGGCTTCGGCAGTTCCGGCTCGCCCATCGGTGCGCCGATCACCACTTTCGCGAACAATGACGGCTGGCACGACGATGTCTCCGATGGCCCCGTCAACGCCACCGTGACGATGGGAAACAAGACGTACCAGGCCAGCGGCGCATGGGTGATTTGTCCGCCGACACGATTCGCGCCGCCCGTCAGCCACAGCATTACTCTCTATGACACACTCTTGCAGGCGATGGTGGACCGGTATGCATACCAGGTTCCCGCGATCCCGTCGTTCACCAACGACGTGTATCCGATCCTGCTCAGCCAGATCCTCACGCAATGGGTGAGTTCCAAACTGCCGAACAGCTTTTATGCATCCCTCCGGGCGGTGATTCCGCCGCCGGCCACACTCGCTCTCCGGGACGCCGTGTTCCAGCAGTTTCGGCCGCCGTCGACACCGTCCACCCAAGCCACGCCGCACCTGATGCCGGCGATTTGGACCGATTTCTTTGAAGATTTGACTCACAGCGGCTGGATCAATCACCCGCTGACCATGACGCAATACAACGTGCTGCAGGCTTGGCGGGACGGCAACTTCATCAACGATTGGGTGGGGCCGCCGTCTCCGGCGACGACGATCACGCCCGACGGCATGACCCGCGCCGCGCTGCAGAATTGCAGCGGCGGCCCGTTCTTTCCGGGCATCGAGACCAGCTTCCAGACGCGCGATCAGTATCCCTACGTGGAGCCGTTCCGGCTGGACGGAACGCAGCTTCAGGCCGGTGATCTCACGAAGCAGAATGCGGTACCGTGGCAGACCGATTTCAATGACTGCCAGTTCCAGGCGCCCTTATCGTGGTGGCCGGCGGCGCGGCCCGATGACGTCTTCACCGCCACTTCCAACAACTACGTCTCGTGGGACCGCGGAGTCAAGTCGCCGGTCGACATGATCAAGCTGTGGAGCGGCCTCGGATTTCTCGTGCAGAGCGGCAACGCCATCATCGAAATCGACCGCACGCTGTAGCGTCTGGCTTTGAGAGATTCCTTCGACGTGCTGGTGGCCGGCGGCGGCGCCGCCGGCTCCGCGGCTGCCCTCGATCTCAGCCGCCGCGGTTTGTCCGTGGCCTTGATCGAACAGGATGACTACCGGGCCCTCCGCATCGGCGAGACCCTGCCTCCCATGATCCGTCAGCAACTCACGGCGCTAGGCGTGTGGGACCGCTTTCGCGAGTGCGGCCCGCTCGAATCGTATGGAATCCAGACTGCCTGGGAATCGGCCACGCCCCGGCGCCAGGATTTCCTGCGCAATCCCTACGGCTGCGGCTGGCACGTCGATCGCGCCCGCTTCGATGCCATGCTCGCCGCTGCGGCCGCGCAGGCTGGCGCAGCGCTGTTTGTCTCCGCGCGCGCAAGTGAATGTCATCGTCAAGAGGATGGCCGGTGGCGGCTGGAAGCGTCACTTGGCGGCGCAACCCTCACCTTGACCGGCCGCGTGCTCGTCGATGCCACCGGCCGCAAGGCCTTGCTCGCGGCCCGGCAAGGCGCGCAGCCGCAGGTGTCCGATCGCCTGATCGCCGCCGTGACTCTATCTGACACGTCCGACCCGGCGCAGCAGACTCTCATCGAAGCGGTCGAGCAGGGCTGGTGGTATTCGGCCCCGCTTCCTGACGGCCGCATGGTTTTTGCCTACATGACGGATTCGGATTTGTGGAAGAACCCCGTCTGGAGCGAACTGGTGGAGCAGGCGCCGCTGACCTCCGCGCGCGCCGCGCATCTGCCCGTCCCTCCGCCTTTCCAGATCGTATCCGCCGCCTCCGTCATCCGCAAACCGGTCGCCGGCCCCGGCTGGATCGCGATCGGCGATGCCGCCCTCGCCTTCGACCCGCTTTCCGGTCAAGGCGTATTCAAATCGATTGAGAGTGGGATGCGCGCCGCGGCGGCGATCGCGCGCGCGTTGACCGGCGAAGCTGCAGCGTTTGGTGAATACGAAACGTGGGTCCAGGAAACGTACCGGGATTACCTCCGGTTGCGCGCGCAATTCTACGAGGCGGTCCGGCGCTGGCCGGGATCGCCGTTCTGGGACCGGCGCGCGGCCACTGGGTATCATGAATAGAAGTACCCGCATGAGCGACACCACGCAACTCCGGAAGTTGACGGCGCACGTGAAGGCCGCGGGTTGAGCGTCGAAACTCAGTCCAAAGGTGTTGGACAGGGTTCTGGCGAGCGTGCCCCGGTGGGCCAATGACAATGTGCTGGTCGGGTTTGACACCGCCGACGATGCCGGCGTGTACAAGCTGACGCCGGAGCTCGCCCTGGTGCAGACGGTAGACTTCTTCACGCCGATCGTGGATGACCCATACACGTTCGGCGCCATCGCAGCTGCGAATGCGCTCAGCGATGTGTATGCGATGGGCGGGCGGCCGATCTCGGCGCTGTCGATTGTCGCGTACCCGTCGAAGGGCGACGTGGGCGATCTCGAGCAGATTCTCAAGGGCGGCGCGGAAAAGATGCATGAGGCCGGGTGCTCGATTGTCGGCGGGCACAGCGTGGCGGATGACGAGATCAAGTTCGGGTACGCCGTAACCGGCACCGTCCATCCCGAACGCGTGAAAGCGAACGCCCACGCGCGCGCCGGAGATGCGCTGGTTTTCACCAAGCGCCTCGGAACCGGCGTCATCGCCACGGCGCTCAAGCGCGGGATCGCCGCCGAAGAACACGTGAACGAGGCGATCCGCTCCATGCTCACGCTCAACCGGCGGGCCTGCAAAGAAATGCTGCGCTTCGACGTGCACGGCTGCACCGACGTCACCGGCTTCGGATTGATCGGCCATGCGCGCGAGATGGCTCTGGCCAGCAGCGTGACCCTGGAGATCGAAGCCGATCGTGTGCAGTTCCTGCCCGGTGCGCTGGACTACGCGCGGGCGGGCGCTGTGCCGGGCGGCCTGAACAACAATCGGGAATTCGCTTCCTGCGTGGTGGAAGCGGTGCGCGAGTTGCCGCGCGAGCGAGAAGACTTGCTCTACGACCCGCAGACCTCCGGAGGTCTGCTGATTACGCTGCCGCCGGCCGATGCTGTCAGGCTCGAGGGCGTGTATCCGGAGGCCTACCAGATCGGCCGCGTGGTTGCGTGCGGCCCGAAAGCCATACGACTGATATGAAGCCTAACCCGATCATCGTTGCACTGGATTACGAAACGGCCGCGGAGGCGTCGGCGCTGGTGGCGCGCCTGGGCGACCGCGTCCACACTTACAAAGTGGGAATGGAGCTGTACGCCGCTGCCGGCATGGCGTTCGCGAAGCAGCTGCGCGCGCAGGGCAAGGACGTGTTCCTCGATATGAAGTTTTACGATATCCCGGAAACGGTGCGGCGCGCGGTGTGCCAGGTGGCCCGCGCGGGCCTGCAATTCCTCACCGTACACGGCAGTGACGCGGTGATGCGCGCGGCCGTGGAAGGCCGCGGCGCCGCGAATCTGAAACTGCTGGCGGTCACGGTGCTGACGAGCTTCGACCAGCAGGATATCGAAGACCTCGGCTACCCCTGCGACGTAGCGAGCCTGGTGGATCTGCGCGTGAAAAAAGCGAGGGCGTTGCGCGTCGACGGCATCGTGGCATCGCCGCTCGATGCCGCGCGCGTCCGGCGCCTGGCCGGCCCGGAAGCCGTCCTGGTGACGCCGGGCGTGCGTTCGGCCGGCGCCGCGAAAGCAGATCAAAAGCGCGTCGCGACGCCGGCGGAGGCGGTTCGTGATGGCGCCGACTACGTAGTGATGGGCCGCCAGGTCACGCGCGCCGCCGACCCCGCCGCCGAAGTGGAAAGGGTCTTGGAAGAGATTGCCGGCGCCTGAAGGTTCTCGCATGCAAACCATACTTGGATCGCTGCTCTTGTTTACTGCGGCAACCGTCGTGGCCGCAGCGCAGCAGAGCCCGCCCGCGCAGGCAAGCGTCACGGTCGGCGGCAAGAAGATCACGATTCAATACTCGGCGCCCTCCGTACGCGGCCGCAAGATTTTCGGCGACGGGGGCCTGTTGTCGCAGGACCCGACGTATCCCGCCTGGCGCGCCGGCGCCAATTTCGCGACTGCGTTTCACACCGATGCGAACCTCGACGTCGGCGGCCTCGCGGTTCCCAAGGGCGACTACACGCTCTACTGCTGGGTGAAGAACCCGGATGCGTGGGAGCTGATCATCAACAAAGAGACGGGCCAGTGGGGCCTCAGCTACGACGCGTCCCGCGATCTGGCCCGGGTGAAGATGACGATGAGCAAGCCGCCCTCACCGATTGAACAGATGAAGTTCACGCTGACCGATCTGGGTGGTGGCAAAGTGAGACTCCAACTGGACTGGGAGAATCACGTGGGGTCGGTGCCGGTTACGGTGAAGTAGCGTAGCCGGATCTCTGGTCCCGCCGCTATAAGCAAGGCTCTATGACTGGGAACCCTACTGCTATCCTAAGATTGGAGATGCAAGTCAGAATTGATAGCCCGATTCCCTCCGTCCGAGACACAGCGAAACGGGTTGGTGTCTCCTCGAAACGGGCATCCAAACTCGTGGAGTATGCGCAACGGATTGTCTTAGAAGGAGACGGACATCTGATCCGAGTTGATCGAAAGACTCGCAGCCGTAACCCTGTGACGACCAGCATTCCACGCAAGAAGGCAGTCACATTCCGCATAGCAAAGGCTGCTAAAGCTCTCTCTCCTCCAAAAAAGAAATAGCGCATGCGATGCCAGGGCGACGACCAAATTCTCGGGTTCGCCCCGACAGCGCGTTCTTGAACATTCCGTACGACACTCGGTTCAACAATCTCTACCTTGCCTACATCGCCGGGCTATCGGCATTCGGGCTGGTCCCTCGTGCGACAGTTGAGATTCCCGGCAGCCAACGCCGATTGGATCGAATTCTATCCTTGATCAAATCCTGCTGCTACTCCTTCCACGATTTATCACGAGTACAACTTGATCGGACACCGCCGATGACCCCAAGATTCAACATGCCGTTTGAACTTGGATTGGCGGTGTCCTGGTCCAACGGTCCTAGGCAGACCAACCACACGTGGTTTGTTCTTGAAGCACGAGGGCACCGTATCCAGAAATCTCTAAGCGACTTGAATGGCACCGATGTATACATCCACGACGGCACCGCTGACGGCGTTCTGCGCGAACTCGGGAACGCGATGGTACGCAGCGAGCATCAGCCAACGATTCGAGAGATGCGCCGGATTTTCGACGACCTCAAGATTGCTTCCGCAAAGCTGAAACAGGATCATGGGACATCGTCGCTGTACGATGCTCGAATGTTTAAGGACCTCGTGGTACTCGCGAGGCGATCTTCTGAAATCCGAATCCCAAGACTCGTACGCTAACAGTGAAATCCACTGGCGGTTTCTGCGGCGCTCTGCCCTAACCTAATGCTACTGCGCCGGCTGGGCCGGTGCGGCTACGGGCAGCGGCTCTTTGCCGTCGAGCACGAACGTCAGCAGCTTGGGTAGAACGGGATTCGGGCCGCCGCCGAATGGGTTGGCTTCAGCGGCGCCGGCGGTTCCGGGCGCGGGGGCTGCGCCTGCCGCAGGAGCCGGCGCCGGCGCGCGATTGCCGGCGGGGAACGGGGAGACTACCCGGCCGGTGCCGCCCATGAACGAGACGTACTGCTTGCCATCGAGCTGATACGTGATGGGTGGGCCCATGCCGCCGCGCATGCCGGTCTGCACATCGAGAAGCTTCTCGCCTTTGTCGGCGCTGTACGCCACCAGCCGGCCGTCGGGAATTACTTGGAACACGAGGTTGCCGGCGGTGGTCACGGTGCCGCCGCCGATGCCGCCGCCCCCCGGGCTGCGCCACCGCTCCTTCTGCGTCACCGGATCCCAAGCCACCAGCGCGCCGCCGCGCGGACCGTCATTGACCGTGGGGCCGATCGCCGGCGGGGCCGGCCGCGCCGGCACCGGCGCCGCGGGCGTGCTCTGCGCTCCGGGCGGACCGAAACCGAACACGATTCCCAGGTTCTGCCGCCCTTCGCTGTATGTGAAATTCGGCTGCACCTGGTACGAGAAACTGCTGCTGGTGGAGGTCGGAATGTACACGAGCCCCGTATTCGGGTTGTACGACATCGGCGACCAGTTGTGGGCACCGCCCGGGCCCGGCGCCACCGTCACTTTGGACGAATCGTTGTAGCGCGCTTCCTCGTTTACGATCGGGCGCCCGCTCTTCTCGTCCAGGCCTTTGGCCCAGGTCACACTCGCGAACGGCTGCCCGGAAATGAATTCGCCGGTGACGCGGTCGAGGACGTAGTAGAAGCCGTTCTTGTTGGCCTGCATGATCACTTTGCGCTGCCGTCCGCGGATGGTGACATCGGCCAGGATCATCTGCTGCACGCTGTCGAAATCCCACGAGTCGTTCGGCACCATCTGGTAATGCCACTTCAACTCGCCGGTCTCGGGCTTCACGGCGACAATGGAACAGACATACAGGTTGTCTTTGCCGTTCTGCTTGCGGAGCTCATCGGGCCACGGCCCGGCATTGCCGGTGCCGACATAAATGAGATCGGCATCGGGATCGTAGGCGATGCCGTCCCACACGGTGCCGCCGCCGCCCAGCTTCCACCATTCGCCCTGCCAGGTCTGCGCGGCCTTGCGCATCGCCTCATTTTCGAAAGGCTTCGACGGGTCGCCGGGCACGGTGTAGAAGCGCCAGGCGAACTGGCCGGTCTTGGCGTCAAACGCGCTGAAGAAGCCCCGCACGGGATATTCCGAGCCGCTGACGCCGATGATGACTCTGCCTTTGGCGATGCGCGGCGCCATGGTGACCGTGTAGTTGTCCTGCGGGTACGCCACGCGCGCTTCCCAGGCAATCTTTCCGGTCTCGGCATCGAAGGCTTCGAGGCGGCCGTCGATGATGGGCGCGATCACCAGGCCGTCGTAGAGGGCGAGGCCGCGGTTGACCACGCCGCAGCAGACCTTCGGCCGCACCGCGGCCTGGTTCACTTCGGGATCCCAGCGCCATTTTTCTTTGCCCGTGCGCGCGTCTACCGCGAAGACCACGCTCCAGTTGGTGATGCCGAAGAGCGTGCCGTTCCACTCGAGCGGCGTGGCTTCCTGCGAGCCGCCGCCGGCCCCGACATCATACGACCACGCCAGGCCCAGGCGGCCGACGTTTCCTGTATTGACTTGCGCGAGAGGGCTATACCTGTTTTCGTTGTAGTTCAAACCGTAGGTCACCCAGTCGTCGCCCGATTTGCCGGCGTTCTTGAGGGCGCCGTCATCCAGGCGGCGGGCCGGCTGGCCGGCGGCGATTCCGAGGGAAAACAGCAGTCCGAAAGCAGACAGGGACAACTTGGTCATTCGTCGTGCGCGCATCGTGTGAACACCTCTTCGCGGCAGGTTAGCTTGTGAGGATTATAACAAACTGATATTGGCGATCTGCTTTACTCGACGCCCAGGCGCCAGCCCAGCGTGTCCGGCGCCACCCACGAGATCGCTTTGCCAAACCAGGTTGCGGATGGCTTGGCGGGCGGAGCGCCCGGGGCCCGGCTGAGAATAAAGGCGCACGGGATTTCTCCGAAGCGCGTCAGGCGCCCGGCGAGCCAGGATTTCGGCCCGTCGGGCGCCGCGAGAATGACGGGAGTCCCTTCGAATGCGGCGAGCCTGGCGCCGAAGGCGGCATCGTCCTGGCGCTTCGGCGCGGGCAGCCCGAAGGCATGCTGGTATTCGCGCACGGCGGCGTCGAGATCTGTGACCCCGAGAACCACCTTGGTAATCCCGGAGTAATTGCTCACGGTGGGCTTGCCGCCCGGGTAGGCGCGGCGGTCGCGCGGCGTGAAATCGTGAATCAGGAACGGAAAGAAATTGCCGTTGCCGGAACCGACCTGCGCGGTCTCCCAATCGAGTTGGACGCCGTCGGGACGGCGGCGGCCGCTCTTGGCAACGGGAGTCACGGCCACGCCCGCGGCCCGCAGACGCGCGGCCTCGGCGGCGATGTCGGCAGGACGAGTGGCCCACCCGCACGGCCCGCCGTTCGTTTCCAGGCACCGGTGCCACTGGTTGGCGGCGACGGCGGCCGGATCGGCGTGCGGCTGGATCGCGATCAGCTCGAGGTAGGAGCCATCGGGAAAACTGGTCAGCGCCATTTCCGTGGCATGGTTGGCATGGGGGCCGCCGTACTCGTTAGCGATGCCGGCCGTATCGAGCGCGTGGCGCAGTGCAGCGAGTTCGCGCCCGGCAACGGTGACGTGATCCACCTTGAGATCCGCGGCCATTATGGGAAGAGCGAGGAAAGCCAGGAGAACACAGCGGTTCATGCGACGCGCCTACCGCCGCAGTTCCGCGAGCATCCCGTCGAAGCCGCGCGTCATCGGCAGGCCGCCGGGCTGCCAGCCGAACTCGCTGGTCATGACCTTCGCGATATCTTCCTTAGCCGCGTTCTGCCGCAACAGGCCGGTCACCCGCGTCTTCAGTTTCTCGATATTGTTCCGGTAGGTGACGATATCGGCTTTTTTCGAAATCGGGCCGTGGCCCGGAATGACGGTGTCGAAATCGAGTTTCAGCGCTTCGTCGAGCGTGGCCGTCCACTCCAGCAGGCTGCCGCCTCCGCCGTAGTCGATGAGCGGGCTGGCGCCCGCCACCAGGTCGCCGGTGTGCAGCACCTTCAGCGCCGGAAAATAAATCATGACATCGCCGTTGGTGTGCCCGCGTCCGAAGTAGCGCGCGCGCACTTCTTTGCCGCCCAGAAAGACGTCCTGTTCCTGCGTGAACACAATGCGCGGCGGCCCCGGCTGCTTGCCGTCGATCATGTTCTTGCGCGCATTCGCGTGCGCGATGATCTCGGTCGATGGGGGGAATTTGGCGTTGCTGCCGGTGTGATCGCCGTGATGGTGCGTGTTGAGCACGTAACGGATCGGCTGGCTGGTGACGCTCTTCACCTTGTCGACGATATCGTTGTAGTCGTACTCGAATTTATCGTCGACGAGGATGACGCCTTCGTTGGTGATATAGATGGCGACATTGCCGCCGTCGCCCTCGATCTCGTAGAGATCGTCGGCGATCTTGTTCAACTTGTTCGAAGCCTGCCTGCTCTGTGTGTAGGCGATCCAGGACCCCGCGACGAGCAGAATCCCGGCGGAAAGGCGCAACCAAACTGTCCGGCTCATGGGGAAGACTATATCAAATTTCCTTCACGAGACCTCGGTGAGGCGGCGACGGCGCGGGGTACAAACTGCTCCAATTGGAGCACTCAAAACGGGGTTCGTTGCTGCAAACAAAGCAGTTATTGGTTTGCGACTGCTCCAATTGGAGCAGTGTGATAAACCGCGGCAGTCAAAAATCTCCTTCCTGGAATTCTCATTATCGCGCCGGGACGGAAGCCCTCTAGTACCACGAGCGTTCCGGGAGAATCGTAACTGCAAGGATGCGAACCGGTTAACGGATTCGAATTTGTTTTAACAAGTTGTGACCGGAAAAAATCCTAGTCCTCCAGCCGGGGCAATTCCGGCTGTGAGAAATGCCGCTGTGGCCGCAGAATTTCAATGAGGCCGGCCGGTTCAGGTGGCGCCGATGGGACCGGGGTCCCGAGCGGAGTTTGCCACAACCGGCCGGCCGTTTCCGAAACGCAAGGGGCGCTGTTTCCGTCAGTGTTACCATTGGCTTAGCCAGGGTGAGCCGAGTGACACGCGACGAGGTACTGGCACAACTGCGTGAAAGGATTGTGCGGTTCGCGGCATCTCAAGTAACGAGGGAGACTGCCGAGGACCTGGCGCAGGAGGTGCTGATGCTCCTGCACGAAAAGTACGCCCACCTGGAACGGCCTGAAGACCTGCTGCCCCTTTCCCTGCAGATCGTCCGGTTTAAGATGATGAGCTGGCGGCGGAAAGCCGTCCGGCACGGGGAGTACACACAGGTTTCGATCGAAGAGTTGCCGCTGCCGGATCTGGGGGCGTCGCCGGCCGATTCGCTGGAGCGGAAGGAGATGCTGGAGCGGCTGGAGACCGCGCTCGGACAACTGGGGGAGCGTTGCCGCGAATTATTCCGCTTGAAACTGGAAGGGAGGAGCTTTCCGGAGATCCAGAAGATTCTGGATGTGAGCGCGATCAACACCATTTACACGTGGGACCACCGGTGCCGGAAGCACCTGCTGGAATTGATGGGCGGAAGTTGGGAAAAGAAATGAGCCGGGAAGAGATCGAAAAACTGTTGGGCGGCTACGCAACCGGCACGCTCACGCCTGAAGAGCGCGACGCGCTGTTTGCGGCGGCGCTCGAAGACCAGCAGTTGTTCGAAGAACTGGCGCGCGAAGAACCGTTGCGAGAGCTGCTGCAGGATCCGGTGGCGCAGACGCGGTTGCGAGCGGCGTTGGAACGGAAGCCCGAGCCGGGATATCTGCGCTGGCTGCGTCCAGCGGCGTGGGCGATTCCGGCGTTGGGGCTGGCGGCAATCGTAGTGGTGTTCGTGGTGCAACGGCAAGCAGCGCGGACGGTGATGACCGCGCAGGCGCCGGCGCTGCCGCGGATGGGGCCGGTGGAGCCGGTTCCTTCAGCGCTGCCGCAGAATCTGGAGAAGAGAGCCCTGCCGCTGTTGGCGCGCCCGGTCAAGGCGGTTCCAACAGATGCGTTGAAGAGGCAGGAGGCGCCTGCGCAGGCAAAAGACGCTCCGGAGCAGGTTGATGCACTGGCAGTGACGGGACAGGCGGCGCCGGTCGCGCCGGCCGCGCCCGCGCCCGCTCCGCCGCCACCACCGGCGGCTCCGGTTGCGGCGCCGCTCAACCCGCCTGCGGCGGCGCAGCAGGTGATCGTGCAAGCGGGGCAGGCGCAGTTCGGCGTGCAGAGCCAGCAGATTGCGGCTGGGCAGGCGCCCGGAAGGGTCAACGAGGCAGTGCAGCTTGGGGCGGCCGGCGGTTTCGTTTCGCAGCAGGATGCGCGGGAGCTGTTTTTTGGGCAGCCGAATGTGCCCCTCGTGCAGAGCAACGTGGTAGAGCGGGAACAACTGGCGAGACGAAAGGCGGTTGCCTCGGCAGCGCCGGTTGCGCGTGTCAGCGTGCCGGTTTCGCGCCAGATCGGCCTGCGATACAGCATTCAGCGGAGACTGGCCAACGGACAGACGGCGGCGGTGATTCCGAACGAAGTATTGGGTGCGGGCGACCAGATCACGCTGAAGCTGGAGCCGAACGACGCAGGCTACCTTTCGGTGTTCGAGCGTGCGGCGGGGGCATGGCGGGAAATCAGCAGCATGCGAGTGGAGCGGCTGACTTCATACACCGTGCCAGCGCGAGGTTCTCTCGCGTTTGATCCCTCCGGGGCCATCGATCTGTTTGTCGTACTTTCCCGCGAAGCGCGGCAGACACCGTATCCGGT
>CAYTJD010000124.1:0-11311 GCA_964438005.1 uncultured Solibacteraceae bacterium | reverse complement strand
CATCGATTCGTCTTCCTGCGCTGAAAATTATCGCGCGAGAGTATGCCGTCTCATCCGTTTGGTACATTCTCGACGTGTGTCGCACGTTTCCGCTCCAGGCCGGCACGAAAACGAGCGTGCTTCACGCCAACGTCGAGGGCGGGCAGAGCTACGAGGTAAATGATCAAGGGTTGTTCCTTCCCAGGGTGACACAAGCGTTGTGCGCCGGCAGTTCTATCCCATTTGTACTGTTCCCTGAACCCACCCGAAAAGTCACCGCGACGGTGAAAGGTGCTGCCGTTGAGCAGCAGTCGTCGTGGACACGCCGCCCGCAACACCGACCTACCGCGGGCGGTGACGACGCTGGACGTCACATATGATTACGCGGGTTTGGCCTCTAGACATCTCCGCCCTATTATAGGATCCCTAAGGGACTGTGCCCGCGATTGCGGTTCCAGCAGAAATGTGTGAGCGGGTGTGAGCGTGGGACTCGTAAGTCTTTGATTTTATGGTAGCGCTAACGGGAATCGAACCCGTATTTGAGCCTTGAGAGGGCTCCGTCCTAACCGTTAGACGATAGCGCCACGGGTCGCTCTCATTCTAACAAATGCGGGGCGCCCGGCCTTCCCCGGGGCGCGGCATAATAAAGAAGAATGCGTCGGCTTCTGCTTTTTGCGCTCCTGCCGGCTCTGCTGGCGGCAGAGGACCACTGGGCGAAGTTTGTCTCCGGGCCGTTCGAATTGTTTACGGACGCGGGCGGGCGCGCCGGGCGCGAAACCCTGGTGCGGCTGGAAGAATATCGCTACGCGCTGGGACAAATGATCGGCGAGAACGATTTGCAGATGCCGGTGCCGGTGCGCGTCTTCGTTCTGAAAAACACCAAAGGGTGGACCTCGGCGGCGCCGGTTTCGGAAGGGCGCGCCACCTACAACATCGTGCTCGATGAAAAAACTCAGCCGGGCGCGGCTCTCTACACTGAGTTGACGCGGCTCTTCCTGGCTGCCAACACCGGCCGCATGCCCGCGAGTTTCGAGCACGGGCTGGTGACCTTCTTTTCCACGCTACAGGTGACCGGCATCCGGATCACCGCGGGCGCGCCGCCGGGCCCAAAGGGCACCCCGCCGGATCTCGATTGGGCCCGCATCCATCTGCTGGTGGCCGATCCGGAATATTTCGGCAAATTGCGCGTCCTGCTCTTCAATCTGCGCAAGGGTGTGGCGGACGACCCGGCGTACCGGAATGCGTTTGGAAAATCCGCCGCCGAAATCGAAGCGGAGGTCAAGCAGCACCTCGCGGCAGGCCATTTCGAGACGACTTCGCTCCCCAACCGGGCGATGAGCGAACGCGATTTCGAAGAGCGGCAGGTATCGGATGCCGACGCGCGGCTGGCGCGGGCGGATCTGCTGGCCGGCAGCCCGTCGGCGGCGGAGTACGACGCGCTGATTCGCGATCACAACAAAGTCGCCGAAGCCGAGGAAGGGCTCGGCATCCTGGCGCTGCGCGATCAAAAGAAGGATGACGCGCGGAAACATTTTGCCGCGGCCATGGAGGCGGGCAGCAAGAGTGCGCGCTGCTATATCGAATATGCCAAGCTCGAGCCCGACAACGAGAAAGCAGATCAGGCCCTGCTGCGCGCGGCGGGAATCAATTCCAAGCTGGATGAGCCGTTTGCGCTGATGGCGGCCCGCGACACCGATCCGCTCAAGCGGCTGGCTCACTGGAAGGCTGCCGCGGAGCGCAATCCGAGAAATGCCGCCTACTGGCAGGGGTTGGCCGAGTCGTACCTCGAACAGCGGGATTTCGAGAATGCGGCCAAGGCCTGGACGCAGGGAGAACAGGCCGCCACCGATCCCGCGCAGCGGCAGCGCATGCGCCAGGCGCGCATGGAGATCGAGCAACAGCGGCTCGATTACGAAGCCTCCGAGCGTCAGAAGGCCGCCGACGAACTGGAGAAGCTCAAACAACAAGCCCGCGCCGATGTGCACGCGCTGGAAGACAAATATAAGGGAGACACGAGCGGCGCCAAGCCGGTGCCGTGGTGGGAGGGGCCGAAGCCTTCCGGAAAAGTGGCCGGCAATTTGAAACAGGTGGACTGCCTCGGAGCGCAGGCGCGGCTGGTGATCGACGCCGGCGGCAAACTCACGCGCCTGCTGGTGCCCGACGCGAAGACGATCGTCATCCTTGGGGGCGGCGATCAGTCGCTTGGCTGCGGCGCGCAGAAGCCGCGGCGGGTCACGGTGGAATATTTTCCGAAGACGAACGCCCGGCTGGCCACCGCGGGCGAGGTAGCCACCATCGAGTTCCAGTGATCCGCCCCCGTGATGGCATGCGCTTCCGCTGGCTGGTGCTGGCGGTCTTCGTCCTCTCCTCCACCATCAACTATCTGGACCGCCAGACACTGGCCACACTCGCACCGGTGCTGCGCTCCGAATTTCATCTGTCCAACGCCGAGTACGGACTGATCCTGACGGCGTTTTCAATCACCTATGCCGCGGCGGCGCCATTGGCGGGGATGTTGATCGACCGGATCGGATTGAATCGCGCGATCACTCTGGCGGTCGGGGTCTGGTCGTGCGCCGGAATCGCGACCGGGTTCACGCGCGGCTTGAGCGGACTGATCGGCTGCCGCGCCTCGCTTGGGATTGCGGAGGCCGCGGGAATTCCGGGCGCCGGCAAGGCGATTCACCAATACCTTCGGCCCGCCGAACGCGCGCTCGGCAATGCCGTGAACCAGGCGGGGGTCAGCCTGGGGCTGGTCCTCGCTCCTCCGATCGCGACCTATCTCGCGGTTACGGTGGGATGGCGCCAGGCCTTCATGGTCACGGGCATCTTGGGATTGATCTGGATTCCGCTCTGGCACTGGGCGTCGCGCTGGGCAGTCGCCGCCCCTTCTCCGAAGCTGGAAGCGGGGGCAGGCTCGGAGATGTTGCACGACCGCCGGCTGTGGGCATTCGTGGCCGCCAACGCGCTCAGCATGGTGGGCTACTCGCTGTGGACCAACTGGACCACGCTGTTTCTGGTGCAGGTGCAGGGCCTGACACTAGTACAGGCCGCGTGGTACGCCTGGATTCCGCCGGTGTTCGCGGCGGCCGGCGGCGCGGCGGGCGGATGGCTTTCGCTGCGATTCATGGATCGCGGCTTAGCGGCGTTGCCGGCGCGGTTCCGCGTATGCGTGACGGCCGCGGTAATCTCGCTCGCCACCGCCGCTGTCCCGCTGGCGCCTTCGGCCGCCTGGGCGTCGGGAATGATTTCGCTGAGCATTTTCGCGGTGTCGGCGTTCAGCGTCAACATGTATACGATGCCACTGGACGCATTTGGCGGCGCACGCTCGGCGTTTGCGGTTTCCATCCTGGTAGCCTCGTATGGCGGAGTGCAGGCACTCATCTCGCCGGCCTTCGGGCGCGTCATTGATCTCTACGGCTACACACCGCTGGCCGTCATCGCGGCATTGACCCCGCTGGCCGCATGCGGCGTACTGCATGCCACGAGGTCGGCGGCGTGAAGCAACGCCTCAAACGGTGGATCTTCGGCCTGCTGGGCAAAGATCCGGAAGCGGTAGTGGTCACGTTCTGCAGCGGAGATGACGAGCTTTGCCGGCGCATGTCGCAAGAGGTGCAGCGGCTGGTGCCCGACCGCCGTCATTTTATGGTCACGGCGGAAAACTGGCCGGAGATGCGCCGCCGGCTGCGGCGCTATCGCATCGGCCTGGCGCCGGTCTTGCTGACCAAGGAGTCGAACCCGCTGCGGCGCGCGGCCTATCACAGGGCGCCACGGAAGATCCTGGCCTACAACTCGCGCCTGGAGCGGCATCATCTCACGTTGAATCTAGCGTCTTATCTTTTCTGGCGCGGCGTGCCGCTCGACCGGATCTATCTCCGGCCGTGGTGGTGGCCCTGGCCGAAACGCGAGCAGTCGGTGGCCTCGAGCGAGTATCGGGTGCTCGAAGGCCGCCCCTGCGCGGCGTACCGCCGTCGCATCGCCGTGCTTTCCCCCTACTTTCCATTTCCCCTCGCCCACGGCGGCGCCGTCCGGATTTACAATCTGCTGCGCGAGATGGCGCGGGAGTTCGACGTGGAATTGTTTGCGTTTCAGGACGCCCTGACCGATCCGGCGCCCGTACTCGAGTTCTGCGCGCGCGTCGTGCTGGTCGCGCAGCCTCGCTATCGCGAGCCGCGCTGGTCCAGCCTCCTGCCGCCTCAAGTGTGCGAGTCGCGTTCCCCGGGCATGCTTCGCGCGCTCGCCGAGGAACGACGCGCCTTCGGTTTCGAGCGATTGCAGGTGGAGTATACGCAGATGGCCGAATACGGCGGCGACCTCCTGGTGGAACATGACGTCACGTTCGATCTATTCGGGCAGATCGCCCGGCGCGAACGGACGGTTGGTTCCCGGTGGGATTACTATCGCTGGATCCGGTTCGAACGCCGGGCAGTGAAGCGCTACGCGCGGATCGTGGTGATGTCAGAAAAAGATGCCGGCCTGCTCGGAAAGCCTGCCGGCGCAGTCGTGATCGAAAACGGCGTCGACCTCGAGCGATTTCACTCCGAGCCCGAGCGTACTGGCCAACATCTGCTCTTCATCGGATCGTTCCGCCATTTTCCGAATATTGCTGCTTACCGCTTTTTCACCGAAAGCATCTGGCCGACGCTGCGCGAGAAATTTCCGGAGATGCGGCTGACCGTGGTTTGCGGCCCCGACTACCTGCAGTACTGGCAAGGGTTCAGCGAAGCGCCGGAACCGGCGCCGGACCCGCGCATCCGGATGCTGGGGTTCGTCGCCGACGTGCGGCCGTTGTACGTCGAGGCGAATCTCGTGCTGGTGCCGACCACGGTTTCGGCCGGCACCAACCTGAAGGTGCTCGAGGCCATGGCCATGCGGCGGGCGGTGGTCTCGACCACTTCCGGATGCGCCGGCCTGGGCCTGGTGCATGACTACAGCGTTTGGATCGCGGACACCTCACAAGCGTTCGCGGCCGGAGTGGTGACACTGATCGGCGACGATGAGCGCCGTCAGGCCATCGCCGAAGCGGCGCACGCACATGCCGTCCGCCATTTCGACTGGAGAGCCCTAGGTGAGAAACAGCGGGAGTTGCTGCGTAGTATCCTATAAACCATCGTCTCTGTTGGAGGAACCATGACCCGGCGATTTGCCACGTTGGCGCTCCTCGTCGCGCCGCTCTCCCTTTTTGCTCAGGAACACTGGGTGGCCACCTGGGCTGCGTCTCCACAGCAGGTGCGCGCTCCCCTGGCGCCGCCCCCGGCTGCCGCTCCTGCTCAAGGCGCACCACCTGCTCCGGCCGGGCCGCGCCCGATTGCCAGTTTCAATAACCAGACCGTGCGTATGATCGTTCGCACCAGCATGGGCGGCAATCGTTTGCGGGTGCAGTTCTCGAATACGTACGGCAGCATGCCGCTCGCGCTGGGCGCCGCGCATATAGCGCTTCATGGAAAAGACTCGGGCATCGTCGCCGGTTCGGACCGGGCACTCACTTTCAACGGAAAGGGCTCGGTTTCGATTCCTCCGGGCGCGCCCGTGTTCTCCGATCCAGTCGATCTGCAAGTTCCGAAACTGGCAGATTTGGCCGTCAGCATCTACATCCCGGGTGAGACCGGCCTGCCGACGATGCACGCAACGGGCTTGCACACCACCTACATCACGCAGGGAGACGCCACCGGGGCGGCGGCCCTCACCGATACCACGACGACGCAATCCTGGTATTACCTCTCGGCGATTCACGTAGCAGCGCCGGCGGATGCCGCCACCATCGTGGCGTTCGGCGATTCCATCACCGACGGCGCCACCTCCACCGTAGATAGCAACAGCAGCTGGCCCAGTTTTCTGGCGCAGCGGCTGGCTGCCAATCCGGCCACGGCGCGCTGGGCGATCGTGAACGAAGGCATCTCGGGTAATCGCCTCTTGCGCGATGGCGCCGGTGTCAATGCCTTGGCGCGGCTCGACAGCGACGTCTTTGCTCAGCCCGGCGTCAAGTGGATGACCGTGATGCTCGGCATCAACGACATCGGTTTCGGGATGCGGCAGCCGAGCGAAGCGGTCACCGCCGACCAGGTGATCGGCGCGTTGCGCCAGATCGCCGACCGGGCGCACACCCACGGCATCAAGATCATCGGCTGCACGCTGACGCCCTACGAAGGAGCCGCGTACTACAGCGAGGCCGGCGAACCCGTGCGGCAGGCGGTGAACCAGTGGATCCGGACCGGTGGCGCCTTCGACGCGGTAATGGATTTCGAGGCCGTCGTAAAAGACGCCAACAATCCCAAGCAGATCCGGCCCAATTTCAATATTCGCGATCACCTGCATCCGAACGACGCCGGATACAAGGCAATGGCGGAGGCGATTGACCTGGGGTTGTTCGCCCCGGCGGCGACTCTTGCTCCTCCGTCGAATCTGACCGTCTCACACTAGCTTCGTCTTCTTGATCGGAAGCTCGCGAATCCGCTTTCCGGTCGCCGCGAAGATCGCATTGCAGATCGCCGGCGCCATCGGGGGCACGCCCGGTTCGCCGACACCGGCCGGCAGTGCGCCATTTTGCACCAGGGTCACGTGCACTTCCCGCGGCGCCTCGTTGATCCGCGCCACCGGGTAGTTGTGAAAGTTCGCCTGCTGGATGCGCCCGCCCTGGGCGGTGATCTCACCCATCAGCGCGATGCTGGTCCCGAATACGGCGGCACCTTCGAACTGCGAGCGCACCCGGTCTGGATGCACCACCAGCCCGGTATCGACGACGTAATCCACGCGTGGGATGTGCACAGCGCCCTTGGCATCGATCTCGACTTCCACCACGGTTCCCACATACGTCTGGAAGCTGCGATGAACGGCGAGCCCGAAGCCATGGCCGGCACCCGATTTCTTCTTCGCCCAGCCCGACTGCTCCGCGACCTTCTCCACCACGTTGCGCAGCCGCCCGATTTCTAGCGCATACCCCGGCGTGTTCGGCGGAATCGACTGCACATCGAGCGTGCGTGCCTTGCCGATCAGGTCCAGCATGTATTCGACGCGATCGCGATTCGCGGCTGCCGCCAGTTCATCGGCGAATGATTGCACCGCGAACGCATGATAGACGTTGGCTACCGAGCGCAGCCAGCCGATGCGCACGTGCGCTTCCGCTGGTCCATTTTCCGCGCGGAGATGGGGAATGTCGAACGGAATGTCGCTCCACCCCATGCCTTGCTCGAAACCGCCGTATCGCGCATTCACGTCGTTTTGCGATTCGATCGGCGGAAACGCGCACCGCTGCAGCCATGCCGTCGGCCGCCCCTTCGCATCCACCGAGGCCTTCATGTACATCGCGGCGACGGCGTGGTAGAAGTCGAACTGCATGTCGTCTTCGCGGCTCCACACCACTTTCACGGGCTTGCCGACCTGCTTCGAGAGCAGCGCCGCTTCCGCGACATAATCCGGCTTCGACTTGCGCCCGAAGGCGCCACCGAGCAGCGTCACGTGGCACACTACATCCTGCGGTTTGATTCCGAGAGCCTTGGCCACCGTATCCTGCACCGCCTGCGGATTCTGCGTCGGCGCCCAGGCCGTCACTTTGCCGTCCTTAAACTCCGCCACCGCGTTGACCGGCTCCATGGGCGCGTGCGCCAGCATCGGCGCGTAATATTCCGCTTCGTGGATCTTGCCGCCCTTGGCGAACTCGGCATCCACGTCGCCGATATTGCGCGCCGCCTTCTGCGGCTTACGCACGGTCTCGAGCAGCGTGTTTTTGTAGGACGCCGAGTCGTACGAAGCATGGGGACTCGCGTCCCAGCTGACCTTGAGTTTCTTCCGGCCTTGCAGCGCCGCCCAGGTGTTGTCGGCGATCACCGCCACACCGCCCAGTGGCTGAAATGCGTAGGGCGGTTGGAACGGCGGAACCGGCAACGTCTTCTGCACGCCACGCACTTTGCGTGCTTCGCCATCGTCCACGGATTTCACCTTGCCGCCGAAAACCGGCGGGTGCTCGATGGACGCATAGACCATATTGGGCACGCGCACGTCGAGGCCGAATTGCGCGGCGCCCGAAACAATGCCCGGCTGATCGACCACCGGCACGCCTTTGCCGATGTATTTGAACTCGGCCGGAGACTTGAACTTCAGCTCTTCCTTCTTGGGAACCGGCTGCTTCGCCGCCAGCGCTACCAGTTCGCCGTAGCTCGCTTTGTGGCCGTTCGCCGTAACCTGCCCGTCGCGCGCCCTGCACTGCGCCGCCGGCACGCCCCACTTGGCAGCCGCCGCACGTTCGAGCATCAGCCGCGCCGTCGCGCCGGACTGCCGCATCGCGTCATAGAAACTGCGAATCGAGGTTGACCCGTCCGTGTTCTGGTCGCCGTACTTTTTGTCGCCGATCGCCTGCTCGATCTTGACATTCTTCCAATCGACGTCGAGTTCGTCGGCCAACACCATCGGGAGCGCCGTCCGGATGCCCGTGCCCATCTCCGAGCGGTGAGCCGTGATAATCACGCGTCCATCGGGCTCGAGACCGAGATAGACGGTCGGCTGCCACGCGGCGGCGCCCGCGGTCCCGTCCGCCCAAGCGCCATCGGGGAGGATCTGCGTGCCAAGCACCAGCGCGCCGGCCGAGAAGATGCCTTCCAGGAATCCTCTTCTGCTCACCAGGTCGATTCGGTTCATGCTTTCACCCCCGCCGCCATGTGAATGGCCTGCCGAATGCGCTGATAGGTGCCACACCGGCAGATGTTGCCTTGCATGGCTTGGTCGATCTCCTGGTCGGTCGGCTTCGGCTTCTCCGCCAGCAGAGCGGCCGCCTGCATGATCTGCCCCGCCTGGCAGTAGCCGCACTGCGCCACGTTGACCTTCTCCCACGCCACTTGCACCGGGTGTGCGTGCTCCTTGTGCAGCCCTTCAATCGTCGTAACGCTCTTGCCCGCGGCGTCCTTCACAGACATGACGCAGCTGCGCATCGCCGCGCCGTTCACGTGGACCGTGCACGATCCGCACAGTCCCATGCCGCACCCGTGCTTGGTGCCGGTCAGTTCGAGCAGGTCGCGGAGATACCAGAGCAGCGGCATGTCCGGATCGCCGTCGAACTTCCGGCTGCTTCCGTTCACTGTGAGTTCAATCATGGATTCGCCTCAAGCGTTCATACGGGATTGTAACTTGTGGCGCCGAGCCGTGCGGTTAGCGCCGCCGCGCAGGCGGGCCAAGCGGCGACGGCTTGCTTGTGTTCTCCCGCGCCGCCTGAAACTCGAAGCTCGACCACGCGCTTTTCATTCCCAGCCGCGAGCGCGCGTCGATGCCCCAGACCCTCCACCGCCCTTTTTGATCGCCCCAGAAATCGAAGGTGTACGTGATGGCCGTGAGGTCGGCCACCGTGTAGCTTTTCCCCGGCTCCTCGGAACACCAGCGGCCGCGCGCGCAGCACCCAAAGCAGTCGATCTCAATCCCGTAGCGCGCCGCCCGGGGCACGCGCGACCACGAGAACCGCACCGTCCGCGGGTGGTTCGTGAATACCGCCTGATCGCGGGGCCCGACCAGAGCCGGCGCGGGAAGGTTGGCCGTCGTCCCGAGTCGCACGCGATGTGAGCACACAGTCAGCATCACAAGCACCGTCAGAATCGCGCAAGCCCATCGCATTCCGCCGTCATTATCGCATCCCGTCGTGCAAGCACGATACAGTATTTCGGTGATGCTTCGGTGCGCTATCGTACTCGCAGTTTCGATGATGCCGGCAGCGTGCGGCCGGCCCGATCGCGAGGCCGCGGACCCCGCCATCCTGGCGGAGGTAAATCGCATTCGCGCCATCGATAATCACGCCCACGCCGTTCGTATCGTACTCAACGGTCCGCCGGACCGCGAGTTCGACGCTCTCCCCGTCGACAACCTCGAACCCGGCTCCGATCCGCTGAATCTGCGTCCAACCACGCCGGCATACCGTCAGGCCACCCGAGCGCTG
The DNA here is from genome assembly GCA_964438005.1 of uncultured Solibacteraceae bacterium. GTDB lineage: Bacteria > Acidobacteriota > Terriglobia > Bryobacterales > Bryobacteraceae > PSRJ01. Next base: position 1,419 of record CAYTJD010000124.1, on the reverse strand, counting down.
TACGGCGATCCCAGCCGCAAGGCGCAAATCCAGCGCCAGAAGGCGGACGCTTATCCCGCCTGGGTTCTGGACCAGATCGGCGTCGATATTATGCTGGCCAACCGGGTCGCCATGGGTCCCAGCATCCAACCGCCGCGTTTTCGCTGGGTCGCCTACATCGACGCCTTGATGTTTCCGCTCGACAACTCGCGTCTCGCCGCGCGCAATTCCGATCGCACAGCGTTCTTCGCACTCGAGGACGCGCTGCGCGCGCGCTACCTCGCAGAGTCCGGAGCGAAAGTGGCCCCACCGGAACTCTCCGATTACCTGGCGCGCATTGTGACTCCCACGCTCGAGCGCCACAAACAGGCCGGCGCGCTCGCTGAAAAATTCGAGGCAGCCTACCTGCGCTCCCTCCAGTTCGACGCAGTCGACCGCGCCACGGCCGAGCGCATCTATTCCCAGTTCGCCGGCAAGACCGCCCCCGGCGAAGCGGAGTACAAGCCGTTGCAGGATTTCTTGTTTCGTTACATTGCCGCCGAATGTGGCCGCCTCGGCATGGCGGTCCACCTGCATACCGGCGAAGGCGCCGGCAGCTATTTTGACATGGGAGGCTCCAATCCCATGCTGCTGGAACCCGTGCTGAACGATCCTGCTCTGCGTAAGACGCGGTTCGTCATGGTTCACGGCGGATGGCCGTTCTCGCGGCAGATTACTGCGCTGCTGGAGAAACCGAACGCCTATCTCGATTTCTCCTTCCAGGATCTTGCCCTGACTCCGGCGACCCTGGCCACCACGCTGCGCGCCTGGCTCGAGTGGATCCCCGAAAAAATCCTGTTCGGCACCGACGCCTCTCCCTACTCCGATCAGATCGGCTGGGAGGAAACTGCCTGGATTGCCGCGCGCTCCGGCCGCGAGGCGCTCGCCATCGCCCTCACCGGCATGACGCGCGACGGCGAAATCTCGCGAGATCGCGCTTTAGAACTCGCCCGGATCGTTTTGCGCGAGAATGCCCGAAAGCTCTACGGCCTATGAAGTGGAAGCGGATGACTGCCCGCGAAGCCGCGCGGAAACTGATGCGGGCGCCCAAGAGCGCGCAGCGCGACGCAGCCTTTCGCCGCATCATTCGCCAAATCCCGCGTGGCAAAGTCGCCACGTATGGCCAGGTCGCGGCCGCCGCCGGCTATCCGCTCTATCACCGTCACGTGGCGCAACTGCTACGCAAGTCGAGCGGCACCCTGCCCTGGCAGCGCGTAGTCGGCGCCGGAGGATTCATCAAGCTGAAATACGAGGCCGCCCTCGAGCAACGCACACGTCTCGAAATGGAAGGCGTCCGCTTCCGCGGCAAGCACGTCGACATGGCCGAGCACCAGCACCGCTTCCGCCCCTGGGAATTCGAAGATTGATCGAAATTACTTGCTGCCGGGAGTAGCCCGCGGG
>CAYTJD010000123.1:0-66801 GCA_964438005.1 uncultured Solibacteraceae bacterium | reverse complement strand
GCTCGGCACCGATCCCAAGATCTACTACCACTCGCAGCGCGACTGGGTGCGCGGCATCGCCGCCGCGCCCGGCGGAAAGGAGCAGGTCCGTGGATAAAGAGCTCATCGCACGAGGTGTAAAACGGTGCTCGACCGCGCGATTCCTGCTTTGGATTACGCCGTGGACGGCGCTGTTGCTGTTCGGCCTGTACTCGGCCGGCCTGTGTCTGGTGAAGGGGTTGAACCAGACCAACATGGATAACCGGTTCGCTTTCGGTCTCTGGATCTTCCTCGACCTGACGATCATTGCGCTGGGCGCCGGCGCTTTTTTCACGGGATTTCTGCTTTACATCATGAAGCTGAAAGAGCTGGGGGCCGTGATCAATAGCGCCGTGGTGGTCGGATTCGTGTGCTACAGCGGCGCCGTGGCCGCGCTGCTGGTGGATGTCGGCCAGCCGCTGCGGTTCTGGTTTACCTTTTGGTATCCGAACGTGCACTCGATGTTGACCGAAGTCACCTTCTGCATCACGTGCTACCTGACCGTGCTCCTGATCGAGTATCTGCCGATCGTGCTGCGGAACCGCAAGCTGCGCGAAGTGCCGGGGTTCCTGATGTTCGAGTTCGAACTGCACAAGCTGGTGTACGTGCTGGCGGGCGCCGGCACGTTCCTTTCGTTCTTCCACCAGGGGTCGCTCGGCGGCCTGTTCGGCGTGCTGCGCGGACACCCCTTTGCCTTCCGCGAAGGGCTGGCGGTCTGGCCTTCCACGTTCTTCCTGTTCATTCTCTCGGCGGCCGCGGCCGGTCCCAGCTTCATCCTGCTCACGACCTGGCTGGTTTCGAAGATTTCCAACAAGCGCCTGGTCCGTCCCGAGGTGCTGCCCCTGCTCGGGCGCATTTCCGGAATGCTGCTGACTGTCTACGTGCTGGCGAAGACGATCGACACATTGATCTGGATTAACCGCACGTCTCCGGGCGCCGGCTTCGCCGCTTGGGAATATTACTCGTGGAAACCGTTCGGCACATGGATTCTGTTTGCCGAAATCGTTCTGTTCGGCCTCGTTCCGGCGCTCATTCTGTTGTCGCCGCGCCGGCGGGCCCGCACCAACTGGCTGGTTTCGGCCGCCACGCTGGCGTGCCTGGGAATCGGGCTGAACCGGCTGGTGATGACCTTGCAGACACTCGCTTTGCCCACTCTTAGCTTCGATCCGTTTCTTTCCTATTGGCCGAGCTGGCAGGAGACCGGAACGTTTCTCGGCGTGGTGGCGTTTGGCGTCCTGGTCTACTCGTTTTCGTTCCGCTACTTGAACCTGTTCCCCCAGGAACGCGAGCTGAAGCAGCCAGAAGCGGCGCCCGCGGGCGAGCCGGTTCTGGCGGGGAGGTATTGACATGTTTCCTTGGAATTACGGTTTTCATTGGAGCGCCGGCAGCGCCCTCTTTCTGGGCGCATTTTATTCCGTAGTCGCCATCGTGGCGGCCTCGGTGATTGCCGCGCTGGTGCGCGCGCGCCGCGCAGCCCGGGACGGCCGCGAGGGCGAAGTCCGCTGGCACGCGGAATTTCACGATCTCCCGGCCGCCGATCGCCTGTGCCGCCACATGCTGACCGGAGAGTTTCGCTATCGCGAGTGCCCGAACGCGTTCGACTGCCGCCAGTGCGAAACGCACGCGAGGCTGCTCGAGATCCACCCGAAGGCCTCCCCCGCCGAATCGGAAGAAGAAGTCTTCGGCATGGCGTTTCCGTTCGACCGCTTGTACCACCGCGGCCATACCTGGGTCCGGCCCGAGCCCGACGGCACGGTAACAATTGGTTTGGATGACTTAGGCCGGCGCCTGATCGGCGCGCCGGATCGCGTGGAGCTGCCGGCGCCGGGCACGCACGTTGCGACCCACGGACCGGCATGGCGCATCTACAAACGAAATGCCGCAGTGCGCGTGCTCTCCCCGGTGGATGGCGCGGTGATCGAATCGAACGAGAACGAGCCGGGCGGCCTCCTGCGGGTGAAACCAGACGGCACGTCATCCGACTTGCGCCACCTGCTTCTACCTTGCGAAGTGAAGCCGTGGTTACTGCGCGAGATGGAACGCCTGCAACTGGCACTCTCCGCGGAAGGCGCTCCCGCGCTTGCGGACGGCGGTGTTCCGGTCGAGGATATTTCCGCGAATTATCCGCACGCTGACTGGGACACCGTGTGCGGCAAGATGTTCTTGCAGGGCTGAGAAGCCAACCAGCACTACCGCGCGATTTCGTATCTCTTGATCTTTTCGTACAAGGTCGACCTGTCAATTCCGAGGCGCGAGGCAGCGTCCTTGATATTGCCGCCGGCGGCCTGAATCGTCGCGGTGATCAGCCGCTTCTCCATCTCTTGAATCGACATGCCGGCCGGCACGGTCCAGCCCTTGGCGTGAGCGCCGTTCTGCGCCAGAAACGCGAAGTCTTCTTCGGAAAGGCTGCGGCCGCGGCAAGTCACCATGGCCCGCTCGATGGCATTCTCGAGCTCGCGGACATTCCCGGGCCAGTTGTAGTCCATTAACACTCTCAACGCTCCTTCCGAGATTTCGCCGATCTCCTTGCCCAGTTCGTGCGCGAATTTTTCCACGAAATGGTGCGCCAGCAGCGGAATGTCCTCGCGGCGCTCGCACAGAGGCGGGATGCGAATTTCGATCACATTGAGGCGGTAAAACAGATCGTCGCGAAACCTGCCTTCGCCGATGGCGCGCTGGAGATCGACATGGGTAGCCGCGATGACACGCGCGTCGACACGCACCTCCTCCGTGCCGCCGAGGCGGTAAAAGGTGCGGTCCTGCAGGACGCGCAGCAGATCCACCTGCAACTTGGGAGAGATGTCGCCGATTTCATCCAGAAAAATCGTGCCGCCGTCTGCCAACTCGAACTTGCCGCGCTTCTGCTGATCGGCGCCGGTGAAGGCGCCTTTCTCGTGGCCAAACAGCTCGGATTCCAGCAGAGTCTCGGCCAGGGCGGCGCACGACACCGCCACGAACGGCTTCGGGGCGCGCTGGCCCGAATTGTGAATCGCGCGAGCAATCAGCTCCTTGCCGGTGCCGCTGTCCCCCAGGATCAAAACCGTGCTCGGCAGGTTGGCCACTTCCGCGGCCAGATCGAGAATCGCGCGCATCCGCGCGCTCTTCGAAATCACGTCCTGGAAATGATATTGGCGCGTCAGCTTCTTGCGCAGAATCGTATTTTCGCGCTGCAGGTTCTTTACCTTGATGATGCGGTTGACCAGCAGCGAAATCTCCTCCGGGTTGCAAGGCTTGACGATATACTCCTGCGCGCCTTCCTTCATCGCGGTGATGGCGGTGTCCACGGTCGCGTACGCAGTGATGATAATGATGGACGCTTCCGGGCGGAGGCGGCGGATCTGCATCATGGTCTCGATGCCGTCCATGCCGCCGGGCATTTTCAGGTCGACGAAGTAGATCGCATAGTCGGTTTGGCGCGCCAGCTCCAGGGCCACCGCGCCGGAAGACGCGGTGTCCACCGCATACCCGTCCTCGCGCAACCAGGCCGCGAGCGACTCGCACATCACCGCTTCGTCATCCACCACCATAATCCGCCAGTGGCTTTTCATGTCATGACTCCCTTGGACAATTGCCGGACGCACGCCGGGCAGAACGCGGCTCGCTTTTGATCGATCTGCTGGACCCGCGTGGAAAGGGCCATGGCGCAGCTTCGGTCGCCGCAGTGCACCAATCCAAACGTGTGCCCGGCCTCATGCAATGCCTCTTTGCGGGCGCGATCGAGGAAAATCTCCTGGTTCGGCGCCAACCCATAAAATTCCTGACGCAAGCGCGCCAGAGATACCACGGCCGCGCGGCCACCGAGCTGCGCGTGTCCGAAGACAAAAGTCAGGACCGGAATAAACAGGTCGCGCTCCGTCACTCCGACCAGGCGGAGCGCATCTTGCGGACACAAGCGGTTGACCATTTCCAGAACGGCGATGGACGCATACTGGCGGCGCCCTGCGTCGAACGCGAAATCGAGAGCAGGCAGATGGATTTGCCGCAGGGGCAGATCCAGCGCGGCGGAGAGGAATTGGCCGATCTGGGCGAACGCCGCGGAATCGGTTTCCGGAGTGGCGCCCAGGCACAGATACCTCATTCCCGCCGGGCCAGCTCCACTTCGCCGGGCTCGGCGGGCTGGCTGAACTGCTGCAGCGGCAGAATAATGGTAAACGTGGTTCCCGCGCCGACCTTGCTTTCCACCTCAATGTCACCTCCGTGGGCCTGAATGATTCCGAAGGAGACGGCGAGCCCCAGGCCGACGCCTTTCCCCTCGGGCTTGGTGGTGAAGAAGGGATCGAAAATCCGCGAGAGGTTTTCAGGCTGAATCCCTTCGCCGTCGTCGGACACCTTCATCACCACACTCTCGCTTGCTGCCTGTGTGGAGACCAGAACGTGCCCGCCTTTTTTGGGCTGGGACGCTTCCGCGGCGTTGAGCACGAGGTTCAGCACCACCTGCTGCATCTGCGATTGATCGCAGGGCACCTGCGGCAGACCCTCCGCCAGGCGCGTTTCGACCGAGACGTTGTTCAGCTTCATCTTGTGCGCGACCACGGAGAGAGTGGTGCGCACGATCTGGTTCAGGTCGGCGGGCGCGCGGTGCGGCTTCGAGCGGCGCGAGAACGCCAGCAGGTCGGAGACGATCCGCCCCACCCGCGACGTCTCCGCGATCACCTGGCCCAGATATTTCCGGAACTCGTCAAGGCGATTCGCCGGCACACCATCTTCCTTCAGCATGCGCTGCATGAGCATGGTCAGGTTCAGAACGCCGGAGATGGGGTTGTTGATCTCGTGGGCGACGCTGGCAGAGAGCTGTCCGAGTGACGCCAGGCGATCACTTTGCAACAGTTTCTGGTGCGCCGCGCTGAGCTGGCGCGTCCGCTCCGCGACCTTGATTTCGAGGCGTTGCGTGAATTCATTGTTCTCCGCAACCGCCTTCTGTAACTGCTCCCGCATCCGGTCGAACGACTGCGCCAGATCGTCCAGTTCCTCGCTGCTGTGCAGGATGTTTAGCGGCTTGTCGAGCTCCATCTGGCTGACCGCGCGCGTGCCTTCGATCAGCTTGCCGATCGGATGCGCCACGAACCGCTGGATGATAAACATGAGAACCAGGCTGATCAGCGCGACTTCGATCGCGGCGCGGACCAACACACGCACCTTGAAGGCGGAGATTTCGGCGTCGACCGCCTCGAGGCTCAAGCCGACGTCGAGCACTCCGAGGACTTTCATTTCCTGGGGATGGGCGTGGCACGCCGCTTGACTGCAAGACCGCTCGTTGTAGATGGGCGTGACCACGGCGAGGCGCCGGTGCTGGTCAGCCTGCGCGTAAATGCGGGTGCGGGACGCGAGCGCCAGCTGGGCGCGCGGCGGCACTTCCGCGTGGCACAGAACGCAGGTCTGCGATTTGAGGCTGGCCTGAGTCTGCCGGTCGACGGAATTGGTCGAAAATGCCACCTGACCCGACCGGTTGAACATCCGGATGTGATCCACGCCCTGTTTCAACGCGATGGTTTGCATCACCTGGTAAGCCGCGTCGCGATGATCGTCGAGCATGAATTGCCAGGTGGCGCTGACGATGCCCTTAGTCAGCTGATCCGCGCCGAGAATGATCGCCTTTTGAAACTGGCGCTCCTCGATCTTGACGTTAACTACCCCGGACACCGCCGCCACGATGATCACGATGACAGTGATCGAGAGCATCAGTTTCCGGGCGAGACGCCTGGGCATTATCGGTGATTAAGACCCTAAATAATTGTAGCGCCGGGCAGATTAATATAAAAGCCCCGGGCTGAAGCGACGGGCTACCGTCTAAGCGCGGGGGTTATCGCACATACTTGTCAGCGCAGGGGCAGCATGCCGGCCAGCACAGCCTGCATGAGGACCGCGATGTGGAGGGAGAGCGCGAATTCGCCGGAGCGCGTAGCCCGCCACAGCTCTTCGACCGGCCAAGCCAGGACTTCGATACCCTCTTCCGGCGCGCGCCCCGGCGCCCGGCAAGCGCCCGTCACAACACAGCCAAATATGCGATTCGAGAGGCGTCCCGTATCGACCGACATGGGACCGATCAGTTCGGTGTGGGCGGCCTCGTAACCAGTCTCCTCGAGCAATTCGCGCCGCGCGGTGTCCGCCGGCTCCTCTCCCGGATCGATGATGCCACTCGGCAATTCCAGAGAATACTGCTCGACGGCCGGCCGGTATTGCCGGACAATCAGGATTCGCCCTTCTTCGGTAAATGCCACCACGGCGGCATAGTCGGGCAGGCGCAGGGAATAATACGGCGCCTGGCCGGCGCGCATGGTTTTGCCGACCACCTCGAACCACGGCGTCCGATAGGTCACTTCCATCTTGAGCGGCTTCACACGCGTCTCTCCAGCACCCACGCGTTCTGCTCCAGAAAATCCACGGTGCGCAGTATGCCCTCACGGATCGTCAGTTCCGGCTTCCAGCCGAGGGCGCGCATGCGGCTGCAATCGAGGAAAATGAAGGGGCTGTCTCCCACCCAGCCGCGCGGGCCGCCCGCATAGCGCAATTCCGGCTTCACTCCGAGGTGTTCGGAAATCCAGCCGATGGAGTCGTTCACCTCGCAATACTCGGCGGCCCCGAGATTCAGAATGTTGACAGGCTCCTGCGCCCGTTCGATGGCGGTCAGGATCGCGCAAACGCAGTCGTGAACGTGCAAATACGATTTCCGCTGATGGCCATCGCCGAGCACGTCGAGCCGTTCGGGATGCGCCCGCAGCTGTTTGTAAAAGTCGAAGACGTGGCCGTGGGTGTAGCGCGCGCCCAGGATGGAAACGAAGCGGAAAATCCAAGCCCGGAAACCGTAGGCTGCCGCATAGGCCGCGATCATGCCTTCGGCGGCGAGCTTGGATGCCCCATAAAGAGAGGTTTGGACGGGGAACGGCGCCGTTTCGGGAGTGGGAAGCGCGGCGGACTCGCCGTACACCGAGCCGGAGGAGGCGAACGCGATGTTGGCAACCCGATGGGCGCGCATCGCCTCGAGCACATTGGAGGTGGCGATCGTATTCTGCTCCAGGTCCTTGCGTGGATGATCGGGGCCGAATCGCACGTCGGCGTTAGCGGCGAGATGGAATACGAAATCAGAGCCGGCGAGCGCCGGGCTGAGGGCATTGGGATCCAGCAGATCGCCCTGCACCAAGCGGAATCGCGGGCTGCGGCGCGCAGGCTCGAGGAACTCCGGCATGCCAGTCGAAAAATTGTCGAAGCCGGTTACCTCGTGGCCATCGGATAAGAGGCGGTCGACCAGGTTGCTGCCGATGAACCCGGCGGCGCCCGTCACGAAGGCTCTCACGAAAGCCTGCCTCCGAAACGATGCTGGAGGCCGATGCGGAAGATATCGCGGACATTGCGCAGATTGCCGGCGATCAAATCGAGCCGGCTGTCAGCGTCATCGCGCCAGCGGATCGGCACCTGCCGGATGAGGTAGCCGAGCCGCCGCGCGATAGCCAGAATCTCGACATCCGCCATGTAGCTGTCAATCTTCTGCCGGCGAAACAACTCGCGGGCGGCGGCACGCTGAAAGAATTTGAAGCCGCATTGGCTGTCGTTGATTCCGGGCAACCCGACGGCGGTCTGCATGAACCAGAGAAAGCCGCGCGAACCGATGCGGCGGTAGAGCGGTTGGGGCCGCTCGATGACGGCGCCGCTGCGGCGCGTCCCGATGACGACTTCGACGCCCTGCGCCAGCAACGGCCGGAACTTTTCGTATTCCTCGATGGGCACCTTGTTATCGGCATCGGCATAGCCGATGACGGCTCCGGAAGCCACCGCTACCGCCTCGCGGATTCCCAGGCCTTTGCCGCGGCGCCGGTCTGCGCCCAAGGCCTGTAGGGCCGGGTTCTCGCGCGCCATTTCACGAACCGCCTCACGGGTGCCGTCGGTTCCATCCGCGGCCACGATGATCTCGTAGCGCAGCCCGGCTGCCGTGAAATAGCGCACGGCGTCGGCAATGGTCCGCGGGATCACTCGCGCCTCATTGTAAGCGGGCAGAATCAGACTGATGTCGGGTTCGGAGGCCATGTACCAAATGAATCAAGTCTTCATTGTAGCCTCGCACCGTGCGGAGTTAACAAACGAGAACAGGGCTTCGCCGGTGTGTGCCAATCGCGCACGGGCAAAACTGCGCGGCGCTTGCACGCGAGCAGGTAATTTTTATCGTCCGGTAATCTCAAGTTGCTGGAAACACCAGCAGGCGAGTTTGGCAGATCGTTTGCCCATCTTCCGGGGCCGCGCATGAAGACCGCTCTCATTGTCGATGCCGATCTGAGCTTCGGCTTCTGGCTGGCGCGGGGCCTTGATCACGCGGGATATCAGGCATATCCCGCCAAGACCGTGTCCGATGCGGCCGTGTTGCTCAGCGAGTTGCGCATTGAAGTCGATCTGCTGATCCTCAACGCGGCGCTCGCCGAGCCGGCCGAATGGATCGAAGGCCTGCGCCGTTCCAACGAGCGCCTGCGCGTAGTCGCTCTGATCGGCGATCAGCCGCGGATGGCAGGAATCGGCACGCGCGTCGACCTGTGCTGCCGCAAGCCCGAGCGTCACGATGATGCCAAGTTGCGCGAGTGGATCGAGCATGTGGAGCAGCTGCTGCCGGTCTCGCTGTTTGGCGCCGCCTTTGAAAATTCGCTCCTGCTGCGCAAGTGCGCGGGAGCCCTGGTGTGGCGCGCGTCGCGAACCGGGAACGCCGCGCCCTCCTGGAGAGAGTGGGAAGGCCGCACGATCGACGGCCGGTTTCAACTGGAACGGTGTCTCGGCGGCGGAGACGGCAGCGCGGTCTTCCTCACGCGTCAGGACTCGGGCAAAGCGGAACCGGCCGCGATCCGCGTGGTGCTGAATGAATCGGTGGACCGAGAGGTCTTGCTTCCGCGCTGGCAGCGCACGGCGCATCTCTGCCACCCGGGCCTGATCCGCCTCTTTCACATCGGGAACGCCGAATCGGGAGGCACGGCGCTGTCGTACCTGGTGATGGAGTACGCCGAAGAAAATCTGGCCGACGTTCTGAAGCAGCGGCCGCTTACCGCCAGCGAAACGCGCGACATGCTCGCGCCCGTGCTGGACACGCTGTCGTATCTGCATGAGCAGGGGTTGGTGCATGGGCGTGTGAAGCCATCGAACATTTTCTCGGTGGGCGACCAGATCAAAATCTCCAGTGACGGGCTGTGTCCGGCCGGCGAGCCCGGGGCGGCGGCGCCCGATCTGAATTCGTACGATGCGCCGGAGTCGACGGCCGGCTTCCTTTCTCCGGCCGCTGACGTCTGGTCGCTGGGCATTACACTGGTGGAGGCGCTGACACAGCGGCCTCTCGCGCCCAAGCGGCTCCAGCACAAACCACTCAAGATCCCAGTGGCGCTGCCTCCAATGTTCTTGGATATTGCGCGGCAATGCCTGCAGCCCGATCCGCAGCGCCGCGAAACCGTGGAGCACCTGGCGGACCGCTTGCGCCAACCACTGCCCGCCGCGCCAGCGTCGGATTCAGCCGCCCTGCGCTCGCGATTCCGCCTATGGCCGTATGCGGTGCCGGCGGCGGCGCTCGGGCTGGCGCTGTCGGGAGTCCTGGTGCGGCCGGATCCGAAAACGGTTCGTGTGGCGCCGCCTCCGGTGCAGCCCGCACCGGCAGCACCGGCAGCTCCAGCAGTGCCCCCATCAATCCCGCCGCCCGCTCCGCCCGCCATGCGGCGCGTCCGGGAGAAGGTGCTTCCCGAGACTTCGGAAGCGGCCCGGGCGACGATCCACGGCATGCTCGAAGTGCGGGTGCAAGCGCGCGTCGACGCCTCGGGAAACGTGGTGGACGCCAAGCTGGATGAGCCGGGGCCCAGCCGTTATTTCTCAGGCAAGGCTCTCGAGGCGGCGCGGCGTTGGAAGTTCGACCCGGAGCCCACGAATCGGACTCTGCAGGATTGGCTGCTGCGCTTCGACTACACGAGCAGCGGCGCCGAGGCCTCCGCCGCGCCCGTCACTCCCTGACAATCAGTCTTTCTTTTTCTTCTTCTCGAAATATTGCGGGGCGTGTTCGCGGATATCTTCGGCTTCCGCGACTTTCTGGTCTTTGTAATTGGAACTCGTGGCGTACTTGCGGCGGGCTGCTTTCAGGTTTGCCTGACGGATGGATTCCGAACTGACGGCGAAGCCGGAGATGAGCTGTTCGAGGTCCTGGCCCTGACACGCCGGACACGCCACGACGGTCTGTTTGAGCACGATCAACTCGAATTCCTCGCCACAGCTCTTACAGTGGTAATCGTAGATCGGCATTGCCTGTGAGAATCATCGTAGCAAAAAGGCGTCCGCTCCCTGACGGCCGGTTTCGTGGGGGAACCGGACCAGCAGGGAGCGGACGTGTGGAGGGAAGCACTACTCGGAGGCGTTCGACTCCGCTCCCACCACGGCGGCGGATTCGGTTTTCGACTCGTCCGGCACCAGCAGGTAACCCACCGCCGAGTGCCTGGTCACGGCGGTGATCACCAACTCGCGCTTCTTGCCGTCGTTGTTGCTGTAGAACACAACGGGCTCCTGCGCGCCCTGCTCGCGCAGCCAGATGGTGCGGCGGTCGGGCAGCACCCACATCCAGCCGGTGACGCGGCGGTAGGCGATGTCCGTGCCGTTGATCTCGAGCGAAATGCCCGGCGCCAGTTCGTAGCTGTGCCCTTTGTTGACCTCGAAGTCGATGCGGCGGGTGGCCAGTTTCTTGTTGAGACCGTCCACTTCCTTGCGATCGAGTTCCTGCGAGGCCTCGAGGCCGGCCACGAGCTTTGCGGTCCCAGCGCCGCTGTCGGCGATCTTGTCATTCAGTTGTTGGGTCTGCTCGGCCATTTCCTTCCGCAGTTGGCCCAGTTCGGATTCGAGAGCGGCGACCTGAGCGCGGTCAGCTTCGCGGGACGTTTCCAGGCCCGCCACTTTTTCCTTGATGCTGTCGATGTCACTGGTGACTTCGGCCTGCACCCGGTGGATCAACTCCTCCGCGGACCGGCCTGTCTGTCTCCGCACCGCTTCGATGCGCGATCGCATCTCCTTGCGGAGATCGGCGATTTCGCTACGAACCTGGTCCTGGGCCTTGGACCACTCGGCGAGTTTCGAATTTTGTTGATCGATACGCCCGCCCAGCGTCTCCACGGACTGCTTCACGCCGGCATTCTGGGCCAGCATCGCATCGTGCCGCTTGAGAACTGGAAACGTGTACCAGGCTGCGGCGCCCACACCGAGCGTCACGAGGACACCGGCGGCGCCGAAAATCATTTTCGCTTTGGAAGGATTGTCGAACATGGGGTTTGTACCTCCGCCGGTGAATTGGCAATCCAGGCGCCGCTTCGTACGCGCTTGAGTCCATTGGAAAATCCGAAACCGCGTGGCAGCCCTGCCACGTGTCTCGCGTCGAATTTGACACTGGGTCTTGATAGACTGGTCAGCCGATGCCAGTGCGCTCCCTCCTTCTTTTGTTTCTGACGGGCCTTCTGCCGGCGCAGACCTATCCGCCGCCCTTTCCACGGTCAGGCGCGCAGAAGCTGTTCGAAAACGCGCGCGTGGAGTTGTGGGACGTGGTCTGGCCCAAAGGCCAGCCGAGTCCCATGCACCAACACCCGTTCGACCAGATTTCCGTGACGCTCACCGGCGGGGCGGTTCGCGTAACCAGGCTCGACGGGACCTCCACGGTGAACCACTCCGAGATTGGCTCAATCACTCCCACGGCTAAGGGCACCATTCACATAGAGGAAGGCCTGAGCGACATTCCGCAGCACAAGATCATGGTCGAATTGAAGCCGTCGGCCACGCCGGTAATGCCCACCAAGGCCGGGATTCCCGGAGCGTTCCCCCGCGAAGGCTCCATCAAGGTGTTCGAAGACGATCGTGTCATCGCATGGGATTACACCTGGAGACCCGGCCGGCCCGCGCCGCGCCACGCGGACTACCGCGATTCGGTCGCGGTCTTTTTGGAGGGTGGAACACTGCGAGCCGTCGCCGGCAGCCGGGAAATCTGGAAAGCCACGCGTCAACGCGGGCAGGCAGTATATTCGCCTCGATCGGCGGATGCTTATAGCGAGGAATTGGTCAGTGGAACACCGCGCGCCGTCATTGTGGAACTGAAGTAAGGAGGCTCAGCTCCCTTACGTCCGCTCGCTGCTGCTCGATGGCGTTTGGAATGGCGTCGGATCGGTGGTCGTGTGTCGAGGTTCCGTAGCGGAACGGGGAGAAAACAGGAGCTTGTGCAGAGTCAGAGAAGGGGCTTTCAGATTGAAGGCGAGGATGCGGCGGTTCAGCGCCGCCACACGATTCTGGTAGTCGCCGCCGCCTCCGGCAGCGAGACGGCGCGATTCGGCTTCGATCTCGCGGGCTTCCTCGATCCATCCCGGCGCGAATCCGTTATTCTTGAGTAAGCGGTGCGCCATGCGGAGGGACGGATCTTCGAACGGGTTTTCGCTCAGATCCAGCGGCTTGCCGGCGCCTTCGAGCTGGTCAAACGCTCCTTCCTCCAGAGCCTCGCGGATTTTACGCTCGGCAATGAAATGCCACTCATCCATACTCTGATTTTACGCGGTTCCCCGGCGGTCTGCCTGATGCTCGCGGGCGCGGCGGCGCAGACGGCCCGCGACTATCCGGAGGATCATCGGCCTCCGCTGTTTCTGCGCGAAACCTGGAAGGACCCGCTGGCTACGGAAGGGAAGCAGGAGCCGGGAGTCCGGCAAGATCATCTGGAGAGCGCCAACCTCGAGCTAAAACTGTACGGACCTCCCAATCTGGATGTGCGGATCGTGCGGCACGCCGCGCCGAAAGACGATCCGACCTATATCTGGTCAGGCTCGTCGCCCGCGAACTGGGCGCTCACCCTACGGGACAAAAACAATGCCGTTGATCTGAGCGGGCCGGTGGCGAAGATCCGGTGGCGGATCAAGATGGCCGGCTTCCATCTGCTGCGGCCCGTGCTGAAGCTCGCCGACGGCACGTTTCTGGTGGGCGATCATGCAGACGGGTACACCGCGGATTGGATTGTCAGTGAATTTTCGCCGGCGGACGTACGCTGGCGCGGATTGGATATCGGCCGTGGCGTCGTGGAGACCAGCGACGGCCAATGGAAGAAGGATCCGGACCTAAGCCGGGTGGACGAGGTTGGATTTACCGATCTGATGCGCGGCAGCGGCGGTGGTCCGGGCGGAGGCACCCGGGTAGATTGGATCGAAGTATACGGTAAGCCGGTGCCGCGAAGCGTTGCGGCGCCGCGCTGAGAGTAGCGCCGGCCGGGAATCGCGCAAGACGCGAACCCCCGGCCGCACGCGAACCAGACTTACTCGGTGGCTACGGAGCCGGGTTGAGACGAGCCGAAAACCAGCTTCGTGGTAGTTCCGTGAAGATCGATTTCCAGCAACTTGGAATCGCGCGTGTCTACCGAAGTATAGCGAAACGGGCTGGAAGCCTTCTCTACACTGACCGGGATCGTGGTCGATGTTTTACCCTGCGTGAAAACCGCCTGGTTCCCTTGGACTTCCACCTTGTACGTGCCCGCCTTCAGCTGCGTGGAGCCGGCTGTGGCATCCTTCGCCAGAGTGATGGTATACGATGATGCCGCACTGGCGACACCGAGAATGAGCGTACCAAAACAGAGCGTAAGTTTCGTCAATTTCATTACAGTTTTATTCTCCTAACCCTTTTGTTTTTCGAACAACTGAAGCAGGGACTACGGGGCCTCGGCTGTGAGTGAGCCTATGTCTACAGTATAGAAGATGTCGGCACGAGCCAAAAAGTAACAGGGAAAATTCTTCTCTCGCGCAGCATTAACCAAAGACAACTGCTTGCAGCGGTGCCGATCCGGCTTCTGCCGATATCCATTCTCCGAAGGGGCAAGGAGACCGCACGCGAACGGTTCGGTGACTGTCACAGAACCGCGCGCGCAAGTACGGGGTTCGCGGAGTTCGGTTACGATTGATCCGGCAGCCGGAAGGCGATGTACTCGCCGGTATAGGCGCCGCCGCTGACGGCCACGATGATGTACTGCTTGCCGTCCAACAGGTAAGTCATCGGCGAACCGCTCTGCGGGGCCGGCATCCAGAGCGCCCCGACCTCGCGGCCCGTCGCCTTGTCATAAGCGCGCAGCATGGCGCCACGCGGGTGCTGCGCCGTCGTGGTGACCTGGCTGTCGCCCATGATCACCAACGTCTTCGTCACCAGCAGTCCGACGCCGCTGGTTCCGGGCTGGCCGGTTTTCGGAATGTCGATCCCTTTGAGCGCCGGATGGTTGCGGACATTGTCGGGCGTGTCGCCGTGCGGGACCTGCCAGACAATCTCGCCGCGATCGAGATTGATCGCGGACAGCACGCCGTAGGGCGGCTTGAAAATCGGCAGCCCTTGCACGGTGAGACCGGCCTCGGCGAGAGGATTCGGCGGAGGACCACCGGCACGCGGAGCCGGTTGCCCTGCCTGGCGGCGCGTGCCGTCGGCGGCGCAGCAGTCTCCGGGGCCGAGCACTTCGCGGAACGAACGCCCCGCCATCCCCTGCACATATCGGATATCGGAGAAGCCGGCCGGCGGCGCGACCAGCGAACGCGCCGCTACGGCATGATAGGTAGCCTGCGCAAATACCGTGTGAGTTTCGGGATCATAGGCGGAGCCGGGCCAGTTGGTCGCGGTCCCCGCGCCAATCGCGCCAAACAAGCCGTTGACATCGCCGAGGATCGGCGGCGTGAACGGAGAGTCTCCCACCTTGTAGTGCTTGATGACCTCGAGGGCTTGCGCGCGCAGCTCGGGAGTGAAGTCGATCAAGTCATCCGGAACCTTCAGCGTGTTCTTGGCGTAGGCCGGAGGCTTGGTCGGGAAGGGCTGGGTGGGGGCGGTCTTTTCGCCGGGGACGTCCGACTGCGGCACCGGGCGCTCTTCGATGGGCCAAACGGGCTTGCCGGTGACGCGGTCGAGGACATAGAGGAAACCTTGCTTGCTGGGCTGTGCCACGGCTTTGACCGGGCGGCCATCGACAGTGATATCAGCCAGGAGCGGGGCAGATGAGATATCGAAATTCCAGACGGGGTGATGCACCAGCTGGAAGTGCCACTTCTGCTGGCCCGTTTTCAGATCGACACAGACCAGGGTTTCCGCATAAAGATTGTCGCCGGGCCGGTGTCCTCCGTAATAATCGGAGGTCGGTGTCTCCACCGGCAGATAGGCGAGGCCGAGGTCCTCGTCGACCGAGATCTGCGTCCACACGCCGGTGTTGCCGTTGACGGCCCAGGAATCGTTCTCCCAGGTTTCGATGCCGGGATCGCCCGGCCGCGGAATGGTGTTGAACTGCCAGAGCTTCTTGCCGGTGCGCACATCATACGCGCGGACCAGGCCCTTGGTGTTGTTGTGTGTGGGAACGGTGGCGCCCTCGCGCATCGAAGAGCCGATGACGATCACGTCGTTGGCGATGGCGGGCGTGGAGTGAATGCCGATTTCGCCGCTTTCGAGATCGATCTGCTGATCGACGCCTTTGACCACGCCGACTTTGAGATCGATCATGCCGCTCGTGCCAAAAGAAGGAATCGGATTTCCCGTCTTGGCATCCAGTTCCACCAACCGGTACCCCGTGGTGACGTAGACCACGCGATCGTCGCCGCGGCCGTTGCTCCAGAAGGAGACGCCGCGCCCCGAGAGCTGTCGTGGGGAAACGGCGGCGCGCTTGCCTTCTCGCAAGCTGTGCGCCCAGATTAATTCGCCGGTCTTGGCATCAAGCGCGAGGACCGAACGGCGGGTGCCGCCGGTGGTGTAGATGACGCCGTTGACCATGAGCGGCGTGCCTTCCAGCTTATATTCCGGAAAAGGCCCAAGGTTATCGGTCTTGAAGCGCCAGGCCACCTCGAGCTGGTTGAAATTGGAGCCGTTGATCTGGTCGAGGGGGCGGTAGCGGCTCCCGCGGATGTCGGCGGTGTAGGAAGCCCACTCGCTATCTTTTGGATGCCACGGGCGCGCGGCCCGGGCTTGAGCCGAGGAGGGAACCGGCGCAACCAGGGCGGCCAATGCCGGGAGAATGAACGCAAGTCTCATCGTTTTGACCTCTTTCACGGTGTCGTCACCAAGTCCTTCGGGAGCGAATTGTATAACCAGCGCACCCGAAGCACAAGCGTCGGCGCAGCGGCCGGCGCAGCCTGATAGCGGCAGCCGAAGCCGGGTGGTGTTAACCAAGGGCAGCATTGCCGGGTCCGGGAGCGAGGCGGGAGCATGGTGGATATTCATTCCGTGCGCCCACACGATCCCTTCCAGAACTCACGGCTTCGAAAAGCTCACTACTTTGCCGTGGCCCTCTCGATAGCGATCTATCACATCGGATCGCTATGGTTCGGCGACCAACTGCTCGCACGGGCTCCGCGAATTATGCCGGCGTTTCGCGGCGTGGGCATTGACGTTCCGGTGTTTATCGTATTTGGGCCGCAATATTGGCCGGTTCTGCTGGGCGTATTTTTCGCGTCATCGGTGGGGCGGGGGGTGGCGTGGCTTCCGTCTGTCGGGCTGGCGGTCGTGTGCGTCTTACGAACCCTGGCCGGCGCCTGGGTTTTCCGCCGCGTTTCCAGCATGAAAAAGCAGTTGGCGCCCTTCGAGGATTTGGCGGCCATCGTCGCGGCGGGAATAATCGGACCGGTGGTTTCGGCCGGATTGGGGACTCTCTGCCTGGTTGCAGCCGGCAAAACTCCGCCGTCGCTGGGGGCAGTGGTCGCGGTCCAGTGGTGGGCGTCCGACTTTCTCGGCATGTTAAGCACCACGCCAGTCTTGATCGGAGCCGCGCGCTGGTGGTCGGACAAGCCCAACAAACTCGAAATGGGGCGCGCCGGTTGGGCCGTTCTCTACCTGGCAGGCGTCGCGATCACATGCTATTTCATTTTTTCCAACGCGGTAGCCTCCTATCTGCTGTTTTCCGTCTTCCTGCTCATCCTGATCGCGGCAGCCTGGCTCGGCCCCACGTCGGCCCGCGCAGCCGCTTTAGTGATTGCCCTCACCGCCATGTGGGCTACACACAATGGTGTCGGCGCGTTCGCCGGCCAAACCCTTTCGGGAAACCTGCAAAACCTCGCCTTGTTCCTCACGGCGGTTTCCGTCACCGGGATGGCCGTAGGCCCGTTCCGCACGGTCAACAGCCTGGCGCTTCCGGGCGGCGTGCTCGTGGTGGGGTGGGCGCTCAGCGGATGGCTGTACGCCTCGATGGATCGCGATCGAGCCCGCTACGACTCGGCTCGCCTGGACGAGGTGATTGGGGCAGTCGAGAACCGAATCAACAACCGCTTTCAGACTTATGAAAAGGTGTTGTGGGGCGGAGCCGGCTACCTCGCCGCGTCCGGCAAGATCAGCCCCAAAGACTGGCACACGTATGTCGAGCACCTGCATTTGCTGGAGAGCGACGCGGGCACGACTGCGATGGCAATCGTGCAACCGGTTCCCGACAACGAGCTGGCGAATTTCGTGCGCGCGCATCGGACCGGGGAATCGCCGGCATTCAAGGTCCATAGATTTGCGCCTTTCTCCGAGGGCCCCGGCACTCTTCCGGAGCACCTCCTGGTGGTGTGCGCCGAGCCGGCGGCCGTGGCGGCGCGATCGATCGGCGCGGACCTGGCCATCGATCCGATGCGGCGCGCGGCAGCCGAAGAAGCGCGCGATTCCGGCGCTGCCGTTTTGACCAAGAGAACGACGCTAGGGGATCGCTCCGGACAGGCGCTCCAACTCTTCGTTCCTGTGTACCGCGAAGACGCACCGGTGACCACGCTTGCGGAGCGCCGCCGCGCGCTGATGGTGTGGGTGACCGTAGTCTTCCGCGCGGACGCCGTCTTCCGCTCGGCATTGGGTGACCTCGAATCCGGCCTCGACCTCCGTGTCTACCATGGCGATCAACCGGCGCCCTCCGCGCAGTTCTTCGCCTCGGACCCGAGAACTCTTCGTGCGTCCGAGCGGATCACGCATCTGAATCTCGGACAGAACATCTGGACCCTCGGATGGACCCGGCTCGCCTCTTTCCCGTATATCAGTAAAGCGCCGTCAGCGTGGGCGGCCGGATGCACGGCACTGCTATCGCTGCTTCTGGCGTGGCTGGTGATGACCCTCCAGGCCACCAAGCGCCGAGCAACAGACCGCTTGAAGCTGATCGAATCCGCGTCGAGCCTCGGAACCTGGGAGTTAGATACAGCCTCACAGACGCTCCATTGTTCGGAAGAGCTATTGCGCCTTTACGGCATCGGCGAAGATCGGGAGCGCCTGCCGCTGGATGAGTGGCTGAGTTACATTCACCCGGAGGATCGCGAAACCCTGCGAACCGGCCTTTTCTCCCAGCGCGCGATCCGCGAGCCGGTCGACCGCCAGTATCGCGTGGTGTGGCGGGACGGCACCGTGCACTGGCTTCACAGCAGGGTACTTCCGGTTGCCGGCGAGCACGGACGGCATCCCCGCGTCGTGGGAGTGGATTTCGATATCAGCGAAGTGAAGCAACTGCAGAGCCAGCTGGCGCAGGCGCAGAAGCTCGAGTCGGTCGGACAATTGGCCGCCGGCGTCGCGCATGAGATCAACACGCCGATTCAATACGTCGGCGATAACGCCAAGTTCCTGGAAGACGCATTCGGCGAGTTGATCCGCGCTTCGGCGGCGCGCGAAGGCTCCACCCCCTCGAACGCAGACCACGAAAGCGCCCGCGATCTCGAGTATTTGCGGAAAGAAGTGCCGGTCGCAATTACCGAGATGCAGGAGGGCTTGGGCCAGGTGGCGCGGATTGTGCGCGCTATGAAAGAGTTCTCCCACCCCGGGCCCATCGATATGGCGGCGGTCGATATCAACCAGGCCATTGAAAGCACGGTCCTGGTTTCCAAGCACGAATGGAAGTTCGTCGCGGATTTGACGACAGACTTGGATCCGGCCCTGCCGCCGGTTCCGTGCGTCGCCGGCGAACTGAATCAAGTGGTCTTGAACCTCATCGTCAACGCCGCTCACGCGATTGGCGATGCCGTGAAGGATTCCGGACGAAAAGGGAGAATCCACGTCAGCACCCGGCAACTGGATTGGGCCGCGGAGATCCGCGTTGCCGACACCGGAACCGGCATTCCAGAGACGATTCAATCCCGCGTCTTCGATCCCTTTTTCACCACCAAGCCGGTAGGTAAAGGCACGGGGCAAGGACTGGCCATTGCCCATACTGTGATTGTGCAGAAGCACAAAGGCAAGCTTCGGTTTGAAACGGAACCCGGGCGCGGTACGACCTTCGTAATCGAACTTCCACTGGTGCAAGAACTGGAACCCGCGTAAACCGCCTGGCTCCCCGCGCCCCCGTACGCGTACGAACATACCTCACGCCGCAGAAGTAGCGGAAGACACGCTCCGGGCGAGTCGAATTCTTGACACATCCCCAAAGCGCAGCTTACTCTCTCCTCAGTATGTTCAAGAACGTCTCGCTTTTCCTTGTTACTAGCTTCTGTTGTGTTACGACGCTTAGTGCCACCACTTACAATTGTGCGTTCTTCTGGATACCCGGGGCGAACGCCACCAACCTTTCCGGCATTAACAACTCGGGGGCAATGGTTGGAACTTACAAAATTTCGACCTCGACCGGGACGTTTTCTCACGGCTTCCGGGCGGATCAATCGGGCAGCTTCACCACGGTAGATTATCCGGGCGCAACCACCACCGAGTTGTTCACGATCAACGTCAATGGCGTCGCCACTGGAGCGGCGAATCGTTCGGTCAACGGCCAGACGCCAGTCTGGTTCACCGAAGATGCTGCGGGAAACTTCAAGGCGGTGACCGTTCCGGCTCCATACACGCTCCTCGGAATTTACGGCATCAATGACAGTGGCGCGCTCTCTGCGACCCTCCAAGTCGGTTCTCCGGGTAATTACTCATTCGCGATCATCAACCCGGATGGCAGCGTAACTCAGGTGCCGGGTCTCTCCGACGGACTGCTGTTCTACCTCGGTTCGATCAATAACTCGGACCAAATGATGGAGCTCAACCTGGCCTCAACCACAAGTGCCTCGAGTCTTGTCGACGCCAGCGGACACAGCACCGGTGTTCCTATAAGTTATGCGTACGGACTAAACAACACTGGCACGGTGGTGGGGTATGGGTTTTCGTGGGACATATCGAGTGGTGTAACTTCGCGCCTGATTTGCCTCGGGGGCAACGACATCGAGCAGTCTATTAACGACAGCGGGGTCGTAGTAGGAGGCTGGCACATTCTGACGCCGCTGCCAGGCGAACCGCAAATCAGCCTCTCGGCCACCAACCTCACGTTTCCACCAACACCAGTCGGCCAAACCAGCCCGCCCCAAAGCGTCGTAGTCGGCAACACCGGCAATGCTCGGCTTGATATCTCGCAAATCGTCGTGTCAGGCAACAGCGACTTCAATTTGTCGGGCTGCCTGGACCCGACCACTCACACCGCGAGCCTCGATCCGGGCACGAGCTGCACTCTATCGATCACGGCAACTCCCCGAGCAACGGGGGCCCGAAGCGGCACGTTCACCTTTTGGGATAGCGCGCCGGGTTCGCCCGGACAGATCGCGATGTCAGTCACGGGAACGGCGCCTCCTCCTTCCTGCACGCTCTCCAGCATCAGCAAGGGCCCGCCCGCGCAAGCCAACTTCACCATGCAGGATACGAATTCCGGTCTGAAGAGCATCGTGCTGGTGGATTCGACCAATGCCACTGTGAATATCCCGAACTTCGTGCAGGGGGCAACCGTGCCCATCAGCGTCACAGCCACGCAGTCGGATACTTCGCAGGCTTCCAGAGTAGACTTCCAGGTGACGAATGTGGCGGGCGCCTCGACAACCTGTGGAAGCTCATTCGGCGGGACGTCCACCTGGACCGACCTGAATGGAAGCATCACCGGCAAGATCACCATTTTTAATGACGGATCCGATTTACCCGAAGCGTTCGTCCGAGGTTCGGACAACAGCTTGTGGCACATTGCGCAAGCCTCCCAAGGCGGCGGCTGGATGTCATGGGAAAATCTCGGCGGGACTCTGGCCAGCGACCCTGTGATGATCGGTGAAGATACCGGAGTCGCCGGTGTCTTCAGCGAAGAGGTGTTCGCCGTATTCAATGACGGCGCTCTGTGGCACATCAAGAGCACCGGACCTGGCACCTGGTCTGGGTGGGCAAGTCTGGGGGGCTCCATACTGGGAGATCCGTCGGTCGGTGCAAATAAGGACGGGCGACTCGAGGTATTTGTCGTCGGTAGCGATCACGCCATCTGGCATATCGCGCAGACATCCGCCGGCGGCAGTTGGGGCGGCTGGAGTTCTCTGGGTGGCCAGGTGATCAGCGATCCCACCGTGGTCACCAATGGGGTGACAGGGTCGCTCGCGCTGTGTCTCGAAGTCTTCGTCGTCGGCGGCGATCAGGCGGTGTGGCACAATTTCCAAACCACGCCTGGCGGAAGCTGGTCCGGGTGGCAAAGCCTGGGCGGCAGCATGACGGGGGACTTGGCCGTGGACCGCAATTCTGACGGACGCCTCGAAGTACTCGCACGTGGAACCGATAACGCGCTGTGGGACCTATCGGAAACAGCAGCCGGTGGACCCTGGTCGAGCTGGGTTTCTCTCAACGGTGTCATCTCTAGCGATCCATCGGTCATCATAAACGTCGACGGACGATTAGAGGCTTTTGTGCGCGGCGGCGACAGCGCGCTCTGGCATATTTCCCAAATCTCGGCGGGAGGAAGTTGGGGCTCGTGGGCCAGTCTCGGTGGAGTCCTGGCGAATGCGCCCACTGCCATACGGGTTGACCACGGCACTTTGGAGGCGTTCGTCGAGGGCTTCTACGACACTTCGCTCTGGTACGTCGCGCAAATTGCGCCGGGTTCCTGGAACTGACGGCCACTCCGGCAGGGACCGCATTCGATCCGCTTCGGGTACAATGCGGCCATGCTGGCTTACAGATTGATTTTCATTGGCGCCGCCTGCACGCTGGCGGCGCCCGCCGCCGTTCGGGATTGTGATCGCGCCTGCTTGAAAGGCGCGCTCGATCAGTATTTGAATGCGGTGGTCAAGCACGATCCCGCGGACGCTCCGCTGTTCGTCGGCTTCCGCCAAACGGAAAATGCCGTGGTCGTCCGTCTGGGAACGGGCATGTGGAAGACTGTGACCGCGCTGGGCAAATTGCAACGGCGCTATCTCGATCCCGTGAGCGGACAAGCGGCGTATTTCGGCTTGGTCCAGGAAGGCAGCGAACTGGCAATCGTCACCGTGCGCGTGAAAGTCGAATACCGCAAGATCACCGAGGCGGAGTGGCTGATCGCACGCAAGGGCGATCCGGGCCTGAACGGCCCGCCGTCGCCCGGACAACCCGCTGGAAATTTCTTTGATCCCGACAACCTGGCGCTCAATCCTCCGCCGGAACGCACGCTTCCCAAGGAGGCGCGGCTGCCGCGCGAAGCGCTTATGGCGATCACCAACAGTTATTTCGACGGCATCACCACGCACGACGGCTCCATAATCCTCGCGCATCCCGGCTGCATGCGCGTGGAAAACGGGCGGACTGTGACCGGGCGGGACACGGGTTCCGGCGTGACCGACTGCACCTCCGGCCTCGCGACGATTAACATTCAGAACGTCGCCGCGCGGCGCTATCCGGTCCTGGACGAAGAAGCAGGTGTGGCGTTGGCCCTCGCCGTATTCCTTCGCAAGCCCGGCACCGCCACGCGGCGCAACGTATTCAGCGAATGGTTTGTGATCGAGAAAGACAAGATCCGCAGCATTTACTCGGCCATGTTCTATCCGTCGCCGGAAGCGCCGGTGCCGAATTGGCCGCCCTACGAAGGAAACTGGCCTCTGCCTCCGAGTCTCGCGCCGCCTACTGCACGGTGAGTTTCACCGGCTCCTCGATGAACTGCCCTTTCGTGGTGTGGACCATGACGGCCCAACGCCCGGGCTTGATCGTTCCCGGAACTTTGAACTTGATAGCCGTGGCGGTCTGCTGGACGACGTCACACTTGACATCGTTGGTGCCATCGGTCAGATAAAGTGAGTCGACATTTCCATTGTCAATCCCCGCTCCGGTGGCGCTGACCGTGTCGCCGGCCTTCGCGGTGGCCGGGTCGACGGCGGTGACACTCTGGGCGTGAAGCGTGGCAAGGAGCGCGGCGAGAATGAACAGTCGCATGGCGGCCTCTCCTTTCGATATGGAACGAAACTGTATTCCGTTTGCGCACGGGATGCAAGGGGTGTTGCCACGGCTCGAACTTGATAGAATCAAGCGCGCATGAATACAATGCTCACGCGGCGGGCGCTGCTGGCGTCGCTGCCGGCCTCGGCCGCGGTCTCCCGTGTGCTCGGCCAGCCGGCGGCGGTCCCCATTCCAGCGAAGAAACTGAACCAGATGACGCTGGCGGTCTCCGATCTCCAGCGGTCGCTCGACTTCTATCAAGGTCTGTTCGGCATGCCGATCCAGGCACGCCAGGGCTCCACCGTGCTCTTGCGCGTGGGAAGCGGCCCGCAGTTTCTGGCGCTCAAAGCCGCCGAAGGCGGCGCGAAACCAGGCTACAGCCATTTCGGAATCGGCATAACCGGCTTCAACGCCGAGCAACTGCTGAAGACCCTGACCGCGCACGGCGTCGCGCGCAGCGACGAACCCGCTCCGATGACCGCGCGGATTCAGATGCGCGGTCGGGAAGAAGGCGGAGCGCCGGAGGGCACGCCGGAGCTGTTTCTGCGCGACCCAGGCGGGATCCTGGTGCAACTGCAGGACACCAGTTACTGCGGCGGGGCCGGCGCGCTCGGCAATGTCTGCCGCGCGCTACAATCGGCTCCGCCCAAGGGCCGGTTCGCCCTCCGCGATCTCAGCCACTTCACCATGTTTTCTCCCAAGGCCGAGCAGGCGCAACGGTTCTACCAGGAAGTCTTCGGGTTGTTCGTCCAGGCCCACCAGGGGCCGGCGCCGATTTTCGGCGTGGGCACAGGCCCGCAGTTCCTGATGGTCACCGGCGGAGGCGCGGGACGCAACCCCGCGCAAGCTGCGGGCAGCATCAATCACGGCTGCTTTTTCATCGACGGATTCAAGCCCGATGACGTGCTGAAGGCGCTGACCGACTATGGCTTGAAACCGCGCGAGAGCGCAAGTGGTCCTGCCGGCCCGCTCCAACATTACGTGACGATGCGCATGCCGGACCGCGGTGGCGCGCCGGAAGGAACGGCCGAGTTGTACTTCACCGATCCGGACGGGATTCTCCTGCAGTTGCAGGATCCCAAATACTGCGGAGGCGGGGGCCGGCTCGGCGAAATCTGTTCCGCTTAAGCGATGTCGCCCTACGGAATCTGGCCGCCTGTGAACGCGACGTACCCGCGATAGGCCCACACGCTGCCCGCAACGAGTAACAGCGCCCCCGAAGCAAAGCCGAAGCCTTTGGCCCAGGCCGTCACACGCTGCACTTTTGCCACAATTGCCTGTTGTTCGGCAGCCTGCTTGTCTTCGGCCGGATCGAGGACTACGATATTCTCCTCTCTCAGACCCACCAGCGATTTCCAGATCATGAGAGCGACGAATACCGTCGTCACCGCCCCCCAGGCAATCCAACTCACGGTGAGAACACCAGCACCGGTCATAGGGACCTCCTAATTACGAGTTCTGCGAAACATGCTCCTCAAAACTTCACCTGCACCACCAAACGGACAGTCCGCGGATTCAGAATTTGCGTGGGCACGCCGCCGATGCCCCCTTTGACGAACGGAGTGACGGAGGTGGTCAGCGTCTGACCTTCCTGGTAAACCGTATTCGCGTTGAGCAGGTTGAAAATCTGGCTCTCCGCTTTGATGGTCCAGCGGTCATGGACCACGAAAGACCGCCGGAAAGCAATGTCCAACTGGTTCAATTGCGGCGTCAGGCGGCTTCCCGGCGCCACCAGCATGATCGTCTCCGCGCCCTGCAGCAAGCCGGGATCCACCACCGCGCCCGGGCTCGGGCAATTGCAGTTGGCCGGATATTTCGTGCTCGACGTCAACGTCCAGTAGACTTCCTTGAATCCCTGCTGCGCTCCGGCGAAGGTCGGCTCGGCGTTGGTCACGCCGTAGGGAGGATTATTCAGCGCGAACAGCGTGTTGTAGACCGGGTCGGAATACAACGAGGCGCTGAACTCGAACCGGTACCACAACGGTACGTTCGTCTGGAGTTTGAATTCATTCCGGAACGGGATCGCGCCAACCTGTCCCAGGCTCTGATTCAAATTTCCATACCAGTCGCAGAAGCGCAGCGAATTGGGGTCGTTGAGCAGATTACCGGTACCGGCGGTTTGATCGCATTGCCGGGAAAGCTCGCGATCGATCGTCCACCCCGCGAAGATGAACGCGCCATGCGGCAGGCGTCCGGTGACCGAAGTCTCAAACCCGTTGTACGAATTCGCGCGTAAGCTTCGCGGCGTGTTGGTTTGGAAGAGCACCGGTGTCAGCCCCACCGATGACGGGTTCAGGTTGTACATCGTGATCGGCGTTCCATCCAGCGGATTGGCGATCGAGAAGGGCGACCATGCCGAAGACGGTACAGACAGATTCTGAATCATCTCCTGCTGATAGTCGTCGCGGCGGACCCAGTTGAAGTTCAGGGTCAGGCCGTTGCGGATCTCCTGCTGGACGCCGACGGAATACTGCATGTTGTATTCGCGGTGGTAATTCGGGTCAATGGACCGCGGCGTCAGAGTGCCAAAGCCGCCGGCGGGGGCGGGGCCAATCTGATTGTCGGTCGGAAAGCACGCCGGACCGGTGCAGCCGCCGGTATTGATCCACGCGCGGGTTTGCGACGTCACGAACATCGGATTGAAAGCTTGCAGGTTGTTCGAAACCAGCGGCGTTTCGTATTTGCCCACGCCCGCCTTCAGCGCCGTTTTGTGATTGCCGAACAGATCGTAGACCAGGCCCAGCCGGGGGGCCCAGTCCTTGAAGCAGGAGATTCCCTTGTAGGTGCTGCAGGTGATGGCCGAGAAACTACGCGCCGGCACGAACCGGCCCGCCGGCGCACTCTCCGCGTCAATCTGGTTCGAAAGATAGTCCCAGCGGATTCCTGCCGTGATCGTCAATCGTTTGATCTTCCAGGTGTCCATCAGGTACAGCCCAAGATCGGCATTCAAGTGCGGTTTGTTATACACCGGCGTATCCCAGACCGAAACACTGGTCGGAACACCAGTCGCTTCCGTAGCGTACAGATCGCCGTTCAGGAAGGTCTTTTGATACGCCGGACCCCAGCTGTCCTGGATGCCGAACTTGATCTGATGCGATCCGGTTACATAGAAACCGCCTCCCTGCGTCACATAGCGGTCGAAGTTGTAAAGCTGCTGCATGGTGCCGACGTTGTAGCGCAGACCCTTGCCGGTGTCCTGCAGCAAGACGTCGGAGTACCAGAGTGGTGAGAAGGGAGTCTGGGTTTGGCCGTTCTGGTATCGGATGTTGTAATCCAGCTTGTCGAAGGAGAAGCCCGCCTCCAGGATCAGTCGTGGGGTGACGGTGCCCGTCCATTTTTCCTGCGTGATGTAATACATCGCCGGAATCCGCTGCGTGGTCGCTTGAAAATTCGCCGCCACGCCGTTGCCGATATTGGTGACGGCCTCATCTTCCGCGCGCTTGAAGTCGCGCAGCCACATTGCGCTGAATTTGTTTTTCGCGTTCATCTGATACGTCAGGCGCAGGTGGCCCGTATAAATGCGAGACCGGTCGATGCAGGGCTTGCCGTTATCCGCGCAAAGCGGCGACTGCTGGTACGTTTGCTGCTTGCGGCCGGAAAGGAGAAACCACAGCTTGTCCCGCTTGATGGGCCCGCCGAGTGATCCGTCGAAGTCCTGCAGTTGGGTAATCGCCGCTTGTGCGCCGATGTTGCGCGCCATCAGGTTCGAGTCCAGATTGGTGCCTACAAATTGCGAAGGAGTATACGCACCGAAGAACTCGCCGTGCAGGTTGTTCCCTCCGTCCTTGGGGACTAAATTGACGTAGACGCCGCCGGCAGTCGATTCCACCGGATTGCTCACGGTGGAATAGGTGGCCTCCTGAACCAGTTCATTTTCCACGTACGTCTGAATCTGGCCGTCGCCCTGCGTCGTATTCACCAGCATGCTGTCCAGCAGATAGACGTTGTGCTGCGGCGGGTTTCCGTGAGCCGCGATGTAAGTCTGCTGGATCTGCTGCGATCCCGCGACATCCGGGATGTTCAAATGCACCGACGGAATGTAGGAGCCCACCGACTGCAGATTGCGCGCGGTCGGCACCGAGTCCATGTCAGTGCGCGTCAGCACCTCCGGATGCGAGGTGTTCTCCACGTCGACAGTGGCGATCTGACTCTGCACTTCAACGGTCTGTCCGATCGAGCCGACTTGCATGCTCGCGTCCACGGGCACCGTGACGTTGGCCGGCACTTCCACCTGCCGCTTCACCGTGTTGAACCCCGATAGCGAGAACGCGACGGTGTACGTGCCGGGGCGTACATCGACAATCGCGTAGCGTCCTTCGGTGTTGGTCAGCGCCGAGCGCGAGCGTTCGATGAGCGCTTCGCTCGAAGCCTCCACCGCCACACCGGCCATCACCGCCCCGGAGGCATCCTTCACTTGTCCCGAAATCGTACTCTGCGCGGACGCGCAGAACGGAAGCAGCAGAACAGCAGCACCAACGACAAGACGGACAGCGGACCTGACTCCAGTCATCCCCATCTCCTTTGACCGCTTGCTTCACCCGGAAGCAGTCCCGGCAATTTGGGGAGAACTATATTCCCCGGGGTCCGCGGTGTCAAGGGGGTGTCGCAGCATGTCGCAGCATGTCGCAGACAGGGGGTGGGGGACAGGGTTGCGGCGCGTAACACCAGGCGGTACGACCGCTGGCAGCCAGGTGCATCCACCAACAGTTATGCGCAGAGTAACGGATCGTGAATCTCCCCACAGCCCCCGCGGGGCCGCGCGCTATTTCCGTTTGCTTCGCACAACGATCGGCAACACTTCGTTGGGCGCAATGGTCCTTGTGTTGGGCCTGTTTACAGGCTCGCCGTGGCCGAAGACTAGTGATCCTGGCGTCGCGGCGGCGCAGCCGTTGTCACGTCTCAAATCCAGTCAACTTGTATCGCTAAGTGTGTCGGGAGCCCCAGGCCGGCGGGGGGGAACCATTTGGACGGACTCGAACGATGGTCAGAGCTACGTCTGGATTCCGTCGGGTACGTTCCAAATTGGCTGTTCGCCCGGGGATATGGAATGCCAAGACAGCGAGATGGGGGAACACGCCGTGACGGTGAAGATGACGCACGGCTTCTGGCTGGGGCAGACCGAGGTCACCCAGGCTGCCTATGAAAAAATGGGGCACAAGCTCTTTCCTTTCAAAGGAGGGCGTTACCCAGTCGAAGGCGTTAACTGGTATGAAGCGCAGGAGTATTGCGAAGCGGTTGGGGGGCGCTTGCCGACCGAGGCGGAATGGGAATATGCGGCGCGGGCCGATAACCCCGGGCCCAGATACGGGCCTCTGGATGCGATTGCGTGGTATTCCGCTAACAGCGATGGCCAGGCTCAACCTGTGCGGCAAAAACAGCCGAACTCCTGGGGCCTGTATGACATGCTGGGCAATATGAAGGAGTGGGTCACCGGCTGGTATGAAAAGGCCTGCTACCGGACTCTGCCCTCGTTAGTCATGGACCCAAAGGGCCCACCGAACGGGACGCAGCGCGTATTACGCGGGGGATACTGGGATGACCGGTCCCGCGATGTCCGCGTGTCGAGCCGGGATTTCAGCATACCTAGCAACCGGAGTGCCGGTTACGGTTTCCGGTGCGCCCGTGACCTCAATTAGAGGTGGAATCGCCTCACACATCACCCCCCGCCGGCAACGCCCTTCGGACGCGCCGCGTATCCCTAGTTTGGAGGGAGCGCATCTCAATCCCCGCAGAGCTTCGAGTCCTTTCGATCCTCCTGCTCGCCGCTAGTCTGTTTCAAGGACAGAGCCAGGTTCCGGATGTCGCCGGCGAGGAGCCGAATCCCGCAGCGGCAGCGCCCTTGGCGCCGCCGTTCGTTTCCTGCCCGGCCGGAGCGCCGTTGGGCGCGCTCGATCTGCAGGTGCAGCCGGCCGGCCGAGGCCAGCAGCCTCTTCCGCTTCGAACCGTGAATCATCTGAGTGAGGGCGACCGGTTGTTTTATGAACCGATCTTGCGCGGAAACGAAAAACGCCCGGGCGAGATTGCGCTCGTCTTAGTGCCGGAACGGCGGCGCGCGTTGCAGCGCGATATTCTCGTAACCCCGCCGAAGCCGGCCGATAAGCCCCAGTCCTGGAAGATTGAGCAGACTATTTCGGTGGCGGCGCTGGTGTATGGGCCCTCGGGTCTGAACCAGAAGAAGGTCTCCGGATTTCTTGCCCAGGACGAGCTTTTGATCGCCCAACTGGCAGACTATGCGGATAAGACGGCGCAGGCGGAGCAATTGGTGGCGACTCTATCCAACGCCGAGAGTTCGTCAGCCAGCGTGAATGCCGCCCTCAGCGGCTTTGCTTCGCAGTATGGATTCGCCTTGGCGCTGAACCGGAGCGCTCCCGTTCAAACGCAAGCCGCCACTCTGTTTGCGACGATGAACCCGCAACTTGCTGCTTACAATCCCGCGGCCAGTTCCACGGGGCAGCGCGCCGGACAGACGGCCAGCCTGTCGACCATGGTGGCCACGCTGGTCCTCGGAAGCCCTGTGGGGTTGGCGGCTGGTGCGACGGCCATGCTACTCGATCTGCGTGCCGTCGCGTTTCCCGATACCCAGTTCCGGGCTTCGTTCGCGCAGCCGTTCACCGGATCCGCATCCGGCGTCAACCTCTGCGGCCAACAAGGGCCTTTGCCTCCTCATACCAGAGCGGCCTATATTTGGGCTGTCCGAATCCCGAACATTGCTGCGCCAGGGATCCGGATTGGCAGCGCCGATTTCGTGCCCTCCTCGCAGAAGACCGCTCTTCCGGTGGATGTGCCCGAGCCGGGGTGGAAATACCTTGAACGTGTAAGAAATTGGACGTTGGCAGGCAATCGCCTGAAGGCGCCTGTGCCGGTTGTGAAACTGGGCAACCAGGGAGCCCTCGAACTCGATCTGACCAGGATTAAACTTCCACCCGGAGAGTATAAGCTGACTGGCCTTTGGGACTGGACGCCTGTGCAAGCAGATGGAACCGTGCATGTCCTGCCGCTCAGCGGCTTCGAGCAGGCGCACCTGGATCCGGCATCACAAGACCGGCTGGTCACGAAATCCGGCAGGATCCCGGTAACGCTGGAAGGCGGCGATTTCGAATTCACCACCAGTGTTGAACTGCAGAAGGCTCACGATGAGTTCGCCCAGCCGGAGACTCTCCGGTTCCTGTTGCCAAAGGGTGCGCGCCGAGGACCGCAAGAGTACATGGACGTCCAGGTGGACACCCAAAGGCTCGATCCAGGCGTCTACAACCTGCTGGTCTCCCAACAGGACGGCAAAGCCCATCCGGTAAACTTCCGGATTCTGCCTGCCCCGCCGGAGATCGACAATCTGCCGATCGTAGCGAACCAGGGAGCCGTCGCGCGGCAGTTCGTTTTACGAGGAGAGCGGCTGGAACTGCTCAGGAAACTCGAAGCGCCTGGGGCCATTCTGACCCTGGGGCCTCCCGCTGCGAATCAGACCGAACGGAGCGTCAGCGTGGTGCTGAAGTCGTGTCCGCGTCCCGGGACGGTCTTACCGGTGAGCGCCTATATCGAGGATCGAAATCAGCCGCTGACATTTTCCCGCGGGCTCCAGGTTGCGGGACAACCGCCGGCCGTCGCGGGAGCAAAACTCTCGCTCCCCAAGGGCATGACAATCGCGCTGCAGCCCGGCGAGTATCCCGCCGGCTTCACGCTGAATGCGCTGCTGGAGGTAAACAACGTGGAAACGCAGAGCGTTTTGCGCCTGGAATGTGCCGGCGGAACCGAGCTGCCGGCAATCCTCCATCCCGGCGAGCAGACTGCCATGTCGGGCCTCCAGCAGCTTTCACCAGGTCGGTGGTTCCTGGCTTTTGATACCAGCGGCCTCCGCTCCGGGTGTTCTCTCCAGGCTGTGATCGATCAAGGCCCCGAGGGCACTTCGAAGCCGTTTCCGCTCGCCCGGATCCTTCGCCTTCCCAAGATCGACTCAGTGACGATCAATGACGTTCCGTCGCAGGACGGAACCCATCAGTATGAGCTGGTCGGGCAAAATCTCGAGTTGATCCAGAAGGCCGGATGGAATGAAAACGCCGGGTTGGCGGTATCGGAAATGCCGGCGCCCCTGTCTGGGCCGGGCCTCAAGCAGTCCCTGCTGATTCGCCTTCCCGACCCGCCGGCGCCCGGAAGCCCGTTCTACATCTGGTTGTGGGGAGATCAGCAGGGCCGGGAGACTTCCATCAAGGCTCCCGTACAGGGATCGGCCCCGCCTTCCCGCTCGATCGAAGATCGATCAACCGGCGGCTAAGGCCATCCGCTGTGCCGGCGCTCACTGCTCGCGGACGTTTATCTCCAAGACTTACCTCCGCCCCAACCAGGATCGAGTCATTCCTCCTAGTTTGCGCGCTCAGTGTAGACGATGTGCTCCTTAAGTGTCGCCGTATCCGCCGCCATTGCGGCGCAGGTTGTTTTCGCACAGATCCCCGATAACAATTCGGCGGCACAACCCGGTCGTGACGCCATCGCGGGCTCCGCAATTCCGGCCCCCGCGAACCCGAATCCGGCCAGCCCTGCGAACAATCCAGCCAGCCAGAATGCGCCCATTCCGGTTAATCCGTTCACCGGCCTGACCAGCATTTCAGCCCTGCATTATTCGCCTTTGACCGGAAAGCAACGCTGGAACCTTTATTGGAGACAGAACTACTTGTCTGCCGGCGCCTATTTTGGGCCACTCATTACCGCCGTTGCGTTCGATCAAGGCACGGGTTCGACCGGGGATTGGGGCAGCGGGCTGGGAGGCTTCGGATGCCGTTTAGGCTCACGCATCGCGATTTCCTCGATTCAGGGAACTCTTCAGGCTTCTTCCGCTGCAGCCTTGCACGAGGATGTCCGCTACATTTCGAGCGGCGCCACCGGATTCAAGAAGCGCGCTTTGCATGCGATTGCTTTCAGCTTCCTGACGTTTAACAACCAAGGCCGTACGAGACTGAACATAGCCGGTCTCACGAGCTACTACGGGGCGACTGCGGTCAGCACTGCCTGGGTGCCGATCCACGGCAACACGGGCACTTACATTTTGACCAACGGAACTGCGCAGATTGCAATCGCTGTCCCGATCAATCTCCTCCAGGAATTCTGGCCGGAAGTTCGTCACAAGTTGTTGCGCCGGCCCTGAGAATCCATCCGCCTCTAGAACGTGTACCCCAGGGTAATCTGCAGGCTCCGAGGCGCTACGAAGTGAGTTCCGCTGAACGTTGACAGGAAGTTGTAAAGGGCCACCTTGTTCGTCAGATTCAGCACTTCGGCCCGGAGTGTGATGCGATTGCTGTCCCTGCTGTGGAGCAAGTTGTCCGTGCCAATGGCCAGGTTGAACAGGTTGCGCCCGTCGACGCGATTCGGGTTGTGGTCGGGATTCGCGGTGCCCGTCTGAGGTAAGGTCAGGAGAGTCGACTTTCCGATCCCGTTGCAGACTGTTATCGGATTGCTGAAAGTCGCATACACACCGTTGCAAGAAAAACCGATTGTCACTTGCTGGGCCGGGGTCAACGTCAGTGCCGCCGCCACGTCAGGCACGCCGCTCACCACTAAGCCACTGTCGTAACGCCACGTGAACTCGATGAATTCCGCGCTTTTGGGCCTTTCGTAGCGCAGCACCACGTTTTGCTCATATGCCTGATCGTGATCAATCCGGAAAACAGAGGTGGGGAACCCTCCCAGTGGAATCAGGCCGCCGTTCTCAGGAGGGAAAAATCGCGCGCGGGTATGACCGAACGTCATGTAGCCCTGGAACCCGTGGACTCTGACCGAGCTGATCCGCCCGGTCACGCCGTCCAGCTTTGAGTTATGCCAGGCTATCGGAAACGTGATCGGAGTATTAAAGAAGACGCTGAAATCGTACGCGTTATGTGTGTACTTCCAAAAGTAGTCCCCGTCCACAATAATCCAGCGGCCGACTTCCTGCTGTACCCCGGTATTAAACTGGTTTCGGTTGCCCGGCAAAACCGGGGTGGACATTGAGCCGAACACATTCTGAGCCAGGCCGCCAGAGCCGGTACCGCTCGACAAGATCAGATTCTCGTTATAGGGCGTCTCGAATGTCCGCGCGTATCCAACCCGGAGCACCGTCTTCAATTTTGGAACCAGGTAGGAAATCGCCAGCCGCGGCTGGAGGCCGTTTGCGGAAGCCAGGCCGTGATATTGGTCCTCCCGCAGCCCGGCGTTGACGGTAAAGTTTCCCTGCTTGATGGTGTCGCCGAAATAAAAGCCGAATTGATTGACATTGGCCTTTCCATGAAAGAAGAACAAGGTGCCGCCCCGGGTGAGATCGTAGGGGACCAAACCGGGCTGCAGATTCGGGTTCGCCATGTATGTCGGATTGATCGCGGAACACTCATCCGGATTCGTTACACCCGGCAATAAGAGATAACTTCCCTGCGCGTTCAGACAAACCGGGTTGTATGCCGGATTGGTGATGCCGAATTGAAAGTTTTCGAGCAGCCTTGTCTGCTGGAGCCGCGTCCCGAATTCGATTGTGTGCTTGCCGTGCTCAGAGGTCACCGCGGCCGCCAGCCCGTAGTTCGTCAGGAATCGGTTCTGGGCCACCGTGCTGGGATTGTCGGCAAATGGATCTCGGCTGGGGTAGTAGTTGATCTGGTCGCGCCGGACAAATGGATTCACCGTGAGCAGAGTCTTTGCATTGAAAGCGTGCTGATACCCGGGCGCAATCATCCAGGTCATCGCGCGCTGTTTCTGATCCTGCCCCAGTTGCTCGTAAGCATTCGGAACCTGAAACCAATTCCGCGCCAGGAACAGGTTCAGATGCAGTGTGTCGCTCTGGCTCGCCTGCCAGTCGACCCGGTCGACAAGCGATTGGTTGTTGCCGATCCCGTGAAAGGAGGAAAACTGAGGAGTGTCCGAAAAACGCCCTGACCGGATTCCGTTCAGAACGAAAAAATTACCCCATTGCGCGTTGCCCACTCCGAGCGCCGCGCTGCCGCTCCAGGTGCCGAAAGAGCCCCAGGTGCCCTCGATTTCCCCGAACGGCTTGCTGATGCCTAAACCCGATCGCACGGTGCTGTTGACAATCATGCTGGACTTGTCGCCGTACTGGGCGTCGGGTGAGCCCGTAATCAGTTCCATCGATTGCAGCGCATTTGCGGGAATTTGAGTGGAGAATACTTTATTCTGTTGGTCGCTGATGGGCTGTCCATCCAGCATGTAGCTCACCTGCCCGTGATCACCTAACGGATGGAAAAACCCGTTGGCGTCGGCCGCGACACCGCCGCTGCTGTGGGTAATCGCGTCGCTTAACTGATTACCGGGATTGAAGCTTGGCAGCTTCAAGAACGAACTCCTGTCCACTGCCTGGCGAGCGGAAGGATCCGTTTCGATGAGGGATGGTGTCGCCGTCACTGTGTACTTCGACGACTGCGAACTCAGCTTCAACGAAATATCGATGTTGATGGGAACGGACGTGTGCACGTCCATTTCCTCGGCCGCCTTTTCGAAACCCGCGTGTTCCACGGTCAGGCGATAGTCGTTTTTCGGGACGTTGTTCAGACGGAAAGCGCCAAAACCGTCCGTTACGGTCGTCTGCTCATAACCCGTGACCAGATTGCGTAAAATGACTGTCGCCCCGTCCACCACGCCGCCCGATGGGTCTTTCACCGTACCCGTTACGGTACCGTTGTTGATCGACTGAGCCCAAAGAAAAGGGGAACAGGCTGCCAGAACAAGGTTGAACCAGACAAGAGCGCCCGGTCTGCGGTCCTTCATAGCGACCGCGTGGATGCGCGTGTCATACCTCGACTGACAACGCCGCTGCCGGGGAGGACTCTTTTTATTCAGCCCGAGGCAACATCTTGCCCCGAAAATGATCCTGCATCTGGGAAGATGCGCGCTTGAAAAAGAGCGCCCACGAACTCACCCAACTTGCCCGGAAATTCGGGAACAAGTGGCGCCGAATATCGAACGACGGCAAGCAGGCGGCCCTGACCGAAGGCGGCGAGCCCAAAAAGGCGGCTTGACTTTCGGCGGCGAGCCCGGACGGGGCCGGCCTTTCTGCAGGTTCTAGACTCCTGCCGGCCGGCCATGTCGCAGATCACGCAATTCCTTGCCGAAGAGAAGCTCGAACACACCCCATAGCAGGGCGAGGACGGCGATGGTTACGGCCAGCCCAATCATGCCGATGAAGGGCCGTAGCCAGACAGTCCATCCGAAACAGAGCATCACGAGCCCGCCGAGGGCCAGCCAGGCGTTCCCGGAAACCTCTCGCCGGAATCGTACGGCCTCCACAATCTGTAGGATCCCCGTTGTCGCCGCCCACAGCCACATGAACCCGATCGATACCAGCGGCGACGGCAGCGAACTCAAGGCAAACCAACCAGCGCAAAGTCCAACCGCACCTTCCATCCCGAGCAGCATACAGCCGGGCTGGCCGCGGCCGCCGATTGCACCCGCCAGCGAAAGCGCGCCATGGGACAGCGCGTAGACCCCGAATAGATTCACCAGCTTGGCCTGCGTCATAGAGGGCCACGTGAACGCCGCCACAGCGAAGGCAATGGCAACCACCCCGCGCATCAGGACGATCCACTCTCGTCCCTCGAACACAAAACCGGTTCTGCCGGCAGGACTGTCGGTCATGAGTCGCCTCTATCGATTGAGGATGCCGGTCTTTTCGGGCAGATGGAAAACCTCCACCCGAGACGATAGGAAACCCCGGCGCTGTCCACGGCGCCCGGCACAACGGCACCCGTCTGATCGGTCACACCCGATACAGTCCCACTAACGTACGTTGTAATACGAACTAAGTTCAAATTCAGATCCGTGGGTCCGACCAATCGATGCAAGTGCCGCAGATCCGGTAGGGGCGGCGCTTCCCTGAGGCAAAGCGCCGCCAGTGTAGAGTGCTACACGAGGTGAATGGGGGTTTACGCGATGAAGCGCCGGCGTAAAACGATGCCGAGCGCGAGAAGACCGATACCTAGGAGCGCAGGCCCTGAAGGCTCCGGTATTGAGGCCACGTCCGATCTTACCCTCGGGGTCGAATCCTCAGGCCACATTCTTGGTGATGGGAGCGAGCCTGAAAATATCCATGTCCCTTGTCCAGCTTTCTCACTCCCCGGTCGAGTGAGGCTACCCGGCCACGGCAAGGCCGACTCGTCGCCGGACCGGAACTTTGCCTCGGATCCAATCGGCGACTCGTGCGACCACCTTGTCCTTGCCACTTCCAGTTTCTTGCCGTCCCAGTCGTCGTCCCAGGGGTGGTATGCGTGAATCGTGCCACCGTCGTTGTCGACAGCCCAAGGACTACCGGCCCAATGGCCCAACCGGGGTTGCGATGGCGCGCGGATCGGATCCGCCCGCGCACCCGGCACCAAGACCAGCAGGGTGAGTACAAGCGTTGCTGCCACCGTAATTTTCAGCTGCATATTCTCCTCCTTGGTTGCCACAGATCTCCCTCGGGCGTTTGCAGCGGTACTAGGTGCGTTCAGTACGGCGTGAGAACTCGCACACACCGCGGGAGCTCGACACCTTACGGATGTCCCCCCGGAAACAACCTCTCACTTGGCTCTCGGATGAGCCCACCGGGCCCAAATCTCTTCCAGCCCGCCTCCTGCTGTCCGGAGCGGCCTCAGGCTGCTTTCGGGCCGAGCTTGCTTCTGGGCACAGACCCGGAATTCGTAGCGCGTGGCTTCGACTGCTGTCCCCGCTTCGTTGCTTCGCACAACCCTGCCAAAAAACACGAGGCGGAGACGACGTCCGTCGAGCCGGGCCGGCCAGTCGATCCATACTTGGACGGGTTCACCCGCTCTCAGAATCGCGTCTGTCCTTAGAAATACGCCCCCGCTGCTGATGTCTCGCGTGGTAGCCGGCCCGCGCCTTCCCTCCACGATGTATTCGGCTTCAGCTCTGATCGGGAAGCGCTGATGGAGTCGGCGCGACAACCGGGCATGACTGGAAGTCAGGTCCATCCGGCGCTGCCCGGCGTACGGATGGGCCTCGGGTGAAACACGGGGGGTGGCTGACACTGCTTCCTCCTCTTTGAGCCTTGGGGATGCTCTTTAAGATTTTGCGATTGGACGGTGATGCAACCTGCGGGCGGCAAGACTCAGGAAATTGGCGGCTGGACATTCCGCCAGATCCGGTAAATGGCAAGGTCCACGCCAACCCGATTCAAACCGACGGCTTGGGACTGGAACGCGGAGCCTCGTCCTGTCTGCGCGCAACTAGGTAACCTCCTGTGTACATCTGCCAAGGGAGACCCGCATCTGATTTTTCAGAAGGACATAAACGGTTCGGCCAGTTTGGAGATCGCTGTCAGCTCCACGAAGCGGGAGCTATGATCGCTTCGGCCTCAACCGGGCCCGAGGACCAGACTGGCTCGTTCGACGAATCAAAATGACGGCATTGAAGGGAGTGTTTATGATGCGTCGATGGATGCTCCAAAGTGCGATTGGACTTGCCTTCACAGTCCTGGCAGCCAATCCAGCCAATGCAATCGTCGTGAGAAGGCCGCCTCCTGCCCCGCCCCGAGGCGCAACCCTGGCCATTCACAGGGCTCCTCGTCACGGGATGGTTTGGAGACCCGGCTACTACCGGTGGCGCGGTGGCCGCTATCGATGGTTGTCCGGCAGATGGGTACATCCCCCGCGTCCAGGGGCTGTCTGGATTCCACCCGCCTGGCGGCACACGCCCGGCGGCTATGCGTTTGTCGCCGGCCGGTGGCGCTAACTGTTTTGCCGACGAAGTCCTTTCTGGTGAGGCGGTGACCATGAACGGCATGAAAACGACCTTACTGCTCGGCCTGCTAAGCGCGATCTTGATTGTCGGCGGCCGTGCCATCGCGGGAGATCAAGGGGTAAAGTACGGACTCATTCTAGCTATCGCGATGAACTTCTTCAGCTATTTCTTTTCCGAGAAGATTGCCCTGATGTCGGCGCGAGCCGTACCGGTTAGCCCAACACAGCACCCGGAGATTTACACGCGCCTCGGCCCCTTGGTCGGCGATCTGAGCCGAAGAATGGCGATCCCGATGCCGAAACTCTGGGTGACGCCAGACATGTCACCGAATGCATTTGCAACGGGACGCAATCCGCATCACGCGTCCGTCGCGGTCACAGCGGGGATCCTCCAATTGATGAATGACCGGGAACTGTCTGCCGTGCTGGCGCATGAATTGGGACACGTGAAGAATCGGGATATCCTGATTAGCTCGATTGCGGCAACACTAGGCGCGGCAATTACGTACCTGGCTCAAATGGCGATGTGGTTTGGCGCCGGCCGCCGCGACGACCGGCGCTCGTCCAGCCCCTTCGGCGGCCTACTGATGCTTTTGCTGGCGCCGATGGCGGCCGGTCTGATTCGGATGGCGATCTCTCGCACTCGTGAATTCAGCGCCGATGCCACGTCGGCGCTTACCCTCGGCACTCCGGAGCCCATGATCGAGGCGCTGGCGAAACTGGATTCGGTCGCGCGGCGGATTCCCTTGGATGCGTCGCCTGCGATGTCGCACATGTACATCATCCAGCCTTTCGCCGGCGGCCTTCTTTCCCGGCTCTTCTCCACTCATCCGCCCGTTGCCGAACGAATCGGCGCGCTGCGCAAGATACGGTTTGACCGGCGGGCGGCATAGACCATGGTCCGTCCGCTGCTCCGGCCTCTAAGTATCGAGGGACAGGTCCGCTACCAGCGGAAGGTGGTCTGAAGCGATCAGCGCTGCCCGGCTCCGGTGAAAATGTGCATCCTCCAGGTGAAAGTGGGGATCGCAATAAATATGGTCCAGACTCAGCAGCGGCAGCCCGGACGGGTACATTCGGCTGCGCGGCAAATGAACCCGCAGGTCTCTCAGATGAAACTCCTTCGATAGGGACTGCGTCACCAATCCCCGCGTCCACTCGTTGAAGTCTCCCAGCACGATTCGAGGGCCCCTGATGTCGAGCGCCTTGAGCAGATCGAGATCCATGAGCCGCTTCGCCTGCTTCCGCCGCTCCCGGTGGCCCACCCCCAGGTGCGCATTGAAAATATGCATCATGTGCGATCCCAGCCGGATGTCTGTGCGTAGAACCCCTCTCTCCTCCCTGCCTTGCACGCTCAAATCCACTTGTTGCGCCCGCGCGAAATCCCACCG
This sequence comes from uncultured Solibacteraceae bacterium, assembly GCA_964438005.1. GTDB lineage: Bacteria > Acidobacteriota > Terriglobia > Bryobacterales > Bryobacteraceae > PSRJ01. Next base: position 27,605 of record CAYTJD010000123.1, on the reverse strand, counting down.
GCTCAGGGTTACATTGCCGTAAACTCCCCCGTGGTGTTTACGGGTCTCGCCAATCCGGCAGAAATATCCGAATCGCTGCGCGAGGTAGTCCGCCTGATGGTCTTCGATCGACCGCCCTTCGTGGCTGACGACTTCCTGAAGAGCGATCACGTCGGCATGAATCCCCTCGAGTACGCGCCCGATGCGGTCGATCCGTGTGCGATGGTCGAGTCCGCACCCTTTATGAATGTTGTAGGTCACCACGCGGACTCTCTGCCTCATGCGCGGAGTCCGGGGGGTGGTTGGGTCATACCTGGTCCTCGATAAGGGAAGCCATCCGCTCTTTGGTTCGCTGCAAACTGCCTCGCCGGCGCCATTCCGAGAGTTCGACCTTCCTGCACGCAGCCAGGTCGGCCTCAAAGATCTGGCGGAGCTGTCTTACCAAGGACTCGTCGTGGAAACAGACGTTGGTTTCCTCGCTGAGTGCGAACGAGCGATTGTCAAAATTCGCCGTGCCCACCGTTGCCCAGACCCCGTCTACCACCATGGTTTTCTGGTGAAGCATGCTGGGCTGAAACTCGTAGATCTCCGCTCCCGCCTCGAGTAACTTTCCATAAAGACGTACGCTGTTCTGGCGCGCCCACCACATATCGTTGCGATTGCCCGCGACCATCAGCTTCACCGCGACCCCGCGGCGGGACGCAGCCGCCAGCGTGCTGATTACCCGCGAATCCGGGATGAAGTAGGGATTCGCGATAAAGAGGTATTTCCTCGCACATTGCACAGCCATTAAGTACATCGTCCCGGCCGCACAGGCACCCGCGGAAGAAGAACTCTGAATCGTCTGCACCTGCACGTTTCCGACCGGCTGCGAGACCGGAAAATAGCCACTGCCACTCAACATATCGCCGGTCGTGACCAGCCAGTTCTGCGCGAACCCTGTCTGCTGCACGAGGACGGCCGGTCCTTCAACGCAGATCTGCACATCCCGCCAGCCGCAATCCTGCTCGGCCGAACCGAGCCATTTGTCGGCAAGCCCGGCGCCCCCGGTAAATCCGATCCGACCATCGATGATCAGTGACTTCCGATGTGTCCGTTGATTCGCGCGGCCGGCGGTATACCAGTGAATCGGCCGGAACCAAGCGAGCTGACAGCCGCCCTGCTCCAGAATGTCCAGAATTTCACCGCCCAGTTGCGCCGAGCCGACCGCATCCACCAGCAGTTTGACCGCCTTCCCCTCATGCGCCTTTGCGGCGAAGGCCTTGGCGAAACGCCGGCCGATTCGGCCGCTCCAGAATATGTGCTGCTCCATCGTGATCGTAGACTCGGCGGACTCGATCGCGCTCAGCATGGCTGGATAAAACTCGTCGCCATTGTTGTAGATCGTGACGCGATTCCCCCCCACCAGAGGCATGCCGGTCATACCAACCAGTGTTGTTCGAAAGTCCGCGGATGCTGTGTCGATGGCGGACTCCAGTGCAAAGATCGCCGGGTGGACACTGGGTGAGGTGTGATACAAGGCCACCGAAACGATGCCGCTCAACACGGCCACCGGCCAGTAACCCTTCTCGATAAGGAATACGGCTGCTGCCAGCCAAGCCCACCAGGCTCGAATCAGACCCCGCAGCCGATCCCAGGAATCGCGTCCACCCAGGCGCTTCCGGGTCCGGCCTCCAACAACCTGCGCTTGAATCTCGGGAACCGCGATCATCGACGTTTTCCCCCTGGCTTGCCCAATCTGGACGAGCAGCGGCTACGATGATGATCCCCCCCGTGATCCCGGCGTGTTGGCTGAAGCGACCCCGGTCTCAGACGCCTCATTAGTAAAGTCCAACAACTTGTTTGTACTCCCAAGTGCTCCTTCTGATGGCCTCGCCCAGTCGAGATTTTGTTCGCATGATGGGAACCTTGCCGCGTTTCACAACGGCCACTGCGGAGTGTCCGATCGCGTGGCCGTGTTTCTTCGCCGAATTGGCCCCCTCCATAACGGCTTCGGTAATCTGGCTTCGCGTCTTCTTTCCTGCCTTAGGCGCGAACAGCAGCCCGGCTGCCACCCCCAAACCGAAACCCGCCGATAACATACATAGGTGTGCTCTTTGCATATCGTTTAACCTCGCTCCTGACCACCCTGCACGAATCATGACGAAACGACGTTTCCGCCTAGCTGGACGAAGAGGCGGCCGCTCGCATTCTTCCCAACACATCCCGGGCCTCGTCCAGCGTGCGGCGAATCGCTCCGAACACCTTCGGCCCAAGCCAGACCAATATCGTGACGAATACAAGGGTGATTCCAAGAATCACCACGGGATGGAAGGCGGCTAGAACCGTAAGGCCTACCGTGAATATATCTTCCGCGGTGCTCAAGAAGATGTTCGAAAACGGCTCCGGAATCGTATTGGCCGTCAACCGAACACCCGCTTTGGCCCCATGCGAGCCGAGCGCCAGCGTGCCGCCTGCCAGCAAGGCCGCAATGCGCACGGCCGGATCGAAATGGGCAAATGCCGAAGCCGCTAACACCGCTCCACCCGGCACACGAATGAATGTGTGGACCGCGTCCCAGACGGAATCCACTACCGGAATCTTATCCGCCAGGAACTCAACCAGGTAGAGGGCGGCCGCGACGCCGATCACCCACCAGCGGGAAAGAAGATTGAGATCGCCAGGCAAACGGACGAGATGATACCGTTGCAAGAGGCCGAGCGTCAGAACAGTGGCGTACAGGTTGAAGCCGGAAAGCCATGCGGATCCCATTCCTAGGCCGAGCGTGGCTAATGGATTCAACTCTCTCTCTCTCCTCTATTCAACCGTGACAACCTCACACGGACTGGCGGGCCCATTCATCGCACTAACGGTGGACTCCTACCGGTGGATGCCGATGGGTTGTCAGTAACCGGTACAGCGCCAGCAGCAGAATCGCTCCCAGAGTTGAGACGATAAACCCGGCTCCTTCATTGGGCCCGTACAGACCAAGCAGTCTGCCGAAAAGACCGCCGACTAAGGACCCAGCAATTCCCAGCAGCATAGTCACAAGGACTCCGCCAGGATCACGCCCCGGCATGATCAATTTAGCCAGCGCGCCAACGATTAATCCAATGATCATGATCCAAATGATATGAAGCATTTTTCACCTCTCGTTCCTGAATCACAGCAGTTTCAACGGGTCGTATCTAGGAAACGCCGGATCTTACTCCGTGAGCACCGGCCGCCGCCGCGGCGTTCCCAGCTCTTACTTCTTCCCTATGGGTTCCAGGCCAGGAGTCCGTTCCACTTCAACTTGTTGGCGGCGCACTTTATCTTTCACAGTCTGGACGTGATCGCTGCTTTCCTTTTGGATCACTATTTCTTCCGTGAGATGTGCCGATTTCGTGATGACCGGTTCCTCGGCCGTTTCGTTGACTTCAATCGTCTTTTCCGTCCAGTCAATATTCTGAAGGGATCCGGGGTCGGAAATGGCCCGGCGAATCACTTTCACGTGTTCCTCATGCAAAGTGACCTGGTGTTCAACGGGCGTTTCCACCACGTAACGGCGAATCCGCGTGGTGCCCTCCCGTACCAGGCGTTTCCCAATATCCAGATGCTCCTCGGCTAAGCGGAAAACTTCCTCACCGGTTGCGCCCTTGGCGGCGGCTACCGTTTCCGATTTCGGAGGTAAAGTGGTCTTCGCCGCGATTGCCGGGATCAATCCCTCTCGTACGGCACGATCGCGGATATCCACCGCCTTATGGGCATTGAGAATACCTAGAGCCCTCGGAACGTCCGATTCCGGAACGCGAACGGTCAAAACGGCTCCTCCTGACCCGATCACGCGTCCGTACACGGCGGCTTCGTAAAGCTCCACATCGCGACCAAATAGACGGTGCCAGAGTCCCGGCTCGGCAAGCTTGTCCCGGCCCATCGCCAGCGCGGCGCCGGTGAGAGTGCTCATGTCGCCGGATCGAAATCCTGCTGCTTCCAGATTACGTTTGGCGTCTGCTGCATGTTCCTCCGTATCGTAAAGCGTCACTATTTTTTCGTAATTCATGATGTTCCTCCTTAGCAACTCTTACGGTCCTCGGTCGGAGACACCTCAGTCAGCTGTTACCCTTTCGCTGCTAGTGATGACGGTCGAAAATATCGCGCTGTAGTTTAGCAGGTGATGCCGACACCCGAAGGACGCCCCCACGGCCTGCGCCACGCGAGACTCGCGATTCGGCGTTCGTACCAGAGGCAAGAACTGGTTGGGCTTTCAATCCCCCGGCGAATTAAATTTGAGTCCGTCGAACCGATTTCGAATCAATGGTAAAGGCTTTCAGAGGTCTCCTGGGAAGACCTCGAGACGCCCGGGTTCTACGTGAGCCGCGCGACTGGTAACGGGTATCGCATACCAGCCGAAGCGCTCATCAAAGGAGCCTCGCCGGTCATTGAGCAAGTGAGCGCCCGGCCGTCACGACTGGTAAAACTCAGCGACAACCCCTTCATCCCGCTGATCAAGGCTCGCAATCTGGCCGCCAATTGCAACGTCGAGCCCAACTTCTAGCGCATTCTTACCTCAAACTCGCTGCGGAACAGTGAGGGCTGCCGCTTTTTCGATCGGCGAATCAGCTGTGGAACGATTCGAGATTGCTCATCCTTCACTGTCATCTAAAGTTTCCCTGTTTTGAATACATCGTTCGTGCGGTGCCTGACAGGGGCATCGGGTAATGGATTCACCCCCGGACTGCACCGCAGCGCTCTCCCCGCAATCGGACGTACCAGGAGGAGGCGGACATGGCAAATACTTTTCTTGATTCACTGGTTGGCATGCTGGACACGCACAGCATCGACAACCTCGCTAAGTCGCTTGGAGCTCCCGAAGGGGCGATTTCGCAGGGCCTGAAATCGTCGATTGCGGCGGTGCTTGCCGGTCTTGTCACCAGGGCCCACGGCGCTGGTCTGTTACAGCGGATCCTGGATGTGACCCCCAGTGCCGCCGAGGACATAGACTTTTCACAAATCGCCAACGCGGCTTCGGACCCCAACTCGCCCGTCATCGCTGGAGGAAGAAAGATCCTCTCGGCTCTGTTTGATAACTCGGAGTATAACGTCGCGGCCGGCGTGGCAGGCGCTTCCGGCTTGCAGCCTGGAATTGCCTCGACCATCTTATCTATGGCGGCGCCGATGGTCATGAGCTTCCTGGGCAAGCGCATGCGCCAGGACGGAACGACCGCAGACGGTCTTATCGGGCGCTTGGAGGCGGAGAGCGGCGCGATCCGGACTGCCTTACCCGCCAATTTACGCGATCTATTCTGGCCCGCGGCGGCAAGAGCCGAGACCGCGATTCCGGTTGTGACCCAGCAGGTGCGAAAGGAACGATCCCTGGGCTGGCTTCCGGTGCTTGCCATCGCTCTGGGACTGGGCGCTCTTTGGTTGCTGCTGAATGCACGCCGTCCCGTGGTCGGGCGAGTCACCGCCCCGACCGGTGAAGCTAACCGCGTCGCCACCCCCATTTGCACGCTTCCCACCAACCTCACCCTGCCCGGGAGCGGAGTCGAGTCGCGCCTCCTGGGCTTTTTGCAAAACTACGACGCTAAACTTGCACCAACCACCTGGTTCACGTTCGACCGGCTGGTGTTCGAGACGGGATCAGACCAGCTCCGCCCGGAATCACAGGCACAACTCAACGACATGGCAGCGATTCTGAAAAGTTGCCCCACTATTCAGCTAAAGATAGCCGGCTTTACGGATAATGTGGGGCCGGCCGACGCCAACCTTCAGTTGTCGCGCAACCGGGCCAACGCCGTCACGTCTGAATTGATCCGCAGGGGCGTCGCCGCGGACCGCCTCTCGGCCCAGGGTTACGGGCCGGAATTTCCAGTCGCGGACAATACCACAGCCGAAGGGCGCGCCAAAAATCGCCGAATCGCGATGCTGGTTACGCAGCGCTGAGCGGCACCCGATTCGAAGACGCAGGCAATCGCGAAGCGTGCCCTGTGCGAGCACGCGGCCCGGGAGCAAGCGGTCCGCGGCGATGCTATCCTGATGCGTGTCCCGTCTCTCCGGCGATACTTTGCCCGTCTGGTCGTTGCGCCTTCTGTCGGAATTGGAAGCCGCCGATTTTCGAGCGAAATCTATCGCAGAAGCGCTCGGTCCCGAACAACTCAATTGGCAACCGATGCCTGGGGCATGGAGCATAGGCCAGTGTCTGGAGCATCTCTCGATTACAAACGAAGTCTACTTGCCCGTAATCTCGTCCGCGCTGAAAGGGCGGATGAAGGGAAGAGCTCAAGAAATCCGCTTGGGCGGACCGAGCCGGTGGTTCATTCAGAACTATATTGCACCCAATCCGCAGGGCCGGCGGGCGCGCGCGCCGGCAAAGATCAAACCCGGAGAGAAAGTGCGCGACGGCATACTGGCTGCCTTTCTGGGGAGCAATCACTCCGCTCGCGACTTGGTCAGAACAGCAGCGGACTATGATGTGAACGCCATCCGCTTCCGGAATCCTTTCCTGCCGTTGCTGCGTTTCACGGTTGGCACAGGCTTGGAAATCATCGCGAAGCACGAAAGCCGCCATTTGCTTCAGGCCGAGCGAGTGAGGCAGTCGCCGGAGTTCCCCCAGTGATCCGACTGGAGGCGAGACTACGACCGGATCTCTTCGGCGGCCGATGGCCACGCGCCGCCAAGGAAGGTTTCGATCGCCCCATAAACCAGGTTTGGAGCCTCGATCCACGGGACATGCGCCGCGTGGTCCACGGTCAGCAGCCGCGCATTGGGCAGCAGCCGCGCCCAATCGACGCCTCCACCGTAAGGCGCGCTCCGATCGTTCCGGCCGTGGATGAGGAGCACCGGAGCTGTAGCCTTCGCTAGAAACTCCGCGGTCGGCCGAAGCGCAGCCAGCGACGGAGCAATGTATTTCAAAAACGGCTGCAGGAAATTCAGCTCGTTGGGCACATCGCAGGGAGCCCAATGCAGACGATCCGCGTCCTCCTGTTTTTCTACGTAGAGCTTCCGCAACAGGTCCCAAGCCTGCTGACAAAAGTCTCCGGGAGGCAACGAGCCCATCCGATTCCGCAGTTCGGCGAAACGCTGTTGGAATGTTTCCAGAGTCCCGTCTGAGGAACGCAAGGGCGGTTGATATGACACAGATGGATCCGGCGGCGGCGCTCCGATCAAGATCAGCCGGCTGACTCGACCGGGGTAAGATATGGCATACAAAATGGCAGCCACCCCGATATAGGAGTGCGCCAGGATCGCCATCTGCTCCAACCCGTAGTGCGTGCGAAGCGCCTCGAGATCATCTACGTCGTGATGAATGCCGCGCGCGAGCTTGGACTCGTCGGCTACCCCGTCCGAAAAGCCGCGATTGCGCGGATCGTAAAAGATGAAGAGGCGGTTCGTTGCCAGGTGCTCGAAATACTCTTGGAGATAAATGCGATTGGGAATTGCGATAGCCTCACCCCGACCCACTTCCCGGGCAAAGAGACTCAATCCGTCCTCAGTTTTGATCATATGAGCTTGTCTATTCCGGCGGGACGCGGAAGCCGCCGGAATCGACATATAACCAGCGCCCGTCCGATACCTTCACGCGCCGCGCTTTCGCAAACGAAGGATAGTCCTTGGCCCGGTAGGCTTCCACGGTGACCACGTCGCCCCGCTTCATGGTGTAAGGCATCCAACCCAAACCGCGCATCCCGTTGGGGCTGGCCATCTCCAGATACCAGTCCACGGCGGCGCCCTTGGCCGGCTTCACGTCCAGGTGGATGTGGACATGCGGATTCGTCCACTCGACTTTCGTCACGGTGCCGGTGAGCACGAGAAGTTTGGAGGCATCGAATTCGGCAGCGGCGGAATGGTGCGCCCGCGCGGGGACTGCGGCGAGTACGGCCAACACCGCGAACGCCGCAATCGATTGGAGCATGAGCCCGATGTTTTCATTCTAGTAGCTGAAACTAAGCGCCGCCTTCGGATCTGTCCCCGATCAGGTCCGGCATATCTATAGTTACAGTAACTATGGCTCTTTATACCCAGTACAAAGTACATCTTAAATCCTAAAAAAGATCTAACGTCCCAGTACAAAGGATTGTAAGCTGAACCAGATCGTTTAGGACGCCAGACTTTTGGAGGAGATGCCAAATGCAACCCGTTCGATACTTCCTGCTCAGTGGTCTTCTGATGGCCCTGGCAACTTTTCCGGCGCGAGCTGATCTGACTGGTTCGACGGTGACCGGGACTTTTATCGAAGGCACATACACGGGCAATTTCTTTGACCCAGCATTCGCCACGATTCCAGACGGCTACCAGAACAAGATCGAAAACAGCACGGCTATAGTAATTGAGCCAGGCCAGTCGCAGTTCGGCGCGGAGCTCGGCTGCTGGAGGGCGTGCAATCTCATAACGGCGGTATTCACGGATACTCAGCTGGACATCGGCACCCAAGCCGGCTTTTGGTTTGGCGATACCTTTCACTTCCAGTTTGAAGACCCGGCCTTTACCGGGATTTCTCTGGTATCGAATACTTTCACCAATTTCTGGGACGTGCCCAGCGTGGATTTCGGAATTTCGGGAGACACCATTAGTGTCGACGTGATCCTGAACGCGTTTGGAGGTCAGGATTTCGATGCGGTATTCGATGTGTCCTCGGCATCGGGCTGGACGCCCACGGACCCGCCAGTCCCCGAGCCTTCCAGTTTTCTGTGGCTGGCGGCGGGCCTCACGGCGTTAGTGGCGGCAAAGCACCGGACCCGCTCATTCGTAAAATTGGGGCGCCTTCTTTAGCCTGGCGTTGCCGAGGAAGTCGTGCTGGATCCACAACTGCGCGCCTGTCTTCTTTAAGAACGCCTCCAGTCCGGCGCGCGAGGCGGCGGTCTGGTCTTTGTTGAATTCCGTCACTGGCAGGCGGTTCAGGGAGCGCTCTTCGGGATAGTGGTACAGGTCGCCGCTCAGCACGACCGGGCCGGTCCGGGCCAGCTTCAGAAACAGCGACTGGTGCCCGGGTGTGTGGCCTGGGGTGGATTTGATGATCACGGTTCCATCGCCGAACACGTCGTACTCGTCCTTGTCGATGATGATGGTTTTGCTGTTTTTCAACTGGCTGTAATTGGCGGGATCGGAGCGCGGGATCGGTGGATCGGAGAACATGCGGTCGCGCTCGACCTTGCGCACCAGCCACGTGGAACCGGCGAAGGCGTTCGCATTGGCCACGTGGTCGCCGTGATAGTGAGACATCGCCAGGTAAGTGATGTCCGCCGGCGCGTAGCCGACTTCCGCGAGCTGCGGCAGCAGCGGCCTCGCTTGCGTGACTACGCCGGCGGTCGCCGGACCGCCGCCGGCCGGAAAGGCGCGATCGGGAATGTCGCCGTTGTCCCACATGAGCGTTCCTTTCGGATGCGCCACCAGGATGCAGGGAATGGCCATTTCCGTCGAGCCCACCTCTTCCTTCTTGAGGGAATACGTGTCGACACTCGTGGTATGAATGGTTCCGCAATCGAAGATGAACAGGCGCACCGATTTGGGAGCTTGGGCGTGCTTGGGCGCGGCCGTTGCCGCGAGAGCCGCGGCCAGCAGGATCAGGGCTGTTTGTTTCATCAAACCTAGTCTATATGAGCGGCGACGATTTGTTCCGACAGATAGTCCACGACGCGCTCGAACGGATCGAAACCGAACGCTTGGCCGATGGGCGCGCGCAGGTTCGAATTGGCGTTGACATCGTAGAAAATCAGCCGGCCACCGGGGGCTTCCAGGTATTCAATACCGCCGACATCGAGGCCGCCGGCGCGCATGATTTTCTCTCCCATGGCTACGGCGGCAGCCGGCACTTCCGGATAGGGATAAAACTCGACCGGCCGCGGCGGAGCCTCCGCGGGAACCGCACAGTGCGACCCGGCGCCGTCCTGGGGATTGCAAACTTCCGACGGGCAAAGATTAAAGGCGCCATGGGAGACGACGCGCATCGCGTACAACAAGCTGCCTCCCAGGAATTCCATGCGCACGATGCCGCGCGCGGCATCCACCGGAAAGTACTCCTGCAACAGGAGGAGATTGTCGGGCAGCCACAAGGAGGGCTGGTCACGGAGGAGCCGGCGCAGCGCATCGGGGGAGTTGAGGAGAAACATGCGGGCGCCGCTGCCGCCCTGCTCCGGCTTGAGCAGCGCCGGCCAGCCCACTGTCCACTGCTCCAGCGCCGCGTCCACGTCGTTAAAGGCGAGCGCACATGGGTGCGGGATGCCGAGGCTCTGCAGCAGCGCAGTCTGCGCCGACTTGCTGATTTCCAGCAGGAACGCGCGCGCGCCATTGAGAACCCGCGCCCCGCTCAGCTCGAGCGCCCGCATCAGCGACAACGCCAGCGGCACGGCTCGCGCGTGGCCGCGGACGTACGCGCTCGGACTAGCCTGGTTGAAGTAGAGGGGCGACTGCGGGGCCGCGTCGGGATTGAAGGCCGCCCGCTTCAGGTCGAGCGCAGCATAATGGATGCCGCGACGCTCCAGCGCCGCCCACAGAGGCTTTTGCCACTCCGGATGCTCGAATAAGACCACCAGGTCATACGACATGCTCTTACTATATGCGTCCTAGCCGGCGCCCACGCACGGGAGGCCGGCCGCCTTCCAGGCATCGAACCCACCAGTCAGGTTGGCGATGTCGCGGAAGCCGGCGCGCCGCAGCAGACTGGTGGCGATCGAACTGCGATAGCCGCCCCGACAGTACACCACCAGCAGCCGGTTGCGGTCCAGTTCGCCGGTCCGCGATTTGAGTTTTCCGAGCGGAATGCAGGTGGCGTTCTCGATGACGCCCGCGCTGACTTCGCCCGGCTCCCGCACATCGAGCACGGCGATGCGATCCCTTTCCTGCTCTCTCAATTCGACGAATTCCGGTGCCGTGATCTGTGGAATGTACTCCAGCTCGTACCCGCCCCGGATCCAACCAGCCACGCCGTCGGCGAGATATCCCACCACTTTCTCAATTCCGACACGAGCCAGGCGGAGCTGCGACTCACGGACGTGCTCGGGATCTTCGCCGGCGATGATGAGGGGGGAATCGAGCCCGAGGATTCGCGCCGCCCAGGAAGCGTATTGTCCGGTGAGAGCGATGTGCACCGACCCAGGCACGTGGGCTACGGCGAACTCCATGGCCGGACGCGTGTCCACAACCACCGCGCCCTCCTTCTGCCGGCGCAGCACTTCCGGCGCTGTCAGGGCAGCGAGGCGGGGCAACTCCGACATCGGCGCGGCCCCGCGGCGGTTCAGATCGGCGTCCTGCGCGAAATACTCGGGACGCGCGGGGAGATTGTCGGTCAGCAGATGCACAAACTCGTCGCTCGTGCGGGCGAGCAAAGCATAATTGGTCTGCCGCTGCCGGCCGATGGTCGAAGAACTTTCCGATCTCATCTGGCGGCCGCAGAGCGATCCGGCACCATGCGCGGGAAAAATCAGAGTGTCATCGGGAAGCGCGAGAAGTTTTTCCTGGAGACTCCGGTACAGCATCGCGGCCAGCTCTTGGGGGGTGTGCGTCGCGGAAAGGTCCGGCCGCCCCACATCGCCGACAAAGAGGGTATCGCCGGTGAAGATAGTCTGTGGCTGGTCCGGCCGGCCGAGATCCGTCATCAGGATGCAAATGCTCTCCAGCGTATGCCCGGGAGTCTGGAGAAACCGGAGGCGGCACTGACCGAAGCGAATCTCGTCCGCATCGTGGACCGCGGTATGGGGGAACTGCGCGCCAGATTCGGCCCCGAGATAGATGCGCGCCCCGGTGCGCTCGGCCAGCTCCCGATGGCCGGAGACGAAGTCGGCGTGGAGATGAGACTCGATGATGTGCTCGATTCTCCAGCCCTTCCCGGCCGCCGCTTGCAGGTAGAGGTCGACATCCCGCTGCGGATCGATGACGGCGGCGATGCCCTCCGACCCGACCATGTAAGAGGCGTGGGCGAGGCAACCCAGGTAGAAGCGCTCCACTTGCACGGGTTCCATGTTGCTCCTTGCGTTCATTCGTAAACCCGATGCGATTCCGCAACGATCGTTGCGGAATTCGGGGAGGGCTTGTTGCAACGAAGGCAGTTAACCGGGGGGCGCCGCTTGGTACCAAGGGGACCGGTTCGCTCCACTCCAGTTTGAGCTTTCGCGGGCTCCATCACGCGGTTTTCGGTAGACCTTCCCACATCCTCATTATTACTCGCAGTCGCCCCAGCGGAGAGTCTCCGGCGCGGTTGGTTTTGGACCTAAGTAATTGTGTCTTAAGCGGATGAAGAAATCTGAAGGAGCTTGTGATTAACCTCCGGCGGCAGCCGATTTTGTCTTCGCCTTGGCCTCATCCACTTTGGTTTGCAGTTCTTTTTCGAGCTGGCTCAGATTGTTTTGAAACTCGACGACCCACGCCTTGGTTTCTTGTTCGACCTGGCTCTTGATGGCGAGGCTGAACGCGGTGCAGGTTTGGATGAGAGTCTCCAACTGCTCCGGAGTGGGGGCGGCTCCACGCATCCTGGCCATGTTGCGGGTCCATTCGAGGCGAAATTCCTCGAGCGATTTTTCGATGGCCATGGCCGTCGTGACATAGCGGATCCAGCCCGTGGAGTACCCAAAGAAGCGGTCCAGGCCCATGCATCCGGCGGCAACACCAATGAGAAGGTAGCCGGACTGGCCGAAATCGAATGAGAACTGTACAGTGGTGGGCAGGGTCGCCTTGACGATGGGGACCAATCCGCCGAGCACGAACAGGACAATGGCGACGAAGCGGAGGCCCATGGAGGTGGCTGCCTTGGCGCGCTTACTATCCCAATACCATTTGATTTGCTTCTGAGCCTGGTCTTCGACGTATTGGTGTAAAGCGGAGAGGGAAGTCCCGACGTCGGAGTCTTTCCAGGAGAGCGAAGATAAGTCGATAGGCGGCGAGGTCATGGCTCTTCAGTCTACACGCGGGGGAAGGCGGGTTCAATCGAGTAGACAGCCCCAACGGGCGGCACGACAGGGGAAGCAGGCGGAAGTGGAGTCAGCACCATCTCGTGATGATTGGCACCTGAAAGCCGGCCGAAAGCAAGTTGATGCAGAAGCCAAGCCGATATCGAGGGGAACGCCGCAACCCGGAGTCCTCGCTCCGAGAACAGCGCTACGCGCGAATGCAGCCGGATTGCATTTCCGACTAATTTGTGTCATTTTCATCAACCGGGTGGCTTATGGCCGAAGCAGGTCTCGCGCATACACGGAAATTGACGATCATCGCCCAAGACCCCGGTCTGCGCGATGAAAAAGACCAGATTCTGACCACCGAAGTCGAAGTGCCGCTCGAGGAGCTCGAACCCGGACCGCGCGGCTACCGCGCCTACGTGATCGATTACGACGTTTCCACGCGAACCTTCTACCGGCCCTTCGAGTTAAGTCCGTTTCGCGATCCTTATAAGAAGCCGTCTTTCGAACATCAACCCACCGCCGAAGACTTCAAGGAATACAACGACCGCCTGCTCAACGAGCCGGGCTTTCACGCCCAGAACGTCTACGCCATCGTCATGCGCATCCTGTCGCGCTTCGAATATGCGTTGGGCCGCCGGGTGCGCTGGAGCTTCGACGGCCACCAGCTGGTGATCGCGCCGCACGCCTTTGCCGATGCCAACGCCTTCTACTCGAAGGAAGAACGCGCGCTGATGTTCGGCTACTTCCGCGGCCGCCTCGGCACGCCGATCTTCAGTTGTCTGGCGCACGACGTCATCGCGCACGAAACCACGCACGCCCTGCTCGATGGGCTCCGCCAGCGATACACGGATCCCTCCTCGCCGGAACAGGCCGGCTTTCACGAGGGCTTCGCCGATATCATCGCGCTGCTCAGCATCTTCTCTCTCAAAGATGTCGTCAGCACGGTGCTGCGCTGGACCGAAGCCCCGGACCCGGCTCCGGACCGCAGCCTGATCCACGCCAAATACCTGAGAGCGGATCGCCTGAAGGAGTTTGCTCTACTCGGCCTCGCCAAACAGATGGGTACCGAGCTTTCCGGGGTGCGCGGGCAGGCGCTGCGCCGCTCCGTAGATCTCCCCAGCGACCCCCGGCTCATCAAGGAATCCGAATACGAAGAGCCGCACAAGCGCGGCGAGATCCTGGTGGCCGCCGTTCTGAATGCGTTTCTGCATATCTGGGTGAAGCGGCTGAACCAGCTCGGCCAGACCAGCGACGGGTATTATCCGTTCGACCGCGTCATCGAAGAGGGCGCCGCCATCGCGGACTACCTGCTCACCATGTGCATCCGCGCCATCGACTATTCGCCGCCGGCCGACCTGCAATTCTGCGATTTCCTAAGCGCCATCTTGACAGCCGACTTCGAGATTCACCCCGACGATTCCAAGTACGAATTCCGCAAAGTGCTGCTGGAGCGCTTCCGCGCCTACGGCATCGAGCCGACTTCCAAAGCCGAAGATGCGATGTGGGAACCGCCCAACGTCGGGCTTACCTATGCCCATTCTCATTTCGAAAATCTCCAGCGCGATCCCGACGAGGTCTTTCGCTTCATCTGGCAAAACCGCAACCTGCTGGGTGTGCACGAGGACGCCTACACCCGGGTGATCTCCGTCCGGCCTTGTCTGCGCGTGGGACCGGATGGCTTCGCTCTGCGCGAAACCGTTTCGGAGTACGTGCAAATGATCGACCTCCGAGCCCGGGAACTCGCGGACCTTGGAATTCAGAAACCGGAGGGCATGGACGACGGGCTGCTAATCCGGCTGTACGGAGGCGGAACGCTGATTTTCGACGAATACTGCCGTTTGAAGTATCACGTGCGCAACAAAATCCGCAATGCAGAGCGGCAAACGCAGCGTCTCAAATATCTCTGGCGCTTCGGTTTCTTCCAGGAAGGCGCCGATGCGCAGCGCAGCTTCGCCGACATGCACCGCATGAGGTTCGTTTAGGAGCGCCGATGGTCCAGGAACCTGAAACAGTGATCTTACGCGTCTATCACGTGGGTTTTGGCGATTGCTTCCTGCTCACGTTCGGGTATGCGGGCGGAGACAGGAAGCACGTCCTGATCGACTTCGGCTCCACACAAATGCCCGAGAACAAGCCGGACGTTCTGCAGCAGGCGGCTGCGGATATTCGTGAATTCACCGGGGGCAGACTGACAGCGGTAGTGGCCACACACCGCCACAAGGACCACATCGAGGGATTTCGGACCACGGATGCGGGAGACGGTCCGGGCGACCTGATCCGCCAGTGCCAACCCGACCTCGTCATCCAGCCCTGGACCGAAGAGCCCGACCTGGAAACCAACGCCGCCGCCCCGGCCGAACACCAGCAGTTCCGCCTGGCTCTGCGCGACCTCGAGGCTGTCTCTGGAGCCATCCACCGGGACGCAAAGCAATTCGCCGAGCCGGGTTTCGCCGGTCAACTCGCGTTTCTGGGGGAGAACAATCTCCCCAATATCAAGGCGGTGCGGAACCTGCAAACCATGGGGAAGAAGGCGGAATACGTGTGCGCCAACTACAAGACCTCGCTGCCGGATCTCCTTCCGGGCGTGCAGGTCTCGGTTCTCGGCCCGCCCACGCTCGAACAGAGCAAAGCTATTAAGAAGCAGCGTTCGCGAGACGAGGAGCAGTTTTGGCATCTGTGGCAGACGAGAGCCTCCGTCGCCAAGCTGGGCTTTTCCACCGGCGGCCCGCAGTCCACGATTCCCGACACGGAAATGCAGCCCGTGTTCCCTCACGCTTCGCGCTACTCGCCCGGCGAGAATCCACCGGAAGCGCGATGGTTCCGCCGCAAGATACAGGAAATGTACGGCAACGACTTACTGGAATTGGTGCGTACGCTGGACAAGGTCCTAAATAACACGAGTGTCATCCTGCTCTTCGAATTTTGCGGGAAGAAGCTGCTCTTCCCGGGAGACGCGCAGATCGAGAACTGGTCGTACGCTCTCGACGACGACGGGATCTGCGCGAAGTTGAAAGATGTGGATCTTTACAAAGTCGGCCACCATGGCAGCCTAAATGCGACTCCGAAAGACCTTTGGGGCCTTTTCACGCGCAAGCGCACGGACGGCGGCAGCAGCGCCGTGATGAAGACGGTTGTCTCCACGCTGGCGGGCAAGCACGGCCACGCGGAGGATGGGACCGAAGTGCCGCGCACGAAGTTAGTGGCCGAGTTGATGAAGTTCAGCGATTACTACACCACCCAGGCGATGGAGAGTTCACGGGACATCTCTCACAATATCCAAATACTGTAGAGACAAAGACGGACCGCCAACGCCGGAGGACTGGTTTTGGGCTATAAGTCGCGATTTCTGAAGCGGATGTATCGATTCATGGGTGCAGACAGAGCTCCGGCAGTTAACCGAAGGTAGCGTTGCCCGGATCGGCGGGCCGCCGAACAATGAATCAGGCCCATGATCTCTCTGAAGAAACACATTGAACTGCACCCGGGAAGATTGCTGGAGGCGACGCTGGACGCGTATGGGGATGCGCTGACGGCGATGGGGAGCAGCGGGGCGCGGGCCTGCCCGGCGCTCGGTACGGATTTGAAGAACCAACTGGCGAAGATCGTTGCGCGCGTGTCGGAAGAGCAAACGCCCGAGTCCTTGACCCGGGATGGCAAGAAGGCAGTTCAGGAACTCGAAGAATGGGGCGGGCGGGCCGCGGACTACCAGAAGAAGAAGACGGCAGAGGTGAAGGAGATCCTGGTCACGCTGGCGCGGACCGCGGACGTGATTGCGGAGCGGGACAAGCGGTATGCGGGGCAGTTCGGAGACCTGACCGGTTCGCTCAAAGCCGTTGCCAACCTGGACGATCTGACGCGGATGCGGGCGTCGATCCTGTCGAGCGCGTCGAAGCTGAGCGTGTACGTGGAGCGATTGACGCGGGAGAGTGAGCAATCGGTCAACATGCTGCGGGCGGAGCTCGCGAAATATCAGAGCCGGCTGGACGACGCGGAACGTCTGGCCGCCCAAGACGAGCTCACGGGGGTCAGCAATCGCCGTTATGCAGAGGGACAAATCGAGGTCCGCATCGAGAAGGCGCTCCCGTTTTGCGTTCTACTGCTGGATCTCAACGGGTTCAAGCAGGTAAACGACCGTTACGGGCACGCCGCCGGCGACGAAGTGTTGAAGCAATTCGCCGGGCGCCTGCGGACGGCTCTGCGCAGTTCCGACGTGGTGGCGCGCTGGGGCGGGGACGAGTTCGTAGCGGTGCTGGATTGCGACGGAGTGCAGTCTGCTACGCGGATTGTGAGCATTCACAAGAAACTCGCGGGGGGATACCAGATTGAAGGGCTGGCAGGTCCGATCTGGGTCACGCTGACGGCGGCAATGGGCTGCGCAGTCTGGCGTTCGGGCGATACCCTGGCCGCCCTGCTCGAGCGGGCCGACGAGGCGATGTACCTGGGGAAGCGCGACGTGCGCCAGAACGCTTCGACCAACACCCAGCAATAGGGACTTGCCGCGCAGATGAAACACGTCTTTGGATAGAAACGATTGGCGGGGCGGTCGGGTGCTACCATGTTCGTCTGAATCAGGCGGAGTGCGCAAATCCATTGGCCCCCGGGATAAACGAGGATCCTCCAAATGAAAAAAAGCATTGGGCTTCTGATAGCCGCGAACCTGTTGTGGGCCGGTCCGAAAGCGGATACAAAGGAGACCGACCGCCTGGAAGAATGCGGCAACGTTCTGCAAGAGATTCTGAACATTCCCGATAATCTTCCAGGGGACCTGCTGGACCGCGCCGAGTGCGTGGTCGTGTTTCCTTCCGTGAAGAAGTTTGCGATCGGGATCGGGGGCAGCTACGGCCGCGGCGCGATTGTGTGCCGCTCCGGCGCGCACTTCACCGGTCCGTGGGGGACGCCCGCGATGTTTGCGTTGGAGGGAGCCAACATCGGATTTCAACTGGGCGGGGAAGCGACGGATTTCGTGCTGCTGGTGATGAACCCGAAGGGCGCCGAGTCTGTCTTGAAGAGCAAGGTGAAACTGGGAGGGGATGCGTCGGCGGCGGCCGGTCCGAAGGGCAGGACGGCAGCGGCGGATACCGACATTGTGATGAAGGCGGAGATCCTGACCTATTCCAGGTCGCGCGGGCTGTTCGCCGGCGTGTCGCTGGAGGGTTCCACGTTGCGGCAGGACAACGGCGCGAATGAAAAACTGTTCGGAAGAAAGCTGAACGCGGTGGAGATTGTCCGGGAAGGGAAAGCGGGGGCACCGGCGGCGGGGCAGAAGCTGGTTTCGCTGCTCAGGCGGAAGTCGCCGCGGAATCTGTCAGACAAGAAAAGCCTGGAGTAGCCTTGGGCTCAGGGCGTGATTTTGTACCGGTCGCGCGGATACAGAACGGCCTGGCGGACGTTGGGCAGGTGGAGCACCTGGCAGGTTAAGCGTTCGAGTCCGACGGCGAAGCCGCCATGGGGCGGCATTCCCAAATCGAACATGGCGAGATGACTCTCGAAGTTCGCCGGATCGATGGACCGGGAGCGCAGCGCGGACTCCAGATGGTCGCGGCGATGCAGGCGCTGCCCGCCGGTGGTGATCTCGAGGCCCTGAAACAGGAGGTCGAAACTGCCGGCGGCGCCGTGCGACCCGCGCGGCGCCGTGTAGAACGGCCGGGCCGCCAAAGGAAAACCTAAGACAAACACAGCGGAGACGCCGTTTTCCCGGGCAGCGCGTTCGCAGAGCTGGCGTTCCGCCAGCGGGTCGAGATCGTCTTCCAAGTCCGTGCGGCCGAAATCGGCGCGCAGCATCTCCAGACACGCGGCGAACTCCCAACAGGGAACGCCCAGCATGGAGGGAAGCAAGTCCCCGCGATAACGGCGAATCACCTCCGAATGGTTGCGGTTCAGACTGTCGAACATGTCCGTGAGGAGTTCGCGCTCGAATTGAATGACATCCTCGGGGCCGTCGATGAATCCGAACTCGACATCCAGCGAGTAATACTCCGTCAAATGACGGCTGGAAGCGTGAGGCTCGGCGCGATACACGTGGCCCGTCTCATAGACGCGCTCCAAGCCGGCGACCCCATGTTCCTTATAGAACTGCGGGCTCTGCGCGAGGTAGGCGACGCGATCGAAATACTGGATCTCGAAAAGATTGCTGCCTCCCTCGGTCCCGCCGGAGACGATTTTCGAGGTCACGATTTCGGTGAAGCGGCGGCGATTGAGCGCGTCGCGAAACGCGGCGAGGATCGCGGCCTGCACGCGAAAGATGTCCCCGACGGCCTCGGTGCGCAGGGACAAAGGCCGGTATTGCAACAGGGTCTCCAATCCCACCGATTCCACGCTGGCCGCGGATAGGAAGGGCAGGCTCTGCCCGGCGCGGTTCAGCACGCCGATCTCCGAGACATCGACTTCGCAGCCGGTGCGGGCGCGCGGCTCGGTCCGCACGGCGCCCCGGATTTCAACCACGTCCTCGACTTTCAGCCTGTGTTGCTTGAGCGACTCGGTCGCGAGGACACACTGCACCTCGCCGGTGCAATCGCGCAGGATGATGAATGCGGTCTTGCCCAGGATTCGGAGGTGGTAGACCCAACCTTTCAGCCGGACCTCTTCTCCAACCCGGTTGAAAACTTCTTCGGCGAAGATCCGTCGCGTTGCGGGGGCGGCCATGCAAATCCTCATTTCGAAATTTGCTGGAACCACGGAAGGCGGCGGTACCATCCAGCTTCCGGCTCGCGCCGGCGCTCGATTCGCGCGGTGTCGTCGCGCCTGACGTTTCTCTCTACTGGGGCCTGCTCGAGGGCGAGCTTCCGTTTCGAGGGAACCTCTCGGAGGGGTCTGTCCTCTTCGTCGAGTAATTCATTTGTACCATAAGCCCGGGCTGAATCGGGGCGGGTAGTTCAGAGATTGAGAGCGGACTCCTCAGGTCCCAATACTAAAGCCGGATTCGTCAATTGCCGATTAAGGGAGCGACGGCCATCCGTTAGGGAGATATCCATATGTCAGTGTCGGCGGGATTGCTGGGCGTCCCGAAACTCATGGTGGGCTTGTGGTTGGGCGTTGCGATCGGGTGGGCGCAGCAGTCACCCAGGGGCGCGGCGATTCCCCCTAACTCAGTACCTTCCGATGAGGCGGTGTTCGGAGAAATCCCGGTGGTGGAGGCGGCAACTCTACGGCTACAGAGCCTGGAGGACGCCCCCGCCAATGTCACGCTGATTACCGCCACCGACATCCGGAAATACGGTTATCGAACGCTGGGGGAAGCGCTGGCTTCGGCGCGCGGGTTCTATTCGAGCTACGACCGGATCTATACGGCCGTAGGCCAGCGGGGTTTTTCGATACCGGGCGACTATAACACGCGGTTTCTGATCATGATCAACGGCCACGTCATGACCGAGGCCATTTACAACGAGAGCGGATTCTTCGGGCAGGATTTCGGGATGGACATGGACCTGGTGCAGCGGATCGAGATCGTGCGCGGCCCTTCCTCGGTGCTTTACGGCAGCAATGGAATCTTCGGCAACATTAATATCGTCACCAAGTCTCCAGTAGACACGGGACGTGCCTATGCCACCACCGAGACAGGCACCCTGGGCGAGAAAAAGGCGATGATGGCCACCTCCTTGTATCTCGGTAGAGGCGCGAACCTGTTGCTGTCGGGCTCGGTATTCAACAACGCCGGCGGCTCGGTCTACATGCCGGAATTCGATAGTCCCGCGAACAACCGAGGTCTCGCCGTGGGGGTGGACGGCCAGCGCGGCTATCACAGTTTCGCCAACCTGGTCTGGAAGAACTGGAGCGTGCTGGCGTATTTCAACTCGCGCCAAAAGCATGCCCCGATTTCGTGGGGAGATTCGATCTTCGCCGATCGCGGCGGCGCGTTGCAAGATCGCCGGAACTTCGTGCAGGCAGGCTTCACACGCGACCTGGGCAAAGGCAAGCTGCGCTGGCGGACGTATTACGACGAGTACTTTTACTCCGACCGTTGGGACTACCAGCGCGATTCGTACGTGGAGGACGACCGGAGTAATGCCGGGGCCCGGTGGCTGGGAACCCAGTTGAACTGGACGACGCCCCTGAGACGCATCGGGCTGCTGACCATCGGGTTGCAGGCTGATGTCGAGATTCAAAGTGTCCTGCAATTCGGGACGGTGCAGCCAGTCGCGATGGAATGGTTTCGCATCAGCCACCCGGACCGCTCCTATGGCGTGTTTATGCAGCAGGAAGTCCCGCTTTCCCGGCGCTTGAAAGCCACGCTGGGATTGCGCGTCAACGACAGCCACAACTATGGTGATTGTTTGTCGCCGCAGGCGGCGTTGGTGTTCCAACCTGGCCCGAAAACCGTTTACAAGTTGACTTACGGCCGGTCGTTTCGCAACCCCAGCGCCTTCGAGCAATACTCGTCTGATGTAAACCTGCTTGCCAGCGGGGGCTTGCAGCCGGAAACAGGCCACAGCCTGGAAGTGTCCGTGGAGCGCAAACGGCGGCAACTGTCCTTTTTGGTCAACGGCTTCTTTTATTTTCTGGACGACGTCATCCGGGTGCGGTATCTGCCGGAAGGCGTGCAGCAGTTTGTGAACCTGGGAAGTGACCGCTCGGCCGGCGTCGAATTCGAGATACGGGGCAAACTGGGCGAGAGGTTGGAAATGAATGCCAGTCTGGCGCTGCAACAAGCCATCGACCGGCAAAGCGGGGTCCAGCTTAGCAACTCGCCGCGCTATGTTCCAAAAATCGCGGTGGCTACCCCCTTGATCCACAACCGGCTGGAATGGAGCGGGGCACTGCGGATGTTGGGGCCCCGTGAGACTTCCGATGGCCAGCAGGTGCGCCGAGTGGTGCTAGTGGATACGACCTGGACCACCGAGCGGCTGCACCGGAACTTCGATGTGCAATTCGGCATCCGGAACCTGCTGAACTGGCATTACGACGATCCCATCGACTTGATTGTGAAGAAAATGCCTCAGGACGGCCGCACGGCGTTCCTCAAATTGATATGGCATTGGGAGTGAATGGGCGGCTTATGCCGACGCGACGCGCACTTCTGGCCACCCTCGGTGCCGGCCTCTACTTCTTGCGGACCGGACGCGCTGCCCATACAGCCCCGGTGGTGGTCGTTTCCGGTTCGCTGAGCGAAGTATTTGGTGACGGGATCAAGGGAATCCAAGCCAGCCTGGCGCGCATCAGCCAAAGCGCGGTTGTGGTGCATTTGAAGGCGGAGCGGGCCGCCGAGGAACTGGAGAAGTCGCTGGCGAGCGGCGGGGCGCGATTGCTGGTCGCAATCGGAATCGAAGCGGGACGTGTCGTTCTCGCCCGGCGCGTGGAGGCGCCCGTGGTCGCGACCATGCTATTGCGCGACGATCTGGAAATGATTGCAGAGAAATCGGTAACGCACCCCAGCGCGTCGGTATGCGTCGACGTGGAACTGGGCGAAATTCTCAGCCAGGTGCAGCCGGCGATCCCCGCCGCGAAGCGCTTCGGCACTATCGGCAATCCGGCGCGGGAGTCGTTTACCGAGGCCGCCAAACGGGCGCGGGCCCGCGGCTTCCCACTGCAGGTCGCGCACGCGGCTGGGCCGGAAGGTCTACTGCCGGCGCTGCTGTCGCTGCGCGGCAAGGCGGACCTGATCGTCTGTATGCCGGATAGCTCCCTGTATAACAGCGCCACGCTCACCCCTCTGCTGCGAAGCTCTCTGGAAAACCACCTTCCGCTGATCGGCTATTCGGCGAGCTTTGTCCGTGCCGGGGCGGCCGCGGGCGTATTTCCCAACTATTACGAGATTGGAGTGCAGACCGGAGAGCTCGCGCGCAGGATTCTTAACGGCGAAACATCCGGTTCGGCTGAGTCTCCAAAGATCTTAAATGTGGCTGTGAACCGACGGGTCATGCGGCTGCTGGGGATGAATTATCAGGAGCCGCCAGAGGCCAGATCCAATTTCCAAGTGTTCAATTGAGGGGGATATGACTGCAGTTGGACGAAGCCTACTGACACGGGTCCTGTTGGTCAAGGCCGTATTGGTCAGCCTGTTTGGCGTCGTTCTGACGATCCTGTTGCTGGTGAGCCAGCACGGCGCCTTTGACCGCCAACTGCAGTTGCGCGCCGAAGGGGCGGCGGAGTTGTTGGCAGCGCAGGCTGAATTTGCCGTTCTGGTCGGCGACCGGGTGGCGCTGGATCGTCTTGCCAAGGCGGCCGCGACGGGCGACGACATCCTCTCGGTGACGTTTGGCGACAAACAGGGGCGGCTGCTCGCTGCGGCGCGCAATCCCAAACTGCGGCCGAACAAGGGCGCGGCCGGGGTCTCGGAGAGCGTGGCCGTGACGAGGGGCATTCGAGCACCGACCGATTTAGGGGTGAGCGATTTGGGCAGCGCGGGCGAATCATCCGGCCAAATCGGCGTTGTCGGAGTCAGCCTGTCGACGCGCGACCAGCAGAGCTTGTTCTACCGGCTCGTGCGCTCCGTCATCATCGTGCTCCTTGTGTCACTCGTCCTCATTGTGAGCTTCGAATACACTCAGCTGCGACGCCTGCTACAGCCGCTGTCGGCGCTGATGAAGTTTACTGAACGAGTGGCCGGCGGAGACCTGAATGGCAGGGCGAACATCGAGCGGCGGGATGAGATTGGCGCGCTGGGAGAAAAGTTCAATCACATGGTTGACGAACTGGCCAAATCACGCCAGGAACTGATGCTGATGGTCGAAGAGGCGCAAGCGGCGAATCGCTCGAAAAGCGAATTTCTGGCCAACATGAGCCATGAAATCCGGACTCCGATGAACGGCGTGATCGGTATGACGGCTCTCGCTCTGGAAACAGACTTGACTTCCGAACAAAGGGAGTACCTGTCCATGGCGCAGAGTTCGGCCGAATCGCTGCTGGCGATCATCAACGATATCCTGGACTACTCCAAAATTGAAGCCGGTAAGTTGTCGCTGGATCCCTTTGACTTCGATCTTCGCGCGGAGCTAAATGAGACTCTGAAGACGGTTTCGCTGCGCGCGCACGAGAAGGGACTGGAGCTGCTGTGCGATTGGGGTGCGGAAGTCCCGCCGAGGCTCATCGGCGATGCGCGACGTTTGCGGCAAATTCTGCTCAATCTTTTGACCAACGCGATCAAGTTCACTTCCGCAGGCGAAGTGGAGGTGCGGGTCAAAGACATCAGCCAAGAGGGCGCACAGCACACACTTCAGTTTTCGGTGCGCGACACAGGTATCGGCATAGCTCCGGACAAGCTGAAGATGATCTTCGATCCGTTCACGCAGGCCGACGGAACCACCACGCGCCGTTACGGAGGGACCGGCCTTGGACTGACCATCAGCACGAAACTGGTGGCGATGCTGGGCGGATCGATTTGGGTGGAGAGCCAGCCAGGCGCAGGCAGCACATTTCACTTCACCACCCAGTTCGAGGAGGATCCGCGGCCGGCCGCGCCACATCAGGTTTTCTCCGCATTGCCCGCGGAAATGCGCATGCTGATCGTCGACGACAATGCCGTGAACCGCCGCATCCTGGAATGCATGGCGGCAAACTGGAACCTCTTTGCCACATCGTGCGAGTCAGGCCCCGCGGCGCTGGCGGCACTGACCGAGGCCCGGCAATCGGGTGCACCGTACACCGTTCTGTTGCTTGACGCTCAGATGCCGGGTATGAATGGGTTCGAACTGGCGGAGAACATCCAGCACGATCCCACGAATTCCGCTTTGTACATCATGATGCTGTCTTCGACCGATTTGCCGAACGACAAAGAGCGGTGTCGCCGGCTTGGCATCGAGAAGTATCTGGTCAAGCCTGTAGCGATGGCGGAGTTGCGGCGCAGCTTAGAAGCGGCCACGGGCAACACGGAAACGAGGGCCGCGGCGTCCCATGCCGCGGCGCGGCCGATCCCCGGCAGCACGCGCTCGATGGAGATCCTGCTCGCTGAGGATAACGTAGTAAATCAACGCCTCGCCTGCCGCGTTTTGCAGAAACACGGACATACCGTCACGGTGGCGAACAATGGCCGCGAAGCGATCGATTGGCACGCACGCCATCGATTTGACTTAATCCTGATGGACATCCAAATGCCCGAACTGGACGGATTCGAAGCCACCGCCGCGATTCGCAATCAGGAACGATTGCTGGCGATGCATACACCGATAGTCGCCATGACCGCTCATGCGATGGAGGGCGACCGGACACGCTGCCTGGAAGCCGGGATGGACGGCTATATCGCCAAGCCTGTCAACGTCAAACAACTGGTGCAAGTCCTGTCTGCCATTCCGGCAAAAGAGCCGGTCTACTCCGTTGAGGGCGAGTGAAGCTGCCAGGAGCGAGGCTGAAATCGGGGACAATACAAGACATGACACGGTTCGACCTCCAGCCGCACCTGGCGGGCGCGCTTCTCGAATTGCGGCCGATGCGGCGCAGCGATTGGGAGGAGTTGTTTGCCGCGGCGGCAGATCCGCTGATCTGGGAGGTGCATCCCGCGCAGGACCGCTACCGGGAAGAGCGTTTTCGCGAGTATTTCCAGGAGGGCTTGGAGTCGGGTGGCGCTCTGGTTGCAGTGGACCGAACGACAGGTAAGGTGATCGGCTCGTCGCGATATTTCTGGTTTGAGCAGAGCGAGTTGGAGATCGGCTGGACGTTTCTCGCCCGTTCCTACTGGGGTGGAGTCTACAACGGCGAGATGAAGCGCCTCATGCTGGACTACGCGTTTCGATTTGTCGACCACGTGGTGTTTCTGGTGGGGACCGACAACATTCGATCGATGAAGGCCATGCAAAAGATCGGCGGCGTGCTGACCGCGCGCCGCGTGCAGCGAGCACTCCACGGAAGGCAGTTTGAGTTCGTCATCTTCGAGATTCGGAAGCCTGGTGCGGCCTGATTGGAAATTCAGTGAGGAGTGGTGCGGATGAGAGGACTTGAACCTCCACGGAGTTGCCCCCACTAGAACCTGAATCTAGCGCGTCTGCCAATTCCGCCACATCCGCACATCGGCGGGAAATGAGAACCGCGCGCTCACGGGCGCGGCTGAATCCTATTACACCACGTCGACGCCCATGCTGCGGGCGGTACCTTCGACGGAACGCATCGCGCTCTCCAGCTCGAAACAGTTCAGGTCAGGCATCTTGATCTTGGCGATCTCTTCCACTTGCTTTTTCGTGATCTTGCCGACCTTCGTCTTATGCGGCTCGGCCGAACCTTTGGCGAGATTCACGGCGCGCTTGATCAGCACCGGAACCGGCGGGGTCTTGGTGATGAAGGTGAACGAACGGTCGGAGTAAATCGTGATCACGACCGGGATGATCAGGCCTTCCTGGTCTTTGCCGGATGTTTTGGCGTTGAAGGCCTTGCAAAAATCCATGATGTTGACGCCCTGGGGGCCCAGCGCCGTGCCGACCGGCGGGGCGGGCGTGGCCTTTCCGGCCGGAATCTGCAGCTTCACGCTGCCTGTGACTTTCTTTGCCATGGGATGTCCTTAAACCTTTTCGACTTGCAGAAACTCGAGCTCGACAGGTGTGGCGCGGCCGAAAATCGTCACCATGACGCGCAGCGTGCCGCGCTCGGTGTTGACCTCGTCCACCTTGCCGGAGAAATTGGCGAACGGTCCGTCGACGATGCGCACCGAATCGTTCTTTTCGAAGGTCATTTTCGGGCGCGGGCGCTCGGCGGCCGAGGCCTGGCGGTACAGAATCGAATTCACTTCATCGGCGCTCAGAGGCACCGGGGCGTTGCCGCCGCCCACGAAGCCGGTGACGCGCGGCGTGTTTTTCACGGCGTGCCACAGCTCGTCGTTCATTTCCATTTCCACCAGCACATAGCCGGGGTAAACCAGGCGCTTGCTGGTGACTTTCTTGCCGCCGCGCATCTCGACCACTTCTTCGGTGGGAATTAGAATGTTGCCGATCTTGTCGGCGAAGCCGAAGGCCTGCGAGCGCGATTGCAGCGATTCCTTCACCTTCTGCTCAAATCCGGAATAGGTGTGGATGATGAACCACTTCTTGGGAGACGATTCGTCGTAGGCAGGTTGCGCGGGCTCGGCTGCAGCTTGCTCAGGCTCGGCTGCCTCCGCGGCGTGCGCTTCCGCCTCGGGAGCCGGCTCGTCCTCTGGGTGCTCCGTATCCACGTGGATATTCTGGTCGTCTTCCATAAGAACCTACTTGCTGAAATACGTAATCACGCCCTTGATGACCCGCGTCAGCGCCGAATCCACGACGAAGAAGTAGGCGGCAAAGGCGAACACGGAAAAGATGACCACGGCGGTGGTGCCTTCGACTTGCTTCCGGTTAGGCCAGCTCACCTTCCGCATTTCATTCCGGAGCTCGCCCACATATTCCTGCGTGGACACCAACAAATTTTTCTTTTCTTCGGCCATGAACCGTTCTTTCCGCGGACTCCCAACTGGTAGTGGGGGTTTTGGCAGGGGCGGAGGGATTCGAACCCCCACTCGCGGTTTTGGAGACCGCTGGTCTGCCGTTAAACCTACGCCCCTACACCCCCGACGTCGCTTGGGGGCCTTTCTTATTCTACTTAATTTCCCGGTGCGGTTGATGCTTGCGGCAGTGCCGGCAGAACTTCTTCAGCTCGATGCGCTCCGTGGTAGTCTTCTTGTTCTTGGTTGAGGAATAATTCCGGTTTTTGCACTCCGTGCACTGGAACGTAATGATTTCACGAGGCATATGCTCACTCCTATTTCACGATCTCGGTCACCGTGCCGGCGCCCACCGTGCGGCCGCCTTCGCGGATCGCGAACCGCAACCCCTTATCCATCGCCACCGGCGTGATCAATTCCACCTTCAGGTTCACGTTGTCGCCCGGCATCACCATCTCCGTGCC
>CAYTJD010000122.1:0-36760 GCA_964438005.1 uncultured Solibacteraceae bacterium | reverse complement strand
CTGGCCGGGCAGTTAGTGGTCGGAGCCGTAAACTGCAACGGATTGGTGCCACCTCTGGTCGCTGCGTTGAGCGCGAGCACCGCGTTGGTGCTCGTATTGGTTACCGTGACTGACTGCACCGCGCTGGTAGTGCCGGTTTGCTGGTTCCCGAAAGACAGCGAGGCCGGCGATACGGAGTAGGTTGGTACAACACCGGTCCCGCTGAGCGCGACGGCCGTAGTAGCCGGAGTCGCGTTGCCGACATTGATGTTCAGGTTGGCGGTTAAGGTCCCGGTCGTCGTCGGAGCAAAGGCGATCGAGTAGGTGCACGATGCGCCCGCCGCCAAACTGGCCGGGCAGTTAGTGGTCGGAGCCGTAAACTGCAACGGATTGGTGCCACCCCTAGTCGCTGCGTTGAGCGCGAGCACCGCCCCGTTGGTGCTCGTATTGGTTACCGTGACCGACTGCACCGCGCTGGTAGTGCCGGTTTGCTGGTTCCCGAAAGACAGCGAGGTCGGCGATACGGAGTAGGTTGGCCCAATACCAGTCCCGCTGAGCCCCACGGTGGTGGTAGGTGGAAGCGCGTTGCCCCCGACAGTAATGTTCAGGTTGGCCGTTTTCAAGCCCGCCGAAGTTGGCGCGAATGCGATCGTGACCGTGCATGACGAGCCTACCGCCAAGTTTGGCCCACAAGTGGTAGTCGGAGTCGTAAACTGCAGGGGATTGGCGCCGGTGACACTCCCGGCATTGATTGGGCTGATCGGAAGCGCTGCGTTGCCGGTGTTGGTGATGGTCACCGCCTGGGAAGCGCTCGCGGTTCCCACCGTCTGGTTGCCGAATGGGATCGAGTCAGGAGTCACGGTATAGGCCGCTCCGGGGTTGGTGCCCTGGAACTCGACCGCGCCAATGTCGACCTTGCCCGGATTTGCGGGATCCGGCCGCGGATTGCCGAAGAAGTCGGTCAAGGGCGGCACGATGTTCCCCACGCCACTTTGGCCGATGTTTTCCGGCAGACCGATGACGTCGACATACGGCGAGCCTTGCGTGAGGGCGTAGTTCCCGAGATAGACGTCGGTCGTCGACGTGCTAGTGACCGGGTTCAGGATGGAGAGCGGCCCCCAACTGATGTTGACCCAGTTGTTGCCTTCGTCCACCGTCGCCGCGGGCGTCAGAGAGAACACCGGGTTCGGCACCACTGCGTCCGAGATGCCGGGAGGCACCTGCCAGCCGCACGGAACGGTCAGCCCGGCAGCCGAAATGCATGTAGCCTCCGGCGGCACGCGCGAACCATTGCAGTACTGGCTGATAACGTTCGGGTTACCGCTCGCGTTGCTGGCGTCGTACCCGGCGGCACTTGTCAGCACGCCATAGAGCGGATTCAGCGTATAGCCGCCCGAGTGGTCGCCCGGGCCTTTGTCGTTACGGACGCCGATATCCCAGTAGCTGGAGCCGGCCGGGCAGGCGCCCGTCGCGGACTGGCTCACAGCCGCTGAGCCGACACCCCCGGCAAAGTTGGCGTTGTAGAGAGTGACGACGTTCTGCTGGTTCTGCTGTCCCGTACCGGACGCGCCCACCCCGATTTGGAACGAGCGGTTCTGCCAGATCATATTGTTGTACAGAGCCGGGTAAGAGACGTGAATGCAGGTGGCGCTGGTCGGACCGTTCCCGCTTGTGGGGTTCGTACCAGGCGCGTAATTGCCTGGGGGACAAGTGATCGCCCCTGTGGTGAACGACGACGTGAGCTGCGGGCTGTTCTGCATGCTGACCAGGCCGGCTGGTTGCGGACATGACACTGCGCCGCCATTCTGCGCCTGGCAGGTGGGCCCGGGTGACTGCGAGCTGGAGAGCGGAGCGCCCAGCGAGTTGAAGAGCACGCCAGAGGAAGCCGTCGTGTCGTTGGAAGCGATGGTGTTGTTAATGATGCTCACCGCTAGCGCGTCCTCCAGAGAGATTCCCGCGCCGTCCCAACCCGCCACGTTGTTGGCGATGATGTTGTTGGTGACCCTCACGTGGTACCAGAGTCCCGGACGTGCCGGGAAGCGGGCCACGTCGGTGCCGTTGACTCCCTGCAAGCGCAGGCCGCCACCGCTGCCGGAGTCCGCGCTATTGCCCTGCATCAGGTTGGCGTTGATCAACAGACCAGGACCAATGCCATCGCTTAAGCCGGGCACGCAATCGTTATCGGTTACCGAGCCGCATTCCACGCCGTTTGCCAACGTGCTATCGGGCGCCGCGCCCATGATCATGAGGCCGCCCCCGTTGGCCACAATGCTCGGGTTGGTGGCCTGGTTGAACAGGATGTTGTTGTGCTCGATGTCTCCGTTCCAGGAGAAGCCGAGGTGGCCGACGCCGCCGGCATCGCCTGTGCTAATGTTCCCGCACACCCAGTTGTAGTTGAAGTCGTACCAGTCGGAGCCGGTGCAGATGCTGACGCCGCCCGCCCCCGCCGGCGTTCCGGTGAACAATTCGTCGCCGGTGGACGAGTTGTTGGTGATCATGTTGTTGTGGACGTTGATGTTGATGCCGAGGCAGTACGGCAACTGGGAATTAGCCGGGAGACCTGCTGCGGCACTGGACGAGAGGCAGGTGCTGGGGCTCGAGGTGTCCGGGTTCAGATACGCCTCCGGAGATTCACCTTGATTAATGGCTATGCCGCCCGCAAGCGTCCCGGCATTGTTGAAGATCCGGTCGTTGGCGATTTGCAGGTTATGCCCCCAGCCGTGGACGAAGATGCCGCCGCCGCCCTGGGAGGCATCGGTGATGCCCATTCCGTCGATGCTCGACGGGTTGCACATAAAGTTGCTGGGGTACGGATTGGTCGGGTTCGTCGCGCTGGTTTGACATAGGGCATTGCCATCGCCCAATTGGGCGCCGCCAAGCGGCCCTACCGGTCCTGTGAGGAGGGTGCTGCCGGCCGGGAAAGTGGATTCGGCCCCGGAGCCGTATACATCCGTGGATCCAGCCGGAATATTGACGCCCTTGGACAACACAGTGACGCCTGCGCCTTCGTAGGCGCCCATGAGAGACGGCTCTTGCAGCTGCTCAGCAAGGTTGCCGTTGACCGTGGCGTCCCAGCCGAGAATACCTTCGAGCGGGATGCGGTCCACGACCATCGCGGGGAAGTTCGGGCCGCCGTAGAAGAAATTCCAGGTGTTGCCGTTGGGGCCTGTCCCACTGGCCGTGGGGCCAGAAGGCGTCGGGCAACTGTAGGTGCTGGTCGAATCGAACGTGTTAGTGCCGCCGCCGTTGGGAATGGTCGAGCCGATTGGCTGGCCGTTGAGCGACAGGCCAAACAAGCAATTCACCGTTCGGCGCCACGGGTCCAGTTTGTACTGGCCCGAGGGATGGGTGCCGGCGTCGATGATGCTGGAGGCCGCGCCCACGCCTTGCAGCCGGACTGGCTTCCACATGATCACCAGTTCCCGGTGGGCCGACGGAATCTTGCTGGTAATTGTAGCTCCGCCGGTAGAAGGCTGCTGGCAGGAAACCGGCCCGCTCGCCGCGTTGCAAGTCGGGTCTACCATGATCAGGTCACCCGGCGCCGCTTGGTCGATGGCGGCCTGAATCGAGCCCGAAGCCTGGACGTGGTAGGGCGCTTTGCCGCCCACGGTGACGGTCACTGTGTCGATAGACTGTTGGCCATTGGCGCTCGTGACTACCAGTTCACCGCAAAGTGCCGTCGGGCTCGTCCCAGTGGGAAGCGTGCCCTGGTATTGCGCCTGCTGCTGTACGGCGCACGAGGGCACGCCAGCGGGAACAGTCGCCACGATGGTCGTGTCGCTCCAACTCAGGATGGTGGCGGACCTCAGCCCAATCGTCACGGTTCCTGCCGCGGCGCCGAAGCCGTAGTGGCGGGTAACGGTCTTCTGATTGAAAGGAGGCGATGTAGCCTGGGGCCCCGAGTACCCGTAGCTATTCACGATCTGGTCGCCCAGGGCGGTGATGGTGATGGTGTTACCGGCAGCGCTTACGTAAGGGCCGATTCCGTCGCCATCCACTTCGCTGATGGCGGGCGTATTGGGTGGATAGGCGCAGTCGGCATTGTTATACCCGGCCCCCACAAAAGCGGTGGTGGGCACCACCGGGGTATCCAGGTATTCGGTCGTGCCGGGCAGATACGGCAGCTGGTAGCAGAACTGACTGTAGAGCGGCGTGAAGAGCGGATCGGTGACGATCAGCTGGCCGTACGTCGGACTCCCAGTCCGGAAATCGATGGCCGGTCCCTTGTCGTTCATGCACTGAACCATCGTGTTGGGCCCATACCCGGTGGGGTTCGGCGGGTTTACTTCCCAACTGGAATAGACCATACCGTTGTAGGCGCCCCATTGATCGCTGTAGACGCGCGAGATTTCGTTTCCGGCCCAGTCGCGGGTGGAGATGGGCATGTTGGGCGGCGCGAATTTCTCGCCGAAGACGGGCGCGAACGGGTCGAATTCGCTCGTGAAGTCGTCCGTGATTCCGCCGGTGAACTTGGCAGCGATGTGGGTGGAGGTGAAGAGCCAGAACTTCGCCGTGGCCGACATCTGGTTACCCAGCGTCACTTCCTTGCGGTCGCACAGATGACGTTGGGCGCCGGCGAAAGCGGCTACCTGGTGCGCCTCTGGGAAGAGGCTCATGTAGTCGGGCACCTGGCGCAACTGGCCCACACACGGCCAGACCGGCTCCAGGTAGCTGGGGACGAACTGACTCTGCTGGCCGGCACCCATGCTCGTAGTGGAGTTCTGGGCGTTGTTGTTGTTGTAGCCGCTGCCGCTTTCATCGTACAGCGAGGCCACCGACGCCTGGTCGGGGAGGATGAAAATGTTGGCGAGCCCGCCGAACTGCTGGTAGACCGGCGCGATGTAATTGTCGCCGATGAGGATGTTTTTGTCTTCCTCCTTCACAAGTTCGAAGCCAGGAGGAAGGATCACCTCGACCACGTACTTGCCGGCCGGGAGCATGGGGGTGCCCACTCTCCAGGGATCGGTCGCGTCGGGGTTCGGGACACAAACGGTGCAGTTCGTGCCGGGCATGTTGCCGGGCGTGAAATTACTCCCAGTGCCGACGCCGCCGGAGCCACCGGTTAACGCCGGGTAAGCGGCGTTGTTATGCGCGCTGTTCGGAACGGAGCCGAGCATGCTGGGGAACGCGTACATGCCGTCGTAGGGCGCGGGCTGGAGCTGGTTCCAGTTGTGCATCGCGTCATAGCACTTGTACTGCGAGTTGTTGGGGATCGTGGGCAAAGCCACGCCGTTGTAATAGTAGTCGTAGAGGTTGAGCCAGTTGGGCTGGTTGTACAGCGAGTAGAAGAAGAGGTCGCCCCCCGTCGAGGAAGTGGGCGCCGGCGCCTGGCCCGGGCAGCTCATGTTGGGCTGGCCGTCGGCGCGGAAGCCCTGGGCCCATCTGTCCCAACTGCTGCTCTGGGTGGTGTCGACTAGTGTGAGGGTCGGGGTGACGCCATCGGCCGCGAAGCCCTCCTGGTACAGGTTCAATGTGACGTTCGGAATCAGGGGTGTCCACTGCGTCTGCACCAGTAACTGCGGATCATCAAACGGCCGCGTGGAGGCGTAGACAACATGCCCATGAATGCCGCCATTCTCGCCGTCCGCGTAGGGGGCCTTGGCGAACTCGATGAAGTTGTTCTGGCCGGTGAAGCCTTGCCAACCTTCCGAGGGAACCCACGGCGGATCAATGCGGCCAGTGGAAACACTGGACGAGCTGGCAACCGCCGTACCATAGGTCTGACCGCTGCAATCGGCGGTGTTGCAGTAAATGGCGCCCGGCACCGAAAGGGCTGCGGGCAGAGGATAGGGATCGATGGTGTTCGCCAAATTGGCGTAAGGTGTACCGGCGGGTCCGCATGCAGGGTAACTGCCACCGCAGGTGGTGCCGTCAGCCGGCCCGCCCGCGTCATATACGGTGTGGATGCCGGTGGTCTTATAGCGGGTCGTGTCCGACTCCACCACGTACCAGTTGAACAGCGGGAAGGTCTCGTTGAAATTGGCAACACCACCGAAGTCGGTGAGAAGGTTATTGGCCAACATGCCGTCGCGGTAGCGGACGGTGTTGTTAATCAAGGGAACTCCCAACTCGGAGGAATCGCAGATGCCATTCCGGTTGTCGTCGATGCACGTCCTGGTATAGAGGTTGGCCTGCCACTGCTGAACCCCGATGTCGCCCATGTTCAGGTTAAAGTTGTTAGCCGTGCAGTTGCTGGCCCCACCCGGGGTAGCCGTCGAGCCCGTTTGGCAGACATTGACCGGCGTGGAAAGGCCGTCGATGATCTGGTCGTTCCATTGATCGCCGATGGTGATCCGCCAGGCTCCCTGGGGGACGCTGGTGAACGTGAAGTTCCCATTGGCGTCGCACTTGGTGAACATGAAGTCCTCGCCGTCCGGATCGCCCAGGCTCACCCAGCACTGGGTCCAATAGAAGGCGTCGCGCGAGCCGCTGGAATAGAGCCGCTGATCGGGCGGGCGGCTCATGCGCTCGGCTGTTACCCTGCCGGTCACCGTATTGGTGCAGTTGGTGGCGGTGAGGTTCGCGTCGGTGCCGTTGCAGACGCCGTCATGGCGGGTATTAATGGCTTTCGGGTTGGCGAAACCGATGGATACGTGGTAGCCAGCCGGGCCATACTCCTGGAAGTAGCTCGGCTCACCGATGCGCAGGAAGGCGTCGTGGGGATGCTGTCCATCCAGGGTGTTGGTCTGTAGCCACTCTTCGCCGGCGGCAATGCGGCTGGCCCCGGGAACGGCCTGCGCAATGTATTTGCCCTGCATCATATTCTTCACCAGGGCCTGGCCGACCAGCGGGGATTCAGTCATGCCGTCGGATTCATACTTCGGACAGGTCACGATGCGACCCGAGAGACCAGTCAGCGCTCCTTGCGCCTGGTCCGGCCCAGCGACTCCACCCTGGACTGGGGTACTGCTCGTGTAGCCCGGTGCTCCCAACACGTTCCCGGTGATCTCTGCCGAAACCGGGCACGCGTCGAGCCCCGTAGCGGGATCGATGGTGCCGGCCAGCGAGTTCGACAGAGGCTGGTTAAACATATCGTGGGTCAACTGACCCGTTACGTCGCCGGGTTCGGCGAAGGCGTCCCAAAGAATGATCTCGAAGCCGCCGAGACCCGGCTCGTTGGTGGCGATGACGTCGATTCCGCCGCCGGCATCCTGCTCGCCGTTGAGGGGGAAGTCGTCCTCGAACACGCTGACGCTGAGATTGGCGGGCGGATTCGGAGTGGGCTCGGTGACCACGATCACCGGGTTCCAGGTATTAGTAACTGAATTCCAACTGATGGGCGCGCCGGCCTGGCCGTGGCCGCATTGCGTGGAGCGGGGAGCCGTCGAATATGTTTGGCCCGTGGGCGGGAGGCAGTTGACAGGGTTGCCTCCGTAACCATAGATGAAGGGGTTGCCCGCGTCACCTGGGAGGACCGACAGGTAGAAGCGCTTGGGGAAGGGGGCGCAATTAGTAGTTACCGTGCCGGTGCACGCCGGCAGCCCCGGGAACGCGTTAAGGGCGACCTGACTGGGCAGCAGCGGCACCCTTGCCGATCCCGGTACGCAAATGCCGTTGCCCGCCTCGCACACCGCCGGCGTGCCGAGCTGCGTCTGGCCCTGCTCGCAGGATTGGTCGCCCTGCGCGTTGCTGGTGCAGCCCTGCGCCACAACATCCATGTGGCTGGTGTGGAAATTCACGCCGAAAGTGGCGGGAACTTGAGGACCGCCAGTGGACCCAAACGTCGGGCAACCGGCAGTGGAGGTGGTGGTGGTCGTCGTGCAGTTGGGGTTCACGTAAAAGGTTTTGTCTTCCTCGATGACCCAGCGGTAGTCGGTAATATTCGGCAGCGCAGCGATGCAGGCGCTGTCTCCTTGGCACGCTTTATAGGCCAAGCCATCCAGCACCCGGACCGAGAGATTGCTGGGCGCCGGGAAGTTGACGGTCACAGAGGCTGTTCCGGTGAGCCCGTGGTTGTTCGTTGCGGTGTAGGTAAAGCTGCAACTGGTTGCCGTCGTCGCCGCGGTCGCGATGAACCCGCCATCGGCCTGAAGCGAGACCGAAGTGCAGGTGTTTAACGATAGCGCGGTGCTGGTGAGGACATTCAGCGGGTAGCCGAGGCTGTCCTTGTCCACCGAGAGCACGCCAGGCGTTGGGACGCTGATGTAGCCCGCGGCTTTCGCCGTGTACGAAACGCCATTCATCGTGAGGTGACTGATGAGGTTAGCGGCCGCCGCACCCAGGGTCACCGTGGCGCAGTAGGATGGCATGGAAGTTTGCGTAGTTCCGTTGGCGC
Source organism: uncultured Solibacteraceae bacterium (assembly GCA_964438005.1). Lineage (GTDB taxonomy): Bacteria > Acidobacteriota > Terriglobia > Bryobacterales > Bryobacteraceae > PSRJ01. The sequence continues at coordinate 28,506 of CAYTJD010000122.1, read as the reverse complement.
AATACGTGAAGGAATCCGACGACGTGCCGGCATTCGGGGTGTAGGTAAAGGTGCCGTTCGAACAGAGGCCTGGGACTTGGGTTCCCGGAGTCGCACCGCAAGTCAGCGTGCCGGCGGCCGGCGCAACTGCGAGCTGAACGCCGAAGACGTTAATGTCGTTGGCGGTCACGCCCCTGGATACATCCGACACTACGAGCGGCGTGCACGATGTCGCGGCCGATGGGCAGGCGACCACGGAGTTGTAGGTATCGGGGTTGGCGGTCACGCCCGTCGCCGTACTTGCGAATACGCCGGTCGTCGGCAGCGCGCCGCCATTGACGCCGATGTAAGCCAGCATGCCGCCGTCGCGTTCACTCGAATTCGCCGACAGCGCCAGGTCGCGGGCATAAATCGGGATAGCCGGGGTGCCAGAAGCCGGCGCGTTGACCATCACGTCGTACACTTTGCCCGCGGCCATGAACAGGTCGGTCTGCACACGGGGCGCGGCCACCTGGCCGGGCAGGTTCCCGTTCGGCAACAAGTTCGGAACGACGTTGCCGTCTTCGGCGACCAGCGTGAATCCGCCGACTGTGGCCGGCGCACCCGCTCCATTGAATCCGAGGGTCTGCGATCCGACGACGGAAGGCACGTGCATGCGCAGGCCGGCATTCACCAGGCGCGCCAAAACGGTGCCTGTGACCGCGGATGTGGAGGTTCCTGACGTGGCCGGGAACATCGAAGCGCCGGCATTTGTCTTATTGAACGCCACGCCGTTAATCAGGTAGTAGAACGGCGTGTAGTTCACCGCGGGGGGATAACAGGTATGGACAGACGGGTCACCGCAACCCAGGCTGTTCGGCGACGTTCTTGCGGTGATAATGGCGCCGCTGCCGGGGGTGGTAGAGATATCGGAAATCAGCACGTTGGCAGGGGTAGTGCCGGAATAACCGGAGCCCTGGGCCGTCAAGTTCACGCCGGTGACCGCGCCGCCGGGGCAATTCGGCGTAGCCCCGAATGTGAGCGTAGCGGTGGCGCCCGAACCATTAGCGCCCACGATCGTCGCGCTGGTAGTCCCGGGGTTGTAGCCACAACCGCCATAGACGATGTTTACGGTGGTTAACGGACCTGTATTGCGAGCGCTCCACACCGCGGTCTCGCTGAAGCCGGTGGTATGGACGGCGGCGTTGACGGCATTATTCTGGACCGGATCGATCTCGCTGAACTCGAGCGGGACTTCCGCATTGTAGGTGACCGCGGGATACGAGGGGGCAGGCGAGCTGCCGGTGACCGCGGGATAAGCGGTGCCCGCTGTAGTCGGCGTTGGCGCGGTGGTGACTACGAGCATGCCGACCAAGCCCATGGGGACCTGGATTGAGGGATGCGTGCCGGACTCGAGCAGATAGGTGCCCGGGCGGGGATTTTTCCAGATCAGGTCTGCTGTCGATCCCGTCGCCACCTCCGTGGCAAAGGATTGCACACGCGGCCCCTGCGCGGGCGGCGTCCCGGTTCCGCCAAGATTCGCGGTGACCCAGGTGTAAATGCCCTGCGCGTTGGAGTGATCGAAGGCCGTGGCCGGCGTGCACGTGGCGCCGCCACTGCAGCCCGAGCCGACGGTTCCCAGGCCGCCGCCAACCTGACCCACGATCACCAGCGACGTGGGCACGTTGTTCGTCCCGCTACCGGTCGAAAACGAGAGATTGTTGGTGAGTTCGATCTCCAGGTCCTGTCCCGCGGGAACCGTGATCACGACCGGGGACCAGCCAGTGGCGTTCGGGTTCAACTTGGCGCACTTCGCAAGCGTATTGGCAATGGCTGTTCCGCAGGTGTAGCCCCACATCGGCACATTTGTGCCGTCCGGCATGGTGATCGAGGTGGGAGCCGCAGTCAGTTGGATCACCTGCTCCACGCCGGTCTCGACCGGTGCACTGGGGGCAGGCGTCTCACCGATGAGGAGGCTGGAAGGAAGTACCGGAGTCCCGGAGACCGTGGTAACTCCGAGCGTTCCCGATTCGGGGGATCCAGCAACCGTGACATGTTCGAGCACCGTACAGCTGGTCCCGGTCACCGTGAGCGAAGCACAAGTGCCACCCGACACCTGAGTGAACCCGGTTGGCTGAGCGAGCACGAAGGTCAAGGGATAGCTGGTGGTATTCGTCAGCGTCACGGTGACTAAGTCGCCATTGGTAACGGCCGAGACGGGGGGCTCGTATCCCGTGCCGTTCAGGCTGACAGGCGAACCCGTTACCGAAACCGGCGATCCGCTGCTCGAGGCAACCACGGTCATGGCTTGCCCGGCCTGAGTCCCCGTCGCGATCGGCTTGAACACCACGGCCTGAGTGCAACTATTCCCGGGCGCCAGAGAGCCGCTGCAGGTGCCGCCAGTGGCCGATGAGAACGGCGAGGAGGCAGGGAACGTAAAACTGAGGGAATCGACGTTGGTGCCCCCCGTGGTTCCCGTGGGAAGAGTATTGCTCACAGTCACGAGTTGCGACGTGCTGGTCAAATTGACAGGCACGTTACCGAAAGTCAGCGTGGTTGGAGTCACGCCGAGCGCGTAGCCGGTCCCGCTGAGCGCTACCGGCAAACCCGCGATCGTCACGGCCGTCATGGAGCTCGTCGCCGTGATGGTCAGACTTCCAGCGGACGCGACTGGGGCCGTGGGGCGGAACACCACGCCGATGTTGCATGCGACACCGGCCGCCGTGCCGGCGGCGCAGCTGTTGGCGTCTGTCGCATATGTCGATGACAGCGCGAACCCACCCGAAAAGGTGAGGCTGGCGGGGGGAATCGGGTCCAGCGCCGTCATCGCGTCCGGAGTCAGAGTCACAATTTGGGCGGCGCTGGTTGCGCCGACCAACACCGCGCCAAAATTCGGTGGGGCGGTAAACGTTGCCGTGTTTTGCCCGAATGCTGCTGCCGCGGCGAAAAGAAGAACACCGGCGATCCGCGCCGGAACCTTCAAGATAGAACTCAGATGATTGGTTCGCATGACTCGTGTCTTCCTTTGTCGTTACAGTGATTCGTCAATCGCAAATTCCCGGGAATCGACCAGCATCATCATCAGCATGCCCCCGGGGAACACGTTGTTCGTGGTAATTTCGCGCTCGTTGTGCGAGTGCCACATGAAGGCCCAGCCGCGCTCAGCGGCCGGGTTGGCCTGCACGTTGGAGGGCTGCAACGTGGTGCAGCCGGCATTGAGCGTCGTGTCGCAGGCGGCCATCGACGCGCGCAAGCTGGCATCCGGACCCAAATAGGGCGTGCCGCCGTACCAGGGGCCGTTGGCGAAGATATTGGGATCGGGAAGAGTGACGGGGCCGCCGCCGGCGACGTCGCCGAAGGGCATGGATTGGACCGGCTTGTTGTGGTCCTGGCACCACTCGTAATAGTTGAGAGCGGCAGGATTCCCCGTGTTATAACCGTTGGCATCCGCCGTACAGGTCAGCGAGGCGAGCGGGTCTGTGGGATTGGGATTCTGGTTGGTGGCCGTGGGATTGGCGGGGCCGGCCGCCGGATGGTGGCCGTACGGATCCCAGTTCAATCCGCGGCCGCTAAAGTAGAAAATTCCATCGAAGGACTCACCCGGCGTGGTGTCGGTGTTGAACATGAGAATGCCGGCCAGATTCGCGGTCGGATTGGTAGGGCTGAGAACCAGGTTCCCGTCCCGGCCCAGGATGCGCACGTGGTTGGCGTGCTCGTGAAACGGATGCTGCCACCGCCCTTGGCCGATGGTGCGGATCAAGACCTGCTCGCCCGGATGCATGTGCGGGTTGCCATTGTAGGGCTGATGCGGATACTCGGCCGCGTAGTTGGGGTCCATCAGGTCGGGCATGGAGCGCCCGTTGATGAGGAAGTAGGCGGGGTGATACGGCTCGGTCTGCACGTTCAGGCTGCATCCCACGGCCCCGGCCACGCAGCCGGATTTGGCCCTGACTTGGGCCAGAGCCTGCCGATGAATCCTGGAATCCATTTCGGCCCACTGGAACAGGTATTCGCGGTCGTAGCAGCTGGCTTGGTGGTCGTAGGCCGCGTGCGCGAGGCGGAAGTCCCGCTCGGGAAAGCCGGGGATACCGTGCGACGAACCGTAATCCGTCTTGCCGTACAGGTTGGTGTTCGTGCCATTGCAGGCCGACGGGCCACCGCCTGTCGGCAGCACGATGAGAGCCCCGTACAAGCCCATTTCCACCTGGAGATCGCCTTGCGTTCCGCTGTAATACGGATGCGTCCCCGGCGCGGAGGCCTGGAAGGTATAGGTCACGGCGCCTCCCGGGGGGGCCTCGCACGCCAGCAGGCCTTGCACTGCCCCCGTCGAGCAGCTCGGTGCCATGGTAAAACCGGGGAACAGAATCGAGGTGTTGCCGGCTGCCGTGGGCAGATTATTGGTTAACGTAATCGTGACCGTAGTCCCCTCGGTCACAATCAGCGTGGGGCCGGGAACCTGCATGGTGGAGCAGAAGGCGCCGCCAATCGCCGCGGGGAGAAACGTTGGACTGAAGCCAGTCGCGCAGCCGTAGCCCCACGAGTAGACCGCCTGCCCGTCGGGCTGGTTCAGGAACGCGTCTTGGGCGGTCAATTGGAAAGTCCCGCCTGTGGTAATGCCAGGAGCCGCACCATGGGCCGAGGCCGTGAGGAGCAACGCCGTCATCGGGGCCAGAAGCAGTCGTGAATTCAAGATCGCTTTCGTCATGTTCGTCGCCCTCATTGCCGCGCTCCTTAGTTGCAGATGTTTCCGAACGTGTTGCTGGTCACGCTGTTGCAGATGTGGACCTCTGTCATCATCCCGCCGAAATTTTCGGCGTCATTGGACAGGTGATCGAGTTGGGGAGAATAGAGATAGAAGACGCTGCCGGCCGGATACAGCGTGGCATTGGTGGCATCCAGAATCACGTCGAGCGATTCCCCGCCGCCGAGCGTGATCGAGTTGGTATAGAACTCTGTGTTATTGCCCCCCTGGTCGCGCAGGAGCTTGGCGTTGAACCCGATCTCTTTCATCGGAATCCCCATGGAAGCCAGGGTGTGATATTCCGAAACGCTCAGATTGACCAGGCGCAGCAACGCTCTGCCTCCCACGGGAATATTGATGAGGGCGGGCATCGGCTGCGAATAGTGCATGTTGCCGTCGGTGGTTACCGTAGCCTGAGGGCCGGCCGCGACCGTGTCCGGGTAGCCGCGCCCGTTCAGCAGGAAGTACTTATCTTTCATGTCCACGAACATCTCGGGGTTGAAGGTCATTCCGACGAAATGGAAATTGGGGTCAAAGCCGTGCATCTGGATGGGGTACTCGACGTCATAACAGGTCGAGCCGTCGCCATCGTTGTAGGCGTACCTGGGAGTCGTGGGGGAAGTGGATGCTGCACCGCTGCAAAGGGCGCCTTGTGAAGGGCGCTTTGCCCCGGTGTTGATGGCCGGCATAGTCGCGGAACACAGGATGTCCTTGCCGGGATTGCAAACCGTACGCAGATCCGCCACGATTCCTGCCGGGAGGCCGACTCCGTTCTGGTAGCCGAGATAGGTATAGAGGTCGCCACCGGAAGGCACGCGGTCCTGCCGCGGGCGCACGTGAAGTTGCCCGACCATGCCCATCTGCAAGTGCTCGGGAGGGGTGATGTGGCAGTGCCAGAAGTACGTGCCGGCATCGGGCGCTAGGTAGTAATAAGTAAAACTGCCACCGATGTTGATGGCCACCGAAGCGTCGGGCACTCCGTCGTAGAACGAGGAGGCGTTAGGATAGCCGTGGAAGTGGACGGTGTGCTGCTCGAAGAGGTCCGGCCGCATGATCATACCGACGTTAGTGAGCGTCAAGAAGACCTCGTCGTCTTCATCGAAGGCCAATAGGGGCGCCGGAATATTGCCGTTCAACACACCGACGTCGATGATCTGGTGGGGATCCACGTGCCCGTCGAGGCACGGGGCGGTGCACTTTCCGTCGGCGATGGCATCGAGGTCGGGAGTCAGCCCCACCGCGCCGTTCCAGGTAAACGCGCCCGGGTTTGCCGCGCCTGAAGCTCCGCTCGTGACCCCATCGGTCGTGGCGGGGTCGCCGCGCAGGAGGAGGGGCTGGACCGCGCTGCCGGTTGTGGTGCCCGGATACACGGTGTTAAAGACGTCAGGGTACTGTGTGCCCGGCAGGCCATTCGCGATGTCGAACAGCCCGGAAAGCGGCCCGAAGGAGAACATGTACGTCTGCGTGCCGTCCGCCATCGTGGACAACCCGTCGCCGCCCGAGATCTGCTGGCATTTGACGGCGCCGTTCACGTTGGTTTGCGGCGTCATATAGCCACCCGAGGTGCCCGAGACGGGCGCAGTTACAAATTGCGTAGGACCGTTGTAGTTCGGTTCGCCTTGAATCGACGTAACCGCTGTTGGGTGCGTGATGGTTGTGGTGGGACACTGAATCCGGAAGGACTGGGCGCTTGCAGACAGGGTCGCTACCAAAACCAGCACCGCCAGGATCCAGGGGGTGCCAACGTTTCTCCTCGCCATTTTTCTCTCTCCTCGGCCGCCGTATCCGGCGGCGCTCCCGTATTCGCTCGCGATCTAGTTAGCGTCCGTTTGGGAATCTTACTGTTCCCTTCACCGGACATCTTTGCCTCCGAGCAATCGCCCGGGCCTTCTTCTTCAAAATCTGCTGCGGCGGCGCGGATGGCGCTCCGCCGCACGAGTGCAAATACTGAATTTGTGCATGGTAGAGGGGCGGCCGTCTTTGACTGCGCGCAAAGGAGGCGAGGAATAATCAACTCGTGCCGGGCGGCAAAGGTTTCGCTGGGCCTGCGCCGATGGGAAACAGGACTCTGGCCCCCGGGTGGCCGGGGCCTTATTACCGTTTAATGGACGCGCCTCGTGTACGGCCAGGTTGCGTCACAGCCGGCGCGGCCGGCTGGGCGGCCGGAGTAGAGACTGGAGCGGGTGTCGCCGCGGATGGCTGCACCTTGGCCTCCCCGGCGGCCTGAGCCGGCGGCTCGGCGGCTTGCTTGCGGCGGAGTTCGATCGAGTTGCCAGTCCCCACTTCGATCATCCGCTGGTTGTCTTCGGTGATTTCCTGGCCGCGCACGATGTGAGGAGTGATGGCAAAGACGATTTCGTTTTCGGTGCGCTCTTTGTTCTCCTGCGCAAACAGGTATTTGAGGATGGGAATCTTGCTCACCCAGGGATAGCCGCTCAGCGATTGCGTTTCCTGCGATTCCAGAATGCCGCCCAGCAGATTGACCTCGCCGTCAACCAGGCGCGTTTCATGCTCGATCCGGCGCTGGCCAATGATTGGCTGGGTGATCCCGCCGATGCTCTGCGAGCCGGTCACCGAAGAAATCTCGAGGCCCATTTTCAGAGTAACCTCGCGATCCGAGTGAATATGCGGCGTGATATCGATATTGACACCGACGTCGAGGTATTGGAATTGCGTGCTCACCAGTGGGCTCACACTGGCGCCCCCAACCAGACCGGGTTGAAACGATCCGGTGGCAATCGGCACGCGATCGCCGATCTTCAACGTGGCCTTTTCATTATTCAAGGCCCGAATTTCCGGATTTTGCAGCACCTTGGCATTGCTGTCGCTGGTCAAGAAGGAGAACGAAGTTCCGGGCACCGCCACGGAGAAACTCCCGAGGTTTACCGAACCGTTGCTGGCAGCGCTGCCCCCCGCCGCCGCGGCTGCGGCTCCGCCGGGCAAATAGGCCACGCTCGTGGATGTCGGCACCGTCGTGCCTATTGTGCGGACTCGATCGCGGCTCACTTCCATGACCGTCACGGTAATGACCACCTCAGGCTTCGGCTTGTCGATGTCCGCCAGCAGTTTCTCGGCAAGAATCATCTGATCCGGAGTGCCTCGCACAATCAGGGCGTCCTGTCCCTGCAACAATTGGATGCGCTGCACATCGAGCATCTGCTTCAGCAGGTTGGCCGCCTCCGTCAAGTCGTTGGGTGTCGTGACGTTCTGTAAGTAGAACGTCCGCATCACGCTTTGCTCCAGGTCCTTGCGTTTGGCCGGCGAATCCGTCGTCACAAAAATCGTGTTCGGCATGATCGGATGCCAGTAGCTTTTCGAGAGAAGCCGCAGTGTATCCAGAGCCTCGCGCAGGGTTACATCGGTGAGATCGAGAGTAACTTTCTGAGCCCGGTAGTCGGGATCGATCGCCACATTGATGCCGGCAAGTTTGCAAATCGTTTTATAAGCCAGGTCTGCGTTGATCGTCATGTGCAACGTGATGGGGGCGATGGGAAGCGGCTTGAGCTCGATTCCCCGAGCCGGAGCATCGGCCAACATATCGAGCGCCGGCTTGACACCCGCTGCCGGCTCCGACCTCTGCTTTTCCTTGCGCTGGATCATGTCGGTTGTCCGGCGAATCTCCTGGACGGCGATGAAATTCGTGGAGTCGATCTCGGCAGCCTTCTGGAATTCCTTCAGGGCCTCCGGCATGGAGCCGGTGTTCCGCAAAAGCTGCCCCGCTCGAACATGCTGCGTCGTGGCACTGAAGCGTATGCGCGTATAGGCGACCAAATACTTCGGCTGGTTAGGCGCCGCGGTGTATGCCTGCCGGTAATAGTTATAGGCCGAATCATAGTCGCCGCGACGCTCAGCTTGCGCACCATGCCGGAATGCATCGCTTGCCCGATCGGCAAGGACAGGCAGCACGCAAGTCATGACTGCAGCTCCGAGGACCACCAACCGACGATGAACAATGCGCATCACTTGACCGGTTACACCTGGCTTTCCAAAGACTACTCATTCTGACTCGGCTGCAAGTATCGCTATTTGCGTAGGAGCAAGGAAGGCTTTAGGGAATGCTTCCAATGCTAATGCGGCATCTCGGCCTCCAAGCCAGTACTACGCGTACTCTCACCATCGGGAGTGACCCGTCTGCGCGTAGGGCAACCGCGCCTTGTTGCAATTCTCCACTGAACTCGGGCGCGAAAGGTTCTAGTACAAGTTCTGTAAAAAAAAGTACAAAAGTAGGGACCAGTTCTGCCATGGATCGGGTAATATACCTAATCTTAGTTTGAATTTAACTTTTGTAAATCAGGCCTCCGTCTGTTGCGGGAATTTAAACCTACTCCGAAGTTGGGGAACTGGGATGACCACATGGGACAAATGAGGCGAGGAGAATCTGCAGAAATCGGGGGCAGCGCCGGGCAGCTGCGGCCGTTGCTGTTCTTAGGCATTTCACCGGTCGAGTGTGAACGCATCTTCATGGCGGCGCGTAAAAAGGAGTTCACTCGGGGGGAGATGCTGTTTAGAGAGGGCGACGCGGTCGAGCACGTCATTCTGCTCACCTCGGGCTTTATCAAAGTAACTCAGCTGGGAACCAGTGGAAGCCAGGTAATTCTGCGGTTCGCCGCTCCGGGCGATGTGCTGGGCGCCGACAGCCTGCTTTCTGCCGGTGTGCATTGCAGGACGGCCGAGGCCTTTCGCACGTGCGAAGCGCTGGTCTGGGATGCTCGCGGCTTCAAAAACCTTGTCGATCGCTGGCCGGTTTTCCATCAGAATATGGTGCGGTTAATTGACGGGGAGTTACTCGAACTTGAAGAGCGGTTTCGTGAAGTAGCCACGGAGCGAGTTGCGCCTCGAGTTGCTCGTCAACTCATCCGGTTACTGGAAAAGATCGGCCGCATGGTGAATGGCGAGATGGAACTCTCCCTCTCGCGGGAAGAGCTGGCTCAGATGACTGGTACTACTCTGTTCACCGTAAGCCGCCTGCTGTCGGCCTGGGAAGTCCGCGGTATGGTCCGGCCACCCGTGAGGGCGTCACCATTTGCGATGTGGCATCTCTGCGATCCATATCCGAACAGCCCGCGAGGGCCCAGTGACCGCCGGATTTGCGCGGGAGCAAAGACACAGGTTCTCTGCGCCACTCATCATGGGCCAGTGCCCTGGAATCTGAACGGACGTCACTGAAGCTGTGCCAACCAGACAGGGAGGGAGAAAGGCCGAATGCGCCGGATGCTTCTTGCAATCTCCGTTATAGTGGCGCTGGCAGCGGCGTTCAAACTGGGCCGGACTCAGGCAGGCGACCAGCCAGCCGGCAAGGCACAGAGACGGCGCGTGGCTTATTACGTAGATCCCATGCACCCGGCCTTCAAATCAAGCGTTCCCGGGATTGCGCCGGATTGCGGAATGGCCTTGGTCCCGGTGTATGCCGATGACGCCGCCACCCCATTGACAACTGCCGCGGCGGCGCAATCGTCTGCGGAATCGGTGAGTATTGACGCTGTTATGCGGCAATTGCTTGGGATTCGGCTTGCCCCGGCTGAACGAAGCGGCGTCACCCGCATCGCACGGGTGGCGGGCCGGACGGTCCCCGAAGATACCCGGGTCTATCGGATCAATTCCGGAGTCGACGGTTTCATTCGGGAGACGTTCCATGATTCGGTCGGCACATTCGTCAAGAAAGATCAGACACTCGCCACATATTACGCACCCGACTTTCTCGCTGTGGCCTCAGGATTTTTGGCGGCAGTGGAGCGCGTCCCTGGCGCGGTAGGCAATGATGGATCTCGGACCATGCCGTTTCCTGGCGCCGTCTCCAAACAAGGTGTCAGTAGCCTCCAGGGTTATACGGACCGCCTGCGCAATCTCGGTATGAGCGACGTCCAGATTAGGCGAATCGCGGACACTCATCAGCTTCCCGAGAGCGTCGAGGTGGTGGCGCCGGCGGATGGGTTCATACTCGCGCGGAACATTTCTCCCGGCCAGCACTTTGAACACGCGATGGAATTTTACCGCATCGCCGACCTGAGCAAGATGTGGGTTGTGGCCGAAGTTCCCGGGCAGGACGCTTCTTATCTGCGTAGCGGCGCTTCCGCGTCGATCGTTTTGCGAGACGAGGGCCGCCGGCTGCCGGCGCGGCTCGCCGACGCACTTCCGCAATCGGACCTTGGCGGAACCAGCGTCGGCTTTCGTCTTGAAGTCGACAATGCCGGCGGCGTGTTGCGTCCCGGTACGGTGGTTGATGTCGAACTGCCGATCCCCATGCCTTCCGCTATTACAGTTCCGGTAGATGCGGTTGTCGATTCCGGAACCCGCACGCGAGTCTACGTGGAGAGCGGGCAAGACGTCTTTGCGCCCCGCGATGTAAGAGTGGGCTGGCGCTCGAGTGACCGAGTCCAGATTCTGGAAGGGTTGACGGCCGGAGAGCAGGTCGTTGCGACGGCAACGTTTCTGATTGACTCCGAAAGCCGTCTCCGCGCAATACCGCGTGCGCGACCCGAGAGCCGCCCGATCGCCCTGCAGGAACGTACGACTATGAGAGACCCTGAATCGGCTGGGGCACACCACGGTCACGGTGATGATTAACAGGGTTATCGAGTTCTCGGCCAATCATAAACTCGCCGTGTTAGGTCTGGCCGTTGTCGCGTGCATCGGGGGATGGTGGGCGATGGCCGCCATGCCACTCGATGTCACTCCCGACCTCAGCGATACGCAGGTCATCATCCTTTCCCATTGGGACCGCAGTCCGGGTCTGGTCGAGGACCAGGTCACGTATCCAATTGTCACGGCGCTGCTCGGAGCGCCCAAGGTCAAAACCGTCCGGGGCTTCTCGGACTTCGGCTATTCTTACGTCTATGTCATTTTCGAAGACGGAACCGACCTCTATTGGGCCCGCTCCCGCATCATGGAGTATTTGTCCGGTGTCCTTCCGCGGTTGCCGGAGGGCGTCAAGACAGAGCTCGGACCCGATGCCACCCCCCTCGGATGGGTCTTTCAATACGCTCTCATAGATTCTTCGGGTAACCATACCCTTGCCGATCTGCGTTCTTACCAGGACTGGTATCTCCGCTATTACCTGCGGGCTGTCCCCGGCGTGGCCGAGGTCGCGTCGATCGGTGGGTACGCCCGGCAGTATCAGGTGAACCTGGACCCGAACCGGTTGCGCGCTTACGGCATCCCGGTTAGCCGCGTGGTCGAAGCGGTGCGCGGCGGTAACACGGAGTCCAGTGGGCGGTTCCTGGAATTCGGCGGCACCGAGTACATCGTGCGCGGCCGCGGATATGCCCGTTCCATCGACGATTTCGCGAATATTCCGCTCCAGATTACGAAATCCGGCTCGCAGGTCCGAGTCAAAGATGTTGGCCAGGTGGGAATAGGGCCGGATTTGCGGAGGGGCGTTGCCGACCTGAATGGCTCGGGCGAAGTTGTCTCCGGAATTGTGATCGTGCGGAGCGGTCAAAATGCCCTCGATGTGATCGGGAAAGTAAAAGCAAAGATCAGGGAGCTTGAGCCCGGGTTTCCTGCCGGAGTGAAGATCATACCGGTCTACGATCGCTCCGATTTGATCCACAATGCCATCGGAACCGCAAAAGCAACAATTGTCCAAGTTGTCATTACGGTCGTGCTGATCGTACTCGTGTTTCTGTGGCACTTCCCCAGTGCGGCCATACCGATCGCCACGATGCCCGCGGCTGTCTTGCTGTCATTCATTCCGCTTCGCCTGCTGGGTGTCAGCGCCAATATTATGTCCCTGGCCGGACTGGCCCTCGCCTTCAGCGAACTGGTCGATGCGGCAATCGTGGTTGTGGAACAGACGCACAAGAAACTCGAATTATGGGAGCGGGCCGGCCGCCCGGGCAATTGCCGTGATGTAGTCATTTGCGCCATCAAAGAAGTCGCTGCCCCTACCTTCTTTGCGCTGCTGGTGATTGCCGTGTCGTTCTTGCCGGTTCTGACGCTGCAGGCTGAGGAAGGGCGGATGTTCCGCCCGCTCGCCTATTCAAAAACTATAACGATGGTAATTGCCGCGGCCTTCGCAGTCACCGTGGATCCCGCGCTGCGTCTGCTCCTCACCCGAACATCGGGCCTCAACTTTCGGCCCCCATGGCTGTGCGGCCTGGCCAATGCAGTGCTGGTCGGCCGGGTGCGGGCAGAAGAAAATCATCCCGTCACGCGCCGGCTGGTCCGCGTCTACGAGCCTGTGGTGCGCTGGTCTGTGCGACGCAAATGGGCCGTGATAGGTGCGGCTGCGGCCTTGATGGCTTTAACGGTACCGGTCTTGGTTCGCCTGGGCTCCGAGGCCATGCCGCCGTTGGATGAGCAGGCTCTTTTGTACATGCCATCGGCCCTGCCCGGCATCTCCGTTGGACAGGCCGAACAACTGCTGCAAGCCACGGATGCGATTCTTCATCGATACCCGGAGGTGGATCGGCTCTTGGGAAAGGCCGGCCGGGCCGACACCGCCACCGATCCGGCGCCCCTTTCCATGCTGGAAACAGTCATCCTTTTGAAGCCGCGCGCCGCTTGGCCCCGCGTGCGAACCTGGTATTCCACCTGGGCGCCCGAATGGGCTCAGCGCATCCTCCGCCACTTCACTCCGGATACGATGTCTACCGAAGAGTTGATCGCTCAGATGAATACCGAGCTTAGGATCCCTGGTGTCACCAACTCCTGGACCATGCCGATCCGAGGCCGAATTGACATGCTTACGACCGGGATCAGGACTCCACTCGGCTTGAAAATCGCTGGTGCGGATGGACAGCAGATTGAGGACATTGGTGCAAGCATCGAGAGGTTATTGAGCACCGAAAAAGGGACGCGCACCGTTCTTGCCGAGCGGACGGCGGATGGCCGTTTTCTCGACCTCGAATGGGATCGGGAGCAACTGGCCCGCTACGGCGTAGGTCTGGAAGATGCTCAGCGTCTCGTAGAGAATGCAATCGGCGGTGAGAACATCAGCACGGTTGTGAGGGGGCCGGAGCGGTACCTCGTTAACGTCCGTTACGCGCGCGACTTTCGCAGTGACTTGGGCGCGTTGAGCCGTATCCCAGTGCCTACTCCGGATCAACGCGAAATAGCTCTTGGGGATCTAGCCCATCTCACCATCCGCAATGGGCCGGCAATGGTGCGCAACGAAAACGGCCTGCTCACCGGGTACGTCTATCTTGACGTCGCGAACCGCAACCTCGAGCCCTATATGGAAGAGGCGAATCGCCTTTTGCGCGACAAATTGAAGCTGCCCCCCGGCTACTCGATCGCCTGGAGCGGTCAGTATGAAGCGATCGAGCGGATCAAGAATCGCTTGCGCCTCGTGGTGCCGCTGACGCTCGCGCTGATCTGCCTGCTTCTTTACTTCAATACGCGGTCCATTCCCAAAGTCCTAATCATCCTGCTCGCGGTGCCGTTCTCGGCGGTTGGCGCAATCTGGTTCCTCTACCTGGCCGGTTACAACATGAGCGTTGCAGTATGGGTAGGTCTGATCGCGCTGCTTGGAATTGATGCCGAGACAGCGGTTTTCATGTTGCTTTACCTCGATCTCGCTTACGACCAAGCGAAACGAGAAGACCGGATGCATACCATCGAGGACCTGCGCGAAGCCATTGTCCAGGGAGCCGCCAAACGCTTGCGTCCGAAGTTCATGACGTTTGCCACCACCTGTATCGGTCTGTTCCCGATCATGTGGGCTACAGGCGCAGGCTCCGACGTAATGAAGCGGATCGCCGCGCCCATGGTCGGGGGGATCTTCACTTCCTTCCTTCTCGAAATGTTGGTATACCCAGCGATTTATGAGGTTTGGAAGAGGAATTCGCTGTTTGGATGGCTGGCCGCGTCTGAAGAATATCCACGCCACTCCGCCCAGTCACTCGCGCTTCTACCACCATCAGGAGTGTTGAATCAGAGTGGCGACTAAACCTGGATCCAAGATGCCGACGATAAGAAAGGTGCTCTGGCCCAATAGCGCGCCGGCGATCTGCTTTTGCGCGCTCCTCCTTGTGCCTGGCATCTCAACCAGCCAGAACACTCAAAACCCGAGAACCCAAAATGTAGCGGCGGAAGCAAGGGTTAAGCGACCCGAATCTTCAGTGAATGCACCCGCTGCGGATGTCGCCGCTTCTGCCCAAGGCGTTTTCTACGCCGATGGTCAGCTTCGGATTAATGTCGCGAACTCCACGCTGGCGGAGATTCTTACCCGGGTGGCTGCCCTGACCGGGGTGAAAATCGAGCTCCCGGAGAGCACGAGCGCGGAGCAAGTCCCGTCTCTCAAGTTGGGGCCCGGGCCGGCCCGCGAGGTTCTCGCGTCGTTGCTGAGCGAATCGAACTTCGATTACCTGATTCAGGGGTCCGATGCGGACCCCGGCCGGCTACAAAGCTTGCTGTTACTGCCGCGCGGCAAGCGGGACAGCGCGCCCGATGTCCCCGCCCGCCAGGTGCGGAATGCTTACGCGCGGGTCGCAGCAGCACCCGTCCCGCCCGCGGCAGCGGCGGCCCCGCCCGAAGAAGCTCCCGCGGCGGCGCCGGACACTCCCATCGCCGCGCCAGACCAAGCTGTCAGCGCCAGTCTTTCCACGCCGCCGCCCGAGTCGGATCAGACCGTGCCGGTGTCATCGCCGCCGGACCTATCTGCGCCGCCGATATATGGTCAGCCGCTGCAAACAAACGTGCCGAAGACGTTCCCGGTTCCCCCTCCGGCGAGCTTTGACCAGCAAAGCGTCAATCAGCAACTGCAGCAAATGTATCAGCAGCGCATGCAAATGCAGCAGCAGCGCCAGGTCGGCGCCTCGTCGCCTTCTGCAAACCAATAATCGGGGTTGCGCGGACTACCGGCGTGTAGCGGGCGTGCCGGAGCCGGCGCTCGGGTCCTCGGCCATGGCTTGCTTCGCGCTTCTGGCTGACCGCTCGCTGACTTTCTTGCGATTGAAATCCTCAATAATTCTTGTGACGTAAGCGCGGGTCTCGGCAAACGGAGGGATGCCGGCATACTGCTGCACGCGCTGCGGACCCGCATTATACGCAGCCAAGGCCTTGACTGCATCCCAGCGATAGTGATCGAGAAGCTGACGCAGATACTTTGTCCCCGCCTCCAAATTCTCAGCCGGGTCAAATGCATTCCTAACCCCCAGGCCGGCTGCGGTTCGAGGCATGAGTTGCATGAGACCTTGCGCGCCTTTCGGCGAAACCGCAGTGGGATTAAAACGGCTCTCCGCATTGACCACGCTAGCTAGGAAGTCCGGATCGATGCTGTTCCGCAGTGCCACCTCCCAGATCGCCTTTTGGATCGGATTTCGCGCTGGCGGGATGCGGGGGATCGCTGATTCCGTATCCTGGGACGACAGGCCCTGGGCCTCGGGACTCGCCTGCTCCGCCTCTTCGAAACCTTCAATCTGATCGCTCGGAATGATCACATATGCGGCGCTGCTACTGTCACACAACCACAACCGCGTCGTCGCAACCCCGACATCCCGGCGGACGTAACGAATGGTGAATCCGTTGCCTAGAACGGCAGCCCCGCACTCCTCGCGCCGGGATTGTTCCGGACTGCCGGATAAAACGCTCGTCTCCGCGGCCAAGACGCCCATACCCAACAGGCTACCGAGCAGAACCAGTATCGCAGAGTGGCATTGGCTGGTCGCGTGGGCTCCCATCATGGTGCGCAAAAGCCCTTCTTCACGGCTTCGTCGCGGGAACACGCCGCGAACCCGCCTCAGAGCCCGCTGCGCGATTCAATCCCGGTCCAAACATATCGGGTTGAGATGGCAGGTCCAAGTACTGCAGATTGAACTCTGTTTTGATGCTACTGGTGATGTTACCCAGCTGCACCTGCGCCTTGGTTCCGCGCAGCCAGGTCTCAATCTCGGGCCGGACCGACGCCAAAGGGGCCGGCCCCTTCGATTCAAGTTTTAGAATTGTGACCGCTACCGGAAGATCCAAAACTGAAGATATCTCGCCGGGCTTTAAGTCTGCGATCTTGGCCTCATCGCCAACAAGGTTTCTGACTCGCACACTCACCGCATTGACGGCCGCCGCTTTCGCCTGGATATGAAACTCCTCATAAGCTTGCTGCTGCAGTTTATTGAAATCCTCCCCGCCCGAGGCCTGCTTTCGCACTTCCTCCATCGCCGCATGCACTTTGGCGCGATCTAACGGCCTGCCGGTTTCATTCGGCGCGTCGAGCGGCACGGAGATCCGGCGAACCAGCACCTGTTGGAACTGGTCCTCATGCGTCTCGTAGTAATCTTGGATTTCGGCGTCGGTACTGGCGGGAGCCTGTTCGCCGAGGGCTTTTGCGAACGCAGTGGCTAAAATTCGCATGCGGATGAGCCTCAGCTGGGCCTCAATCTCGCTCGCCATCGCGGGATCTTTATCCAAGCCGTATTGCTCCGCGAGAAGCGAATACGCCAGAATCCTGGCGTACTGGACCGCCAGCTGGCCTTTGGCTGCGCCCGTTGCATTCGGCGAGAACGCATTGACAAAACGGTCCAGGTCTTCGCGTGTAATTACGGTTCTGCAAGGAGTCTTGGCCTGCGACGCGCCGCAAAGCCCCTGGAACGTTACGATCGGAGCGCTAGCGGCCAGGCTCTGCGCTTGCGCCTTTCCGGACTCGGAGGAACCGGCGTCTTTCGCCGCTGCCTGCCTGACGCGTTGCCTCTGCCGAGGTGCCCCCGGCGCCGCTGGCGGACTCTGGGTCTGCTGTCCTGTGTCTTGAGCTTGCGCACCAGCAAATTGCAGGCTCAACAGAACGACGGCGGTAACATATGATCGCATCACATACCTTTTTGTCTGCTGCATTTTTTGGTTCAAATGCGCGATGCACTACCGGATGCAACCCGGCGGGCGCTCTTATCAGATTCCGCGTTCGTATTCCACGCGAACCTCCGCCATCCTGCGCTCCATCTCTTCGACCGGCACTAACAAACATCGGCGCAGCGCCTCAACCCGGACGTTCAAAGCGGTGAGCGCCCTGTAGATGTTTTCCAATTCCGTTCGAGCTTCCTCGTCCATTTGCGTCAAAACGACACTTTCCGGCTGTGCAAGCCGAGCGTGAACAGATCCGGCGAAACCTCGGATCGGGTTTCTGTATCTTAAGGGACCGCGTCTTTCTCCTATTTGATCTAAGACAAATAGAGCCTATAGATCGATGCTCTTGATAACCTTGAGTTCGAAAGCAGCTCACGGTAGAAAAGAATCTGCCGAAGCGTCAGGGGTGCGGCTCCTCTTAATACCGGTCGCCGCACGCACTGACGGATGCAGGCTTCAACAGCCCGAGATCATAGTAGAAATGCATCGACCACGCTGACACCCGATAGACCCGCAAACCTGTCTGACCGCGCAAACCATCGCTGCTGAGGGATCACGTAACGCGGGTGTCAAGGAACAATTTAGTGGTCCTGCAAGGAGTCTGGCTTCGTACGCTGACGGCAAGCCGGCGCGAAGACCGCAGTAGGATGCTGATAGTGCCATGGCGCCGACACATCGGATACCAGCCCCAGGGCAATCCAGTGCGCAAGGCTACCTATAAGGCTAACGTGTGTTTACGCTGGCTTCTGCGGCGTGCCGAATAATGGCTTCAAGTCATTTGCTGAAAATGCCGTCGTCGTGGACATCCAAGGAATCAATAAACCGCCCTCGCAAGCACGTCGGCCGTGGACCGGCTGCCTAGATTGACCGGAAGTGATGCCTATCAGGTTTGATCACTTCTGGAGGGAATAAGTACGCGGATTGACGCAATTAGTTTTGAGCCTAGCTGGTGTGCTCGTTTTGGAGTCTGGAAGGACGTCCTGCCGGGCAAAATGTCTTCATTTGGATGGCCTTTGGGAACGTTTGAGTGATCTGGGGTCCACATGTAGAGCCGGTGTATCGTCCTACGGGTCAACCACAAGAGCAGTCCCGGCGGGGTGTTCCTGGGATATATGAACTACAATTGCTTCACCTTACCCCAAGCCACTCCCGAGATCGCTACACAATGCGTGCCCTTTGGCTACAGCCCGCCGGGTTCGGCTCATCCGGGCACGGGCATACCGGGCACACAGAGCCGCTTTTTCGAGGGTTCCGCAATGGCCCGCAACTTCGGGGCTCACTGTTGGTTGACAGGCGTCTCCGAGGGCAGCGATATAATAATCTCGACATGTTCCATGTGTGAAGAAGCAGGGCGGTTGCTTGGCTTTTACACGGCGGCGCTCTCGGAGTTCCATGATGTGCAGGCCCCGTTGCTGCGCGGGCTGAATCCGAATTCTCCGGAGTTCGCCGGAACGATGCAGGCGAAGGACGCGTCGCAGGCGGTGCTGCTGCAAGCGCGGCGGCTGTACTGGGATCATGTTCGCTCTCACGGCTGCCGCGAACGACCGGCAGGACCCGAGGAAAAGCCGGCGCGCCACACCGAAGACAATTACGACTCATTGTGGCGGCAGGTGCAGGACACCAAGCGCGGGTTGGATCAGGCCCACGACGCGGTCCACGAGGCACGCGAGGAATTACGTGCAGAAGGACTACCTACAGCCGATGGTCACTACGCATACAGACAAGCTATCCGCGCTCAAGACCGGGCCCTTCAGCTGTACCACGCGGCTCTGGGCGGCCTAAAGGCTGCGCTGGTGGCGAGCCAGACGGGGCGGCACAATCTGGAAGCGCCAGCGCGGAGCGCGGACAGAGATCCCGGCAGAGCCGGCGTCTTGACGCGGCGAGAGCGCGAAGTGCTGACGCACATTGCCTCCGGCAAGTCCAGCCGGGAAATCGCGGGCCTGCTGGGGATCGCCTTCAAAACGGTAGTGGTGCATCGCCATCACATTCAAACCAAGCTCGACGTGCACAACACGGCGGACCTGACCCGGACGGCGCTGCGCCTGGGGCTGATCGAGCCGTAACGATCGCCGGAGCGGCGGCGGAAAACTATTTTTCGCCGCGTTGCTCGCGCGAACGGGCGCCGATGAGGAAGTGGACCAGATCGTAATTGTCTTCGTGGCAGGCGTACTCGTACATCTGCTCGGCCGGATCGATCTTCGTCCACGGGATGCGCGCGGTCCACGGCCGCGTCCAGGTATGCGGGTCCTCGACCGTGAATTCATAGTTCAGCGTGTTGGCATCCAGGCGGGTGAATCGCTCGGTAATGCGGTACGTGTCCGGATCGGCGTTCTGGAAAATGACGCCATCGTCTTTGCGGAAGTTGGTGGTTTCCACCACGAGCGTGTCGCCGTCCCAATGGCCGCGCGAATCGCCCAGCCACTGGTGCAGGTCGTTGCCCAGATGCGGCTGGCCGCCGACCGGAATGATGCGGGCGCTGTGAATCATCTCGGGCGCGATGACCACGGTGCCGGGGCTTTGGAAGATCTGGAAATCGTTGTTGTAGATAGTCGGCAGATATGGCGGCGAATCGGTGCGGATGATGCAGCGCACAGGCAGGGACATATCGCGGTAAGTCTGCGGCATACCGGCATTGAAGCGGGCGTTAGCGGCGGCGCGCGCGGCGCGGGCTTTCTCGCGTTCGGGCGGCAATTTGACTTGAGGCGGAATGCGGCCATCGGGCGGATCGACGATCAGCGAAGTGCGGCGGTCGGCAGTGATCTTGAGGCGGCGCGCATCCATCCAGTGCTCGTTGTAGGCGCGGTTGACGTCGAGCTCGGGGCCGCCGTCGCGGCGGTCGCGGCTCAGGTCGTTCGCCAGTTCCTCCTGAAAGCCCTGCGCTTCCTCGTCAGTGAGAATGTCTTTCTGGCCAACGCCGGAGGGCCGCTGTAGCGGCGTGCTGGTGGCGTCGTTCCAGACGCCCTGCAGGTCGGGATCTCCCCAGGGAGTGCGGGCGACCGATCGTTTCGCGGTATTCGCCGCCTTGGCGGCAGGCTTGGGCGTCTGCGCCGCCACGAGACAACAGAATAGTCCGATTGCGAGCAGGATGCGTTGGGTCATCGCGAACCTCCCGGCTTGCCGAATTTACCGAACAGCAGATCTTCGGTGAACGGCACGCACTTGAATTCCAGCAATTGCACGTTTTTTTCCATGCGGCGATACAGCGGGAAGCTGATCTTCCAGGGCCGCGTGTAGACTTTGGGGTCTTCGATGGTGGCCTCGTACAGCAGGTGATAGGGACTGGCGGGCGTATAGCGCTCGACCACGTGAAGCGCGTCACTGTGGAAATCGCCGGCGCGATCGAACCAGGACTCCTCCCGCTGGCCGGTGACATCGACCACGAGAGTGTCGCCCTCCCAATGGCCGCGCGACCAGCCCATCCAGGCAGGCGTTGGCGCCTCCTGCTTCCAGTCCATGCGGATGATACGGGTGGCGGTGGTGAACTCGTAGGCGATCAGGATGTAGGGGCTGGATCCCTGCACGATTTGAAAGGGAAACGGCATATACGTGGCGCGCGGGACGCCTGGCATGTAGCATTTCAATTCAGGATCACCGAGGCCGTGGCGGTTGTCGTCGTTGCTGACGTCGACCTTGCCGCGGTTTTCGAAGTTCTCCTTCTTTTTCTGCAGAGCCCCCGTCTGGTAAGGAATCTCGCCGCCTTCGACGATGCTTTGACCGGCCGGGCCGGCGTCATACGCGCCCTCCAGCTCGGGATGCAGGCCGGGCTGCGCTTCGTGGTTGCGCAGGTCCCAATTGGCGGTGACCAGCGCCTGCCAAAGGCCGTTGAGATCCGGATGCCCCCCCGCCAGGCGAGGCGCGCGATAGGCGGGAAAGGACGGGCCGGTCGCGGCTCGCTGGGCAACAGCGAACGGCGCCAAGAGAACGGCGGCGCCGGCGATGGCGACTCCAAACCGGTTGCGCATGGTTACAGGTGCCCCTCAGTATACACCCGGATCTTTTGTTGCGATTAACCGGAGGTATGGCTCTCGAAACACTTCCTTTTGACTCGAAATCAGCGGGAGGCTGGCCGATGAGTTGTCGCAACCGGGACACGCATGCCCCTTCAGGCCGAACACGCGCCCTTAACGAAAGATATTGTACTCGCCAATATTCCGGCGTTTCCGCCGGTGGTTCTACGGGCTCTCGATCTGCTCGCCAATGAGGACACGGACACAGCTCCGCTGGTGCGGGAGCTTTCGTCCGACGCCACGCTGGCGGCCCAGATCTTGCGCCTGGCGAATTCCCCGCTATTCGGGCTGGCGGCGCAGGTGGACACGGTGCATCACGCGGTGGTGACACTGGGCTACGCGCGGGTGCAGTCGCTGGTGATGGCCGTGGCGACCAAGAACTACATGAAGGGGGCAATGAAGACAGAGGCGCTGCACAAGTGCTGGCGCCACACCATCGCTTCGGCGGTGCTGTGCCGGGAGCTGGCGCAGCCGGCCGGGCTGGCTGCCGACCGTGCGTATAGTTTCGGGTTGCTGCACGATATTGGCCGGCTGGGCCTTCTGGTGGCGTATCCGGAAGAATATGAGCCGCTGCTGCGGGCGGCGGACCGCGATGCCGTGTCCTTACTGGATTTGGAGAAACGGCGCTTCGGGCTGGATCATTGCGAAGCGGGACGGCAACTGGTAGAGCAATGGAAGCTGCCGGAGGAGTTCCGCGTCATCGCCGGGCGGCACCATGACTCGCCGTCGGGAGCGCCGTTCGATCTTCTGACTCTGGTTCACGCCTCGTGCCAGTTAGCAGACACGTTCGGGTATACGGTGGTGAAGCCGCTGACACAGGTCTCGTTCGACGAGATTTGCGCCATACTGCCCCCGGCCGTGCAGGAGCGGTTTGGCGACGATCCGGAGGCGTTGGCCGAGGCACTCGACCAGACCATCGATCCGGACCAGTCGCTCTCGCACGTACCTCTGGTGGAGCGAATCGCGAATCTGCCATCGAGGCCGGCGCTGGTTCCGGTGGCAGCGGAAGTGCAGCAGGCCGAAGTGCCCGTGCTGTTCGCCAGCGTGGGGCAGCGTCCGGCCGCGTGGGAACTCCCGGTGTTGGTGTTCATCACCCTGGTGGTGTTACTCGGGCTGGCAGCGGCGTGCTACCTGTCGAACGGTTGAGCGGCCGAAGACGGGCATCAGCTGGCGGGGCCTTAGCGGGCGGAGGTTTGGGGAAACGTTCCGTCTGTTCCCGGGCTTTCGCGGCGGAAGTGGTAGACCAAAGCGCCGACGCCGACGGTCGCGAGCGCGCTGAAGGATGCAATGGGGTGCGTGAAGATCCCGTACAACATCATGACAGTGCCCATCAGAATATAGAGGGCCGGAATGAGCGGCCACGCGAAATCCAGGGCGCGGAGGCGCTGCCAGCCGGGACGACGGCGGCGAAAGATGAAGACGGAACCGACCGAGAGGACCGTAAACAGCGTCAAGCTGAACCCGATGTAGAGCAGCAAATCGGGGAACGGGGTGACAGTCATCAGCATGGCGAAGAGGCCTTGGCTGATGATCGCAACGACCGGCGTATGCCAGCGCGGATGCACCGCGGCGGCGGCGCGGAAGAAGGCGCGGTTTTTAGCCATCGCGTAATACACGCGGGGGCCGATGGTGATCTCGGCGTTGACCGTGGCAATGATGGAAAGCGCCATGAGAGCGGAGACCAGATCGGCCGCACCGGCGCCGAACAGATTGGACGCGGCTTGCGAGCCGACGGCAATCTCGTTTTTCATCTGGTCGAGCGGCGTGGCATAGATGAGCACCATGTTGAGCCCGAGGTAGAGCGCCGTGACGATGGCGGTGCCGGCGGCCAGGGCGGCGGGTAAGGTCCGCGCGGGCCGGCGCACCTCTTCGGCGACGTAGGTCGCGGCGTTCCAACCGCTATATCCAAACATCACGAAGAGAAGACTGACAATGAACTGCGCAGGCAGGCCGATGGTGGAGCCGCGCACGGCGGGCTCGGAGAAATGATGCCAACTCCCATGGCCGGCGGCAAATCCGATTACGACAAAGCCGACGATTACCGTGATTTTGGTTGCCGTGAGCACGTTCTGCACTTTGGCGACACGACCGACGCCGAAGCAGTTGAAGATGGTGAACGCGGCGATGAGGGAGGAAGCCACTAACTGCGCGGTGCCGAAACGGAAGGAGAACGTGCCGGAACCAATCGCGTGCGAGGTGGTGACGGCGGGGAAGATATGGCCGAGGTAATCGGAGAAGGCGAGAGCGGCGGCGGCAATCGGCGCAGAGAAACCGGCGAAGAAAGAAACCCAGCCGGTCATGAATCCCCATTCGGGACCATAGGCGTGGGTGAGGTAAACATATTCGCCGCCGGAACTGGGAAAATTAATGCCCAGTTCGGAATAGGTAAGCGCTCCAGCCAGGGCGAAGACGGCGCCGACTCCCCAACAGGCGAGGATGAGCGAGGCGCTGCCGAGATCGCGGGCCATGAAGCCGGTGGTGGCGAAGATACCGGCGCCGATCATATTGGAAATGACGAGGGCAGTGGAACTGAAGAATCCGAGTTGGCGCAGCAACTCAGCGCGCGGAGCCGGGGTCCTTGAAGCGGGCATTCAGTGCCTTCAAAGTCATTATGCAACGGAGGCGGCACCGGAACGGCCAACGGCACGTAAAATAGAAGGCATGATTGCAACGGTAAATCCCGCTACCGGCGAGGTGGTCCGCCGGTTTGAAGGCCTGAACGAGAGCCAGATCGAGGACAAACTGGCGCGCGCCGAGATGGCATATCAGAGTTACCGGCGGACCAGTTTCGCGGAACGGCGGCGGTGGTTGGCTTGCGCCGCCGAAATCCTGGAAGCTGAGAAAGACCGGCTGGGGCGGATCATGACGCTGGAGATGGGTAAGCCTATCGGCGCGGCGCGAGGCGAAGCAGCGAAATGCGCCCTGGCGTGCCGCTATTACGTGGAGCATGGCGAACGGCTGCTTTCCGACGAAGTGGTGGATATGGGGAGCGGGCGGGCGTTTATCAAGTATCAGCCGATCGGGGCCGTGCTGGCGGTGATGCCCTGGAATTTTCCCTTCTGGCAGGTTTTCCGTTTCGCGGCTCCGGCCCTGATGGCGGGGAACGTCGGCCTGCTGAAGCACGCCTCGAACGTGCCGCAGAGCGCGCTCGAAATCGAGGATGTGATCCGGCGGGCGGGATTCCCGGCCGATGTGTTTCAGACACTGCTGATCGGTTCGCGCCAGGTAGAAGGGGTGATTGACGACCGGCGCGTGAAGGCGGTAACGCTGACCGGAAGCGAGCCGGCGGGAATGCAGGTGGCCAGCCAGGCGGGGAAACAGATCAAGAAGACCGTGCTGGAGTTGGGCGGAAGCGATCCATTTATCATCACGCCGAAGGCGGACCTGGAGCGGGCCGTGCGGACGGCGGTCGAGGCGCGCTGCATCAACAATGGCCAATCGTGCATCGCCGCCAAGCGGTTCATCGTGGACGCAAAGATCGCCGACGAATTCGAGAAGCGGTTCGCGGCGGGCATGGCAGCGCTGAAAATGGGTGACCCGATGGACGAATCGACGCAGTTGGGCCCGCTCTCCACGCAAGATATGGTTGAGGATCTGGATAAGCAGGTACGCTGCTCGGTCGAGATGGGCGCGCGAGTGCTGACCGGAGGCAAGCGGCCGGACGGTCCGGGCAATTATTATCCGGCCACGGTGCTCACCGACATTCCGAAGAATTCGCCGGCGTACCGCGAGGAACTGTTCGGACCGGTAGCGGTGGTATTGAAAGCAAACGGGATCGAGGAAGCGATCCGGTTGGCCAATGACACGGACTTCGGCCTCGGGGCGAGCGCATGGACCAACGATGAAGCCGAGCAGAAGAAGTTCATCGACGAGTTGGAGGCCGGCATGGTGTTCATCAACGGGATGGTGGCGTCAGACCCGCGGGTTCCGTTCGGGGGGGTGAAACGCTCCGGGTACGGGCGGGAACTGAGCGCTTACGGGATTCGCGAGTTCGTGAATGTGAAAACGGTGCGGGTAGCGTGAGATGCTCCAATGCGCAACATGGGCGTGATAGGATAGCTGTCTCAAATCGGCGGAGACGTAGGCCGCCGGATCAAAGGGGACAGTGTGATGGGCATCAAACAGCCGACGCTCGGGATTGTCGCGGCGATATTGGTGATGGCGATCGGGCTCGGGTTTATTTCACTCTTCAGCTTTCCGACGTTCTCGGGATGGGTTTCGTTCTTTCTGATCTGCTGTATTCCCACACAGGTGGTGACGGTAGTCATCTGGGGATGCAAGCAGCCGGGTTTCGCGGCGGGTTTCAGCCAGCCGGTGAAGGGGATTGCCCTTCTGGCGTGGGCGCTCGTGGTAGGCGCGGTGGTGGCAGCGATTCACCAGGCGACGGTCGGTGGCGGACTGAACTCGCCTCCGCCGATGGCGGCGATGTGCATCATTACGTCGGTGATTATGACGTTCTGGGGCGCCGTGATGTGGGGCGGTTGGCCGTTTACGTCGCTGATCAAGAACCCGCTCGGGGCGGGACTGGCGCTGCTGGTCGCGTGCTACGCCGTGAACTATGCGCAATTCCGGCTCTTCTTCGACTACAGTTTCATGCAGGGCGCTCCCGTCTACGTCGCGGCAATCGATCCGCACGGGTTGTTTAACGCCTGGAACGCGATCGTGTTCGAGGTGACGGCGCTAGCGGTGCTTTTCCTGGTCTTGAATTTCGATCTCTGGCCTTTCACCAAGTCTGCCAGCGTCATGAAGCAGCCGATGCTAGGTCTGGTGTGGACGGTGGTGGCGCTGGTCATCGGGGGCGCGGCGTTCTATTTGGGCGTCAACGTCGCGGGTATGGATGTGGTGGCGTTCATGGTGAAGGTGCCGATCCCGTTTATCTTCGGCACGATCATGGTTCTCAATATGATGCAGGGATCGCTGTTCGGAAAGACGAAGCAGCCGTTGAAGGGCGTGCTGAATACGATCGCATCGACCGTCATTGGCGTGGCGCTGGCGATGGTTTACGGGGCGCTGGCCCCGGTTGTCACGGGCGCGGTGAAACCGGGACCACCGACCTACGACTTCGAGATCTGGCTGGCATCGGCGCTGTTGGGCGTGACCTTTCCGTTCCTGATCTATTACGCCGAGTTCTTCCAGATGTGGCCGCTGCGCGGGGTGGAGCAGGCACAGCGAGCGGCAGCGGACTAGCAACGCACCGGCGACAAGATCGCCGGCGTTATTATGAAGTGTGCTTTTCAGGCTGCCGCCTCTGACGGTCTTCGCCGCGCTGGCCGTAGCGGCTTCGGCTGCGCCTGCGGGTTCTCCCGGGTTGGCACGCAGCGCGAATTTCGAAGTGTTCGCGCAAGGCGGCACGGGCGACGCACGAGCGATTTTATTGGGCTTCGAGCGGCTGCACGCGTATTTCGCAAGGCAGACCGGGCTGAAGCTCGACAAACCGTCGCGGGTACGCGTCATCGCTTTTCGTTCGCGCGAGGAGTATGAACCGTATCAGCTCCGGCCGGCGGCTGCGGCCTACTATGTGGGCTCGGAGAGCCGCGACACCATTGTGATGACGGCTCCGGACGACGGCGAGATCCACGTCGCCGCGCACGAATACGCGCATTTTGTGCTGCGCGCCAATAATCTGGCGCTACCTCCCTGGCTCAACGAAGGACTATCGGAGTGCTTTTCGACAGTTCGCTTGAACCCGCGGGGAGCGCGCAGCCGACGGGACCTGGCGGCCCGTTCGCATCTGCTGCTGAGCCGTGCGTGGATGCCTCTGGGCGAACTGGTGCTGCTTCCGGCGGATTCGCCGCGGCGTGAGCAGCGCGATACGGTGGACCTGTTTTACGCGGAGAGCTGGGCTCTGGCTGACATGCTGACGGCAGCGCCCGATTACCGTCCCCGGTTTGGGGAACTCATCACAGCACTGTCATCCGGCGTGGCGGGCGATCGGGCACTGACCGAGACATTCGGAAAGTCGCTGGACGAGATCACGGGGGATTTGCGCGGATGGGTGGACAGGCGCCGTGTCACACCGGAAACGCTTCCGGAACTGGTTACCGGCGCGGTGCAGGCCGAAGTCTCTGAGATCCCACTTGGGACGTGGCGCGAGGTGATGGCCGGACTGCTGCTCGCCACCAACAAGTTAGACCGGGCGGAAGCCGCCTACGTGGAACTGGCACGCACCGACCCGAAAAACCCGGATTATCCGGCTTCGCTGGCCGTCATCGCTCTCCACAAGCGCGACTGGACAGGAGCGCGGAGATACTGGCAACACGCGCTTGGTCTGGGCCTCGATGATGCGGACGCCTGCTATCTGTATGCCTTACAGGCTGACGCCGCGGGTTTGACCGCGGCGGATTTTCGCCCGGCGCTGGAACGAGCGGTCGTGGTGCGGCCCGATTTCGACGACGCGCATTACCTATTGGCCCACCTGGACAACAATGCCGGCCGGTACGAATCCGCTGTTGCACACCTGCGCGCCATGCGCACGGTCGGCGCGGAGCGGCAGTTCAGCTATTGGGCCGCCCTGTCCTACGCACTGGATGAACTGGGCCGCCACGAAGAGGCTAAGGCGGCAGCGATCCGGGCTCGAGACCACGCAGCAACGGACGAGGAGCGGGCGCGCGCGATACAACTCGCCGAGATTGCAGATACCGACATGACTGTGCGATTCACGCGCGACGCAGAAGGCAACTCACGCCTGATCACCACGCGCGTGCCGCGAGAAGAGCAGAACTGGAATCCCTTCATCGAACCGGGCGATCAAATCCAGCGCCTGGAGGGGAGACTGGAAGCAGTCAACTGTGAGGGCTCCACGACGACTCTGGTCGTGGAGAGCAGCGGCCGCGCCGTTGTCCTCACAATTCCAGACACATCCCGCGTGCAAGTGCGTAATGCCTCGGGCGAGTTCACGTGCGGACCGCAGCCGGGCAACGCGGTGATCGTTGTGTATGCAGTAAGCGCACAGGAGAAGAACGGCGGCGTTGTGAGAGGGATCGAATTCCGCTGAGTACCTGGATTTTTTCCATGCGCAGACGCCGC
>CAYTJD010000121.1:0-43853 GCA_964438005.1 uncultured Solibacteraceae bacterium | reverse complement strand
ACCTCGCTGTTGTTGCCGCCGTGGTTCGAAGAAAAGCGCGCCGAGATCGTCGCCATGCTCGAGCCGATCCGCGTGCCCGAGTACAATGGGCCGGTCACCGTCGGTGCGGCTGCTCCTGGCGTCGGCCCAGCCGCGGCGGCTCCCGGAAACGCTTCCGGAGTTACCATGTCCCGACGCGACGCCAACTTCATCGGCGGCGACAAGTAAGCGGTGGACGGCGACGCCTTACCCGCGTCCTCGGATGTTCTAGAAGCCGGCCTGCCGCGTGGAACCGCGCGGTTGGCCGGCATTTTGCTTCATGGGCGCGACCGGACTCGCGAAGAGAAGGTCGTCCTCGCCTCCAGCTTCGGCCTGGCAGGAATCCGCTGGCTGGCGCCTGCCGCCGACACGGGTAGCTGGTATCCCGGCCGCTTCTTCGAACCTCTCGCGGCGAACGAACCCTACCTCACCCAAGCGATCGAGCAGTTGGACGCGGTGGTGGAGGAAGCCGGAGAAGACGGGCGGCTTGGGCCGCGCCAGATCTTTCTCGTCGGATTCTCTCAGGGCGCCTGTCTCGCGATTGAATACGCCCTCCGCCGTCCCGGCCACTGCGGCGCCATTGTGGTCCTCACCGGCGGGATCTTCGGGTTACCCGAAGAGCGCCGCTTTGCGCCTCACCGGCTGGACGGTTTACGCGTCTTTCTGACCGGCAGCGACAGTGACGAGTGGATTCCCCTGGAGGACACGCAACGGACCGCGCGCGTGCTCACCGAACTGGGCGCCGAGGTCCAGCTTCGGATTTACAAGGGTCGCCCGCACATCGTTAGTGCCGAAGAACTGGCTGAGGCGCGGACTTTCATTACCGAGTTGCTGCTCCGCTAGTCTCCGAACGCACAATTCGCACGCCATCGGCCATCGCCTTCATCTTTCCGAACGCGACACTCCGGGGCAAATACTTCAGGCCGCAATCCGGCGCAATCACCAGCCGCTCCGGTTTGACATGCGGCAGCGCGCGCCGGATCCGCGCCGCCACGGTCTCCGGTGTCTCCACCTCGTGCGTCGATAGATCCAACACGCCGAGAATGATCGTCTTGCCAGCCAGTTTCTCCAACACCGCGCAATCCAGCTTCGATTGCGCGGTCTCAATCGAGATCTGCTTGACCGGGCACTCCGCCAACTCGGGCAGGAACGAATAGCCCGCCGGCCGGCCCGCCACCAGCGCCGCGTAACCGAAGCAGAGGTGCACCGCGGTAGTCCCCTGGATTCCGTCAAGCGCGCGATTTAATGCCGCCAGCCCATACTCGCGCGCCTGGTCCGGATAGGCCTGCATCCATGGCTCATCCACCTGCACGACGTCGGCGCCGGCGGCGAATAAGTCGCGCATCTCGGCGTTCACCGCGTCGGCGTAATCGAGCGCCAGGGCCGCCGGATTGCGGTAGTGCTCATCCTGCGCCTGCCGCGACATGGTGAACGGACCCGGCACCGTGATCTTGATGCCCCGGTCCGTATTGGCGCGCAGAAACTGAACGTCGCGAACCTGCACGGCATGCTTTCGCCGGACCTTTCCGACAATCCGCGGTACGGCGACGGGCTGCCCACTGCGGCTGGTAATGGTCGCGGGATTGTCGAGATCCACGCCTTCGAGCGCCGTCGCAAAGCGGTTTGAATAGCTCTCGCGGCGCATCTCGCCGTCGGACAGAATGTCGATGCCCGCACGCTCCTGATCGCGGATGGCGAGCAGCGTCGCATCGTCCTGAGCCTGCTCCAGCCATTCCGGCGGCACGCGCCACAATTGCTGGGCGCGAACGCGCGGCGGCATCTGTTTGCTCAGTTTCTCGCGGTCAATCAGCCAGTCGGGTTGCGGGTACGATCCCACCAGCGTGGTGGGGAAAATGATCGAGGCCATAAGCACTACTGTAAAATAAAAGCTCCCACATTCTATGAACGAAGTTTTCCTCTGTGATGCGGTCCGCACCCCGTTTGGACGGTATGGCGGGACATTGTCTCCAATTCGGACCGACGATTTGGCCGCCATCCCGGTGCGCGCGTTAATGGAGCGCAACCCCAAGGTGGATTGGGGCGCGGTGGACGACGTGATCTTCGGCTGTGCCAATCAGGCCGGCGAGGACAACCGTAACGTCGCCCGCATGGCGTTGCTGCTCGCGGGTCTGCCCAAGGAAGTGCCTGGCAGCACGGTCAACCGGCTCTGCGGCTCGAGCATGGACGCAGTCAGCGTAGCGGCGCGTGCCATCAAGTCCGGCGAAGCCGATCTCATTATAGCCGGCGGCGTGGAGAGTATGTCGCGTGCGCCTTTCGTTATGGGCAAAGCCGATACGGCGTTCAGCCGCACGGCGGAGATCTTCGATACCACCATCGGCTGGCGCTTTGTCAATCCGCTCATGAAGAGCAAGTACGGCACCGATTCGATGCCGGAAACTGCGGAAAACGTTGCGGAAGACTTCAATGTCTCGCGCGCCGATCAGGACGCTTTCGCGTTTCGCACTCAGCAGCGCTGGGCCCAGGCGCATGCCGCCGGGTTTTTCGCTTGTGAAGTGATTCCCGTATCGATTCCTCAGAAGAAGGGTGATCCGAAAAAATTCGATACCGATGAACATCCGCGACCCGACACTACGCTCGAAGCGCTAGGTAAGCTCAGACCCGTCGTGAAACCTACCGGTACGGTTACCGCGGGGAATGCCTCGGGAGTCAACGACGGTTCCTGTGCGTTGCTGATCGCTTCCGCGGAAGCCGCGAGGCAGTACGGCCTCACGCCGCGCGCCCGCGTGGTGGGCACAGCCGTGACCGGAGTGGCCCCCCGCGTGATGGGTTTCGCGCCCGCTCCGGCTACTCGCAAGATCCTCGCCAAAACGGGAATCGCTCTCTCGCAAATTGACGTCGTCGAATTGAACGAGGCCTTCGCCGCGCAGGCGCTCGCCGTAACGCGCGACCTCGGCCTCCCGGACGACGCCGGACATGTGAATCCCAATGGCGGCGCCATTGCCATTGGCCATCCTCTCGGCGCCAGCGGCGCACGGCTTGTCGCAACGGCGATGTACCAGCTTCAGAAAATCGGCGGACGTTACGCGCTCTGTACGATGTGCATTGGTGTCGGCCAGGGCATCGCCATGATCCTCGAGCGCTACTAATGCGCGAACCCAACCATCCCGCTTAGTTAGAAACAGCCCATCTTCGCCCCTGCACTGCGCCGTTCGTATCCCGATGGTACGACTCGTGCTATGCCGAACAGAACTTGAAGTGGCGTGGTCGCGATGGAATCCGATCATTCCCTTTAGGTAAACAATTGGCTGAGTCTGGAGACCTGGCAGCGCAGTTAACAAAAACGGCTGTTCCTACATGGTGAATCGTCCATGGCTACGCACTATTTCATACCAGAAAGGACCAATCCCCAATGAAACGCAACGCTTGTGACGTCTCCCTTGCGGCGGGAGCGCTTCTGCCGATCTTGTTTTTCGCTCCTCACGCCGGTGCGCAGTTCTATCGCCAGACCAACCTCGTTTCCGATATCAGTGGGATGGCAAGCCTCACTGACTCACAGTTGGTGAATCCCTGGGGTGTTTCCTTTGGCCCCACCACTCCGTTCTGGGTCTCGGACGCAGGTACGGGCGTGTCAACCTTGTACGCAGTAGATCCGATGATTGGAACCGTGTCCAAGGTCGGGTTAGTCGTCAACCTTCCCTCCGGGGTGCATCCGTCGGGTCAACTGTTCAGCAGTTCGGCCGCCGACTTCGTGGTTTCTTCGGGGGGCGCTTCGGGGCCGTCGCGCTTTATTTTCGCGGGCCTGAACGGAACCATTTCTGGATGGAACCCCGGCGTCCCACCGCCAGCGACTTCCACCCAGGCGCTCCTGGCGGCCACGGGCCCCGCTCCTGCGGCTTATACAGGCATCGCTCTCGCGACGCGGTCGTCCGGTGAGGTGCTATATACGGCAAACCCGGCGGGCGGGCGCATCGATGCGTTTGACAGCGGCTTCAGCAAGATATCACTCCCGGGTGCTTTTACCGATCCGAACCTTCCCGCCGGCGACGCTCCTTTCAACATCGCCAACATCGGCGGCAGTCTTTACGTGAGCTACACCGGGCCGACCGGGGTGATCAACGTTTTCGACACCGACGGGAATTTCCTCGAGCGGTTTGCCACCGGCGGAACCTTGCTCAACCCATGGGGCATGGCTGTTGCGCCGCCGTCGTTTGGCCAGTTCAGCCATGCTCTGCTCGTTGGCAACTTCAATATGGGCAGTGCGTCCAACGGGCCGGGAAACATCAGTGCGTTCGATCTCTCGAACCGGAATTTTCTGGGTCTGCTGAAAGGGACTGACAGCCACCCGCTGGCGATCGACGGCCTCTGGGCGTTGATCTTCGGCAACGACGCCAACGGCGGCAATTCGAGCGTGCTTTATTTCTCAGCCGGCATTCAGAACCAGCAGCACGGCCTCTTTGGCAGTCTGGCCGCGTGTCGCGGACCGGTCATTAGCGGCGCCTCGGCGAGCCCCAATGTTCTGTGGCCGCCCAATGGCCAACTCGTTCCCGTGATGGTGAACTACTCGGTAGCCGACGATTGTGATACCGCCCCAGCCTGCAGCTTGAGCGTTTCGGCCAGTCAAACGCCGCGAGGCGGTGACGACCAGGGCGAGGACCTCGACAACGAAGGCCACAGCCATCATGGTAATCATGGTGCGCCAAGTTTGGGGCAGAACGCCCAGGGCGCTGTCGTCGTGAATGCTCATGAGGTGGAATTGCCTGCCTCACGAGACGGCAATGGCGGCGGTCAGGTCTTCACAATTGCGATCAATTGCCAGGACCAGCTTCCGCTTTCCTCATCCGCGAGCGTCACGGTGGCCGTCCCTCACGACCAGGGCAACTGACTCTGCCTGGGGAACCCCGGCAGCTAGCGCGCCACCGGCTGCCGGCGTCCCCGGGAGCATGAAACGCTGTCCCGCTGAGGAATCAGCGATTGAATTACAGCCTGAGCCCCAGAACGCGAGTCGGCTTTTGCTTCCGGCCGGTCTCGCGGATCAGGTCCTTGACCAGCCCTTCGATCTGGTCGCGCACCTCGCAATGCTCCTTGTAACGGAGCATGATTGGATCGGGTACATCCCACACCTGAACTGGAGGTTTGCGAATCGGATCCATCAGCCCGCCGCTCATGTCCACGATGAGATCGAACTTCGACAGATCCATGTGCTCGATGCTCTTGGGGAACTGGCTTTTCAGGTCGATGTGCTTTTCGGCCATCGCTCGCAAGGTGTCGGGAGCCACTGTCAGCGCCGGATAGACGCCGGCGCTGGAGGGTTCGATCACCCCGCCGCCGTGGACGCGCGCGAACGCCTCGGCCATCTGGCTGCGGCACGAATTGCCGATACATACGAACAAAACCCGCGGGGGCCGTTTCACAATTTCTCCAGGAATAGCGCGTGCACTCGTGAGTCCGCCGTCAGTTCGGGATGGAACGTCGCCACTAGGTGCGGGCCTTGCTCAACCAGGACCGGGTCGTTTTGATATCGGGCCAAAACTTTGGCTTGGGCCCCTACGCGCCGGATTATCGGGGCGCGGATGAACACTGCTTCGATCTTACCGCGCCCGCTTCGCTTCTCAAACTCTGGTTCCGGCTCGATTTGCGTCACCCGGCTATCCGACTGGCGGCCGTACCCGTTGCGCTCCACTTCCAGATCCATCAACGCCAGGCTCTCCTGGCTGGGATTCGTGACCTGGTTCGCCAGGAGGATCGCCCCAGCACAGGTACCAAAGATCGGCCGTTCGCGCCCAAACCGCGCCAGGGGCTCCATCAGCTGGTCATAGTGCAGCAGCTTGAGCATAGTCGTGCTTTCGCCGCCCGGAATCACGAGGCCGTCGATCCTTTCCAACTGACCGGCATCACGCACGAACACGGGCTCGGCTCCGGTACGCTCTAATGCTGCGCCGTGCGCCGCGAAATCGCCCTGTAATGCCAGCACTCCGACGCGCTTCTTCACTACCATCCTCGTGTCTGGAGCAGCTCCGACTCTGGCATTTTCGTCAGGTCCAGCCCCGGCATCGCCTCGCCGAGCGCGCGGCTAGCTTCCAGCAGTTTTTCGGGATTATTGTAGTTCTTCGCGGCTTGCACAATGGCTTTGGCGCGCACGGCCGGATCTTCGGATTTGAAAATGCCGGAGCCGACAAAAACGGCTTCAGCGCCGAGTTGCATCACTAGCGCGGCGTCGGCCGGCGTGGCGATGCCGCCCGCCGAGAAGTTGGGCACGGGCAGCTTGCCATGGCGCGCGACCCACTCCACCAGTTCGAGCGGCGCCTGCAGGTTCTTGGCCTCGTGCACTAGTTCTTCCTTGCCGAACACCGTGAGCTGCTTCATTTCTTTGACGATGGTGCGGATGTGCCGCACCGCCTCGACAATATTGCCCGAGCCGGCTTCGCCTTTGGTGCGGATCATGGCTGCGCCTTCGGCGATGCGTCGCAGGGCCTCGCCGAGATTGCGCGCGCCGCACACGAACGGAATGCCGAACTGCGTCTTGTCGATGTGATGTTCTTCATCAGCCGGAGTCAGCACTTCGCTTTCGTCGATGTAGTCGACCTTCAGCGCCTCCAGAATCCGCGCCTCCATGAAATGGCCGATCCGGGCTTTGGCCATCACGGGAATCGAGACGGTGCGCTGGATTTCTTCGATCTTTGCAATCGAAGCCATGCGCGCCACGCCGCCTTCCTTGCGGATATCGGCGGGCACGCGCTCCAGCGCCATCACCGCCGAAGCGCCGGCGTCTTCCGCGATCTTGGCCTGATCAGCGTTGGTGACGTCCATGATGACGCCGCCTTTCAGCATCTCCGCCAGGCCGACATTGACTCGAAACTGCTCGCTCTCAAAATGAAACATATCTCTCTCCTACACCAGCGCCGGCGCGAACCCCCGCGCCGCGTTTTCGATTTCCGCCGTGACCACGCGTCCCAGAATCTCGAGCCCCTTCCGGATCTGTTCCGGAGCAAGACCCGCAAAACTCAACCGCAGTGCGCCCGCCTGGCGCCGGGATACTTCGAAATACCGTCCCGGTAGATACGCCACGCCTTCCTGCTGTGCCCGCGTCAACAGATCTCCCGCATCGAGCGGCGCCGGAAGCCGTACCCACACATTCATGCCGCCGTCGGGCCGGCTCCAGCGTGTCCCTGCCGGCAAATAGTCCCGGCATGCGTCGAGCGTCGTCGCCAGCCGCTGCGCCCCTGCCTCAAGCACCCGCGCGCGGTGGGCCTCCAACCGTCCCGTCTCGGCGAACTCCAGCAGCACGGCCTGCGAAAGCTGATCCGTGTGCAAGTCCGACGCTTCTTTCGCGTTTCGAAGCCGCTCGATCAGTGTCTTGGGCCCGAGTGCCCAGCCTACGCGGAGGCCCGGAAAACTCACTTTCGAAAAGCTCCGCAGCAGCACCGTGCCGACGTCCCGGTCCAGTTGCTTGAGCGAAGGGATCGCTGGTCCCCGATAGCGCAACTCGCCGTACGCATCGTTTTCGATCACAGGCACGCCCGCCCCGTGTGCTGCTGCCAGGAGTACTTCGCGCGCGGTCTGGGGCATCGTGGCGCCGGTCGGGTTTTGGAAATTCGAGGTTACTACCAGGAATCGCGGCCGCTCGCGTGCCAGAAGGCGCGTCGCAAATTCCACGTCCATGCCATCGGGGCCGACCGGGATTCCTAACAGTTGCGCGCCCATTCCAGAAAGCAGATTCTTTAACCCCGGATAGATGGGGTCCTCCACCGCCACCGGGTCTCCGGCCCGCAACAGCACGCGCCCGATCAAATCCAGCGCCTGCTGGCATCCGTTCGTGATCAGAACCTCATCGCCCGAACCCGCTGCGCCTTGCCGCCGCGCCTCGTCCAAGAGCCGGCGCCGCAGCGGCTCATATCCGCTCGGCGATCCCAGCTGTAGAACGTCAGCCAGATCCTGACGCCTTAGAACCGCTTCGCAACTGGCGCGGAAGGCGTCCAGCGGAAACAGCTCCCGCGACGGTTGGGACACCACAAACCGGATCACCCCTTTGCCGTGCGCGGGCGCCGGTCCCGAAGCTGGAGCATCTCCGCGATCAAGCAGGCCATTCCAGTCCACTCCCGGACCGGCGGCCTTTGCCGCTCCAGTCACGAAGCTGCCTCGGCCCACTTGCCCCAAAATAAGACCCTCGGTCTCTAACATTTCGTAAGCGGCGGAAACCGTCGTGCGATTCAGGCCTAGCTGGCCAGCCAATTCTCGCGTCGCGGGCAGCCGGGTGCCGCGCACCATCCGTCCCGAACGGATCTGCTCCGCGATCTGGTCGAAAAGCTGGCGATATAACGGCAGGTCGGATTGATGGTTCAGGGGCTCCAGATCCATCAGCCATAACATACCATATTGGCTGGCTCAGTACCAAACCGATCACTCGATTTCCGCGGCTCTGCTACAATCCTATGGGCTGTCGTCATGATCCTCCGCAAGGCTTGCGCGTTGGTGGCGTTGGTGTGCGCTACCACTCTGGTGGCGTGGCCTGCCAAGAAGAAGAAAGAAGAAGAAACTCAAACTCTCCAGCTTCCGAAAGACCTTCCCAGCGTCATCACCGGGGAGACCCGCCGGCTGACCTTCTATGTCACTCCGCTTTCCGCTAAGGGGCTGCTTTCCCAACAGGTTCGCGACGCGCTCAAAGTCCTGGACCGCGAGGATGGTGATGACACGGTTCTGCAGATCCGCGCTTTCGTGGCGGGAAGCGGTGACCTGCGGCGCGTTCGCGACCTGATCAGCGGAAACTTTACGGATCGCCGCCAGCCTCTGCCGGTGGTCAGCATTATCCAAAGCGGAGGCCTGCCGCTCACCGGTGCACAGGTGGTGTTGGAAGCCGTGGCCGCCTCCCGCAAGGACCTCCATCCTGGCGGATTGGCCTGGATTTCCGCGCAAACCGTTTCCGTGGAAGATCCTTTGGCCCCGGTGCCGCCGCTGGCAGACGAGTCTTTGGCCGCGTTGGCCCGCGCGGTGAACGCAGCAGGCGCGGAGCCCGTTTCCGTCTTGCGCGTGACGTGTTTTCTAAGTTCGCTCGAAAAGGCCGAATCTGTTCGCGCGCGGCTTGCGGGCGTCTATCCCCATGCCGCCCTCAACCTGGTTCAGACCCAGCGCGAGCCCGTTCGCGCAGTCGCCGGCTGTGAAGCCGTGGCCGCGCCTCGTGCGACCGCGGGTCCGCGTGTTGAGCTGTTAAATCCGCAAGATCTGGCTCGTCCCGGCGGCGAATCTCAGATCGCGGTGGTACGCGCGCCGCACGTGGTCTTTACCAGCGCCCAGGTATCGTTCGGGTTTGAAGACCGCGACGCGCGCCTGGCCTTCGACCGCCTGCAAAAGGAACTGGACAAAGCCCGCGTATCCCCTGCCGACATCGCGTTTGTGCGCTTCTATCCGCTCTCCCAGAAGATTGCCGACCAGGTCCGGCGCATGCGCCCCGCCGTCCTGGGTACAACGCATCCCCCGGCCGGCAGCCTCCTGCTGTTTGAAGGCCTCTCGTCCCTCGACGCCGGTTTTGCGGTGGACGTAGTGGCGGCGAAGGATTAGAATGGAGCCAACGCCATGAATTCTCTGGCCCGCCTCACGGCCGTTGCTGTCCTGGGTTCGCTCTGGTATGTTCCCGCGCTACCCCAGGAGGAACAACCCAAGACCCGCATCCAGGTCCAGGTCAACGAAGTCATTCTGCCCGTCACCGTCACCGACGACAAAGGCAAATTCGTCTCCAACCTCCAGGCCAAAGATTTCCGCGTCCTTGACGAAGGCCGTCCGCAGCGCCTCACCTTCTTCAGCCACAATCAAAAGCAGCCTGTCGTGATCGGCTTCCTGATCGATCAGAGCAACAACACGCGGCTCCACTGGAAACGGTATCAGGATGCGGTCATGGAGCTGGTCTGGAATCTGCTGCCGGGCGAGCAGCGCTACAGCGGATATCTCATCTCCTACGCGAACGATGCCGAGTTGGTGGTCAATACCACCACCGATTCCGAAAAGATCACCGACAAGATTCGCAAGATGAAGCCGGGTGGCGGCGCCGCGTTGTACGACGCCATCTATATGGCCTGCACGAGGCGCGAACTGGTGAAAGGCGAACCGTACGAGCCGCGGCGCGTCATTGTGGTGGTTGGCGACGGCCATGATAGCGCCAGTAAGAAAACGCTCGATGAAGTCATCGAGATCGCGCAGCGCAACCTGGTCACGATTTACGGAATTAGCACCATGGCGTACGGGTTCGATAACCCCGATCGCGCCGTGCTCGAACGTCTTGCCGAAGACACGGGCGGCCATGTGGAGTATCCGCTGAACACGCTGTACAAGGATCTGTCGGCCAATACCTACTTCGCACAGCCCTCCGACGAAGGCAGCTACGCCTACAAGGTGGGAACCGGCGGATACGAAGCGGAAATCTCGGGAAACATCATCAAAGCGGTGGGCGCGGTGGCCGGCGATATCACCACGCAATATGTGCTGCGGTATGTGCCGGACGTCGATCCGGAAGCCAAGCCGAAGGTGTTCCGTAATATCAAAGTGGAGATCGCCGATCTTCCGAACGTGAAGATCCGGGCGCGGCGCGGCTATTATCCGGCCGGGGTGCCGAGTTCGAACTAACGCCGGAGCGCGGTTCCACCGATAAGCCAGATAGGATCAGAAGGGCGATGCCGGCCAGCGTAATTCCGATCACCGCGCGGCGCCGGGGCGCGTATGTGCTGATCGAGGCCGCGCTTCCGGATCGCGCGCCGCACTCCATTGGTGTGCTCCTGCTCGATCCCGAGAGCAATCGCCTGTGGGTCCGCATGCGCGAATCCTACGACGATCTCGCCGAACCCGAAGACGCCGAAGTCCTGGAGGCTCTGGAAACCGATATTCGCACGCGCGCCGCGGAAATGGGCGCCGAGGCCTACCTCGTCTCGCTCGAGGATTCGCTGTCGAATGCCATCCGCGTCACCGAGCGTCATGCCGTTCCGGTCGATTCCTTCACCCGCGTGCTCGACCGTCTCTACTCCGAGCACATCCAAGCCCTCGAAGTGAAGCCGTACGTGACTCATGTTCCGCTCTATACGCTGCGCGCCGCCGCCGGCAAGCTCGGCGAAGAGATGGAATCCGCCGGGGAAGACTGGATCCGCGTCCCAGAAGGAATGCGGCTCGATGAGAACTTGTTCGCCGCGCACGTGGTCGGCCGCTCGATGGAGCCTCGCATTCCCGATGGCAGCCTGAACTTGTTCCGCTTTCATCCGGTGGGCTCGCGGCAGGGCAAGATCGTCCTCGTCGAGCGCTTCGGCGCCTTCGACGAAACCGCGCGCTATACCGTCAAGCGGTATACCAGCCAAAAAATCCAGACCGGGGACGAGGAGTGGCGGCACGAGCGCATCCGTCTCGAGCCGCTGAACCCGGAATTCGAAGCCTGGGACGCCGAACCACAGGATTTTGCCGTGGTCGCCGAGTGGCTGCGCGTGCTCGAGTGAATCGCCCCAACTTGACGGAACTGCTGCTGGCCTGGTACCGGCAGGGACATCGGGATCTGCCTTGGCGCCGCACGCAAGACCCCTACCGCATCTGGCTTTCCGAGATCATGCTACAGCAGACTCGCGCCCAAGCCGCGATTCCGTATTACGAGCGGTTTCTCGAGCGGTTTCCATCCGTCGAGGCCCTGGCGCGCGCCAGGGAAGCCGGCGTACTCGCCGTGTGGAGCGGCCTCGGTTACTACGAGCGCGCTCGCAATTTGCGCCGCGCCGCGCAGCAGATCGCGGCCGCGGGCGCGTTTCCCAGGGAATATGATGCGATTCGCGCGCTCCCCGGCGTCGGCGATTACACGGCCGCCGCGATTGCGAGCATCGCTTTCGGATTGCCCCACGCGGTGGTCGATGGCAACGTGCTGCGCGTGGTGGCGCGCGTGGAGAACGACGCTTCCGAGGTCGGGTCGGCCGGCACGCGCCAGCGTTTCCGCGAGGTGGCGCAGAGCTGGCTCGATTCAGGCGATCCGGGAACCTTTAACCAGGCGCTGATGGAGCTCGGCGCCACCGTCTGTCTCCCCAGGAATCCGCTCTGCCTGTTGTGTCCCATTGCGCCGGCCTGCCGGGCCTTGGCGGAGGGCACGGTCGAGCAATTGCCGGTGAAACAGCGCCGCGTCGATCCGATCGCCATCGAAGGCCTGCTGCTGATCATCCGCAAGAATGGGCGGATTCTGCTGCGCCAGCGCGAGCTTGACGCGCGCCGCATGGCCGGCTTCTGGGAACTGCCGACGCCGGACCAGTTGCCGCGCGTGCGCATCGGCCGGCGCCTCGGCGCATTCCGCCACACCATCACACATCACCATTACACGTTCGGAGTAGCCGAGGCTTCCGGTCCAGGGGCGCGCCGCCCGTTTCGCTGGCACGAGCCCAACCATCTGGCGAGGATTCCGCTCAGCACCACGGCGCGGAAGGCCCTGAGAATGGCTGGTATCATCGAAAGTTAACTCGCGAAACCTATCGTGTGAAGTGATCGTAAAAAAGTCGTAGATAATGGACAATTCATCATTGTCACCGAGAGGGTTTGCATCAGAGCTGGGTTATAACGGGGAGAGGCCATGCAACGACAACATAAAATTCTTTGCGCCAAGACCGCCGCCATCATAGTCGCGATTCCGATTGTGCTGTGGGCGTACGAGTATGGCCCGGATCCGGGCTATGTCGGCGTGCCGGGTGAGCATCTGGGAGCAACCTGCGCCACCAGTGGTTGCCATACAGGCACAGCGAACGATCCCAAGAACTCCGGTAGCGTTACGGTCAATTTTCCGAATGGCTTAACCTATACGCCGGGCGTCAAGCAGCACCTGAGCGTGACGATCGCCGACCCCGCGACCACGCAGAAAGGCTGGGGATTTGAGCTGACCGCGCGGAATGCGTCCTCTCCTTCTACGATGGCGGGCACGTTCGCCGCGAGCGATGCGAATACCCAGTTGCTCTGCTCCCAAACCAATCTTCAGATCTTCG
Organism: uncultured Solibacteraceae bacterium; assembly: GCA_964438005.1. Lineage (GTDB taxonomy): Bacteria > Acidobacteriota > Terriglobia > Bryobacterales > Bryobacteraceae > PSRJ01. The sequence continues at coordinate 30,900 of CAYTJD010000121.1, read as the reverse complement.
GCACGCCCCCCTCCGGCGGCTGTCCCGCGAACGAACCTCTCGAGTACATCGAGCACAGTCTGGCCGGTTTCAACAGCACAATTGGTCCGGGTTCGGCGACTTACCAGTTCGATTGGACTCCGCCCGCCACCAGCGTGGGTAACATCACGATCTATGTTGCAGGCAACGCGGGCGTAGGCTTACCCCCCAGCCAGAACGGCGATCACATCTACGCGAAGACCTACACGCTCTCGACCGGAGGCGGCGGACCCACGCCCGCCATCACTGAAGTCGACAACGCCTTCAGCAATCTCCCGAACTCCCCGATTCAGTCCGGCACTTGGGTCGCTATCAAGGGCACGAACCTGTCCAACACCAATCCCGGCCGGGGCTGGAACGCGAATGAGAACTTCCCGACTTCGATGGATGGCACCAGCGTGACCATCAACAACAAGCCGGCGTTTGTTTATTTCATCAGCCCCACTCAGGTGAACGTCCAGGCGCCGACCGATTCGGCGTTGGGCCCCGTAAGCGTAGTCGTGAACAACAACGGCACCCCCAGCGCGTCGGCCACGGCCACCTACCAGACCAACTCCCCTGCTCTTCTGCAATGGGGAGGCGGCCAATATCCGTATGCGTTGATCACCAACGGCGCCGCTTACGTCGGCAACCCGGCGGTGGTCCCCGGCACCGTCTCGGCTCACGCCGGGCAAGCCCTTACGCTCTGGGCGACCGGACTCGGGCCCACCAATCCGCCGCTGCCGGCCGGTCAACAGCCGACTACCTTTCCACCGCTCACCACCAGTCCGGTGGTGACGATAAACGGTATCAACATCCCCGTGTTGGCTGCCGTCTTGCGGTACGCCGGTTTGTATCAGGTCAATATTCAGCTCCCGAACTCGCTGCCTACCGGCGATCAGCCCATCAAGATTGTGCAGGGCAGTTTCCAATCGCCCAGCGGCATCCTGATCAACATCCAATAGCGCGCCGCCGCGGTACGATGGCTCCGTGGAGCAATTCGCGCTCGAGTTTGACCGTGGGCCGCAGCGGCGCATTTACACCGTCAGCGAGTTGAATGGCGCCATCCGCGCCGTGCTCGACGCTGAGTTTTCCGATGTCTGGGTCTCGGGCGAAATCTCCGGCGTCAAGCACGCCGCCAGCGGCCACTACTATTTCACCCTCAAGGAGCGCGAGGCCCAGGTGCGCTGCGTCGCGTTTCGCTCCGCGCACCGCTATTGGAAGATCAAGCCGCAGGACGGCCTGGCCGTACTGGCGCGCGGCCGTCTTGATGTCTATGAGGCCCGCGGTGAATATCAATTGCTGGTCGAGGTTCTCGAGCCGCAAGGCGTCGGCGCGCTGCAGCTCGCCTTTGAGCAGCTCAAGAAGAAACTCGCGGCCGAAGGTCTGTTCGATCCAGCAAGGAAGCGGGCGCTGCCGCGTTTCCCCCGCCGCATCGGAATCGTCACCTCGCCGCGCGGGGCCGTGATTTCCGATTTGATTCACGTCTTGACGCGCCGCTTTCCCGGCATCCACGTCCGCCTTTTTCCCGCCCTGGTGCAGGGCGAAGGCTCGGTCGAAGAAGTCTGCCGCGGCATCGAATTTTTCAGCCGCTCGCGCTGGGCCGATCTGGTCATCGTCGGCCGCGGTGGCGGCTCGCTCGAAGACCTGTGGACGTTCAACGAGGAAGCCGTCGCCCGCGCCATTGCCTCTTGCGGCGTGCCGGTAGTGTCCGCGGTCGGCCACGAGACGGACGTCACCATAGCGGATTTCGTCGCCGATCTCCGCGCGCCCACTCCTTCCGCCGCGGCCGAGCTGGTGGTGCCGATGCGCGATGAACTGATCGAGCGCGTCGCGGCCGCCCGCACGCAATCCGCGCAAGCGCTCCGCTACCGGCTCGCGATGCTTGAACGGCGCCTCCGCCAGCAGGGTGTCGAGCGTGCCCTTGCCTCGCTGCATAGGCGCGTCGGCCGGGGCATGCAGCGAATCGATGAACTCGAATATCACTTGCGCGAACGGCTGCGTGCCGCCGTCAGCGCCCGCGAGCGCCGCCGCCGCGGCCTTGAGGTGCGTCTGCAGCGCTTCGACGTGCGTCCCCGCCTGGCGGCCGACCGGAGGCGGTGGGAAGCCGCCCACACCCGCGCTGCGCAAGCCATCCGGTCCCATTTGGCCGCTCACCGGAGTCTTCACGAGCGGTTCTCGGCCAAGCTCTCTGCGTTGAGCCCGCTGCGCATCCTCGAGCGCGGTTACGCCATTGTTTCGAATCAAACTGGAATTCTTACTGATGCGGTTGCCGCTCCGCCCGATTCCCGCATCCACGTCCGCCTCGCGCGCGGCGAGCTCGATGCCACCGTGCAATAGGAACCCGGCGCCCGTCACGTGCTAAACTACGGCTTGCGCGCGTAGAATGCTGCTTGCCCGAGAATTCGTCGCTTACATTTCCAGACAACTCGTAAGGCGGTTGACACCGGGAGTCATTGAGACCACCGCTCCGGACCTGGTGGCCGGGAAGATCGCCGAGGTCATCGAGGAAGAACTCGCCGTCGAGGACCGCCTCAACGATGAGGTCCGCGATCTGCTCAGCCAGTACAGCGAATATATGCGTCGCGAGGGCGTCAGCTACCAGGAGATGTTCCGCCGCATCAAGAACACTCTCATCTCGCAGCGTAAAGTCATCCGAGCCTCCGGCCGAGACTCCGGCGACGCCATGAAGCTTTCGCGCGACAAAGTGTCGGACATTTCCCACAAGATGGTCGATATGCTGCGCAAGGCCCGCGAACTGCGCCTCAAGGACAAGGACCCCAACAATGTCCGGCTGGAAATCGTCAAAGCCATGACCGAGTTGCTGGTTGCCGAGGAGAAAGTCGATCGCTCGGCCCGCCAGAAGATCCGCACGCAGAAGCGGGAAATTCCCGAAGGCACCGAAGAGTGGGACCTGCTGCACAAGCGCTACTACTCCGAGGAACTGAAGAAGCTCGGCATCGATCTGGCGAAGTAACGCCGGCGATCTTGGCGCCGGTGAGTTTTTTAGTTAGCGTTTATACCCAATCATCCGTAAGAATCCCTTCCGCTTCTCCGCATCCTCTTTCGTTTCGACGCCTTTTGGCGGAAAGCCGTCGATGACTCCAATCACTCCTCGCCCCTGATCGCTTTCCGCGACCACGGCCTGCACGGGATTCGCAGTGGCGCAAAAGATCGAACAGACCTCCGGCACGTCCTTGATCCTCCCCAGCACATTGATCGGATAGCCTTCTTTCATGACCACTACAAACACATGCCCGGCTGCCAGCGCCGTGGCATTCTTCTGCGCCAGAGCCTTCAGGGCGTCGTCGTTGCCATCGACGCGCGTCAGGCACGGGCCCGACGCCTCGTTGAACGCGACGCCGAACTTCATCTGCGGCACGGTGTTCACGATCGCTTCATACACGTCTTCGACGGTTTTGATGAAGTGCGTCTGCCCGAGTATGAGGTTGCCGCCATCGGGAACCTCCAGCGCCACGAGTTTCAGTTCCATGCGCCTCAGCATAGCAGCGTGCGCCCACTCAGTCACGGATTTTGCCGATTTCTATAACCCAAGCAATCCCGCTAACTTAGCGCCGCCCGCGGGCGGTTTCGGGGGCGTCTGCCGGGTGCTTCCGATCTACACTGGAGGCGGCAGGAGGGTTTGGTTTCTCGACTATGTTTTCCCGCAGTTCTTTAGTCGCGGTGCTGCTGGCAGCCGCCGCGCTGGCGGCGCCGCCGCTGACCACGATTCAGGACGTGATTTATAAAGCCGACGGTGCCGCGTTCAATGGCATTCTCACCGTCTCCTGGAAGAGTTTCGAGGCCGCTGACACGTCGGCCATCGCGACCCAGGTGCTTACCGTAAAAGTAGTGGACGGAGTTCTCCGCGTCAAGCTGGTGCCCAATGTCGCGACCACGCCGCTGGTCTATTACTCGGTGGTCTACAACAGCGAAGGCCGCGTTCAGTTCACCGAGACGTGGGCGGTCCCAGCTAGCACTCAGCCGCTCCGGATTCGTGATGTGCGCGTGGCGACGCCCGGTCCGACGACTGACTCAAGCGCGCCGGTTCAGGAATCGAATGTGGTGGGCCTGATCGCCGACCTCGGGGCGCGTCCGACAAAGGCCGCGGGCTTCGCCGCCGGTCGCGTGGCATTCGTCAATTCGCAGAATCAGATTGATGCCGTCCTCGGCTCGCCGGGAGATTGTGTTCGGGTAGACGGCTCTTCCGGTCCCTGTGGCTCGTCCGCGTCCTTTATCGACGCCGACTCTCCCACCGGGATCGTGGATGGCTCCAACACGTGGTTTTCGCTGACCGGCACTCCGCAGCCGGCGGCCAGTGTCGCGGTTTATCGCAACGGGCTGCTCCAGACGGCGGGTGTCGACTACACGCTGGCCGGCCGCACGATTCAGTTTGAATCTGCTTCGACCCCGCAACCGGGTGATACGCTGCTGGCATCGTACCGTCTGGGCGGCGCGGCGTCCGCCTCGCCTATTCTGTTTCCCAATCCGCAGGTGCTTTGCAGCGGCTCCGGGGCAGTGATCAACACCCAGACCTTCGGCAGTATCGGCGCGTGCGTGGTCCCAGCGGGGTTGCTCGCGACCGGCGACCGCGTCGAGATCCGGTTCGACCTCGAACATCAAGGCGCGACCGGCGGCTACACCTTCGAGGTGCGCTGGGGCGGCACGCCAGTGCTCACTCGCGATGCCTCCGCGGCGGACGGGTTCGTTACCGGCCGTGTGGACGCGAACCTCGCCGCCGCCGATACTCGATTTGGAACCCTCTCCTGGGGCTCCACGCTGCCCTTGAGTGCCGCCGTGGCGAGTGCCTCGGATTCATTTGCCAACGGGTTGACGATCGACTTTCGCGGTAAGGTCGGGCAGGCTGGAGAGACACTGGCTCTCCGCAACTACACGGTCGTGCGCGTGCCCTAGGAGCGGGCCCGTACGAAACGGCTCTTCGCTACGGTACGATATTCCTTGTCGGGGCCGATGTTCAGATTCCTGCAGAATTCACCGCATGCGCTGGAGTTATTCTATGCCGGAACTGCCAAGGCCCTGTCACCCTTCCGGAAATTTCTGACCAAGGGCGGCCGCACCGAGCGCCTGTTTGTCGATTTTGAAAAGTGGACCAAGGGCTCCCTGTTCGATTGCCGGATGTGCGGCCAGTGTGTGCTCCACAGCACCGGCATGACCTGTCCCATGACCTGCCCGAAAGAACTGCGCAACGGGCCGTGCGGCGGAGTCCGGCCGAACGGCTACTGCGAGGTTCTGCCGGACAAGCCCTGTGTCTGGACGCAGGCGTGGGGCCGGTCGCAACAGATGCCGCTCTATGGCCAGGAAATCCTGCACCTTCTGGCGCCCGTGAACCGGCGCCTCAAAGACAGTTCCGCGTGGATCAACTCGCTGCATCCCGAGACAATGCATCCACCCGCCGGATGGCAGCAATGAGATCCGGATCGAAGCTGGAACAGGCACTGCGCTCGGGGAAATTTGCGGTCACCGCGGAATTGAATCCGCCGGATAGCGCCGATCCCGAGGCGGTCTACGAACGCGCCCGGGTCATCGCGTCCTCCTGCGACGCAATGAATGCCACCGATGCGTCAGGGGCTCACGTCCACATGTCGAGCGTCGGTATGTGCGCACTGCTGACACGCGCCGGCTATGAAACCGTAATGCAGGTCTCCTGCCGCGACCGCAACCGCATCGCCATCCAGGGCGACCTGCTGGGTGCTTCCGCCATGGGCGTGCGCAACGTGCTCTGTCTCACCGGTGACGGCGTGCAGGCCGGCGACCAGCCCGAAGCCAAGCCCGTCTTCGATCTCGATTCGATGACGCTGCTGCGGACCGCGTGCATCCTCCGCGACAAGTCGATGTTCTTGAGCGGGCGCAAAATCGAGATTCCACCAAAGCTGTTTCTCGGCGCGGCAGAAAACCCGTTCGCCCCGCCGTATGACTTCCGCCCCTACCGCCTGCAAAAGAAATGGGAGGCCGGCGCGGATTTCATCCAGACGCAGTATTGCTTCGATATCCCGCGCCTTCAGTCCTTCATGGCCAAGGTACGCGAACTGGGCGTTCATGAGAAACTGTTCATCCTCGTCGGCGTCGGCCCGGTCCGCTCGGCCAAGTCCGCGGAATGGATGCGCGCCAATGTTCCCGGGGTGTGGATTCCCGACGAAATCATCGACCGCCTCAGAAAGGGCGGCAAGGGAGAGGGCAAGCGTCTCTGCGTGGACATCATCCGGCAGATCCGCGAAATCAAGGGTGTCTCCGGTGTGCACATCATGGCTTATAAGCAGGAAGAGCTTGTGCCGGAGATCATAGCCGAAGCCGGTCTACCGGTTTCGCAGCCGGCCAATGTCAACTAAAGGGCGTCTCATGCCTGCTTCGCTTTGGCAATTGAGTATCGAGGAATTCCGCGAAAGGGTCGCCAGTAACGACACCACGGTCGCGGCCGTGTCGGTGGCCACCGTTACGGCTGCCTCTGCGCTGAATCTGGTCGTGATGGTGCTCGAGGTGATCGGCAAAAGAAAGGGCTTCGCCGGCGACAGGAGCCGGTTGGAGGCGCTCTCGGATGCGGCCCGCGAAGAGTCCGATCGCCTGGCGCGCTACACCGACGAGGATCCCGCCGCGTACGCAGGCTTCATGCGCTGTGTCCGGATGCCGAAAAACACCGAAGCCGAGCGAATTGAGCGCGCCCGCGCCATGGCCCAGGCTTTGCGCCGCGCCACCGATGTCCCGTTGGCCGCCGCGCGCACCGCCGTTGCCGGACTGAACATCTGCGCCGAGGCTGCCGCAATGGCTCACGGCGCCGTCGCCACCGACCTCGGAGGCGCCGCCATGCTGCTGGCTGGCGCCACCCGCGCCATGCTGCTCAGCGTCGACGCGAACCTGGCGGCCATGGCCGAATCCGAATACCGCGACCAGGTCGCCGAGGAGCGGGCCGAACTTGAGGACGCCGCCGCGCGGCAGGAGAAAGCGGTTCGCAAGCGAATCGCCGCTCTATAAGATCATGTTACGCAGAACATTCTTCGTCGCCGCTGCCGGTGCCATGCTCCGCGCGGAAGATCCTCCCAAACGCGACATGCTGGTGCGCTCCACTCGACCGGAAGACCTGGAGATGCCGCTCTCCGGCTTCTCCGATTACATTACCCCGATTGAGCATTTCTTCGTGCGCACCCACGTGTATGTGCCCACTGTGAATGGGAACGAATGGCGGCTGAAGATCGAGGGCGAAGTGGCCGCGCCGCAAGTGCTCACGCTCGATGATCTGAAAAAAATGCCCGCCGTGGACTTGGTTAGTGTCGTCGAGTGCGCCGGCAACGGCCGCGGTTTCTTCGAGCCGCCCGTTGCGGGCGCGCAGTGGTCCACCGGCGCCGTAGGCAACGCGCGCTGGCGCGGCGTGCGACTGGCCGACGTACTGAGAAACGCCGGCTTGAAGGACTCCGCCCGCGAGATTCTCTTCGATGGCGCAGACGTTCCGTTGGGCACGATGCCCGATTTTCAGCGCTCGATTCCGCTCAAGAAAGCTCTTGATCCCCACACCCTGCTCGCCTACGAGATGAACGGCGAGACGCTGCCTGTGAAGCACGGTTTCCCTTTGCGTGTTGTCGCGCCCGGCTGGGCCAGCGATTCCTGGATGAAATGGCTCACCGGAATCCGCGTACTCGACAAAGAGCACGACGGCTTCTGGATGAAAGGCGCGTATCGGAGACCACCCCGTCCGGTGGCGCCCGGAGCCGCCGTGCCACCCGAACAGATGGTGCCGGTTACCAGCCTCCGCGTCAAGAGCGTCATTGCTGAGCCGAGGGATGGATCGCAGGCGGCCGCCGGAAAACCGGTTCGCATTCGCGGCGTCGCCTGGAGTGGCGATGCCGGTTCGGTCACCGGAGTCGATGTGAGCGTCGACGGTGGCCGCACCTGGAAAGCCGCCGCCCTGCCCGCCGGCCAGAAGACGCAATTCGGCTGGCGTCAGTGGGAACTGGTATGGACTCCGCCGCAAGAAGCGTACTACACTATCCTGGCCCGCGCGCGAGACTCTGCCGGCAATACCCAGCCCTTCGATCAGGAGTGGAATCCGGCCGGATATGGCTGGAACGTCGTGCCGCGCGTCGGCCTTGACGTGGGGAGGGAACCGGTGGCGCAATCGCCGGCTGCGTCGTCGTCTACGGTAAACGGCGGCGCGCCCGCCGGATTCCGTGCGGCCTGCGGGGTGTGCCACGAAGAAGACGTCATCCGGCAGCAGCGCCTTACGCGCGGCCAATGGGATCGCGAAATGACCAAAATGACCGGCTGGGGCGCTAAGGTGCCCGATTCGGATCGCGGCGCCTTTCTCGACTACCTGTTTGCCAACTTCGGCCCGCGCCCCCGCGGCCGCTAGCGTGCCCGTGTCGGCGCAACGCCTCCATCAAACTGCCGAGTCATATCCGAAGATATGGTCTAGTCCCCTGATGGTACGGGCTGTACTTTGTCCGGTATTCTACTAGTGGGAAAATCGCTCTCGGACGAAAACGTCCACTACTAGGCGTACTGAGTAATTTCCGGGAAAGCCAAGGTAACTGATGACTTCGCACTTGTCCACGAAAACCCACGCGGCGGGAATCAACGTGCCAGGGCTTCCCAACCCGGACCCTGCAACGGAGAGCGGTACTACGGATTTTCGCGCGGATCTTGCCGCGATGCCCGCCAAGCTCTGTAGTTTGCCGCCGCTGAACTCGATTGCCAGCCGCGTGCTCGCCGTTTCGGACGATCCCGACAGCGACACACGGGCGCTGGCGGCAGTGGTGGAGTCCGATCCAGCCTTCGCCGCCGAAGTTCTATTTCTGGCGAACTCGCCGCTGTTCGGCTTTCCATCCAAACTGCATGCCCTCCCGCACGCGGTCGCCATTCTTGGCGTCGACCGCATCAAGGCGCTGGTGACCACGGTGGCGATGCGCGCTTTTGTCGGCAAGGGCAGCCCGATGATCCGGCAATGCTGGCGCCACAGTACTGCATGCGCGGTGATTGCAGAACGAATCTCCGCGGCCTTTCAGGTTCCAGGGGATCAGGCTTACGCCGCGGCATTGCTGCACGACGTGGGCCGCCTCGGGCTGCTGAAGTCCTATCCGCAGCAGATGAGTCCGGTGATGGGCGGCGAGCACGTCGATCTGCGGGAAGTGTTGTTCGCCGAGCGCGCCGCCATCAAGGTGGATCATCAGTCGGCAGGGGGCTGGCTCGTCACAAACTGGGGGCTGCCTCGGCCCTTCTTTGTGGCATGCGTCCATCACCACGATTCGCTGCGAGAGACAGACTCGCCGCTATTGCAGGTCGTCAAAACCGCCTGCCGGATGGCGGATACTCTGGGGTTTGCAGCCGTGGCTTGCCAGTCTACCCCCGCCTACACCAACTTGGTGGCGGACCTGCCGAGCGGCGTCAAGAAGGACCGGCTCCCCGCTGAGGAGGAGTTCGGCAGACATGTCGAGGAGCGCTTAGCTTCGCTCGAGAACTAAAGGATGAGCCTCGTGAACTCACAGTCGCAGACTAACAATCCAGCCTTGGAATTGTACGATTTGCTCATTCAGAACCCGTCCATCTTCGGCCGCCTCGTCCAAGTCGCAAGCCTCCGCAACCCTGGGACAAAAGCTCCTCATCAAGGCCTCCCGGATCGGTTCCGCAGTGCCAGCCTGGATCAGGCGATTTCCCGCTGGCACCAGGCGTTCTTCATGGAGTGGCTCGCGCTTTCGCTGAGCCAGCAGCAGCATGACGTGGACATCCACTGGACCGCCCTGGGACGCACGGCTGACCAATTGAAGCGAATTCGGGAAGAGGGAGAGGCAGCCATACCGCCGCTAGTGGAGTGGGCGGAGCGCCAATACTTCTTGCAAAATCTCGGCTTCATTCATACCGTGTTTACGCACCAGGTGAAAAGCACGGCCGCCTGAACTCCGGTATCAATCCGCAACGCGGATCACGACCTTTCCCATCGGTCCCTGCCCTAACCGGGCGAACGCCTGTTTCACTTCGGCGAACGGAAACACATGATCGATCACCGGGCGACGGTGCATCACGTCGAGCCGCGCCACGATGTCCTTCCAGACGGCCTGTGCGGCCTCCGGCGTGAAGTCGCTCACCGCCACGCCGCCGATGCGGTTGCGCTTGAAAAACAGCGACGCTGTATTGAACTCCGGCACCGGACCGGCGCTTCGCCCCACCACGCTGATCCGTCCGCCGTATCCGAGCATGGCAATCAATTGATTGAAGAACGGCCCGCCGACGTTGTCGACTACCAGGTCGACTTTTTTGGGCGCGAGAGCCTTGGCGACTTCCGACCGCACCTCCGGCGAAGACGGGTCGAAGATGAAGTCGGCGCCGAGTTGCTTCAGCTTGGCGCCCTTTTCGCCGCTGCGGGAAAGGCCGGCCACCGTGAGTTTCATCGACTTCGCCAGATAGATGGTCGCGATGCCCACGCCGCCCGACGCGCCCGTCACCAGCACCACGGACCCGGGCGGCGGAGGCGCCGGCGGATCGCTCCATTGTGTCAGCGCCTGGTAAGCTGTCAGCAGCGCCAGCGGCCCGCAGGCCATCTCTTCCAGCTTCCATCCGGCCGGAACTGGAGCCACGCTCGGAGCCGGCGCCACCGTTTTTTCCGCAAGTGTCCCCCAGCTCGAGACGCCCACTTCACACCGCAGAATGCCCGCAACGTCCCCCACTCGCACGTTAGTCACGCCCGAGCCCGCGGCCACCACTTCACCGACCCCGTCCCTTCCCAGAATGTGCGGCAGCGGAGGATTGGCCGGATACATCGCGCGCGCCAGAAAGGCGTCGGCGGGATTTAAAGCGGCGAATTTGACCCGCAGCAATACTTGTCCCGGACCGGGTTGCGGGTCCGGCACGTCCCGCATCTGCATCTTTTCGACGCCGTCATATGAGTCCATCACCCATGCGCGCATGGTGACATTTTCGCACGAGGGCGGCGCGGTTCCGTGCTACCGCAAAGAACAGCGGCCGTCAGGGAGCGGACTTGGGCACCGTATAAAATTCATACGCGATCCGCCACGCCCGCTCCTGACCGGGCGCAATCTTCAGCGTGATGTACGCCTCCGGCGAAAGCACCTTCGGCGCCGACCAGAACACCAACCGCGTCAACGGCTGGTCGCCAGTCAAGCGGACCCCAGCGCCGGTCTTGCGGTTCTCGACGGCGATATTGTAGTCCGAAGCATTGCCGCTGAACCCCGTAATCATCGTCAGCACGGTCTCGTTTTTCTGGAGTTTGCGCCGGTACGTCACCTGCTTCTCGCGCACGGCCAGAATGTCCTTCAAGTCGCCCGTTGCCTTGGCGTCGAACGGAAACTGCACCGCGAAGTCCGGTCCTGATTCCTGTTCGTCAATCACGAAAAAATTGTGATCGTAGACATCGGTCTCAATCGCGCGCTGGCCTGTATTCTTCAGACTGTGTTCCAGCACCATTTCCGGCTTGCCCTTGGTAAGCCGCACGGTCTTGCGGTAGACGTACGCGTACCCGTCCGTCGCGGGCATTTCCTGCGTAAAGGAGATCCAGTCGGTTCCGCGCTGCACGGTCCACAGTCCGGGGTTGGCAATGTCATACGTGAAAAAACGCGAAGATGGCGGCTGCGCCGGTCGGCGCACCGCGCCCACGCCGATCCGCAGGAACGTGCCGCCCGCTTTGGCGTCGGCATAGCCGAAACCGGGCCCGTCGGTCGTAAATTCCTCGACCGGCCCCATGATCGCGTCGTGAATCTTTGGATCGTACTTTTCGAACCACTGGCCGAAGTACGAGTGTCCCTTGTATTCCAGGGTCGAGATCACCCCCGACCAGTCGAAGCGCGTGGCGCGATAATACCCGGACTCCGGATCCGGCAGATACAGCCGCGCCCGCACCGTGCCATTGGAGATTTCTGCCTGAGGCGGATCGGCCGCGAAAGCGGCTGACAGCAACCCGGCGCACAAACAGATCCGTGCCGCGAACCTGGTCCGTTTTTTCATGACATCATTGTATGCTGACCGGAAGGAGACGATATGCCTGTCCACATCAACCGCCGCGAGTCGCTGGCCGCTCTCAGCGCCGGAGCGCTGCTCGCCTTTGCCGCTGTCAGGCGCGCCGGCGCGCAGGCGAAGGCCGTTACGCCCGTCCCACGGGCTCTAATCTTCGACACCTTCGGCACAGTCGTCGATTGGCGGGGCTCCATCATCGCCGAGGGAAATGCCTGGGGCAAAACCAAGGGGGTCGACATCGATTGGGGCCGTTTCGCCGACCGCTGGCGCGCCGGCTATGCTCCCGCCATGGACAAGGTCCGCAAAGGAGAACTGCCCTGGACCAAGCTCGATGTGCTGCACCGCATGATTCTCGATACCCTGCTTCCCGAGTTCGGACTAACCAATCTCACCGAGGAAGAAAAGGATCACTGGAATCGCGTCTGGCATCGCCTCAATCCCTGGCCCGATTCGGTTGCCGGCCTGACGCGGTTGAAGAAGCAGTTCATCATCGCGCCTTGCTCCAACGGCAACGTCGCCCTGATCACCAACATGGCCAAGCACGCTGGCCTCCCCTGGGACCTTGTGCTCGGCGCCGAGGTGGCGCGCCACTACAAGCCGGACCGCGAGACCTATCTAACCGCCGTCGATTTGCTCGGCCTCAAGCCCGAAGAGGTGATGATGTGCGCCGCGCATCGGGCGGATCTGCAAGCTGCCCGCAGCTTCGGCTTGCGTACCGGGTTCATTCACCGCCCCAATGAATACGGCCCGACGCGAAAGCCGGATCAGGCCAAGCCCGGCGACTTCGATGTCGTTTCCCGCGACATCATCGATCTCGCCACCCAACTCGGTGTCTAAGAGCCCGCCTCGTTAGCGCCCTGGCTGCAGCGCTTTCAAGCCTTCGTACATCTCCCACAGGCGTCGGTAATTGCGTTTCCGCTGGTGTACCCAGTCGAACAGAATCACCACCGGGATCATGAACACAATCGACTGCAGTGCGAAATACTGGGCCATACACCCATCCCCCTCACTTAAGTGGCACCGATGTCCCTATCATGGCGGGGCTACCGCAGGTCGCAAAGTACTACTGGTACTAGGGTGGTACTGTATTTATGTCGTGCGACTGCCGCTTTGTTTCAATTGTTTACTGGAAACCGCGGAAGATCCTTTACTACTGTTGTAAATATCTCGTTTGCTAACAAGTACTTGTAGGACTTTCGCCAGCCGCCCCCCACAGGGCAAAATACAACCATGAGCATCGTGATTGCAATCGCGATTCTGACCTGCATCGCCCTTGCTGTCGGCCTGGTTGTGATGGTCCGGCGGTTGGCGTGCCCGCGGGTGGAACTGCCCGCTACCCTGGATTGGATTGAAGAGCTCTCTACCGAGCGGTATAAACCGATGCTCCGTTTGCTTGGCGAGGAAGAACTCAGCTTCATCCGGCGCCAGCCTGGATTCACACCACACATGGAAGCTCAATTCCGGCGCCAGCGCTGCCAGGTGTTCCGAGGATACCTGCGTTCGCTCAGCAGCGATTTCAACCGTGTTTCCATCGCGCTCAAGTTGCTCATGGTGCAGGCCAGCACCGACCGCCCGGACCTCGCCGCCACCCTGGTCCGCACCCGGATTGCATTTACGTTCGCGCTCCTGGCAGCGCACTTCCACGTGGTCCTCTATTCTTTCGGGCTCGGCAGATTCGACGCCTCCCAGTTGCTGCACCTGTTCAACAGCATGCGCGTGGAACTCCGCACGCTGGTACCGTGCGAAATGTCCGCGGCGGCCTGACCCGTTCCGGCATCATCCCGCAAGCCGCGGGGTTTTCCTCTGAGCTAATATGGAAAGCCCATGGAGACCCCGCTTACCCCGTTGGAGTTCGCGCGGCGCGCCCGCCGGTTATATGCGGATTCCCAGGCCGTCGTCGATCAAGATCTCCGATTCACGTACGCGGCTTTCTTCGATCGCTGTGACCGGTGGTCGGCCGCCTTGGAGTCGCTGGGCGTGCGTCAAGGTGATCGGGTGGCATACATCGCTCCCAACACCCATGCTCAGCTGGAATCGTTTTACGCCGTCCCCCAGATCGGGGCGGTGCTGGTACCCGTTAACTACCGGCTGGCGGCCTCGGATTTCGCCTACCTGATTCAACACAGCGGCGCGCGCGTAGTCTGCGCCCACTCCGATTATCTGGATGCCGTCGATTCGATCCGAACGGAGATCCCGCGCGTCGAGCACTTCGTCGCCCTCGAAGGCGCCCGCGACGGCTGGTTGAATTACGAACAGCTTCTGGCCGAGGCGCGCTCCGACTTCCAGCGCCCCGATATCGGCGAAAACGATCTGCTCACGATCAACTACACCAGCGGCACCACATCCCGTCCGAAAGGAGTCATGATCACGCACCGCAACGCGTATCTCAACGTGGTCGGCTCCTTGATCCACGTCCCCATGACGTCGGCCGACCGCTATCTCTGGACGCTGCCCATGTTCCACGCCAACGGCTGGACGTACGTCTGGACCGTCACCGCGGTGGGCGCCGCGCACCTCTGTCTCCGCCGAGCGGACCCGAAAGCGGTCTTCTCGCTGATGAAGCAGGAGTCGGCCACCATCCTCTGTGCCGCTCCCACCGTGCTGATCGGCCTGGCGAATGCTCCCGAAGAAGTCCGCCGCGGCGCGCCCCGCGGAGTTCGCATTCTGACCGCGGGCGCTCCGCCCGCCCCGGCCACCATCGAGCGCATCGAAGGCGAATTCGGTTGGGAAATCACCCACCTCTACGGCATGACCGAGACCGCGCCCTTCATTCTGGTCTGCGAGCCGCTCCCCCGCCACCAGCAACTATCCGCCGCCGAGCGCGCCGTCGTCAAAGCCCGCCAGGGGGTCGAATTAGTCACGTCCGGAGAACTGCGCGTCGTCGACCCCCACGGCCGGGAAGTCCCGCACGATGGCCAGACTCTGGGTGAGATCGTGGCTCGCGGCAACGTCATCATGCGAGGCTACTTCGAAGATCCGGCGGCCACCGCCGAAGCGCTCCGCGGCGGCTGGATGCATACTGGCGATGCCGCCGTGGTCCATCCCGATGGCTACGTCGAAATCCGCGACCGCCTCAAAGATGTCATCATCAGCGGAGGCGAAAACATTTCCTCGGTCGAAGTCGAAGGCCTGCTACTCATGCACCCCGCTGTCCAGGAAGTCGCCGTGGTCGGCGTTCCCCACGAAAAGTGGGGGGAAGCGCCGGTTGCGTTCGTGGTTCTTAAGACGGGGGGGACAGCTTCCGAAGACGAGCTCCGCACCTTCGCTCGCGCCCGCCTGGCCCATTTCAAGGTGCCGCACGGATTCAGCATCGTGCCGGAATTGCCCAAAACCGCGACTGGCAAGATTCAGAAGTACGTCCTGCGTCGCGGCCGCGCCGCCATCACACGCCAGTAACGCAGCGTGCGCCACGCTGCGCAAGCATCACAGAACCGCTGCCGTAAGGGAGCGGACGCCCCTTTTACTGATCCATCCCCGCCTCGCGGAGCATCCACGCGTACTCGAACGCCTGATCGCGCAGCCGGTCATAGCGTCCCGAAGCGCCCCCATGCCCGGCCGGGTCCATCTTGATTTTCAACAACAGCGGGTTGTGATCGGTCTTCAGCGTCCGCAGCCGCGCCACGTACTTCGCCGGCTCCCAGTACATCACCTGGCTGTCGTTGAAGCTGGTCGTCACCAGCATCGCCGGATACGCGCCCTTGCTGAGATTGTCGTACGGGCTGTAGCTCTTCATGTACTCGTACGCCGCCTTCTCGTTCGGATTGCCCCATTCGAGGTACTCGCCTACAGTCAGCGGCAGCGTCGCGTCCATCATCGTGTTCATCACGTCGACAAACGGTACCGAGAGATGAACGGCATGGAACAGGTCGGGCCGGAAGTTCACCACTGCTCCCATCAACAGGCCGCCCGCGCTGCCGCCCTCAATCACCAGCCGCGCCGGGGACGTCCATTTCTGCTCTACCAGGTACTGGGCGCAATCGATGAAATCGAAGAACGTGTTCTTCTTCTTGAGGAGCATGCCGTCTTCGCGCCACTGCTCGCCCATTTCGTCGCCGCCGCGGATGTGCGCGATCGCATACGCCATGCCGCGGTCCAGCAGGCTGAGCCGGTTGCTCGAAAACGTGGCCGCCATCCCAAATCCGTACGACCCGTAAGCGTAAAGAAACAGCGCCCCTTTCCCGTCGCGCCGGAACCCCTTCTTGTACACGATCGAAATCGGCACCTGCGCGCCATCGCGCGCCGTCGCCCACAGCCGTTCGGAGGCGTATTGCTTCGGATCATATCCACCCAGCACTTCCTGCTGCTTCAGCAGGGTCGACCGGCCGCCGCGCATGTCATAGTCGTACACACTCGGCGGCGTCACCATACTCTGGTAGTTGTACCGGTAGGTCGCCGACTCGTACTCCGGCGTGCCTCCGGGTGACGCCATATACACAGGTTCGGGAAAAGCTACTTCGGCCCACGCGCCGCGGCCGAAGTTGTAGACGCGCAGTTGGTCCAGTGCGCGCGATTTCTCCAGCACCACAGCAAAATCGCGAAACAAATCGATGTTCTGAATGCGCACGTCCTCGCGATGCGCGACGAACACCTTCCAGTTCTTCACCGCTGGATCGGTATCGGCCGCCGTCACCACTTCAAAATTGTGCCCGCCCTTGTTAGTGCGGATGTAAAACAACCCTTCCCGGTGGTCCACATAATACCGGTGCTTCTTTTCGCGCGCCAGAAAAACCCGTAGCCGATCTTGCGGACGGTCCGCCCTCAGGTAGCGCGTCTCGGCTGTATCCTTGGACTCAATCTCCAGCAGGATGAATTTCTTGTCGCGCGTCTTCCGCACGTCAATGTCATACAGCTCGTCTTTTTCCTCATACAGCAGCTCCGGAGCTTCAGTGCCCAGGGTGTGCCGCCAGAGCCGGTCGGAGCGCTTCGTCACTTCGTCTTCAGTCGTGAAGAACACCGTCCGGTTGTCGGCGGCCCACGCGATCGATGTCACGCGCTTCGCCGTATCCGGCAGTTCCTGGTGTTCCCCCAGATTCTTCACATGCAGCGTGTATTGCCGGAATCCGGTGAAATCCACTGAGTAGGCCAAGAAGTTGGCGTCGTCGCTGACTGTGAAGTTGCCGATCCCGACAAATTGATGCGTCTTCGCCAGCTCGTTGGGATCGAGCAGCACCTCCTCCGGCGCATCCATGTTTCCTTTACGCCGGCACGGAATCGGGTACTGCAGCCCCTCCACGGTGCGCGAGTAGTAGAGGTACTCCCCGCGCCGCACTGGCACGCTCAGGTCCGTCTGCTTGATGCGCCCCAGCATCTCCCCGTAGAGCGCATCCGAAAACGGCTTCAGATCCCCGGTAAGGGCTTCGGTATACGCGTTCTCTTCCTCGAGGTACCGTACCACCTCCGGGTTTTGCTTCTCGCGCAACCAGTAGTAGTTGTCGACAATGGTTTCGCCGTGCCGTACCTCGCGGTGCTCTTTCACTGCCGCGACCGGCGGGATATGCTTTGGTTCACGTGGGTTCTGGGCCATGGCGGAGGCGATCAGGAGAGCCCCGGCGGACACATTTCGCATTCGAAGCACAGGCAAGCTCCCAAACCGCTATTGTCGCTTAGAATTTTTCACAATGTTCCGAGTATCCGGCGTTCGCCCGCTATAATGAGTTCACTCCTGCCATGCCAAGTCGGCGTCTTTCCTAAATTTGTGTCTTGGCAGCTGACAATGGTTTGGGTGATGCGCCATGCGAATCGATCCGGCCTCCTGGCCTGTGCTTTCACGCCTTCTCGACGAGTGCCTGGATTTGCCCGAGCCATCCCGTGCCGCCTGGCTCGAAAGCCTCGGGCCCGAACACGCGTCGGTCCTGCCCCTGCTTCGCCAAATGCTGGAAACGGAGAATGCTCTCGACACCCTGCCCAAGATGCTGCAGCCGGCAAGCGTCGGCGCGCCCGGTGGGCACATTGGTCCTTACCGTCTGCTCCGCGAATTAGGACAGGGCGGCATGGGCGTCGTGTGGCAGGCGGAGCGTACCGATAGCGACATCAAGCGCACCGTCGCCCTCAAAGCACCTCTCGTCCATTTCCAGAATCCCGCGTTTGCCGGCCGCTTTGTCCGCGAACGGGACATCCTGGCGCAGCTGACTCATCCCAACATCGCCCGCTTGTATGATGCCGGCGTTACGGACCAGGGCCAGCCCTATCTCGCCCTCGAGTATATCGAGGGCCAGAAGGTCACGGCCTGGTGCGACGATCGGGCCTTGAGCCTGGAAAAACGTCTCCGCCTTTTCCTCCAGGTGCTTCGCGCGGTGCAGTTCGCGCACACCAACCTGATCGTTCACCGCGATTTGAAGCCGGCCAACATCCTGGTTACGAAGGAAGGCGATGTCCGGCTCCTCGACTTCGGCATTGCCAAACTGGTGACGGAAGGGGGAGCGGACGAGACGGAGCTGACGCGGATCGGCGGCCGGGCGCTGACTCCCGATTATGCGAGTCCCGAGCAGATCACTGGCGCCACCATCAGCACCGCCAGCGATGTCTACTCCTTGGGTGTCATCCTGTATGAGCTTTTGACCGGTGACCGCCCTTACAAACTCAAGCGCAGCACCGGCCTCGGCCTGGAGCAGGCGATCCTCTCCACCGATCCTCCGCGCCCCAGCCAGACCACCGGCGATCCGCTAAAAGCGCAAGCTCGTTCCACCACGCCCGCCAGGCTCTCCCGGTCCCTCCGCGGCGATCTCGACACCATCGTGCGCAAGGCTTTGCAAAAGCAGCCGCACGAGCGTTACGCCACCGCCGATGCGTTTGCCCAGGACATCCAACGATACCTCGATGGCGAGCCGGTTCTCGCGCAGCCCGAGAGCCGGTGGTATCGCGCTGGAAAATTCATCCGGCGCAACCGGCTGGCCGTCGCATCCGCTGCTGCCATCGTCGTCGCCCTTGCCGCCGGCCTCTCCGCCGCCCTCTGGCAGGCCCACGTCGCCCAAGTTCAGACCCGGACCGCGGAAGCCGTGCAGTCGTTTCTCCTCGACATTTTCCGCGCCAATTCCAACGAGCACGCAGATCCGTTGAAAGCCCGCCAGACTACGGCCCGCGAGCTATTGGACCTCGGCGCGAACCAGATCGATGGCGCTCTGAACGATGCTCCGGCCGCCAAGCTGAACCTGCTCGAAACGCTTTTCCACCTGTACGTCGACTTCAATTTGCAGGATCAGGCCGTCGCCCTGGGGCGCCGCCGCGTGGCGCTCGCCAAATCCGTCTACGGTCCTACGCATCCCGAGGTCGCTCGCGCGCTTGTTGATCTCGCGGCCGACTCCGGCGAATCGTCCTTCGCCAACGACCGTCCGGCGCTCGTGAAAGAGGCGGGAAGCATTCTCGATCGGAATCGCGACTTCACCTCCCGCACGCGCGCGTTGTGCTATCTCGCGATGGGCAACGCGGTGGTCGACAAGGATATTGCCAAAAGCGGCGAATACGCCGACCGCGCCGTCCAACTGCTGCGCCGCTACCCTCCCTCGCTGGATCTCGTAGCCGCCTTGAACCTGATGGGCCAGCGCCAGAACATTCAGGAAGAGTACCCGCAAGCTATCGTGACTTTATCCGAGGCCGCGCGCGTTGCCACCTCGCTGCAGGGCGTGGCCCGCCGGCCGCTGCCGGCCATTTACGCCGTCCTCGGCGATGCCCAGCGGCACGTGCTCGATTTCACCGGCGCCGAGAAAAGTCTTCGCATGGCCCTCCAGGTGGCTCGCTCCGTCAAAGGCGACGACAGCGTCGACGTCCTCCAGACCAAGTACCGCCTCGGCGTGTTCCTTTTCCAGACCGGCCACTCCAAAGATGGGCTGGCCCTGTTTCAGCAAGCCGTCGATCAGGCGGTCCGCACACTGGCTCCGGGCGAAGTTTTTCACACCCCCATGGTGCAGAGAGCTTACGGCGTTAATCTACTCCTGTACGGGGACCCGGAGGAAAGCCTGCCGCTTCTCTCGCAAGTGCTCGAGACCGGCCGCCGCGCCAGACTCACCGGCACCACTGATTTCGCCTCGACCCTGGAATGGACGGCTACCAGCGAAATCGAGCTCGGGCAATACCGCCAGGCCGCCAATCTGCTCGACCAGGCCGCCGCCATTTATTCGAATCGCGGTTCGACGCCCTCCTCTGGCCAGTTGAACGACCTGTTAATCGCCCGCGCCCGTTATCTCACGGCCACGGGCAAGCCCGCCGAAGCCCTTGCCGCTTTGGGGGATTTCCACGATACTCCCGAGCGTTCCGCACCCCTCGCCACCTCCTGGCTGGATGTTTCGATCGCCCGCGCGAACGCCGCAGTGGCCCAGGGGCAGCCCCAAGCCGCGATTGACCAGGCCAGGGAAGTCCGGCTTCGGATCGACGGCAGCGGCGTCGCCCCCTACTTCGGACGTTGGGAGGCACCGGCCGCCCTGGCTGAAGGGAGAGGCCTGCTAATGACCAACCGAGCCGCCGAGGCCTTGCCGCTACTCCAGCGCGCTGCCCAGCTTGCTTCCGAGCTGTACGACCCCCAGCGCAGCCCCGCCCTCGCCGATTCCCAAATCGCTCTCGGTCTCTGCCTGCTCCGGCTCGGCCGCCGCGACGAAGCCCGCGTCTGGCTTTCCCATGCCCAAGCCATCCACGCCACGCACAGGGAACTCGGCGAACAATATCGCAGGCCTCTCCGCGACCTGCAAACCCGCCTATTGCAGAGCCAGTGAGAGGATCATCCGCGCCTTCTGCCAGTCCCGCCGCACAGTCCGTTCGTTCACGCCCAGCGCCGCTGCCACGTCCTCGTCGGTAAGCCCCGCGAAGTAGCGCATCTCCACCACCTTCACCAGCCGCTCATCCACTTTTGCCAGCTCGTCCAGCGCGTCGCTCACGCGCAGGATCTCTTCTTCCGGCGACCGGATCGAGTCGGCGGCGCGACTGTCCAGCGCGACGTGTTCCTGGCCGCCGCCCCTCCGCTCGGCATGCCGCTGCCGCACGAAATCCACCACGATCGACCGCATCACGTGCGCCGCGTACGCCAGAAACTGCGCGCGGTCCGCGATCTCCATCCGCCCTGCCCTCGCCACGCGCAGGTAGGTCTCGTGGACCAGCGACGTCGTGTCCAGCAGCGTGATCGGCTCGTTCTTTTGCAGCCGCGCGTGCGCCAGCTGGCGCAGCTCCCGGTACAGGAGCGCAAACAGCTCCTGGCTCGCCGCATCCGCCGTATCGCCCATTTACAGACAATCATAGCCCGCTACCGCAACTTCCTCGGAGACTATGTCCGGATCCGTCCCCGGAATCCGTTTATCCATTTGACGCCAAAGAGGCACGTTTTTCGCGTATCTCGATACTGTTCACATTTGGAGCAATCGCATGAAACTCAGGTACCTGTTGATCTTCTCGTTCCTACTGGCTAATTTTGGCCTCGCGCAGAAGGACCCCGGTGTCCGCGGCGGGTCTCCCGGAGCCGGCAACCCCATGCCCGGCCTCACCGCCAACGAGCTGGCCCTGTTTTATGAAGGCAGACTCCGCACCGTCCAGCTCGAATCGGTGTGCGACACTTGCAGCGACGTGACCCTCGGCTCCAATACCGGCCAGGATCCGAATCTCGCCACCCTCACCAACTCCTCGGGTCTCGGCGCCCGCTTCAACGGCGACCAGTGCTCGGTTTGTCACCAGCAGCCGGCCATCGGCGGCTCTGGCGGCTTCCTTGTCCCCAACCCCCAAGACCCGCCCAATAAGTACCGCAAGCCCGAGAACCCCATGTTCGACCTCATCCCCCACCGCAAGGGCGGCCAGAACAACGTGCCTTCCTTCATCACCCAGTACGGCCCTATCCGCGAAGTCCGCTTCCAGCGTAAGCCCGACGGCACGCCCGATGGCGGTGTTCATGCGTTGTTCACCATCGTGGGCCGCTCGGATATCGGTTTTCCCGGCTGCACCGCCGCCGAGCTTCCTTCCACCGATTTTGAAACCCAGTATCGTGCCGGCAACCTCTCGTTCCGCATCCCCCTTCAGACTTTCGGCCTCGGCCTCATCGAAGCGATCCAGGATCTGACCATTCTCAATAACTCGGCCTCCACCGCCTCACTGCGTGCCGCGCTCGGCATCGGCGGCATTCCCAATCGCAGCGGCAACGACGGCACCATTACCCGCTTCGGCTGGAAAGCGCAGAACAAGTCGCTCGCCATCTTCGCCGGCGAAGCTTACAACGTCGAGATGGGCGTCACCAACGATGTCTTTCCCACCGCCCGCGACGAAACGCCTCTCTGCAACCAGGGCGTCAATGAGCCCAACGACATCACCCGCACCGACACCACCGACGTCCGCAATCAGGCCTTTAACAGCCCGCTGCACATCATTCCCGACTGGCTGGATTTTGCGATCTTCATGCGCGAACTGGCGCCGCCGCAGCCTGTGCCGTTCACGGCGAGCGCGCAGCGCGGCCAGCAGCTTTTCGGCACCGGTACCAGCAACCCCGGCGTCGGCTGCTCCCTCTGCCACACCCCGATGATGATGACCGGCGCCCGCCACGAGACCGAAGCACTGCAGAGCCAGCCGGCCAATCTCTATTCCGACCTCCTGATCCACCACATGGGCAGCGGACTCGCCGACAACGTCACGCAGGGCCTGGCGCAAGGCGATATGTTCCGCACCACCCCGCTTTGGGGCATTGGCCAGCGCATCTTCTTCCTGCACGACGGCCGCACGAACGATCTGTTGCAGGCGATCCGTGCCCACGCCTCCGGCAGCGACAACGAAGATTCCGACAGCCAGGGCCGCGGCTATCCGCCGTCCGAAGCCAACGCCGTCATCCGGAAGTTCAACGCCTTATCGCCATCCGACAAACAGGCGATCCTCGACTTCCTGCGCTCGCTGTAGTGTCACGCGGGGCAGGCCGGAGTTTTCCTCCTTGGGCCTGCCCCTTACTTCTTGGTCTGGCGTGCTCTCCCGGCGCTGCTCAGACGCTGCTTCGGATCCCGCCTCATCGTCTTGATGAACTCCGCGCGCCGGAACCGCAACGCCGACCAGTCCTCGTCGATCGCTACCATCCTTACCGGCTCGAATCCCTCCTTGCCGACCGCACTCCACCCCGTATCCCGGTTGAATTCGCATTTGTAGTTCTTGGAGCTTCCCTTCGGGTACGCGAACCAGACCACGGCGTCGCCTTTGGCCTTGCCGCCGATCGTCTTCGCCAGGCTGTCGACTTCCTTCTGTTTCGTCACGAACGCCAGCGAGAAATCGATCTGTGCCACACCCTCGGCGCTGCGCTTCACCGCCACGCCGTTTAGCCCCGCCAATTCCTTCTCGAAGCTCTCTGGCGCGTTCCATACCACGATGAGCTTTTGATCTTTCAAATTGAGTTTGTCGAAGGTCGATGCCATAGCCTGCAAACCGCGTTCCGAATTCTACCCGATTCCGCTGCCAGGCTTCTTTCCCGCCGATTTTGAACACGTTCAGATTTTCCTTGACAGCCGGCATCTCCCGCCCTATCATCGAATTGAACGTGTTCAAAATATTGCGCTCGGAGGCGCCAACATGTACATCATTGCCTGCTACGCCACGTATCTTGCCATCAGTCTCACGGCGACGGTTTGGGTGGCCCGCACCTTGCACCACAACGGCCGGTCGTTCCTCGTCGATGCCTTTCACGGCAATCGCGAGCTCGCCGATTCCGTCAACCACCTGCTGGTGGTCGGCTTCTACCTCATCAACGTCGGCTACGTCACCCTGGCCCTCCATACGCCCGCCGAGGTGACCACCACCCGCAGCGCCATCGAGCTGGTCTGCGACAAGATCGGCGTCGTCCTGATCGTTCTCGGCGTCATGCACTTCTTCAACTTGTACGTCTTCAACCGCCTCCGGCGGCGCGGTCAGGCCGACTTCCGGCCGCCCTTTCCGCCCGACGCCCGCATTTCCATGCAACCGGGGTTATGATGCCGCCCGTCACCAGCATGGCCGTCGTGTATGATGCCGCCTGCGGCCTCTGTACCCGCCTCAAAGCCTGGATCGCCGAACAGGTGCCGCTCGTGAGAGTGCGTTTCATCGCTTCCGGCTCCCCCGAAGCGCGTCACTCGTTTCCGCAGCTCCCGCCGGGGGAGCTGGCGGTGGTCGCCGACACTGGCGAGGTCTGGCTGGGGAATCAGGCCTGGATCGTCTGCCTCTGGGCGCTGCGCGATTACCGCGACCTCGCCTTCCGCTTGACTAGCCCGCTGCTATTGCTGATGGCGCGGGAAGCTTTCTCGGCGCTTTCTGCCAACCGCGCCGCGCTTTCCGGCATGCTGAACCTCCGCAGCGAGCGCGAACTCGAGCAACAGCTCAGGAAGGTGGTTGTCCCGAAATGCCAGACCGGCCCGAGCTGAAGAGCGGTTCCAAGAGCGAAGAGACCCGCGAGCGCATCCTCACCGCCGCCCTCGCGTTGTTTCACGAGCGCGGCTTCGAGGCTGCCACCATGCGCGACATCGCCGAAAAGTCCGGTGTTGCCACCGGCGCGGCGTATTACTACTTCTCTTCGAAGGACGCGATTGTCCTCGCCTTCTACGAGCGCGCCGCCCAGGAAACAGCCCCGCGGATCGGCCAAATCCTGGAAAGCACACCGGATCTCAGAAAGCGCCTGGCCGGTATCCTCGAAGTGAAGCTCGGTTACTTCGGCCCCAGCCGGCGTCTGCTCACCACGCTCGCCGCGCACGTGGACCCCGGCCATCCCGTATCTCCGTTCAGTGAAGCCACTCGCTCTATCCGTGAACAGGACATTGACTGCTTCCGCCGCGCTGTCGCTGGCAGCCGCCAGCACATCGCAGACGACATTGCGGAGCATCTGCCCCGGCTGCTGTGGATGTATCAAATGGCTCTTATCCTTTATTGGATCTGCGATCGCTCCCCCGGACAGAAGAAAACCGCCGCCTTGGTGGAGGGAACCCTGCGCCTGATCGTGAAGCTGATTCAAGTGTCGGGCCTTCCCCTTATGCGCCCGTTCCGTCGCCAGGTGGTGGAACTCTGCCGCACAGCCTGGGAATAACGCCCAGTTGAATCCTCTCCACGAATCTGCCATCCATATAGACATCATGGCCAATGAGAAAAAGGTCGCCCTCATTACGGGCGCAAATAAGGGGCTGGGCTTCGAAATGGCGCGGCAGTTGGGCCAGGCGGGCGTCACCGTCGTGCTCGCCGCGCGCGATCCGCAGAAGGGAGAAGCCGCGGCAGCCAAACTCCGCGGCGAAGGCCTCGATACGCACTTCCTCAAACTCGACGTTACCGAGAAAGCCGGCTATACCGCCGCTGCCGCCTTCCTATCCCAGAAATTTGGCCGCCTCGATATCCTCATCAACGATGCCGGCATCAATGCGGAGGGCATGAATGGCGGAAAAGCCAGCGCCGCGAACGGCGATGCGCTCCACCAGACCTTCGAGACCAACTTCTTCGCCCCCATCGCGCTGACTCAAACGCTCCTGCCCCTTCTCCGAAAGAGCAACGCCGCGCGCATCGTCAATATGTCGAGCATCCTCGGCTCCCAGGCGCTGCACGCCGACCCTAACAGCCCGATCTACAATTTCAAGTCGCTCTCCTACGACGCGTCGAAAGCCGCGCTGAACTCCTTCACTATCCACCTGGCCCATGAGTTGAAGGACACCAGGATCAAGGTGAATTCCGCCCATCCCGGTTGGGTCAAAACCGATATGGGCACCGACGCCGCTCCCATGGAAATTCCCGAAGGCGCCAAGACCGGCGTGGCCCTCGCTTTGTTGGACGATAACGGCCCGACCGGTGGCTTCTTCCACTTGGGCAAACCGCTCCCCTGGTAAACGAGGCTGCGCGCCACCCTTCTATTGCAGCCGCACTCCGCAAAGCGGTAGAAGCAGCGCCAGTGTGACCACCGCGCTCACCGTCAGCAGCGCGTGACACACCTTCAGCGCTCTTGCCTGCCCGAGAACGCCTGCCAGCGTCCAGCGCGCGGCGACCGCGGCGTGAACGCCGAACGCCAGTACCGCCAGCGAATAATACGGCAAGAAGCTCGGCGATCGTGAGTTGCTGAGCAGCCCGCCCGGCCCGCCGGTCGCCCATGCGAAAGTAGTGTCGATATGCTGCAGACGCCCCGAAAACACGCCAGTCAGGTGCGAGAGGAAGAACATCCCCAGAAACGATCCCGCCAGTACCTGCAGGTTGCGCAGCCCGTTCGCGCGCTGCAGCCGCACCCGCGAAACAATCACCCAGCCCGAACACACCTGTGCCAAAGCCGCGGCTACCACCAGGGCCTCGATCGCCGGCTGCCGGTACACCGCGCGCAGCGCATTCTGCACCGTTACGTGCGTCTGGAGGCTCTCGACTGCCGCCAGATGATTGCCGACGTGAGCCACGCCAAAGAGGACTAGCAGTACGGCGGAGATCCGGTGTGCCCGCTGCCAGACTTGGTGCCGCGCCAACTCTCTTTTTGGCGCCGCCAGCCACTGCGCCGCTGCCAGTCCCGCCAGCCCGAGATACCAGAATGCGCTCTGATAGCCGCGCAGCTGGACCCAGCCCAGAATCACGCCCGACAGCACGAACCACGGCGCTGCAATGGCTGCGAAAACCGCCTCCCGCGCCACCTGCGGATGCTCGCGCCGGTTCAACTTCACGCGGTCGGCCGCGCCGAGCGCAAACCAGGCCGCCACCGGTGCGCTAATCGACCACCCGTACGAGAGGAGCACGCCGGCCACCGCCCAAGCCCGGCCCGAAGTCGCCAGCCCCGCGCTCACGGAAAGCAACGCCGGGACGAACGGATAACTCAGCAGCCCCGCCCATAGCAAGGTTCGGTACGAATTGACTGCACGTGAAGACAGATCCGCCGCGGACGGGGCGGCATCCATAGTCTGTGTTGCCACGGCTCCCAGCATACTCCAACCGCCTGTCCGGGTCCTTCCCTTAGGTTGATGCTCCGATCCGCTTGTGACAAGATGTCTCTTACCACTCCGCCGTAAGGCGGCATCCTTTGGAGGATTCATGCGAAATCAGTTTCTGAAAGCATTCGCCGGCTGCGCCCTCGCATTCTTCTCTCTCGCGCTCGTCGCGAGCGCCCAGGCCCCGCCGCTCGCCATAGAGCATCCGACCTATGTCTCCATCCCTCTCGAGATCATGGTCGACCGCCCTGCCGCCGAAGTCTGGAAGCGCGTCGGCAAGTTCTGCGATATCGGCGAATGGTTTCGCATCCCCTGTACCATTACCGCGGGCAAGGATGGCGAATTCGGCGCCGTGCGCTCCGTCGCCAACGAAATTCTGGTGGGCAAGACCGAGCTCTCTTACACCTACACTCAGCCCGTCCGTACCGGCCGCCCCTACAATCTCTATCACGGCACGCTCGAGGCCCGCCCTGTGACGGCCACCACTTCCAAGCTCGTCTACACGCTAACGTTCGATAATTCGATGCTCGCCGACGACGCCGCCCGCGAAAAAGACATTCAGCAGAAGACCGCGCAGTTCAACACCGCCTTGCAGAATATGAAGATTCTGGCGGAAGGCGGCACTCTGCCGCCTGCTCCGCCGCGCGCCGGCCGCGGCAATTGAGTCTTCCTCGAACCGCTCGAAGAGTAAAATAACGAAGGGAAAACTATGCGAATGATGTGTGTTCCGATACTCGCGTTGTGCGCGCTCGCTCCGGCGCTCCAGGCTCAGGACGATTCCCGCGCCGTGGCCGGCGGCGGTATCTCCGTTCCCGGCTGGACCGGTAAAATCGACGCCAACGAGGAGCGCGCAGGCCGCACGCTCAACGATGCCAAACTTTCCCAGGAGGGCGGCACTCTCCACGTCACCACCGGCCCCGCCCTCGCGTACTGGAATCCCGCCAACAAGGCCGCCGGCGACTACACCGTCAAAGCCACTTTCACCGAACCCAAGTACATGAACCTCAACAACCACCCCCACCCCTACGGTCTCTTCATCGGGGGCAACGATTTAGGCACAGCCAACCAAACCTATCTCTATTGCGCCGCCTACGGGAACGGCCGATTCATCGTGCGTGGCTTCGGCCCCGGCTCGTTTCAGTTGAACGGCTTCGTCGGCGAAGCCAACGCCGCTGTCCACAAGGCTCCCGGTGTCGGCCAGCCCGTCACTCAGGAGATCGCGCTTTCGGTGAAAGGCGAGCAGGTCACCTGCTCCATCAACGGGGCGGTCGTGGCCACGTACCCCAAGTCCGCGCTGGTCACTGGCGGCAAGCTCAAATCCACCGACGGCGTCTATGGCGTCCGCTTCGCCCATAACACCGAAGCCACCGTCACCGGCTTGAGCCTCTCGAAGAATTAGCTATGTGACCAGTTCCACCTTCGCTCCCACCGAGCAGCCCGTAATTCGCGCTGCGGAATCCTGATTCACGGAAACCTCCAGATACCCGGAACTGCCGGCGATGACGAACAATTCGCCCGGCGCGCTCTCGGCATAATTCCGAGACAGCCGGATCACACGATGCGCGCCCAGCACGAGTGAAAACGCGCCATCGGCCATCGCCGGAAAGTCGGTTGCACAAAAGTTGGTGATGAGGTTTCCGAAGCGGTCGGCATGCACCACGCAGCCGGTCCATGCGCGCGCGCCGGTGCGCGCCGGCTTGGCGAACTCCAGCTGGATATAGCCGCGCAGCGGCTTTCCCATTCGCGCCGCGCTTACGCCGGCCGCCAGATGCGCCGCCACTGGCGCGAAAATGTCGCGGCCATGAAAGGTCTGGCTCACCGGCTGGCGAAAGTAGCGCGGGTTCGTAAGACCCCGCACCCTGTGTTTTTCGCCGGCATAGATCATCGACAGCACGCCGTTATCCGGCGCAACGAAAAACTGGCCCGCGGCCTCCGCCACCACCGCGCGGCGCGCGCTGCCGACTCCCGGATCGACCACCACCACGTGCACCGTCTTCTTCGGAAAACACCGGTACGCCTGCGCCACCAGATACGCCCCTTCGGGAATCGCGAACGGCGTCACCCCGTGACTGATATCGACAATCTGCGCCTGCGGGCAGATCCCCAGAATCATGCCTTTCATCGCGCCGACAAAGTGGTCGGAGAGCCCGAAATCCGTGGTCAGTGTGACGATTGGCCGGGGCATGTAAGAACGAGCGTAGCATTTCACTCGCCCGCCAGGCCGCTGTTAGAATGAGTCTAAGTGCTCCGCGCGTATTTCGATTACAACGCCACCACGCCCATCGCCCCCGAGGTGCGGCAGGCCGTGGTGTCTTGTCTCGATGAGACCTACGGAAACGCGTCCAGCATTCACCACTTTGGCCAGGCGGCCAAGCAGCGCCTGGAAATGGCCCGGCGGCAACTGGCGGCTCTGATCAACGCCAAGCCAACCGAAATCGTGTTCACAGGCGGCGGCACCGAGGCCGATAACATGGCGATCCTCGGCGTGGTGCGCGCGGCCGCGGGCCCACGCAAGCATGTGATCACTACCGCCATCGAGCACCCGGCAGTGCTCGCGCCGTGTGGACAGCTCGAGCGCGAAGGAGTCGCGATCTCCCGGCTGCCGGTTGGCGCCGCCGGCGTCGTGGATCCGAATGATGTCTTGCGCGCCTTGCGGCCCGAGACGGTGCTGGTCTCGGTCATGCACGCCAATAACGAGATCGGCACCATTCAGCCGGTCGCCGAGATTGCCGCGCAGTCCAATGTGCCGCTGCATGTGGACGGCGTCCAGGCACTGGGCAAGATTCCCGTGGACGTCGCCGCTCTGGGCGTGGACCTGTACAGCGTCAGCGCCCACAAACTGTATGCGCCGAAGGGCGTGGGTGCGCTCTACGTGCGCAAAGGCGCCAGACTGGCGCCGCTCTCGTTTGGCGGGCATCATGAGCGGGACCGCCGTCCCGGCACCGAAAACGTCCCCGGCATCGCCGGGTTCGGCGCCGCTGCGGAGGCGGCTTCCCGCAATCTTTCCGAACAGGCGCTCAATATTTCCGCGCTGCGCGATCGCCTCGAAGGCGCCATCCTCGACCGCATTCCCGAAACCGGTGTCAACGGCACGCGCGCCTCGCGTACCCCAAACACCACCAACATCTACTTTGACGGCATCGATGGCGAAGCTTTGGTCATCGCGCTTGACCTGCGCGGTTTCGCCGTCTCCACCGGCTCCGCGTGTTCGAGTGGCGCGGTGACGCCGTCGCACGTTCTGACCGCGATTGGACTTTCGGCGGAGCGGGCCCGCGCCAGCATTCGTTTTTCGCTCGGCCGCTTCACCACCGCCGACGAGGTCGACGCTCTCATCCAAGCGATTGGAGCTTCCGTAGCGCACTTGCGCCGGATTTCCGTGCATGCCTGACGCGCCCATTGCCGTCGCCATGAGCGGCGGCGTCGATAGCTCCACCGTGGCCGCGCTCCTCGTGCGCGAAGGCCGCCAGGTCGTCGGTCTCACTATGCAGCTCTGGAATCAGCGGCGTCTCCCGGAGCTGTCGAACGATGGAGTGACGCCCTCCGGGCACGGCCGCTGCTGCTCGCTCGACGACGTCTACGACGCCCGGCTGGTGGCCGAGCGCCTGGGCATGCCCTACTACGTGGTGAATCTGGAGAAGAAGTTCGAAGAGCAGGTGGTCGAGCCTTTTGTGCAGGAGTATCTGGCCGGCCGCACGCCGATTCCCTGCACGCTGTGCAATAATTTCATCAAGTTCGACCAGTTTCTGGAAATGGCCGAGGGCGCGGGCGCCGAGCGCATCGCCACCGGCCACTATGCGCAGATCGCGTGGAATCCGGACAGCGGCCGCTGGGAAATGCGCCGGAGCGCGGACCGCGCCAAGGACCAGACTTACTTTCTGTTCGGGCTGCGGCAGGATCAGCTCGCGCGCACGCTGTTTCCCTTGGGCGGCTTCGAAAAGCCGGCGGTGCGCGAGTTGGCTCGCGAGCTGGGCATTCCCACCGCCGCGAAGCCGGATAGCCAGGAGATTTGTTTTGTGCCGAACGGCGACTATGCCGGATTCATCGATGCCTACTTCCGCGAGCAGGGAACCGCAACGCAGGATTTACG
>CAYTJD010000120.1:0-31373 GCA_964438005.1 uncultured Solibacteraceae bacterium | reverse complement strand
CTGTCGTCGAAGATCATGATCACGAACGACAGGCCGAATATGGACTCAGATCGCAAATAGGTAAGATGCGGAATGCCGTTCATTTGAATTTCGACCGGAATGGTGACCTGCTGCTCCACCTCCTCGGCCGAACGTCCCGGCCATTGGGTGATGACCGTCACGTAGTTGTCGGCGATATCGGGATAGGCCTCTACGGGCAACGTGTGAAACGCAACTGCCCCCCACGCCAGCAATAATGCCGCAAAGGCCAACACGACAAATTTGTTGTTGAGGGCAAAGTCAACAAGAGCGCGAATCATGATCTTTTTCCTGTGTTGGACCGCTCGCTGGCGGTCGCACTTCTGATTGCAGTTCGTTACTGCGCGAGCACGTGATCAAGCACCAGCGCGTTCGTAACCACCTGTTGCCCGGGCTCCAGGCCGGACCTGATCTCCTGTAGGCTTATGTTCTCCTGCAGCAGGTCTCCACTGACGACTTCCACACGCCGGAACTGCTTGTTCTCAGCGGGAACGAAGACGAAGTCGCGATCGTGCATATGCAATACCGCCGACGCCGGCACGATCGTATGCATCTCCGAGGTCTGCCCGTGGAAAGTGGCCCTCACGAACATGCCCAGCCGCATGAATCCGGGGTTCTCGACTTCGATGCGAACCTTGCCCGTTCGGATGTTGGGATCGAGAATCGGCAAAATATTGCTCACCCTGCCTTTGAACACGCGGTCGGGATACGCATTTAGGGTGATATCGGCGGAGTCGCCGATCTTCACCGTCGCCAGGTCGTTCTCATATACGTCGCAAACTACCCAGATTGTCGAGAGATCCGAAATCGTGAACGGAAACGGAGAACTGTACGATTGCACCGTCGAACCGTTGGTGACTTGTTGATCGGTAATTACCCCCGAGACCGGCGCGAACAGGTCTACCATCGTGCCCATCTTGTCCGGATCATTTCCCAACAGGCGCAGATGTTCAGCCGCGGTATCCACCGCAATTTTGGCCTTGTCCTCCGCGTCCTGTGCCGTTTGCAGATCATTTAGCGACATGGCGCCGTGCTCATACAGATCCTTCGCGCGTTCATATTGATTCTTCGCCAGTACCTCATCGGCCATGGCCATGCGGTACGTCGCATAGCCGCCCGAAACATCGTCGCTGCGGATTGTCATCAGCAATTGGGCCTTCTGCACCGTTTCGCCGAGCTTCGCATGAATCGCCATCACGCGGCCGGAAGCGAGAGACGCGACCGGCACATTGCGTGAGACGTCTGGCGCGACTGTGCCCGTGACCACCAGTTCCGATCGCGCCGGCTGCGCGGTGGCGGCAGCGAGCGGAAACTGGTCGGGACGATCCACGCTGAACAGGCTCGGGTCTTTGCTCGTCACAACGTTCGCAGGAGGCGGAAGCCCGACCGTCGCGGCGTTCGCATCCGATTGCGCCTGCACTTTGCCGCAACCCGCCAACACCAGCGCCGATGGAACCGACACCAGCAAAAACCCAATCACATAGAACTTGTTTTTCATAGGCGCCTCCTTTGAGCAACCATGCTCGATCTAGCATAGGGCAACCGATATAAGGCGAGCATAAGGGCCGGAACGAAATTTACTATGTGACCCATCGAACTGATTTATCCGGCTAAACTGCCCGCCTGACAGAAGTTAGGTGTTTGCTTTCACAGCCTTTTTATGAAATTTCTGTGGGCGATGAGAATGGGATTGGCGGGGCTTCAGGATGCCTGGCGGAAGCGATAGCCGAAATGCAGTTCGGTCATCAGATATTCAGGGGCCGCGGGATCAGACTCGACCTTTCTTCGTAACTGGTGGACAAAGGTGCGCAGATATTCTAATTCCTGCCCGTACTCGGCGCCCCAGACTGCACGCAAGATCTGGGCGTGGGATACCGGTAGGCCGGCATGACGCATAAGGTAATGAAGTAAGTCAAATTCCTTCGGAGTTAGGCGGAGTGAGGCACCGGTCTTTTGCACGGTTCGGGCGGCGGGATCCAGTTCGATCTCGCCAATTACGATCGATGTTCCCGGGTCCACAAAAGAACCCGTGGAGCGGCGAACCGCCGACCGTAAGCGCGCCGCCAGTTCCGGAATCGAGAATGGCTTGGTGATGTAGTCGTCCGCGCCTGCGTCGAGCGCTTCGATCTTGTCGGACTCCTGATCGCGAACGGTCAGCATGAGGATCTGCAGCCGCGGTGCGAGTCTGCGGATCCGCCGGCAAGCCTCGATTCCACCGATGCCGGGCATGTTGACATCGAGCAGTACCGCCTCGAACGGACGCGACCTGACCTCCTGAATCGCCTGCTCCCCGTTGGAGGATTCCGATACCGCGAAGCCCAGCGCATCCAGCGTCTTCTTGAGCACGCGGCGCAGATCTGGATCGTCGTCAGTGAGCAGAATGTTGCCGCTGTAGGAAGGCATAATCCTCCTTCATGTTTCGCGCCGCCGGCATCGAAACGAAGAACGACGTCCCGTAGTCTGGCTCTGCTTCCGCCCATGCATTTCCGTGATGCGCGCCCACGATCTTCTTTACAATCGAAAGCCCCAGACCCGTTCCGGCAGGCAGGTGTTGCGTCTCTGGCGCCCGATAAAACCTCTCGAATACGCGCTCCCGGTCGCGCCCCGCGATCACCAGCCCCTTGCTGCGTATGCCGAGAAGCACCTCCATGCCCGAGGACTGGAATGTAACGTCAATGGGCGACGCCGGTTCGGAATACTTGAGGGCGTTGTCGAGAAGCTGGCCGATCGAGGTCAGCATCAGCTCGCGGTCCGCGAAGATCGGACTCTCGCTTCCAGCCGGTGAGGCGATCCGGAACCGCTCCCGGTCGGACGCCTGATCCAGTCGTTGCACGGCGATGCCCGCCAGGCTCGAAAACAGCAGAGGCTCGCGCTGCAGGTGAAACTCGGTCGTATCCAGTTTGGCGGCGGTGAGCAGACGCGTGGCCAAGTTTTCCAGCTTGCTGGCCTGCTGGTCGATCACCGTCACCAGATCGGCTTGCAATTCCGTCAATCCGCCGACCGCCAGCAGACCCGAGCTGGCTGTGCGCGCGACCGTCAGAGGTGTCTTGAACTGGTGCGCCATGGCGTCGAGCACGGCGGTGCGCAGCTGTTCCGTCTGCCGCGCTGCCTGCGCGGTCGATTCCCGCTGCAATGCCCGTGCGCGTTCCAGCGCGATTCCGCAAAGCGACGCCAGCGCCGTAGCCGCCGCCTTGCTCATCGAAGTGCCAATCAGAGCCAACCCGCCAATCGGTTTTGTTCCTACCCGCAAGACGCAGTACCACGACAGCGCCGCCACATCGAATGTATCGGTATCCCGAAAGTAGGCAGCCCGCGTCTGGCGGCCGGCGTCCGTTGATTCTCCAGCGGAGTACGTAATTGCGGGGCGCGCATCGAACAACTGGACGGACCGCAGCTCAAACATCTCACGAATCAGAGAAGCCACGTGGTCGCCGGCCTCGTCCGAACTGTCCAGCAGCAGAATGCGCCGCGACGTTTCATACAGCCGCTCCACGTCCCGCCGCCCGGCGATCGCTTCCTTCGCCTGCAGTTGCGCGCGAAGCGACAAACGGCTGATCACCAGAGCCGTGAATTCGAACGCGCCGAGGGCGACCCAGTTCGCCGGAGCATTTACAAAACTGAAAATCGGCGGTACGAAGAAATAGTTCAGGCACGCGGCCGCCGCGATCGAAACGGCCGTCGCCAGCCAGAACCCGCCGTACAGAGCCGCGAACACGACGATCACGAGATACACAAATCCCGTGAACGCGAATTCCTGGCCGAAGTGGAACGATAGCCAGGTGCACGCCGCGAGCCCGGCAAACGAGAGCGCGCACGTCAGGCCGTTCCCGAATTCTCCTCTCCACTTTGGCCGCGCATCCCAGACGTCACGCAGCCTGATACCGTCCTGCACTACGCCCGTTATCGGACGCGAGGCATGAAAAAGGCATAAATGCCTGGTGCAGGGTGCTGCCGCGCCGCTTCTCACAGTTCGAGCTTGCCCTGGAAGGTCATGTCCGCAATCGTGAAGGAGGGTCCCAGATAGATCCGGCCAATCTGCGACACGAACTCGACGTGCTCATCGTCCAGCGTGATCTCCGCGGTACGGGGAAACAGGTAAAGAATCCGCGCCGTGTTGTCTCCGAGCAAGGCGATATCCACGCGCGCCGGTTTCAGATCCTTCTTGCCGTGGCGTTTCAGCAGGCTGGTTTGCCGCAACTCGCCTTGCAGATTTTTTTCATTCGCCCGGGTAATTCCGGGGACTCCGTAGACGGCGATAGCATAGTAGTCACCATCCCAATTCGGGACGGCCTTTTCGCCGGCCTTGAGTTCCGCGGCGTGAAGCGGAGCCGCGCTCTCCCATCGCACTTGCAAAGCCGTGGGAAGCGTGCCGAACTTCCTCAGGCCCGCCCGCTTGCCGCTGCCACCCATCTTTCCTCCGTCCCTCAGTTGCGCCTCGCCCCGCTCCGGCAGTGTCGCCACCCGGGCAACCTGGACCCACGCAGAATCCGAAAGAACCTGATTGCCATCTTCGGTGCTCCATGCCGAGAGTGGTTTGCTCTTCCAGGAGGTATCCGCTGCGATCAATGGAAGCGCGGAAAGAATCAATAAGCAGGACCAGACGGCTTTGCGCATATCGAGGGGCGGAAGGCTGTCCTACAACTCCAGTTTTCCTTGAAACATCATCTGATCCAAGTCGAACGATTGCATCACGACAATTCGTCCTATCTGCGCATCGAATTCGACTTGCTTGTCCCTGGGCGAAATCTCCGCGGAAAACGGAAAAAGATACACGACGGCCGCGCCGTCAGCCAAATTGAAAACCTCAGCCCTCGATGGCTTCACGTCCTTCTTGTTCTCGCGCCTGAGCCATGCGCTCTCCCTCAATGGATCGCCCAAGTGCTTCGGATCGCCTTTGAAGAAGCCTCCGGGAATCCCATACACCGCGATGCGGTAGCCCTCGCCCTCCAGAGTGGGCGGATCCATTTCCCCGGCCTTCAACTCCGCGATGCGAACCGGCAAGGCGCTTTCCCAACGCAACCGGAGCATCATGGACTGAACCGTGGTGCGCTTGCTGGCAGGGGTCCTGCCCACCAGCAGATCCGGCAGGCTCTTCGGTATTCTCGGCCCGCTCCCTTTGGGGTCCACGCCGTCATACCCGACGCCGCGGGGCTGGCCCATCTGCCCGCCTTCCCGGAGTTCGTCCTCACTCAGCCTTCGGGAAATGCCCGCCGTCACCTCGGTCACCCACGGTGACTTACTAAGCACCTTTCGGGCATCTTCCGCCGTCCATTGAGCGGCCGGCTTACTTGTCCACAAGGACTCTCCGGCGATCAACAAGACGGCGGGAAGACCAG
This sequence comes from uncultured Solibacteraceae bacterium, assembly GCA_964438005.1. GTDB lineage: Bacteria > Acidobacteriota > Terriglobia > Bryobacterales > Bryobacteraceae > PSRJ01. The sequence goes on along the minus strand of CAYTJD010000120.1, from coordinate 26,019 downwards.
CGATAACCAGTGCACAAACCCTACAGCTACTCATTGGGCACCTCACAACAAATGCGGGGCAGCGTCAGGGCTGCCCCGTCTCAAGGATGGATGAAACCACCTCAGAACTTGACCATGACGCCAAGCGACAGCTTCGCCTCGCTCCGCCGGAGGTCGGGGAACCATACATTCCCGGCGCCACAGGCCGCAGTCGCTGCCGTCAGATCGCCAGTTCCCGACGTTGCGCCGCTCATGCAGGTAAAGTACTGTGGCAGGCCGTTGTTGCCGCCCGGAGGTGTCACGCCGCCGCGGCCGGCGAAGTACGGGATGTCTGAGTGCCGGTACCCTATCTCCGCCCACCAAGTGATGTACTGCTTGGGCATGTATTGAAACGTGATCGTGCCGTCGTACATGTGGGCCTGCGAGCCCGGCGGTGCCGGGAAGTAAGCCGAACCGACTGCCGCCCAAGCTCCATCGATCGGCGGCAGTAGCGTCAGGTACCGGCCGTAGTTGCTCATCTTTCCGCCGCCGAAGGTAATGGCGTAGGTATCTTTGTGGAACCAATACCGGTCGTACAACATCCACCCGACAAACGACTCCTTGCCCTTGCTCGGAGCGCAGGTGCCGCAGAGCCCCCCGCCGGTCTGGATGCCGGCGTCCGCTGTCAGAGAGAATGCCATTTTTGAGAGGCCGGTGCTTTCCGGCTTGTTGAAATACCGCACTTCAATACTGTCGTCGGTGTGGAGGCGTTCCGCGCGGATTCCCAGATTGTCCTGTCCGTGGCCATACTGATTCGCCACGAGCTTGAACCATTCCGTGGGCTGCCAAAGAAGCTGTCCTCCGAGACCAGGATTGCTGTTGAACTTGGCGTAGGATTGCCACCCGTTGATGAACCAAGGCTCAATCTTCAATTTGTTGGTTGGGAACCACTGTAACCGCACCCCGTTGAAAAACCAAGGGGTATTGGAGGAAACATACGACGGTTGGTAAGTCCAGTTATCGAAGTTGTAGTAGCTGAACAGGCCGATGTACGATACAAAGATACCGGCGTCGACGTTGAGTCCGTGATTTACATTGAAGTGATACCCGCCGTACGCTTCCGACACATACTTGTAAGCATTCTGCAGGTCCCACTGACCGACGCCTCCCGTATTTCCCGCCCCATTGCCGGTTGCGGAGCTTCCATCGTTTCGCGGCGTCGTGGTGGCAAACAACCCCTGCATAAAATTGATCCTGCCCCGAACGTTCTGCCAGTGGAAGTCGCCGCCCACGCTGGCTTGTTCGATCTGAACTTCGCCGGATCGGAATGACTCGGTCGCGCCGACGATGGTATGGTCTTTCGGCTGGTTGAAATCCTGCATGTAATGCGTATCGAACCGAACTTCGGGCGTGAAGAATGGCGTATCCACCACAACGTCCTTGTTGCGCGACGTGCCATTCAGCCAGGTGAAATCGCCAAACGCGAACGGCGTCTGGTTGTCGACTGCGGCGGGAGCAGCCGGTGCAGGCGTCTCAGCCTTCGGCGTCAAGGCGTTCGGGGGTGTCGCTTGCGCGATCTCCACCGGTTTCTGTGACGCGGATGGAGCGGGCGCCAGAGTCGGCTTCGCCGAAGCTGTCAGGGCAGGGTTCGGCTCCGCGGCTGGCACCCTCTTCGGCTCCACCGCTTCTCTGGCCTCCATCGCGGCCAGCCGCTGCTCCAGACTGTCAATGCGATCTAGTAGCCGCTTCTCGCGATCCGTCACCGGCTGGCTTTCGGTCTTCACAGCGGCCGATGGCGAGCGTGTGTCGGCCATCAACGCGACCGAAGCCTGCGCCACCTGGTTCTGCGCAACCTCAACAGTGACCGCGGGCGCGCTGGCGAATCCTTGCTTGAATGCCGTAAGCTCGTAACGGCCCGGCGCCAGATCGGGAGCCGCGAACGCTCCGGTGCCATCGCTGAGCAGACGCCGTTCCGGCGCTCCGTCCACGGCACGAATAACGACGCCCACCTGGGCCACGGGCATTCCGTCAGGACCTAAAGTTACGCCTTGAAGAGATCCTACGCTCGGCTGGCCCGGCGTAATCGCCTCCGCCGCGTGTAACTTCCCAGCCACACCGGTCACCAACCCTAATAGCAAGATACCTCGTAATGTTCTGCGAACTTTCATATCCTCGTTTCCCCTCCTAAGTCTTGATACAAAGGGTGCTGCGAATCGACGTTCGGGATGTTATAGGGTCGGCATGGACCGGCTAACGCGTAGTATTCACAAGTCGGAGCTGTTGGCAGTCTTGCGGACGCCGGGCAGCATCGGGCCAGAGCAATGGTTGTGGGTCATGGCTGTCTGTGACGAATACGTGATACGAGTGTGCGGGTCGAGCCGTGAAAAACGCATGAAAAGGAGGATCAGTAATTTCTATGGAACGCATCAACACTTGTACGGTTTCTGACGATGGAAGACTCCATCGGAAACCAATCCGTAAATCCGTATTTCCTTAGTCCTGGCCTAGGATTTGGAGACGATAGCCGATTGCCGGTTCGGTGAGTATGTACTTCGGATGCTTTGGGTCCGGCTCGAGCTTATTTCGTAAGCTTTTTATAAAGACGCGCAGCGAATGCACGCCCTTTTCACTGTTGCGTCCCCAAATGCGCCGGACCAGTTCATCGCCGGGCACCGTCTGGTTGACATTCGACACTAGGCTTTCCAGAAGGTTCCACTCGATGGGCGTGAGGCGAAGCGATTGCCCTTTGAGTGTCACCGATCGCGCATCGAAATCGATGATGCGCCCGCCCACCGCGGTCCGCCTGTGATTCGCGCCCCGTCCGCCGCCTGCTCGCCGCAACGCCGTACGAAGGCGGGCCTGCAACTCCGCCACCAGCACTGGCTTGGCCAGATAGGCGTCGCTACCGGCATCAAGCGCCGCAATCCGTTTCGATTCGGCAACGGGATTGCCAACGACCAGCAGAGTCGCCGATGCATTCGCGGCCCGCACCGAGCTGCAAAGGTCGAGAAGTCGGTGGGTCACGTTGCTGATCTCGAAAATAATCACCGCGCAGCCGCGAATGTAAGGGCTGCTCGCTTCGATGTCGAGCGACGCGTTGATTACTTCACAGCCCTCTTTCTGAATGAGTTCCGCGACGGAGTCTTTCGGGTGTTCCTGCTCGTGAAGGACCAGCACTCTACCGGCGACCATCCATCCTGTCTTGAAACGATTGGGCCGCCGGATCAGGCAACGAACAACATGGTGAATCCCAGGCGCGCCGTCATTTCATGCCCCTCCTGAACGGAATGAACTACTCTTGTCGCGCGGCGGCCGCCCTTGCGCTTTCCGGTAGGTCGGAGAGCGGGATGCCGGCGAGTACCGGGATTTCGAGTTCCCGGTGGAGGTGCGGCGCAGACAGGGCGGGCACTTCACATGCTGTTTCTGTCGGGATTTCCTGTAAGTAGCCGAGCATCCTCGCCCGAGTCACCCATTGGCGCAGCAACTGCTGGACGCGTCGCGAAGTGACCTTGTACCGACGCGCGATGCGGACTGCGGACCAACCCTGCACGAAGTAAAGTGCGACCAGGCGCCACTGAATCTCCACGCGGTGCTGGCAGGCAAAGATCGGCACCTGGGCGGGAAAGCTGACCCGGTTGTCCCGGATCGCCTTGCGCAGATAGTCGAGCCGCACGCTGTCGTTTGCGGCTTCCGAGCATGTCTGCGTAAGCATCGTTAGTTCTCGACTGAGCCAGTATGTGGTGTAAGTTGTGAAAAAGGCATGAAGGCCATCTCAAGGCACGTAGGAATCGGTTTCAGGCGGAACGACTTCCGCAGCGGACGGATCACGGAAGCGGTACCCTTGCCAGGGCTCGGTAATGATATATTCCGGCCGGGCCGGGTCGTCTTCGATCTTGCGGCGAATCAGCCGGATGTACGTGCGCAGGTATTCCAGTTCGTGGCCGTATTCCGGGCCCCAGATCGCGCGCAGCAGCTTGGAGTGTTCGATGGGAATGTCAGGATGCCGCATCAGATATTGAAGTAGGTCGAACTCGATCGGAGACAGATGCACTTCTTTCCCTGCTCGCTTCACCGTCCGGTGCTCCGGGTCTAATTCGAGCTTGCCGGCGCGAAGAATCGGTGCCGGCGGCGGATTCTCCGCGTGGCCTCGTCGCAGCACCGCGCTCAACCGGGCCAGCAGTTCGCGAAGCCGGAAGGGCTTCGTGATATAGTCGTCCGCGCCGGCCTCCAGAGCTTCGACCGTTTCATCTTCTCCATCGCGCACCGTGATCATTACAATCCCGGCGCCCGGAAGCGCCGATCGCAGGCGCCGGCAGGCTTCGACGCCGCCCATCCCGGGCATGTTGACGTCCAACAGCACCAGATCAGCCAAGCGCGTGCCGACGATCTGCACGGCTTCTTCTCCGCTGCGCGCCTCCTCCACTTCATATCCGTTCGCGCGCAGCGAGGTGCGCAGTCCTCGGCGCATGGCGGGTTCGTCGTCCACGACCAGGACCTTAACTGGCTTTAAGTTCATGTTGATGGAGCCGCGGGCGAACGGGCAGACTCAGGCGGAACCGGGTACCTTTCTCCTCGGAATAGAATCGGTCGACCTCCAGTGATCCTCCCTGCGCGCGAACGATCTTCCGCGCTACGTACAAGCCCAGGCCGGTCCCGGGCGCGCTGTGCCGCGAGTGCCGCCCCCGATAGAACCGCTCGAAGATCCGTTCGCGCTCTTCTGCCCGAATCGGTTGACCGGCATTTGTCACACAGACATTCGCGGACTCTTCGTCCGAGTCCACTGCGACTTCAACGGCGGTCCCAGGCAGCGAGTACTTCGAAGCATTGTCTAGAAGTTGGACCAAAGCCAAGCCCAGAAGTTCCGGATCGCAGGACACCGGCATGGCCCCTTGTCTCGTGGTCACCAGAATTTCGCGCTCGACAGACTGCGCACGATACTGGTCGACAATGTGCGTGACGAGTGCCGATAGGTCCGCCGTCTCCAGATTGGGCTGGACCTCCGTCCGATCCAAACGCTGCATCCGTAGTAAGCGTGTGGTGAGACGGCCCAAACGCGCGGCTTCGTTCTCGATCATCTCCGCCAGTTCCCGCTCCTCCAGTTCGAGGCCCTGGGACTCCTTCAGGCTTCCGGCCGCGGTCATGATGGCGGTGAGCGGCGTCTTGAATTCATGTGCGAGCGCATCGAGAATCGCGGAGCGCAGCACCTCGGCATGAATCGCCGCGGCCGCTTTGCTCGCGCTGTCATTGGCCCGTGCGCGTTCGAGCGTCACGGCCGCCAGCACGGCTAAGGGCCCCGCCGTCGATTCGCTATCGATAGTGCCTTCGAATCCGATCGCGCCGAGTAACTCCCCTCCGATCCACAGACAGCGGATGTCCAGACTGCGCCCGGAATCCCGATAGTCACGACCCGCGATGTAAGCGGATCGCGTCTTCGACGCCAAGGCTTGCTGCGACTCTCCGTCAATATGCACCTGCGCGGTGTTCGCATCCAGGAGGCATGCGGCGCGAAACCCGAATAGTTCGCGGAACAGGCGCACCGATTTAACGCCCGCGGCCCCTTCCGGTTCTAGCGCTAACAGGCGCAATGCCAGTTCGTAGAGCTGTGCGAGGTCCTTCCGCTTGCTATTGGCCGAGTTCGCGTCGATGCGAGCCTTCGAAGCTAGACGCGTGATCACGAGGCTCGTGCCCAGAAACGTAGCCAGCGCGACGATATCGATTGGACTCGCGATATTCCAGGCCAGTACGGGCGGGACGAAGAAATACTCCAGACAAGCGACCGCCAGGACCGAAACCAACGCTGCTGACGCAAATCCTGCTGTGAGAGACTGCAGGACTACTAGCAGTAAGTACAACAAGCTCGGGATCGCTAGCTCCAGATGCGCTGGAAAACAGAGAGCGGTAATCAGGGCTACTCCGATTGCTCCGAGCGCGACCTGACCAGCAACGAGTCTTAACTGAATCGTCAGCACACTACTCCCGTTCGCCGCGAGAAAAGCGGCTGCCGGCAGTCGTTCAGACGGGGAGCTACGTGCCGTCAGCTCAAGTGGTATTGTGCTCAAAAAGATGTGAAAAAGGCATGAAGGGAATATGAAAGCCCGGGGTGAGTTATTGCCGAGCTAGTGGAGTTATCCCGAACTTAGGCCACTTTCATGAAAAATACATGAAAATAGCCTACTGTTCTCTGTCTGCGATCACCGGCAATGGTGCATCGCGATCTACTGGATTGCGGAAACGATAGCCAACCCACGGTTCAGTGAGGAGATAATCGGGATGGGCGGGATCCTGTTCGATTTTCTTCCTGAGATGCCGGATGTAAGTCCTCAGGTATTCCAGCTCGCCGCCATATTCCGGCCCCCATACGGCCTGCAACAGTCTGGCGTGCGGGATGGGCGCATCCGGGTGGCGCATAAGATAGGCCAGAATGTCGTACTCTCTTTGAGAGAGATGGATTTCGGTTCCGTCTTTACGCAGCGTGCGCTTTGCAACGTCCAGTTCCAGGCTGCCGGCACGGAGGATAAGCGGCTGGGCGGCTTCCGGGCAATGTGTCCTGCGGTATACGGCGCGCAATCGGGCGAGGAGTTCGCGAAAGCGGAACGGCTTGGTCACATAATCGTCCGCGCCCGCTTCCAACGCCTGGACCTTGTCTTCTTCCTGGCCACGAACGCTGATCATGACGATACCGGTATCGGGCGCCAACCGCCGAATGCGGCGGCAGGTTTCGATCCCGCCCATGCCCGGCATATTAATATCCAGCAGCACGAGTTCGGAGGGGCTGCGCTGGAACTTTCCCAACGCGGCTTCGCCATCGGAAGCTTCGTCGATGGTAAAACCGGTGGAACCGAGAGAGGTTCGCAGAACCCGGCGGATTCCTGGTTCGTCATCGACAACTAATAGATTGATCGGGGCTGTAGTCATGATGAGAGTCTTTTTCGAGCGCCGGCAAACTCAGCCGGAACGTCACTCCTTCGCTGTCCGGGCCGTCTGGATCGATTTCCAGCGTGCCGCCGTGTGCGCGCGCAATTTTCCTGGCGACATACAGTCCCAGCCCGGTTCCGGACGTGGTGCGCTGGCCGTCGCTTCCGCGCTGGAAGCGATCGAAAATGCGATATTTTTCGCCGGAAGCGATGAACCCCCGATTCCAGACGCTGATATCGAGACTGGAGGCTCGCGGACGCAGCCTGACCACAACCGCAGAGCCTGGGCGAGAGTATTTGAGGGCATTGTCCAATAGCTGGCTGAGCGCCAGAGAAAGCATTTCTTCGTCGACGCATGCCTCCGCGAATTCGCAATACCGCTCTAACCGGATCCTCCGGCCGGGAAACTGCTCGGAATATCGCTCGACAACCCGGCCTATCAAAGCGCCCAGATCCGTCGCTTGCTTCTTAAGGTCCGCTTCTTCCGCATCGGCCTCGGTTTTCCGCAACAGTCTCGTGGTGAGCTGGCCAAGGCGGGCGGCCTCCTCTTCAATCGCTTCGGCCAGTTCCCACTGCTCGGCGCCGAGCGGGCCGGCTTCGCGGATCCCGCCTGCCGCCGTCACGATGACGGCGAGCGGAGTCTTGAACTCGTGCGCCAGCCCATCCAGAACGGCCGCGCGCAGCACTTCCGCCTTCGCCTCGGCGGCCGCGCGGCTGGCTGCCTGAGCCGCCCGCGCGCGTTCCAGAGTCGCGATGGTCAAGGTGACGAGAGGGCCGACCGTCAGTTCTGGGTCCCGGAGGTTTTCAAAGCCGATAGCCCCCAACAGCCGGCCGTCATGGTGCAGGCACCGGGTTGAAATCCTGCCTTCAGGCTCACCGTTGTCACTGCCGATCATGTATCGATCCCGCGTGCGCTCCGCCAACTGCGCCGACTCGCCCTCGATGCGTATTTCCGCGTCGGTTCCGTCGAACAGGCACACCGCCGGCAATGCGAACGTTTGCCGAAGCGTCTGCAAGAGCGCCGGAATCACATCCGCATCCGCCGCCATCGAGAGGAGACGTTGGCTGGCCTGATATAACTCCTCCAGACTCTTCCGTTGGCGCTCCGCGCGCCGCGCTTCTGTGCGAGCTTTGGATGCCAAGGTCGTAACGATCAGCGAGGTGGATACGAATACCAACAGCGCGACAGCATCAAACGGGTCCGCGATCCGCCAAGTCAGGACAGGCTGCACGAAGAAATAGTCGAGAAATCCCGCAGCCGCAATGGAAGCGATCACCGAGGAAGCGACCCCACCTCCCAAGGCCTGAGCTACCACGAGCAACAGGAAGAGCAGACTGGTGGTCGCTAAGTTAAGATCCAACCGGTAGCAGATGCCAGTCAGCAGGGCATCAACAACTATTCCGGCTAGTATCCAGATTGGCAACAAATGGCGCCGAAGCGTGCTCGGTGATCGCATGGGAGACATAGCATGTCCTGGGCGGCGCGTCGTGGGGTCGCGGGTAAGTGTCGTTGGTGACTAGAGAATAGCCGCCCCCGGATAAGGAAGTCATAAGGAAGTCGTGAGGATTTCATGAAGTCTTGATTTTCACAACTTCTTTATGACTTTGATGGAACCAAGGTTGTAAGGTAGGGAAACATTGAAATCGCAATTTGGGATTTGGGCATTGCCCCGTCTGCAACGCTCTCTCCGTGGAGAAGTTATAGATGAATTCCCGTTTCCTTCTTCCCCTCCTTCTGCCTGCTTTGGCTGTTGCTCAGACCGGAGCAGCCGCGCCGGCTTCGATCGACGCTAAATTAGCAGCGCTGGATGCCGCTACCAAAAGCGCCCAGAGCGCGGGCGATAACGCCTGGATGCTGGTCAGCTCGGCGCTCGTGCTGATGATGACCGGCCCTGGGCTGGCCTTGTTCTATGGCGGGCTGGTCCGGAGAAAGAACGTCCTCGCCACCATGATGCAGAGCTTCATTTTGATGGCGGTCGTCACGGTCATCTGGGCCGTGGTGGGATACAGCCTGGCGTTCGGCGGCGATTCGGCGTTTCTGGGTGACTTCCGGTTCGCGTTTTTGAATAATGTCGGGAGCGCGCCGAATGCCGATTACGCGCCCACCATCCCACACCAGACGTTCATGGTCTACCAGCTCATGTTCGCCATCATCACGCCGGCGCTGATCTGCGGAGCTTTTGCCGAGCGGATGAAGTTCAGCGCCATGCTGCTGTTCATGACGCTGTGGACGCTGCTCGTGTACTTCCCGCAGGCGCACATGGTTTGGGGCAAGGGCGGGCTCCTCAACGCGTCGCTGGGTGGCAAGATTCCTTGCTTCGATTTCGCGGGCGGCACGGTGGTGCATATCACGTCGGGAGTTTCGGCGCTGGTGTGCGCCCTGTACCTGGGCAAGCGCGTCGGGTTCCCGAGCGACTCGATGAAGCCGCACAACCTGGTGATCAGTTTCATCGGGGCGTGCCTGTTGTGGGTGGGCTGGTTCGGATTTAACGCGGGCAGCGCGCTGGCGGCGTCGGGACTGGCGACGAGCGCATTTGTGGCCACGCATTTCGGAGCAGCGGCGGCGGCGCTGGGTTGGGTGGTCGCCGAGTGGTTCCACAATGGCAAGCCCAGCGTGCTCGGCGGGATCTCGGGCTGCGTGGCGGGGCTGGTTGCCATCACGCCGGCGTCGGGCTTTGTGAAGCCATTTCCTGCGCTGCTGATCGGCTTCGTGGCGGGCTTGTTCTGCTTCTGGATGGTGGCGATGGTGAAGCAGAAGTTCGGGTACGACGATTCGCTGGATGCGTTTGGCGTCCACGGGATGGGCGGCACGCTTGGCGCCCTGCTGACCGGCGTGTTCGCGACCAGCTCGGTGAACGACAGTTTCAAAGACTCGGCGGGGAAGGTGCTGCCGCTGGGGCTGGTGGACGGGCACGCCTCGCAGGTGCTCAACCAGGCGATCGGCTGCTTGATCGCATGGGGGTTGGCGATCGTGGGGACGCTGGTCATTCTGAAGATCTGCGATGTCACGATCGGCGTGCGTGTCGCCAAAGATCAGGAAATCCAGGGGCTGGACGTCAGCCTGCACGGCGAGGAAGGATATCTGTTCGAAGGGTAACCATCTATGAAGAAGATCGAAGCGATCATTCAGCCGTTCAAGCTCGACGAAGTGAAAGAAGCGCTGAAGGGCATTGGCATTGACGGGATGACTGTCAGCGAAGTCCGCGGCCACGGTCGCCAGAAAGGTCACAAAGAGGTGTACCGCGGGCAGGAATACAACGTGGACTTGCTGCCCAAGATCAAAATCGAGATGGTGATCCCCTCCGACCGGTTCCAGGAAGTCATCAAAACATTAGCGGGCGCGGCAAAGACCGGCAAGATCGGCGATGGGAAGATCTTTGTCTACGAGGTGGCGGAAGCGATCCGCATCCGAAACGACGATCGCGGAGAACTGGCGCTCTGAGAGACACTGGGGCTGAGCAGGAGCGCTGCGGGCGGCCGGGGCTTCTCGGAGTTCTCGCCGTGCGTATCCGGCCGCCAGTGATTGGAAGCGCATCTACGAGGCCATTGGAATCGCTGGATGGCGTTACTGATGAACTCTCGTTTCGATGCCTGACTCTCTGAAACCCGATGGGGCGGCCATACGAGCTATCCGCACTCCACCGGGATGTTGTGGAACCAGTTCCAGATTCTCCCCGTCAACCGCGTCCGCGTAAGCGCTCAGCCGTACGGGGTCTAAACGCCTTGCGGGAAGCTCAGAACCACCATAATGCAGCGCTTGCTGGCCAGCAAGAAAACCCGCCAAGGTCTGCGCGGTGCTCGCAGCCCTCTATCCGATTTCAAGATAGCGTGGCGGTTGCCGTCTAAATACGGGTGCGACGGGCCAGTGACGCTAAATCAATCACAAACTATTTTGTAAGTTTGTGACTGGCATCGCGGCAAGACCGCGGCCGGGTGTTGCGGTGTGGGCAACGGGAACGCGGCGCGCAGATTCCGGCGTGGCCGCAAAGACTTCCGGATCGGGCGTGCGAAAGAACTCACGGTGCAGCCGCTCCACCGAGACCGCCACCTCGGCTTTCGGAACGGCGAAGATGATGCTGCGCGAACATCCCTGCGACGTCATCCTGAGGCGCACCGAGCCCAGCGCAGTCAGAGCGCGTTTCATCACGGAGGAGGACGCCGTGATGCCATTGCCGACCAGTGACACCAACGCACTCTCCTCTTCGACCGTGATCGAAACCGATGAATCTACATTGCGCAGCAGTTCGGCCAACTCTGGTGCGTTATCGACGGTGAAGCTCATGCCATCGGCATCGGCCTGGACCAGGTGAACTCCGATCTGGTTGCGCCTGAACAGATCGCTCAGCCCATCGGAGAGCCCCCGCAGGACTCCGGTCTCGTTCGTGGAAAGATGCACCACGGCCACATTCATCATGCAGGCGATCGATTTGACGACGCCATTGGTGTGGGCCGCGCCCGGCCCGACCAGCGTGCCTTCCAGATCGGGATGGCGCGAATTCCGGATCACGATCGGAATCCCCTGGCGCACGGCCGGCGCCGCGGTTTGCGGATGGAGCACCTTGGCCCCGAGGCGCGCTACTTCAAGCGCTTCGTCGTAATCGAGCGAGCGGAGGCGATAGCCGCCGTGGAGCACGCGCGGGTCGCAGGAAAGAACGCCATCCACATCGGTCCAGATTTGGATTTCATTTGCGGAGATTCCGGCGCCGACCAGGGAAGCGGTCAGGTCCGACCCGCCACGCCCGAGCGTCGTCACAACGCCATCACGCGTTGCCCCGATGAAGCCGCCCATGACCACAACTCTGTCCCGTGCGCCAATCGCGACGATGCGCCGCAGTTTGGCATAGGTCTCCCAATACAGCGGAGTTGCGTGGGTGAACGAGTCGTCGGTAACAATCACGTCGCAAGCGTTGACATGAGTCGTCCTCATGCCCTTCCGCTCGAAGGCGGCCGCGACCAGTTCGCTGGAGAGTCGCTCGCCAAAACTCAAAACCTCGTCTTTCAGGCTGGGAGTTAGTTTGCGGCCTTCCTCGAGGTCAATTAGCAGGCAGTGCAAATCACGGAACTTTGGCGCAATTCGTTTCTCGATCACGCCGACCGAAGACGCGCCTAAGAGGCGCTTGGCTTCCTGAAAGTGGAACCGGCGCAGCTCTTCGAACAGGCACCACGCCGAATACGCCGACCCGCGTGCGGCGTGCTGCACCGCTTCCTCCAGCCGGTCAGTTGTCTTTCCCATGGCCGACACCACAACCACTGGCCGATCTTCCAGTCGTGATTCGACGATGCCGGCCACCCATTCAATCGCGGTGGCGGATGCCACCGAAGAACCTCCGAACTTCATCACGATCATAAAATCTGGGACCCTCCTCGTGTTCGGCCCGCGGTGTGACCCGCTTCCGCACCGCTTTTATCGTCCACTGAATCGATGCATCGAGACAAGAGTTGAATGCGGACTTTAGAAGATCCTTATGGATTCCTGACGCAGACTTTATGTTTCGGGCCGATTCCTGGAATTTACGACATCAGCAAAAGGGAAGTTCGTTCACGCAGTTCTCATGACCCGGGCTTGCCGAATGATAGTAGGTTGTTAGTTCACCCGTGAGTCGACCGCCGGCTGATAAACTACGCGCCATTTTTTCGCGAGGAGACTGGGACCAAGCGACGGCCCTGCTCGAACGCCTTGATCCCAATGTCGCCGCGGATCTGTTTCAGAGCTTCCCCGTCGAGGATCAGGAGGTTCTATTTCGACGCGTATCCGTGGATTTTGCGGCGAAGCTGGCGCCGATCTTCCCCTGGCGCTTTCGAAGCCCTTCATGCCGACCGATTCGAGGGTGCGCTGGAATCGGCGACTCTTCTTTCCTTCGCCCGATTGGAAAAAGGCGATCAGAATTCGATCGGCTAGCAGTAACCGCTTCCCCGATGTTGTGCGTCACCAGGAAAATGGTTTTGGTTGACCGACTTCTTCGACAATAACCGCTATTCTCACGACCCTCAACTGCATTCGTCAGATGCGTAAGCCCGAAGATCGATGTCGGCGACCCCAATATCGGTCCTCCAGAGAGAAGGTAAAGCGGGAGGTGGCCGGTCATTTGCGGGCGCCCGCATCGATGTTACGAACTACCAAAGACGAGTGCGGCCGGGGCGGTACAACTGCCGCCGAGTTGGACCTTCCAAAGAAAACGCTGCATACGGAGAAGAAGACGATACCGAAGAGGATCCAGCCAGCGGTCTGCTGCTTCTCCGATAGAGACCCTCTTGCAAGGCCGAGCAAGAATACGAAACTGACAATCACGAGGATTGAAACGAGTATCGCCCCAGGTTCGGGAACTTCCATAATAAGCAGGCTGTACAGCCACTGGCCCTACCGCTTGCAGATTCAGAGTAGTCGGAAACTCCTAAAGAAGGCATGAGGAAGCTATAAGGGCTGCATAAAGGCACGTCCAAATGCTCGCGGGCCGACAACGAGTAGTACTACAGTTGAAGAGACATGCTGGCGAACAAGAGCGTTTCGCTGTTATTTCGGGAAGCGCTGTACAACCTGCGTGGCGGATTCCTGATCCGTCCGCTCGCCATTGCTTTGGTATTGGGTTCCGCCGGAGCTCTGTTCTCATGGCTGGAAGAAACCACTCCCGAGGTCAGCGCGTGGATCCCTAAGGCGATCTTTCCATCGCACGCCGATCCCCAAGTTGCACAAGTGATTCTGGGAGGCATCGGCGCCTCCATAATGACCGTGGTTTCGATTGTCTTTGCCATCCTGTTAATGACGCTGACGCTGGCATCCATGCAATTCTCCCCGCGGATCATGCTCGGCTTCGTGCGAGATGGAGTGACCCAATGGACTTTAGGCATCTTCCTCGGGACATTCTCCTACTGCATGGCGGCGCTTCCGGCGGCGCGTTCGCAGCCTGTTCCCTTTGCGCCTGTCGCGACAGTGCTGGGCGCAATGCTGCTGGCGCTCGCCTGCGTTGCCTGGTTGCTCTTCTTCATTCACCACATCTCGCACGCCATTAGCGTCAACCAGATCGTTGATAAGATCGCGAGTGAAACCGAGGCTGTAGTCGACGACGCCATGCCCTGGCCGCGCAAGGTCACTCGCATGGATGTTGAGGAGCGGATCGACGACTTAAAGTGGGAATCGTCGATTTGCAGCGTGACTTCAGGGTACATCCGATACATCGATATCAAGCGCTTAACCGCGCTTGCGAAAGCCTATCACCTTAAGATCCGGGTGCTGCGCCGGGTCGGCCATTTTGTTCCCGAGGGCGTACCGCTGCTGATGGTGTCGCGGGCCGAACGAGCGGAGCCGGCGCGCATCGAAGCTCTGCGGGCGGCATTCGATGTCGGGCCGTCCCGGACGCTTCAACAGGATATCGAGTTTGGCGTGCTGCAGATTGTCGATATTGCCTTGAAGGCGATCTCGCCAGCGGTGAATGACCCGACGACGGCGATCAGTTGCGTGGACCAATTGAGCCGAATCCTGATCCGTGTGGCCTCGCGAGAGCCTGCAGAGTCAAGACTGTACGATCCACCGGGAGTCCTGCGAGTGTTCATTCCGTGGCTCGGTTTTGAGCGTCTGCTGGACTCGGCGTTCGAGCAGATCCGCATGTACTCGAAATCGGATGTGTCCGTCAGCCTACGAATCCTGCGGGCACTCAGCGACATCGCCACAACGACGAAAGACCCTCAGATTCACGACGCCCTGCTGAATCGCGCTAACCGCATCGTGGCGGGTTGTGCCGAGAGGCTTGGGGAGCATGAGATGACGGAAATCCGCGCCCGGCTTTTTGCACTACAGAAAACGTGACGAGGGAAGGGGTCTCGGCCTGGGTGGCGTATCCTCATGACGTCTGAACGTCATCATTAGGCCAAGTGAGAAGGACTGTCGCAAAGCTGCTCGGCTGCATTCGATGGGTTGCTTCAGATGCCATAAGCGAGCCGACAGATCGATTCGCGTCTGCCGAGGACTCTCAATTCACATTTGGAATTTGTACCCCACCCACGGTTCCGTAATCACGTGCGTTGGATGAGCAGGGTCCTTTTCAATCTTTTTGCGGACCTGGTTGATGAAAGTTCGCAGATACTCCACCTCATCACCGTAGTCCGGCCCCCAGACAGCTTGCAACAGTTTCACATGTGGAATCGGTACGTTCGGATTGGTTGCGAGGAAATGGAGAAGATCGAATTCCTTAGGTGTGAGCCGTATGTCGCGTCCGCTAACCTTCACAGTCCGAGAGCTGGGATTAATCTCCAGGTCTCCAGCCCGGATGACCGCCGAATCGCTGGACACCGGAAGCCGCCGCAAGGCCGCGCGGATTCTGGCCAATAACTCCGGCATCCCGAAGGGTTTAGTCACATAATCATCGGCCCCAGCGTCGAGGGCCGCGACCTTGTCGTCTTCCGCGCTTCGGACGGTCAGCATGATGATCGCGGTATCCGACGTGCTTCGAATGGACCGGCAGGCTTCGAGTCCCCCTATTCCGGGCATGTTCACATCCAGTAAGACGAGATCAAACCGCTGTTCGCGAACGGCGTCGAGCGCTTCCTCCCCCGACCGAGCGTCATATACGGCATAGCCTTCGGCCGTCAGGGTTGTGCGCATAATTCTTCGAATCTGAGGTTCATCGTCCACTACCAGAATCTTGGCTGAATTCATGGGAGCTCTTCGGTTGTGAGCGGAAGCCTAATCATGAAGCGGGAACCTTTCCCGGGACTGCTCTCAACAGACGCATCCCCTCCATGAGCTCGCGCGATCTCACGTACCACGGAGAGGCCGATCCCAGACCCTGGGACGGCATGACGGTTCAAACGTCCGCGGTAGAACCTTTCGAAAACCCGGTTCGCCTCAGCGGTCGAGATCCCCGGGCCATCGTCCCTGACCCAAAACCGGACTTCGGAATTGTCGAGTTCCGCGCCCACCTGGATTGGTGACTTGCCGGGTGCGTGCTTTAGGGCATTGTCGACGAGTTGGCGAAGAGAAAGTTGGATCAGGTCGCGATCAATGTAGACTCGTGTCGCGTTCGGAGCGACCGAGGTTTCAACCGGCCGATCCTCCAATCGTGCGTGCATTTGAGTGATGACCGCCTCGATCACCTGAGTCGGCGAGACCAGAAATCGGCGGAGTTTGAATTTGCCGGCTTCGATTCGCGACATCTGAATTGCGTCGCTGACCAGATTGTTGAGCCGGTCAGTTTCTTCATTGACAATGCCCAGAAGCTCGCGATCCTGTCCAGTCAGGTGGTCTTCCGCGAGCACCGTGGTGGTCGCTGCCTTGATCGATGTAAGCGGCGTTTTGAACTCATGTGCGATCGCGTCAAGGAGAGTGGATTTCAGTTCTTCGCTTTGACGCGCGGCTTTTGCCAGGCTCTCAACCTCCTGGGTGCGTGCCCGTTCCAGCCCGATCGCCACGAGACTGGAAATCGCATCTAGGGCCGTGTCGGACACGATTCCACGAATGGCAAGAACACCGGCTGGTTTCGTGCCGAGCCGAATGACGGCGAATCGCGAACCGGGGCTTTCAGCCCGCTCAATCTCGCCGGCTAGAATCTTTTGGAGTGTGCCAGCCGGGACGGTCAGGTCTTCGGGGCCGGCCAGGTAGGATCGAGATGAGTTTAAGTCGAAGAGCACGACTGCCCGCAGCTCAAACGCTTCGGCCACGTGCCGCGCCAGGCGCGATGGAACGGGCTGGTCTCCTGAGTCGAGAAGGATCGAGCGCCCGAGCGAATAAAGACGCTCTAATTCTAGCTGGCGGCCGATAGCCGCATTGGCTTGCCGCTTCACGCTCGCGGAGAGTTGGCCGGCCACGATCCCGGTGACTAAGAAGGCTCCCAGAGCGATCCAGTTCTGCGGGTCCGTGATCGTGAATTGGCCGACCGGCGGAAGGAAAAAGAAGTTGTAACACAGCATCGCCACAACCGAGGTCACCACCGTTTGGCTAAAACCCCAGCCGCTGGCGATGAACAGGACTGTCAGCAGATACGCAAATCCGGTCGTCGTCTGGTTGACCCCGGAGTATTTGCACGCCGCCGTCACGGCAGCCACGGCAAGAAGCGAAGCGAATAGCTTCCCCGACCAAGCCCAGGAAGATTTGCGCATCTGTAGACTCCATGCATTCTAAAGCGGCACTCGGCGGGCGGCTAGCCCGCAGTCCACCACCGGCGCACCGCGACAACTGACCATACGGCTTCGACCAATCCGAACGGCCACGCTCCTTGGAGGAATCCGTAAGCCGAACCAAGAACGCAAGATCCGGCAAACGCCAGAATGAACCAATGGCTGCGCTGTTCGAGCGCATAAAACACCAGCATCGTCGTTACTGCGAATAAACCGAAAGCTGTAAGGCTGTCCATGTGCATATCGTCATCTCTCATGGTACCGGCGGCCGCCTGGTTTCCGAGCGGCCTGACAGAATTTTCATGACTTCCTTATGACTTCCTTATGAGTCGCCATTTATGATTTTGCCCAGTACCTAAGGGGTACGCACGATGACCCCGGTCCACCCCGGCGATGAACTGGATCACTACCGCCTGGAGAGGCTCGTCGCGCGCAGCGGCATGGCGTCGATTTTTTGCGCCACCGACATGCGTTGAGATCTTGGCCGGAGCCCGACGGCTGACATTTGGCAGGCTCTCCAATATCATGGGCACCGCCGAGTACATCGCTCCCGAGCAAGTGAAAGGCAAGCGCGGCGATGCACGCAGCGACTTGTATGCTCTCGGCGTCATCCTTTTTGAAATGCTCACGGGGAGCACGCCGTTTTCCGGTCCCAATCCGCTGGCGGTGATGAACTCGCGGCTGAAAACCGATCCCATCCGGCTGCGTGACGCGAATCCGGCTCTTTCACCGGAATTGGAGGAGGTTCTGATTCGGGCGCTGGAGCGGGATCCCCGGAACCGCTTCGGCAGCGCACGCGAGCTGGCTTCGGAACTGGAGCACCCGGGCCGCGCGGGCGCTCGCAATCCCGGGGCTGCGGCGGGCGCGCCGGTTCCGCGGCCGGTTCTCTTTTATTCCACATTGGCCGTTATTCCTGTCTCGATCTTCCTGCTCCTTCTTTACGTAGCCAGCCACCAGTGAGTCGGACTTTATGCAATTTTCATGGAATCCTTATGAATTCCTGATGGGAAGCTTGTGACTTCTTTACGGCCGAAAGTTTACGCTCAGATCGGATAGCTGAAATGATAACCAGGAACCAGATCGGGAGCCGCCCGGTCGCGGCCAACGCGGCTTCGCTCAAGGCCGCCCAGCAATTCGACGCGGCGGGCACACTGGAAGTCGTTGTGCCTTATACCAGCCCGGAGCTGACGGCGAAGGTCGTCGAACGCGCTGCCGCACTCAGCGCCGGTCTCAATGTGATCTTGAAGCTGGTCGCCGTTCATGTCGCTCCGTACCCCGCCGAGCTTCGCTGCCCGGCTGCGATGGAGCGGCACCTCACCACCCGATTAACCGAACTCGCCGAACACACTAGCCTCCCTTCGTGTGTTCACATTGTGGTGTCCCGTGACCGCGCCGAGGGATTTCGTCAAATTCTCCGGCCGGGTTCGGCCGTGCTCTTGGGGAGCCGGAAGCGATGGTGGCGCACGCGCGAGGAAAGGCTGGCCAAGGAACTCACCCGCCAGGGCCATCACGTTTCATTGATACATCTCGATTGAGGAGTCGCTGTCATGCTCGATGTCGCATATGTTGCGATCAGCATCCTGTGTTTCGCCGTGGGTTGGGCGTTCGTGAAAGGATGCGATCGGCTTTAAGGATTCGATATGGAATACGCAATTTCACTCGTGATTGCAGTGGCGCTGGGCGTGTATCTGGTCTTCGCACTCCTCCGCCCCGAGCGCTTTTAGGGGGAACCGAATGACTGCGAATGGACTGTTACAGATCACGATCTATTTTCTGGTATTGCTCGCGCTGGCAAAGCCGCTTGGGCTCTACATGACCAAGGTCATGCAAGGCGAGCGCACGTTCATGCATCGCATCCTGCGGCCTCTGGAAGCCGGGATCTATAAGCTCTGTGGAATCGACGAACACGCTGAGCAGCACTGGACGAGTTATGCCGGCGGCATCCTGTTGTTCTCGGTCGCCACGCTGCTGGTGACGTACTTGATCCAGCGCATCCAACAGTGGCTGCCGTGGAATCCGGCGGGGCTCGGGAACATTAGCCCCGACTCCTCGTTCAACACGGCGATGAGTTTCACTACCAATACCAACTGGCAGTCCTACGTGCCTGAAACCACCATGAGCTACCTTTCGCAAATGGCTGGTCTCGCCACCCACAACTTCTTCTCGGCGGCAGTTGGGTTGGCTGCTGGCGTTGCCGTGATTCGAGGCTTTGCACGACACTCCGTCAAAACGCTGGGCAATTTCTGGGTCGATATGGTTCGCAGCCTGCTGTATGTTCTATTGCCGCTGTCGATCATTGGCGCTTTGTTCCTGGTGTCCCAAGGCTCGATTCAGAATTTTCGCCCTTACGAAAAAGTAGCCACACTTGAGGGCGCCACGCAGACCATTGCGCAGGGGCCCACGGCGTCCCAGGAAGTCATCAAGATGCTCGGGATCAACGGCGGCGGCTTCTTCAATGCCAATTCGGCGCATCCTTACGAAAATCCGACGCCGCTCTCGAACATGGTGCAGATGTGGTTGATCTTCATCATTCCGGCCGGACTGACGTATACATTCGGTAAGATGGTGCGCGACACACGCCAAGGCTGGGCCATTTTCGCCGTAATGAGCATCCTGTTCCTGGCGGGTGTATTCGTGACCTATCCAGCCGAACAGGCCGGGAATCCGAACTTGGCGAAGCTTGGGATACAAACCCAAGCCACGGCTACCCAGCCCGGCGGCAACTATGAAGGCAAGGAAGTTCGCTTCGGGATTCCGGGTTCGACGCTGTTCGCGGTCATCACCACAGATGCGAGCTGCGGCGCAGTTAACAGTATGCATGACAGCTATACGCCACTTGGCGGCATGATCCCTCTGCTCAACATCCAACTTGGCGAGATCATCTTTGGAGGCGTCGGATCAGGATTGTACGGCATGCTGCTCTTTGCGGTTCTGGCGGTGTTCATCGCGGGTCTGATGGTGGGCCGCACACCCGAGTATCTGTGCAAGAAGATCGAACAGAAAGAAGTCAAGATGGCGATGCTAGCGGTGCTGGTTGCGGCGTTAAGCATTCTCGGCTTTTCGGCCTGGGGCTCGGTGGCGCATTTCCCGAAGGACGGCTACATCAATCCGCCGGGCGCCACCACAGCCAATCTCAGCAACAATGGCCCGCACGGATTTTCCGAAGTGCTGTACGCCTATAGCAGCGGCACCGGCAACAATGGCAGTGCGTTTGGCGGCCTTAACGCCAACACACCGTTTTTCAACACGACGATCGGTCTGGCCATGTTTGCCGGCCGGTTCCTCATGATGATTCCGCTGCTCGGCATGGCTGGGAGCCTGGTGCAGAAGAAGGCGGTACCGGTCTCGTCGGGAACCTTCCCCACGCACGGCCCCTTATTTGTGGTGCTGTTGGTCGGCGTGGTCCTGATTGTGGGAGCGCTCACCTACTTTCCCGCCCTGTCGCTGGGTCCGATTGTGGAGCATTACCTGATGCAGAGCGGAAAGCTCTTCTCTCTTTTGCTAAATACCGGCGTGGTGTGGGGGTAAGGATATGCCAGTGGCAGTCGAGCAAGAACCAAGACAACCTGTTACAGAAGATGTAACATTACTCATTCCCAAAAAGGCGCTGCGCGCACGGCCGTTGTTCGACCCGCCGATCGTCAAGCGGGCTATCGGCGATTCGTTCCGCAAACTGCACCCCCGGGTGATGTTGAAGAACCCCGTTATGTTTGTGGTCGAAGTCGGCGCCGTCATCACGACTGTGCTCTGCGCGCGCGATCTCGCCGTGGGTGCCGCCATTGCCGGCTTTACTTTCCAGATCACGCTCTGGTTGTGGTTTACCGTCCTGTTCGCCAACTTCGCTGAAGCCATGGCCGAGGGGCGCGGCAAAGCTCAGGCCGACACGCTACGCAAGACCAAGACCGAGACCACGGCGCGCCGGGAAGTCAGCGCCGGCCGGACGGAGACAATCGCGGCCACGCAATTACGCAGCGGTGACGTAGTTCGCGTCGAACAAGGCGAAATCATTCCCGGCGACGGCGATGTGATCGAAGGCATCGCCAGCGTTGATGAATCGGCGATTACCGGCGAGTCGGCTCCGGTCATTCGTGAGTCCGGCGGCGACCGCAGCGCAGTGACCGGTGGCACCCGCGTGCTGTCGGATTGGATTCGCGTCAAAATCACCTCGAATCCGGGCGAGACTTTCCTCGACCGCATGATTGCCCTGGTGGAAGGCGCTCAACGCCAGAAGACGCCGAACGAGATTGCGCTCAACATCGTGATCGCCGGCCTGACCCTAATCTTCCTGTTCGCGGTCGTTACGTTGCAGCCGTTCGCAGCCTACAGTGTCGCATCGAGCGGCAGTGGCTTGGTACCGACCGTCACGGTTCTGATCTCGCTCCTGGTTTGCCTGATCCCGACGACGATCGGCGGGCTACTCTCGGCAATCGGCATCGCCGGCATGGACCGCGTGATGCAGCACAATGTTCTGGCGATGAGCGGCAAGGCGGTGGAAGCCGCCGGCGACGTCAACACGCTGCTGCTGGATAAGACCGGCACCATCACCCTCGGCAACCGCCAAGCCGTCGAGTTCATTCCCGTCGGCCACACCGAAAATCACGAGTTAGCAGATGCCGCACAGCTTTCGAGCCTTGCCGACGAAACTCCCGAAGGCCGTTCGATCGTAGTGCTGGCAAAACAGAAGTTCAACATCCGAGGGCGGGAGGTGATGGAGCATGAGGCGCACTTCATCCCGTTTACCGCGCAGACCCGCATGAGCGGCGTCGATCTCGACGGCCGCCGCATCCGCAAGGGTGCTACCGAATCTGTCGGCGAGTTTGTCCGCGAGCACGGCGGCACCGTCCCGCCCGAATTGCTCGAAGTCACCGATCGCATCTCCCGTTCCGGTGGTACGCCGCTGGTGGTGGCCGATCGCGGCCGCGTGCTCGGCGTCATTCATCTGAAGGACGTCGTCAAGGGCGGCATGCGCGAGCGCTTCCAACAGTTGCGCGCCATGGGCATCCGCACCATCATGATCACCGGCGACAACCCGCTGACCGCGGCTGCCATTGCCGCTGAGGCCGGAGTGGACGACTTCCTGGCTCAAGCCACTCCAAAAGACAAGATGGACCTGATCAAGAAGGAGCAGGCCGGGGGTCGCCTGGTCGCCATGACGGGTGACGGAACGAACGACGCGCCGGCACTTGCGCAAGCCGATGTCGGACTCGCCATGAATACCGGAACCATGGCCGCCAAAGAAGCCGGCAACATGGTGGACCTCGACAGCAATCCGACGAAGCTCATTGAAGTCGTGGCCATCGGAAAACAGCTCCTGATGACCCGCGGCGCTCTGACCACCTTTTCTATCGCCAACGACGTTGCGAAATATTTCGCGATTCTGCCGGCGATGTTCAGCGCTACCTACCCGGCACTGGCGGCACTCAACATCATGGGTCTGCGCAATCCCGAGAGTGCAGTCTTGGCCTCGGTCATCTTCAACGCGCTGATCATCATCGGGCTGGTGCCTCTGGCGTTACGCGGCGTCAAATATCGTCCGACTAGCGCCGCCGCCATGTTGCGGCGCAATCTGTTGATTTACGGTGTCGGCGGAGTGATCGCACCCTTTCCCGGCATCTGGCTGATCGATCGTTTGCTGGGTCTGCTGCATCTGGCGTGAGGAAATAGCCATGAAACAGGTCAAAATTACAATTCTCGCCACGATTACGTTGACGATTTTGTTCGGTTTGGCGTATCCGCTTGTATTCACCGGACTCGCCCAGGTGCTCTTCCCCCACCAGGCCAACGGCAGCCTCGTTACGGTCAACGGAAAGGTTGTCGGCTCCGAGCTGATCGGCCAGACCTTCACGAAGCCGGAATACTTCCACGGCCGTCCCTCGGCCGCCGGCAAGGACGGCTATGACGCCGCGAATTCCAGCGGCTCGAATCTTGGACCCACGAACAAGGCCCTGATCGATCGCGTGAAAGCGGACGCGCAGAAGTTCCGGGCCGAAAACCCTACGTACACCGGCCCGATCCCCGCGGACCTCCTGACTTCCTCCGGAAGCGGGCTCGATCCCCACATCAGCCCGGCTTCGGCGGAAGCTCAGGTGGCTCGGGTGGCTCAAGCTCGCGGCATCACTCCCGATCGCATTAGCGAGCTCGTCGTCAGACATACCGAAGGCCGCCAATGGGGCGTGTTTGGCGAGCCGCGCGTGAATGTGCTCCTCCTCAATATCGATTTGGATCAGAGCGTCCCGCTCAGAAAATAGAATAAGAGTGAGGTGACCGGAGAAACCGAACGCAGGCCCAACCCTGAAGAGCTGCTGCGCCGCTTGCAGGCGGACGAACGCCGCGAGCAGCGTGGGCGGCTCAAAGTGTTTATGGGCTACGCCTCCCGCGTCGGCAAGTCGCAGCGCATGCTGTATGAAGGGCTTCGCCGCAAACAGCGCGGCCAGGATGTCGTAGTCGCTGCGATTCAACAGGTCGTGCCGCCCGACGTCGCAGATATCCTGCGGAAGCTCGAAGTCATTCCCACAGTCCGCTGGATGCATGACGGCCGGCCTTACGAAGTAATCGACCTGCCCGCCGTATTCCGGCGTCATCCAGGTCTGTGCTTGATCGACGGCCTGGCGTATGACAATCCTCCCGGAAGCCGAAATCCCAAGCGCTGGCAGGATGTTAATGAGCTGCTCGATCGCGGTATTTCCGTCATAACTGCGGTCAATCTGCAGCACATCGAGGAACAGCAGCCGGCCGTCGAACGGATTACCGGTAAGCGCGCGACGCAGTGTATCCCGCAGGCCTTTCTCGCCGAAGCCGACGAGATCGAAGTCGTGGACGCGCCGCCCGAAGAACTCCACCCGGCGCCGGGCGAGCCAGAGCCGCGGCGCTTGGGAGAACTGCGCGAACTGGCCCTTCTACTGGCGGCCGACGTGGTCGATCAGCAATTGCTCGGCTACCTCGGATCTCACGGCCTGACCCCCCAGTGGGGCACTCAGGAACGCATTCTTGTCTGCCTGACGCCGCACAGCGATCCCGAGATGTTGCGGAGCGGCCGTCGCAACGCCCTTCGCTTTCATGGGGCCCTGCTGGCCGCCCACGTCGAGCAAGCCAACCTCTCGCCCGCCGATCAGAAGCTGCTCGCAGCCCAGCTCGAATCAGCGCGCGCCGCCGGCGCGGAGTTGCATACCCTCAAAGCCGGAGATTTCGTGGAAGCGCTCCTCGAACTGGCCCGCGAACAGCGGGCGACGCAGGTTTTCATCGGCCACAGTCTGCGCCGCCGAGGCTGGTTCGTACGCACGCCGGTGGACCGGCTGATTGACGCCGCCGATTCGTTCGATGTCCGGGTCTTCCCACACAAGGGGGTAGCGTGAACCCCAATGGCCGCGGCCGTTTGAAGATGTATCTCGGGTACGCCGCCGGCGTGGGCAAGACCTATCAGATGCTGGAAGACGCACAGGAACTGCGCCGCCAGGGTGTTGACGTCGTGGTCGGGTATTTCGAGCCGCACGGACGGCAGGACACGATCGCCAGGCTCGAAGGGCTCGAACTGATTCCGCGCAAAACTCTCGAGTACCGCGGGACGCGCCTGGAGGAAATGGACACCGAGGCCATTCTGGGCCGCCGCCCCGCCGCTGCGGTCGTTGACGAATTCGCGCATACCAACGTTCCCGGCTCCGAACGGCTGAAACGCTGGGAAGATGTCCGCGTCCTCCTCGACGCAGGGATTGACGTCCTCACTACCATGAATGTGCAGCACCTGGAAAGCCTCAACGACCAGGTGTGGAACGTGACTGGCATCCGAGTCCGCGAAACCATTCCCGATTGGGTGGTGGATGAGGCCGACGAAGTCCGTTTTATCGACCTCACGCCGCGAGCGTTACGGAATCGCCTCGAGCGCGGTGTCGTCTACCGCCGGGAGAAGGCCCAGCAGGCGATGGAGCATTTTTTCACAGAATCCAATCTGGCGGCTCTCCGGGAGTTCGCCTTGCGCTACGCCGCGCACGAGATCGAACGGAAACTGCCCCCACCGTTGGCCGAAGACCTCCCGGACCGCCACGAGCGTATCCTCATCTGCGTCAGCGGCAATCCGTTTTCGGCTTCGCTCATTCGTCGGGGTAAGCGCGTTGCCGATTACCTGCGGGGCGACTGTCTGGCACTCCACATCCTGCCGAAAGGTGGATGGGCCGAACTTCCGGCGGGCACGCGGGAGACCATTGAGCGGCACCTCCACTTCGCGCGCAACCTGCGCATTGATACGCACACGATCACCGAGGGCAACGTACCAAACGCTATCGCGGATTTCGCGCGGGCGCGCCAGATCACCCAGATCTTTCTCGGACGCTCGGCGTCGCGCCCCTGGTTCAAGCGAATGAAAGAGACACTGGTCCAGCAAGTGGTCCGGCTTTCTTCTCACACGCAGGTCACTATCGTCGCGGAGCGACCTCGCCCATCAGAGGTTCGTGGCTGAGATCTGCCGATGGACTCACTTGTCTTTCGACACGGGCAGTGGGAACACCAAGAATCTGGCGGCCATCGTCCTTTGCTTTGGGTTAGCGTCGCTGTGCGGAGTGCAGAATGCACCCGCCACGTCGAGCCGGACAAGCCAAACCCCGCCGGCCACCATCCCCTCCGGTCCCGCTGCCGACGCCTTCAATCGCCGGCGATCTCGGCACATGGATTTCTCAGCGGCATTGGCCTGGCGCAAGAAGATCCGGTTCATCTTGGTAAGCCATTGCAACTCGGTTTCCCGGCGTGCCATGCAAGCCAGGAATTGCATGTACCGCGAGGCTTAAAAAGTGCAAGGCTAAGCTTGGTTGCTTCAACAGTCGGTCGTAGCGCTCTTTGGCCCTCGCGACCGCCTGGGCCTTCGCCTCGGCTGGCGGTTCCGGAACGCCGGTGAAGAGTCTTCGTCAGAGTATCCACGTAGGCGAACAGCGCCTGCTGCATTCGCATTAATCGAAACTGGTCGTGGCGTACTTGCTGAAGACTCGCGGCGGTCCGGTTACGCAGTTCGCATGATGCTGATTCGCGCAAAGGACCCGTGCCCAGCGTCTGTGGA
>CAYTJD010000119.1:0-33791 GCA_964438005.1 uncultured Solibacteraceae bacterium | reverse complement strand
GCTGAGCACGGTTTTGGAGGATGGGGACGAAGTAGCGTTTTTGCCGCCGGTCAGCGGCGGGTTGGACTCCGATCCGCTGGAACTGGAATCCGGCGGACACTATTTCGCGTTGACGCGTTGTCCCATCGACACGCGGCCCGTGATTGCACGCCTGCTGAAGGGTGAAGACGGCGCAATCGTCACCTTCGAAGGAGTGGTTCGCAACAATACCAAAGGGAGGCCGACGCTTTACCTCGATTACGAGTGCTACGAGAGCATGGCGCTCAAGATGATGGCCAAGATCGGATGCGAGATCGCGGGGGCGCACGCGGTCACGCGCGTGGCCATGGTGCACCGGCTCGGCCGCATGCTGATTGGGGAAACCAGTGTCGCCGTAATCGTGGCGGCGCCACACAGGCGGGCGGCCTTTGAAGCCGCGCTCGACGGAATCAACCGGCTCAAGAAACTGGTGCCCATCTGGAAGAAGGAGCACTTCGTGGATGGCGAAGTGTGGGTGGAAGGAGAGTGGGACCGCAATGCGCCGGCCGTGGGCTAAGCTGCTGATCGGGCTGGCTCCGTTGTTTGCTCTCGGGCAGGAACAGCCGGTCATCCGCGTCAATGTCAACCTGGTGCACATCGTGGCCACGGTGAAGACCCGGTCCGGTGAACTCGTCAGCACGCTGCGCAAGGAAGACTTCCAGGTGCTCGACAACGGCGCGCCGCAGGAGACGGCGGTTTTCGACCGGCAGTCGGACCAGCCGCTATCGGTGGCCTTGATGGTGGATACCAGCGGATCGACCGCCAAGGAGCTGAGATACGAGATCGATTCGGCTTCGCGGTTTCTGAAGGCGCTGCTTTCTGAAGGCAACCCCAAGGACATGGTGGCGCTTTACAACTTCAACTGGCAGGTTATGCGGAACAACTATTTCACGCACAACCATGCGTCGCTGGCGAATTCGCTGAAAACTCTTCACGGCGAGGCCGGGACGTCCCTGTATGACGCCATCTATCTGGCCGCGCAGGATCTGGAAGACCGCGAAGGACGCAAAGTCATGATCATCGTCACCGATGGGGGCGACACCACGAGCGCGAAGACGCTGAAGCAGGCGCTGGAAGCAACACAACTCGCCGATACCGTGATCTACCCGGTGGTCGTGATGCCGATCACCAACGATGCTGGTCGCAACATCGGCGGGGAAAATGCCCTGACGTTCATGGCCGAGGGCACGGGCGGCCGGACGTTCCTACCCACCGTCGGACCCGAGCTCGACCGCGCTTTCACCGAAATCATCGACGAACTCCGCACACAGTATGTGCTCGGCTTCTATCCCAGAAATGTGCCGCTCACGAAAGACCGCTTTCATCGCCTCGACGTGAAGGTAAACCGGCAGGATTTGCGGGTGTCCGCGCGCAACGGCTATTATGGTGAGACGGAGGGTGCCGATTGGGCGCCCGACGCGCGCATTTCGGTTACTCCGGACGGCAGAAAAAAACGGCAGGAGAAGTGAGTACGTCACAACATGGCAGCGGCAAAGCACGCGCACCCGAGCAAACGTTCGAAGAAACCAAGTATCTGAAGCAGCTCATCGAAACCGCGACTCCGGTGCGAGTCAAGATGGCGGACGGCGAAGAAGTGGTCGGAGTCGTGGAGTACTACGACCAGTCCTTCATTCGCCTGACTCGCGACGGCGCGCCCAATCTGTTCATCTTCAAGCACGACATCAAGTACCTGCAGGAAGAGAGCTGAGCGGCCGCCCTCTGCAATGCAATACCTGGAAACCGCGGTTGAGATTGCGCGCGAGGCGGGGGCGCTGCTTGTCAATTACTTCGAACGGCGCGTCGACTTCGAGCTAAAAGGGGAGTTCGATCTGATCACCGAAGCCGACCGGCGCTCGGAGAAGCTGGTGGTCGATAAGCTGCGGCTCTATTTTCCGACGCATGCGATTGTCGCTGAAGAGGGCAGCGGCTGCGAAGGATCTTCCGAATACCGCTGGTATGTCGACCCGCTGGACGGCACCACCAACTTCGCGCACAGCTTTCCCATGTTTAACGTGACGCTTGGTTTGGCGCGCGGCGAAGAAGTGATCGCGGGGGTGATCTACGACCCGGTGCGGCAGGAGATGTTCACGGCTGAGCGTGGCGCGGGGGCTTATCTGAACCACCGCCGCATTCACGTCTCCAGCACGCGGCGGCTCGCGGACAGTCTTGCCTCCACGGGTTTCCCCAGTCGCAAGCGGCATCACAATGTCAATATTCATTTCTACTACCAGCTGGCGATGGCTTCGCACGGCGTGCGCCGCACCGGCTCGGCCGCGCTTGATCTGGCCTGGGTGGCCAGCGGCAGGCTGGATTTTTTCTGGGAATTCGGACTGAAACCTTGGGACCAGGCGGCTGGTACGCTGCTGGTGACCGAAGCGGGCGGCAAGACCTCCGACATGAACGGGCAGCCGCTCCAGATTACCGCCTCCGACCACATGCTGGCCGACAACGGGACGCTCCATGAGGAAGTGCTGCGGATGTTCCAGCAAATCTTCGCCGGGCGCGCTCCCATGCCGCTGCCCCAGCTTCCTTAGACCTTACTTCCACTTCGGAAACGGGTCGGTCCGGGCCTCCCGGCAGGCTCGTATCAATTCCGGCAGACGGCGGCGGCGGTCAAAGAGATGCTCCAGCAGCCGCTCCAGAGCCTCTTCCTCTCCTTCGGTCCAATCCCCGGGCAGACGCTTCCAGGCACGATCCACCACTTCCTCCGGAAAATTCATGACCTGATCGAGCCACGGCTGGAAATCGTCCAGCGACCGGACCGATTCATAGACCACGGGCCGGAGATAAAGGCCCTGTATCGCCGATTCCGGAAAGTCCCAATACGGTCCGTTGAAGGTATAGCCATGATCGATCATCTGGACGACAAAGCCCGGACGCGAAGTCCGGCCGCCCCGCACGCCGCTTTCCCGAACCGCCGCGCGATAAAAAATACACTGCCTGCCGTCGGCGTTGGCCGTCCATTTGTCAAACACCAGGATCGCCCGGAAATCCTGCTGGTTGGCAACCTGTGCCAGCAACGCATCGGGAAGGAAGTCGTAGACCACCGAGCGGGCCGGATCGCCCGGATAGCGCGAGCCAAAATGCCAGCCGGCCTGCACCTCGACGCGCTGCGTTCCGAGACGCATGTGGAGCTCTGGATTGGCGGCCAGGAAGTCCGGGGTGAGCTGAACCAGCGCGGTCTCGGGAATTGCGATTTTGAGGTAATCGAGAAACACTGCTGAGAGCATCTCATTCACCAGCACGCGATGATGTTGAGGGTTATTGCGAAACTTGACGACGTACCAATTGCCGTCATCGGCTTCGAGCAGGTGGGCCTGGGCGCCTCCTCGCATTCGTCGGACATGGCGCACGGCATTCAGAGGCATCAGGAGAAGTATCGAACCAGGCGTTTTGCGCACTGCGTCCGGCGGGCCTCGAGTACACTAGAGTTTTAACACACGGAGGAACGACGCACGCATGCCCGAACTCGAACCGCCCACCACGCCGGATCCTGCAGCCGCATCCGGGCCCGCTCGCAGCCGGGACGAAGTCGCGCTGGAGCTGATGAAATTCATCGCCGTCAGCACCGGCTACGGCCGCGCATCCCAATCGGCAGCCGGCTTTTCCGGAAAGCCCGCCGCCCGTTCATCGGAGGAGCACGCCGAGGCGCTGTTGGAACTCTTTGAACGATGCAGGCAGGTGGTAAGAAAGGGCGAGTAAGGGAGCGCGGCCACGGCTGGTAGCCGCATCCGGTTTTGGGCGCGGCTAACGGGCGCTTAGCGCTTTTTTTTCTTGGCTGCCTTGCCGCTTTTTTTGGCCGCTTTTTTGGCGGCTTTCTTAGGAGCTTTCTTCGCCGCCTTCCGGGCGGGAGCTTTCTTGGCGGCTTTCTTCGCGGAGGCTTTCTTGGCAGATGCTTTCTTGGCAGATGCTTTCTTGGCCGGGGCCTTCTTGGCAGATGCCTTCTTGGCAGATGCCTTCTTCGCCGGGGCCTTCGTGGCAGCCTTCTTCGGCTTCGGGACGGAGGCCTTCTTCACCGGCTTCTTCGGGGGAGCGGCCGGCTCCATCCCCGAGGGGACTTCGGGAGCCATCGTAGGCTGGCCTGCGAGCGGCGGAGTTGCCTCCACTTCCTCGTCGTCTTCTTCCTCCTCCTCTTCGTACTCGTCGAGTTTGGAGTCTAATTCCGAGTGCTCTTCATCTTCGTAGTCGTGGAAGTCTTCCATCTCGTCCTCGGTAGGCGCCGCAACTTTCAGCCTATCAAACATTCAACAAGCCTCCTGTAATCCTTGCACTAATCACCCATAGCATACTCCTTTTTAAGAGTGAGGCAATAGCGAAAAGCAGATATCGGGTGAAAATTCGTTGCCGGGCTAGCGAGCGGCCGTGCGAACCAGAGTGTCCGAGGAATGCGTTGTCGGACGGTGCGTTTGGGTACCCGCGGCCGCAGTCTTCGCCGCAGGCCGCCGCGTGGTGGAACGCCGGCGGGGAGACGCTCCCGCGCCTGCCACGCGCCGGGTGGCGGGCTCGACCTGCAGCGCCGCCGGAATCATCAGCCAGTCGCCTTCCGCCGCTTCGCTTTTCTGGAGGCCGTTGGCAGCCACGATACTGGACGACGCCACGCCGAACCGTTTCCCGATTGAGGCAAGAGTTTCGCCCGTCGTTACACGGTGAATGCGCCAAGCACCCCGATGTTCCGGCGGGATCATTTGCAGCGTGGCCATCAGCTGGTTGCCTCGGCCCTTCGGCACATGCAACGAATAGCCGTCCGGAACCATGCTTTTCAGGAGCGCCGGGTTCAGGGAGAGCAGTTCCGAGGCCGGCGTATCCGTCGTATCCGAGATCAAGGCCAGGCTGGTCGGCGCGGCAATGTCGACGGTGTCGTATTCCAGCGGAGGCTCCAGCGCCAGCCCTTCCAGGCCATATTCGGCCGCATTCTTCTCCATGATTGTCATGGCGAGAATGATGGGAACGTAATTAGTGGTCTCGGCCGGTAGAGCGCCGCGGCTCCGCAATTCCCAGAAATCAGCGTATCCGGTCCGCTCCACGGCCTTTTCCACAGTTCCGGGGCCGCAGTTGTAAGCCGCGATAGCCAGATACCAGTCTCCGAATTCGTTATACAGATCGTGAAGGTGGTGGGCCGCGGCGCGTGTGGCCTTCTCAGGATCCATGCGGTCATCTGTATATTTGGTCTGCAACAGACCGTATTCCCGGCCGCGCCATGCCAAGAACTGCCACATGCCGCCGGCGCGCATCCGCGACATCGCGCGGGGCATGAATCCGGATTCCGCCTGAGCCAAGTGAATCAGTTCCTGGGGAACGCCTTCTTCGGCCAAAACCCGCTGGATCATGGGCCGATACCTGCCCGAACGCAGGGTGGCCGCGACCAGGGTCTTATGGCCGCGGTTGGAGAAATAATTGATATAGCTCAGAACCGGGTCCGTCACTACCAGCGGCAACTGGGAAACCGTGGCCGCCACTTGCTCCCGAACCTTATCCTTCAACCGGGGATCCACCGGGAAAGTCATCTGCAGGATGTCCTCCAGAGGAGCTTTCTCGAACTGCACGTCTTCAATGTCGACCGAAGCGCCCATTCCCGCCAAATCGAACCGATGAATCGAATCGACCATCTCGTCGAGATGTTTCTCATAATCGAGACGATTTAATGGATCCTGATCGAAGGCTTCGAGCATCAAATCCACAGCGGAATTAAATTCGCGCCGGGCGCTCGGGATATCGGCGGACTGGTAAAAGTTCTTGCCTCGCTGTAAAGCTTGGTCGGCACGCTGCTCGAGGGCGTCGGCCCGGGAACGCCGCGGAATCGCATTGGCAGTGAGTAAGGGCACATCCTGCAGGTATAAATTTGGTTTCACTGCCGGCGGCTCCGCCAGCTCTAGGGCGGCTAAGGCGGATTGCTTGGGAGGAGGGGGGAGAAAAGAGTTCTGGAATTTAGAAGGTTGGTTGTAGCCGCAACCCGAGGTGACAGCGGTCGCGCAGCACGCCAAGACGGAGAATAGCGTTTTCGTTCGAACGTCCATTTAGCCTCGAACTACTTAAAACTAAAGCTACTTCCACGGGCCGCGCCCGCTTTGGGACTCTTACAGCCTACTACAGGTTTGTTAACCGGCGCAACGGCCCAGTCTGGGGGTTAACCCCGGGTAGGGTTCCAACTCCCGGCCCTACGCCCCTACAACCTATCGGCTATTCCTCTTCTTCCTCCACACCCGTCTTGGCCGCCTTGGCTGCGGCGATTATTTTATCTGCTTGTAATTGCGGCACAAAGTCGTAGTGATCGAACTCCATGGTGAACGAGGCCCGGCCCTGGGTCATGGCCGTCAGGTCATTCTGATAATTCAACATCTCCGCCATGGGCACACGAGCACGGATAAACTGTGTGTTTCCTTTAGTATCCATGCCAGACATGCGACCGCGCCGGCCGTTCAGGTCGCCCATCAGATCGCCCGCGTACTCCACCGGAGCCTGGATTTCGACATTCATGATCGGCTCCAATAACGCCGGCTTGGCTTGTAACATGGCAGCCTTGAAGGCTTTCCGGGCGGCCAGTTTAAACGCCAACTCCGACGAATCCACGTCATGATAGGAGCCGTCATAGACGGTAACCTTAAAATCCACCATGGGATAGCCGGCCAGAAAACCGTTCTCGGCCGCCTCGACGATGCCTTTTTCCACAGCCGGAATGAAGTTCTTGGGAATCGCGCCGCCGAAGATCTCGTTGGCGAACTGGAACTTGGCGCCGCGCGGCAGGGGTTCCATCCGGATCCAGCAATCGCCGAACTGACCATGGCCGCCAGTCTGCTTCTTGTGGCGCCCCTGGACATCGGCAGTTCCCCGGATGGTTTCCCGGTACGGGATTTTGGGAGCCTTCAAGGTGACGTCGACCCCATAACGCTTCTTCAAGCGGCTGACGACCACCTCGACATGTTGCTGGCCCGAACCGGCTAGTAGGAATTCCCGGGTCTGCGGGTCGCGGTAGAACCGTAGCGACTGGTCCTCTTCGAGTATCCGGTGCACGGCGTTACCCATGCGATCTTCATCGTTCCGTGACTTTGCCTCAATGGCGAAAGCGATGGAAGGCTCGGGGAGTCTGACCGGGGGATAGGAGATGTTCAGACCCTTATCGGCCAAAGTGTCGCCGGTCAAGGTGTCCTTGAGTTTGGCGACGGCGCCCAAGTCGCCCGCGTGCAGTTCGGTCACGGGCTGCAGGGTCTTGCCTTGCGGGCTGCCCAGATGAGACAAACGCTCCGCGGCGCTGCGAGTTACGTTCTGCAGATTGGCGTCGTTCTTAACCACCCCGGTGAGCACCTTAAAGAAAGTGATCCGGCCCGCGAACGGATCCGCCGTGGTTTTGAAGACAAAGACCGAGGATTGCCCGTTCTCGGCAATCTTGCGCCTGGTCTCCTTGCCGTCGAGGGTCGCGGCGATTCCCTCGCGTTCGCTGGGAGCCGGCAGATTGTCTGCGATGAAGTTCAGAATGGTGTCGGTGCCGATGTTGTGGAGAGCGGAGGCGCAAAAGACCGGGAAGATGCGCATTTCGGCTACCGCTTGTTTCACGCCCTCGACGATGCGCTCGGTAGGCAGCGTGCCTTTGTCAAAGAACTCTTCCATGAGGGCGTCGTTGCCCTCGGCAACCATTTCGACCAAAGCTTCGTGCGCCTTCTGGGCAGCATCGGCGAGATCGGCTGGAATGTCGCTCTCTTTGCTCTTGCCGTCGCCATCGCTCGCGTAGGTATACGCTTTCATGCGGACAAGATCGACAACGCCTTTGAAGTCGCGTTCGGAACCGATGGGGATCTGGACCGGGACGGCTGTGCG
The DNA here is from genome assembly GCA_964438005.1 of uncultured Solibacteraceae bacterium. Lineage (GTDB taxonomy): Bacteria > Acidobacteriota > Terriglobia > Bryobacterales > Bryobacteraceae > PSRJ01. The sequence continues at coordinate 25,964 of CAYTJD010000119.1, read as the reverse complement.
GCCGAAGGTCTCGTGGAGACTGGCGAGGGCGCGCTGGAAATCGGCGCGCTCGCGGTCAAGCTTATTAATGATGATGGCGCGCGGAAGCTGATAATCGCCTGCAAAGGCCCAGACCTTTTCGGTCTGCACTTCCACACCCGCCACGCCGTCGACCACCACCAGGGCGGCATCGGCGGCCACCAGCGCGGCGCGCGTGTCGTTAATGAAAATGTTATAGCCGGGGGTGTCCAGTATATTGATCTTGGTCTTTTTCCATTCGGCCGCGGCGATGGCAGTGGAAATCGTGATCTTGCGCTGGATTTCTTCGTCGTCAAAATCGGTAATCGTGTTGCCTTCGTCGACGCGGAGGAGCCGGTTGGTAGCTCCTGCGGTGAACAGCAACGCGGCGGTGAGCGAGGTCTTGCCGGAATCGCCGTGGCCCACCACACCGACGTTCCGAATATCCTTGCTGTCGTAGACTTTCACAGAGAGTCCCCTTATTTAAAACGGAATGGTATCACAGCCCAGGGAGAGTGGCGGGCCGGAGAGGGGCTATCGGAAAGCCGCCTTGGGGAGCATGGCGTGGACGCCCTTCGTGTCATCGACGATCTGCGTGACACGCAAGTCGACGGCGAGCGAGCACAGGATGTAGGCGTCGTCGCGCGACATTCTTTTTTCGGAAACCAGAAAATCGATCATCTCGCGCGTGGCCATGCGAGCGGCCTCGTTCAGATCCGGATGCAAACCCATCGTGATGTAGTGGCTGGGAGTCTCGGCGCGGGGCCAGCGGATCGGTTTTCCCTTCCGCACGGTAATTTGCACTGTGCCGCGAAGCGAAGTCTCGAGCGCGGTGATGGTGACCTCGCCGTCGCCTTGCAACGCATGACCGTCGCCAATCGACAGCAGGGCGCCGGGGACATGGACGGGTAAATATAAGATGGAGCCGGCGACCAGTTCCTTGTTGTCCAGATTGCCCGCGTGCGCGCCGGGAGGGCCGCTCGAGAGGCGGTGAATCACCGAGGGCGGAGCCACGCCAATCGAACCCCAGAAGGGGGCGAGTTTGAGCGTCACGCTGGGGCTGAATGCCGCGGTTCCGGCGGTGGGATTGACCCGGATCATTTTAAACCGCGAGGAGGGAAAATCATCGGGAAGGGCTCCGCTGCCTGGACGGAACCCGGTGACCCCGTAGGGATGGAGAAATTCGAACCCGAGAATGCGGACCTCGAGGACATCGCCGGGCGCCGCGCCGTCCACGTAGATCGGACCCGTGAGTGGATGCGCGCCGGGGCCGCGGTCGGTAACCGTGTTTTCAACTTGCTTGAGCGAATCCGGGATTTCCGCTTCGGGGACACCCGCAAGCCGGAGCCGCTCCAAGCCGCCGGCGACCATGGTTTCGACACGCACGGTATCGCCGGAGGCGATTTTCAGGACGGGCTTCAGACGGGCATCGTAGTAGCCCCAGTGCACGTTCGCCGGCGTCAGTTTCAGCTCGTGGGAAGCCGCGCGGGCCGAAACGGCGACCGTCAGCAAGGTGGCGGCGGTGAGCAATCGGGGCATGAGTACCTCAGGCGAATCTTAACAAATTCGTGTCGAAGAGCTCTCGAACGCGCCGCCGATGAGCAAGATCGGGTGGGTTGTATCCTGACGTCAAGATATTGACGCGTCACCCCTCCGACCCTCCGACCGCGCAACCATCCCGCCTCAAATCAAGCGGATCCCGTTCGGCCCCTGGCTTGCCCTTCGTGATGTGCCCAAATGAACCTGAGCACACTCACCAGCCGCGTAGGAGAGATTTTCGCAGCCGGACTCGCGGGCCTGTTCACAGACGATTCCGATTCCGCCGGCGATCGGCGCGCGTACACCAGGGTGAAGACCCGGTTCGAGGGATCCATCGACTTGGAGGGACAACGCATTTCGGTTTGCGGAATCGATTTGCATCGTGCTGGAGCGGGGATCCGCTCGGAGGCGCCGCTCCCCGTGGGCGCGCTGGTTTTCTTCTACGGGAAGACGCACCGCCTGATGGGGTGGGCCACAGTCCGATGGTGCTCGCCGCAGGGCGGATCGAAATTTTGTGCGGGCCTGGAGTTTCGCAGTGCGCTCATGCGCGCCGAAGCGGGAAGCTGGCAATTCTCCTACATGCGATCACCCGAGGGCGCTACCGGCATTCCCGTGTAAAGGATCTGACTGTAGCCCGTACTGCCTCGCAGGCTGCTTCCAGGTTCCAAAAGAGTTGGAGTAAGGGCTAGCCGGCCAGACCGGCAAGCGCTTCTGCGAGCACCAGCGCGCCTTGCGCGATGGATTCGGGAGAGGCGTATTCGTCGGGGCGATGGCTGATGCCGCCGCGGCAGGGAATGAAGAGCATCGCCGTGGGAGCAACACGCGACATGAACAGCGAGTCGTGATAGGCGCGGCTGATCATGAGATCGAATCGCAGACGGTGAATTTCGCAGGCATGCGTGAGCGCCGCAACCACTTCCGGCGCGCAGCGGACTGGCGGATCGGCGTTCAGAATTTCGCGACGCACGGCGACGCGGCGGCGGGCGGACACATTCTGGATGGCCTCAGAGATTTTGTCGAGCACCGAATCGCGGCGCGCCAGGTCGATATCGCGAACATCGAACTCCAGACGCACGCGGCTGGGGATGCTGTTCACCGCTCCGGGGAAAACATCGCACACGCCAGTAGTGGCCACGGTATCGATCGCGCCGGTGGCGCGCGCGGCGGACTCGGCCGCTAAGGCGATCTCGGCGGCCGCCAGAAAGGCGTCGCGTCGGTCGGGCATCAGGACCGCGCCGGCGTGCCCGCCTTCGCCTTCGATCCAGAGCCGCAGGCTCGCGGGCGCGGCGATCGCGGTTACCACCCCCAGGGCGATCTTCCGATTCTCGAGCAACGGGCCCTGCTCAATGTGCAATTCGACGAAAGCGGAGTAGAAACCGGGAGCCAGGCGAACACTGCCAAGCGGTCCGGCGAAACCCGCGGCGGCGCGCGCGTCATCGAGAGTCAGGCTGTCGCGGTCGTTGAGGCGCGCGCCGGCCGACTCATCGAGCAACCCGGCCAGCATGCGGCTTCCGAGGCAGCCGATGCCAAAGCGCGTCGGTTCCTCGGACGTAAAGACGATCAATTCGATGGAATGCCGGGGGTGGAAGCCAGCGCGCGACAGAGCCCGAATGGCTTCGAGGCCGCCCAGCACGCCGACGGTTCCGTCATAGCGGCCGGCATTGGGAATGGCGTCGATGTGCGATCCGGTAGCGACGGGCGGAAGTTCGGGCATGGAGCCGCCCCAGCGTGCAAAGGTATTTCCAACGGCATCCTCGCGCACGGCCAGTCCCGCCTCCACACAGAGTTGTTTGACCAACGCGCGGGCATGCAGGTCCGCCTCGGTGAAAACGACGCGGGTGACAACGGGGGCAGGCTCGGAAGAAATGGCGCCAAGCGCTTCCAGGTCCCGCGCGAGGCGCTGTTGATCGATCGCGAGGTTCATCGGGACTCGCCGAGCGGATGGCGGTTCCAATCTTTATAGATCAGATATTTCGCCGGCGTCTTGCCCAACGCGCCGAACCACTGAGGGCAATAGGGCCCCATCCAGATGAAGTCGCCCGCAGCGACGGGATACCAGAAGTCGCCGAGCCGGTAGATGCCGCCGCCCTGCAACATGAGCAAACCATGCTCCATGACGTGGGTCTCCACCATGGGAAGGGACGCGCCGGGTTGAAAGGTCATGGTGTTGACCGCGCAATCGAATGCAGGCACGTCGGGCAGCAGCGGGCGCACGTGAAGCGTCTCATCGCCCAGGAATGCTTGGGCTTCGACGGTGCTTTCGCTCCCGGCAAAAAACGCGGGCGCCGGTTCTCCGGCAAGGGGCACGTATGGCTTCTCGATCACGGCGGCGCGGGCTCCGTTGCGCGTGGACACATTGGCGGCCAGACCAGCCTGGATATAGGCGTAATCGCCGGCAGACAACGCACGGCCGTTGGCTTCGAGTTCACCTTCCAGCACATAAATAACGCGCTGACCGGTAGCGGGACCGAGCGTGCCGCCAGGCTCGAATTCGGCGGTGTACTGCGTGAAGGCAGCGCCACCGGCGGGCGCGATGTGCACCACCGCGGTTGCATTGCGCATGCCGGGAAGCGGCGCGCGGACGAAGGTGTCGGGAGTCTGCAAAAGATGATCGCGACGGTGAACGCTGCGAGTATTTCCCAATTCGTGCATGAGTGTCCTTCAGGGGCGACGGGGTTGAACCAGCGTTCCGCGCGTTTCGGCGGTGACTGCCCCGTCCGCAAAAATGGTCTCGCCGCGGCGGATGGTGCGGCGTACGATGCCTTGGAAACTGCTTCCCAGATACGGGCTGGTGGGGTGCCGTTGGAGCAGGGCCGTGGGCTTCAGAGTAAATGAGGCCGCGAGATCGACAAAAGTGAGATCGGCGTTGCAACCCACGGCGAGGCGGCCACGCGCGTCGAGGCGAAAGCGGCGTGCCGGTCCGGCTGCGATCAAAGACGCCACGGTCACCAGCGGCAGCCCGCGCCGCTGGTGTCCTTGATCGAGGAGAACGGCGAGTGTCGATTGCACGCCGGCGATGCCACCCCAGGCCTGCCAGAAGCCGCCCGACTTCATCTCGGGAATGGAGGGCGAGTGATCGGACGCAATGAAATCGACCGCGCCGCGGAGTACCTGTTCCCACAGAGACTCCCGGTCCGCCAGTTGGCGCAGCGGCGGCGCACATTTCGCGATGGCCCCCAGACGCTCGACATCGTCTTCGGTAAAGAACAGATAGTGCGGACACGTTTCGACGGAGACATCGACTCCCCGGGCACGCGCTTCGGCGGCGACAGCGACACCGCGCCCGGAGCTGACATGGACAATGTGCAGCGCGGCGCCCGCTTCACCAGCCAACTGCGCAGCGCGCTGGATGGCTTCGGTCTCGGCCCGCACGGGCCGGGCAGCGAGGAAGTCGCGAATCGAGTCACGGCCCTGCTCGGCACATTCGCGCGAAAGACGTTGCACGAGTTCATGGCTTTCCGCATGAACCGCGACCGGCAGTTTGAGCCGGGCCGCCTGGCGCAGACCTTCGGCCAGAGTGACGTCATCGGCGCGGGGAAATTCCGGAAGTCCGGAGTCGCACATAAACGCCTTGAAACCCACCACGCCGCGAGCGGCGAGTTCCGCCATCTCGCCGACACTGCCCGGAACCAGGCCGCCCCACAAAGCGAAATCGGTGATCGAGGCCGCTGCCAGAGCCTCGCATTTGCGGTCAAACGCGCGCGCATTCACGGTGCAGGGCGTGGAGTTCAGAGGCATGTCGAAGAACAGCGTGCCGCCTCCGGCGGCCAACGCGCGGCTTCCGGTGGCGGCACCCTCCCATTCGGCCCGGCCGGGTTCGTTGAAGTGAAGGTGTGCGTCGATCAGGCCGGGAAAGACGTGAAGGCCGCGTGCATCAATTTCGCGGACCGCGCCGGGCAACTCCGGACCGATTGCCACAATCCGATCCTCTTCAAGGGCAACATCCGCCCGGACGATGGCTTCGGGCGTGACCACCTCACCGCCGCGCACGACGAGATCAGCCAATCTGTGCCTCCATCAGTTCGAGAAAGCGGGCGCCGGTTGAGAACGCTGCGGCCACGTCCTCAGGCAAAACCGCCTCATCCGGATGATGGCTGATGCCGCGCGGGCTGCGCAGGAATAACATCGCAACGGGCATGCGGCGGGCGACGATCATCGCATCATGGCCGGCGCCGCTCAGCATACGGTGGGTCGCGTGACCCGAATCGGCGAGCGCGCGTTCCAGAATTCGGGCGAGATTCGAATCCATCGGTACGGCGGGCTGATCGAGGTGCTCCTCCCAAGCCACAGAGATCTCGCGGTTGGCGGCGATCTGTCCGGCGCACCGCAGGAGGCGTTCGACCGCAGCACGGCGAGCGCCGTCATCCCGGTGGCGGACATCCAAGCCGGCGTGGACGCTGCCCGCGATCACATTCACAGCGCCCGGCCGTGCCTCCAGGCGGCCGACCGTCGCGACCAGGCCTTCGGTTGCACAGGCTTCCCGTTCGACCGCCGTGATCCATTCAGCGGCTGCGGCGAGAGCATCGCGACGCAGCCGCATGGGTGTGGTGCCGGCGTGATTCGCCTGGCCTTTGAAGCGCACTTCGTGGCGGCTTTGCCCGACAATTGCGTCGACCACCGCGAGCGGCAAGCCGAGGTCTTCGAGCACCGGACCTTGCTCGATATGGAATTCCAGATAGCCGAGCGCCGCGGGATCGGCTTGCGCTTCGCAGGTTTTGGAGGGATCGAGGCCGAAAGCCGCGATGGCTTCGTCCACCCGCCGGTCTCCCAGGGGCTCGCCGATGAAAGCGCGGCTACCGAGAAACGGAACACCAAAGCGCACGCCCTCTTCTTCCGAGAACCCGACTACCTCGATGTGGAACTTCAGGCGGCGGCCGCGCAACTGTTCGACCAGCGCCACCCCCATCACAACGCCCAGAATCCCGTCGAAAGCGCCGGCGTGTGGGACGGTATCGAGGTGCGAGCCCACATAGAGCCGGGGAGCGTTCGGACGCGTAGCGGAATACACGCCGCGCAGATTGCCGGCAGCGTCAATGCGAACCTGCATGGCGGCCCGCTCCATCCATTCACGCAAGCGCGCGTGGACCTCATGCATCGGCGCCGAAAGGAAGGTCCGCGTGGTGAAACCGGGCTCTTCGGAGCACTCGGCGAGCGCGCGGCAGCGGGCAATGACCTCGTGCTCCATTACGATCCCCGGTACGTGCTGTATCCGTACGGCGCGAGCAGCAGAGGAACGTGATAATGGCCGGCCGTATCCGCAATTCCAAAACGAATGGCCACCTCGTCCAGAAATGGCGGCTCAGGCAGTTGCGCGCCCGTGGCACGAAAATAATCGCCTGCGTGAAATACCAATTCATATGTGCCCGTGCTCACGGTCTGGGCAGCGGCGCGGCCGTCCCGGTCAGTCGAAAAAGTCTTCAGAAGGCGGCGCGAACCCTCGCGCAACTCATACAGGTCCACCGTTACTTCGGCCGCGGGTTTGCCGTGCGCGGTGTCGAGCACATGGGTAGTCAAGCGGGACATCTATCGTTTCAACCTCAGGCCCAAACAGCCATAGGGCGGGCGCGCGTCGGTGTACACGCCAAGCTCTTCACCGCGCTCGGTGATGGTGTCCCACGTGCGATTGTTGGCCTCCAGATGCACTTCGGCGATCTCCGGAATGCCGGCCAGAATTTTGTTCCCGGTCTGATAAATGATCTGCTGGATGCTTCCCGATTCAAAACCGCGGAAGACCTCATGCACGATCTGCCACACCGACGCCGGGATGGCGCCGCCGCTGAACGCAAGGCCGGGTTCGGTATACAGCCATTCGAGATCAAGCCACATATGCAGTGGGCGGTTCGCGATATCCGGAAGCGTCGTGTACTGGTCGCGCACAAAGCCGTGAAACGCGCTGCCACCCAGGCGCAAGAGGCGGAAGCCTTGAATGCCCGAGACGATTTCAACCGTGCCCGACCGGGTCAACTCGATGCGCGCGGTGGCACGCTCGGGACCGGCCGGCGCGAATGCCGGGCCGCTTTCCGCCACCGGCGCGTACGGGATTTCCGCGGCCGAAACCTGCACGCCTTCTGCTTGCGGGTACGTCTCGCTAAAACGGGATGCGAGGAAGCGGCAATAATCCTCCAGATCGCCACCGGCATAGTTGAATGTCTCGCGCTGGATGAAGTTCTTCATCGAATCGGTCGCGATCAGTCCGGTGTTGTCTCCGGTAGTGTAGGTGGGCCAAAAGGCGTCGCCGTAAATCAGCATTTTCACGCTGGCGCCGAAGACCGGGCTTTGGCCGGACGGCGTCTTGCCGTCGCGGTTGAGACGGTAGACGATGACATCGCCTTTTCCGTAATAACTTCGTTTCCACCCACTGGCGAATTGCTCCATGGACATCCTTATTTAATGATGTCGCGCAGGCGGAACTCGGCGATCCGGTAAACCTGGCGCAACGCTTCCCGACGCTCCGCATCCGGCGGCGCCTGGATGCGGTGTTCGAGGGCCTGCAGAATATCGTACTTCGTGCTGCCCTTGACGGCGAACAAAAAAGGGAAACTGAATTTATCCCGGTAAGCCGAATTCAGCCGCCGCAGGCGCTCGAATTCCTCGGGCGTGAGGCGGTCGAGCCCCGCGCCGGACTGCTCGGCGGTGGAGGGGGCGCTGATGCGCGCACGCGTTCCAAGATCCGGGTGGGCGCGCAGAAGAGCCAGCTGCCGGGCGGGCGGCGCCATTTCGACCTGGTTCACCATCACTTGATGCAAGATTTCCAGGCGGGGATACGGCCGGCCGTCACAGACCTGTTCGGCCACCCAGGGCGAATGCTCGAAGACCCAGCCGACAGCCTTGATGAAACCGGCGCGATCCAATGCGTTCAACTCCGCAAGCGTCATGACGGCGCCCGGTAGATCACCGATCCCTCTACGCGCACTTCGGCAACGCTTTCCTGCCCGGCGAGCGTCAACAAAGCCGCGAGCACCCGCTCGGGGCTCTCCAATTGAGAGAGAACCGCGGCGAGCGGGCTTTCGGAAGGCGGACGCAGGTAGACGAGGTCGGCCGCCTTTTCCTTTTGAAAATCGCCGGTTTCTTCGGCGAGGCCCAGCGCCTCGGCGCCGGCGCGCGTCGCCAGGTACAGCAACTGTCCCGGACTGAGGACCGCCGGTTCCGGCGCGAGACGCTGCAACAGATATGCCTGGAGGGCTTCCTTCAACAATCCGAAGCCGGTGCCGCCGCCGACATCCGTTCCGAGGGCGCAGTGTACACCAGCCTGAAGATGGCGCTGTAACGAAAACAGGCCGCTGCCGAGCGCCGCGTTGCTGCAGGGGCAATGCGCAATCGTAGTGCGGTTCGCAGCAAGACGGCGGAGCTCGGAGTCGCTCGGATGCACATTGTGCGCCATCACGGCGCGCGGCCCGCACAGGCCGAAACGCTCATAGACGGCGAGATAATCGGGCGCCGCGGGGAACAAGCGCCTCACCTCGGCGATTTCGGTGCGATTCTCGTTGAGGTGAGTCTGAATGCGCAATCCGTCGTGCTCGCGCAGCAGCGTCTGGCAGACTTCAAGCATGGCCTCGGAGGTGGATAGCGCGAAGCGGGGAGTCACCGCATACAGCAACAGGCCTCGTTTATGAAATCTCTCGATGAGCGTTTTGCTCGCTTTGTAGGCGGCATCCGGTGACTGGTGCAACTCGGGACGGAGGCGGCGGTCGGAGAGAACCAGGCCGCTGAGCAGGCGCACGCCGGCCTCTTGCGCGCATTCGAACAGCGCAGCCGTGGCGGGCGCGAAGTGCGCACCAAAGGCCAGCGCAGTCGTCGTGCCGTGTGACGCCAGCGCGCGCACGAAGCCGCATGCCACCGAGCGCGCATACGCCCCGTCCGCCATTCGGGCTTCCTCCGGCAGCGCGCAGGACTCCAGCCAATCGAGCAAAGAGCGGCCGAGGCTGCCCAGGACACGGATCTGCGGAAAGTGAATATGCGTGTCGATCAGGCCGGGCAGGAGAAAGCCGCCGCGCAGATCGGAGGACTGGGCTTCAGGGTGCGCCACGCGGAGCTCGTTGTAATCGCCACACGCCGCGATGCGTCCGTCGCGAATCAGCAGACCGCCATCCCAATGGCACTCCAGAGCGCGGTCGTGGAGAAAGGGATTGGCGGGCGTGTGAAAGACGGGCGCCCGCAGCAACTCGCTGCGGCCTATAGAACTCACCGGCGCTCGACTCCTGTCTGGCTGGCGAGGGCCTCTCGTTCCGCGGCTGCGCGTCGCACGGCAAAGAACACGCGCTCAGGAGTCGCGGGGCTGGCCAACGTGACAACACCGCCCGAGCCAAAGGCGGCAACGGCGTCGCGAATCGCCTCGCGCACGGAAATCGCCAGCATCAGCGGAGGCTCCCCGACTGCCTTGCCTCCGAAGACGGCGCCAGGCTCCGCGGCCTGCGGGAGAAAGCTGACGTGAAACTCGTCCGGCACTTCGGACCAGGACGGAAGCTTGTAAGTGGACGCACCCGCCGTGGCGAGCCGGCCTTGCCCATCCCACAGCAATTCTTCCAGGGTCAGCCAGCCTGCGCCTTGAATAAAGCCGCCTTCGATTTGGCCGCGGTCAACAGTTGGAGAGACCGGATCGCCGGCATCTTGAACGATGTCGGTACGCAACAGGCGATACGCGCCGGTGAAGTCCTCTATTTCCACTTCCGAAACTGCGGCGCCGTAGGCGAAATAGTAGAAGGGCTGGCCGCGCCCGGTCTGATAATTAAAGTGGATCTCCGGCGTGCGGTAGTAGCCTTGCGCGAACAGAGCCACCCGCTGCCGGTAGGCTGCATCGCAGACCTCGTGGAACGTTACCGACCGGTCTCCGTGGAACACACACCCGCGGCCGAAGCGAACGTCCGCCACTGGGCATGCCAGCAGATGCGCGCCAACTTGCGCCAGGCGCTGTTTGAGCTGCGCGCAGGCATCCAGCACCGCGGCACCGTTCAAATCCGCGCTTGAGGAGGCCGCTGTGGCCGAGGTATTCGGCACCTTGTCGGTTCGGGTAGGCATGACGCGAATCGCCTCCAGCGGCAAGCCCAGGCTTTCGGCCGCGACTTGCCGCATCTTCGTGTGCAAGCCTTGTCCCATCTCGGTGCCGCCGTGATTGACCTGCACGCTGCCATCGCGGTAAATCAGCACCAGGGCCCCGCCCTGGTTGAAGAAGGTCGCTGTGAACGAGATACCAAACTTCACCGGCGTGATCGCTATGCCGCGCTTCTGATGCGTGTGCGCTTCGTTGAATCGCTGGATCCCGCGGCGGCGGCGGTCGAATTCACTGGAGTCCTTCAACTGATTCCAGACAGCAGCGATTCGGCCCGCGTCCTTGACGGTCTGTCCATAGTGGGTCGTGTCGCCTTCGCGGTAGAAATTCCGTTCGCGAACAACTTCGGGTGGAAGCGAGAGACGACGCGCGGCTTGATCGAGGATCTCTTCGATGACCACCATGCCCTGCGGCCCGCCGAAGCCGCGAAAGGCCGTCTGCGACGTTTTGTGCGTGCGGCACACGTAACCAGTCAGCTCAGCCGCTGGCAGGCAGTAGGCGTTGTCGGCGTGAAAGAGCGCCCGCCACAACACGGGCTCGGAAAGGTCGAGGCTCCAGCCGCCGTCGGAATAGAAGGTGACGCGGACGCCGTCGAGCCGTCCATCCAACGCGAAGCCGGCTTCGTAGCGCGCGAGAAACGGATGGCGCTTACCGGTGAGCGCCATGTCCAGCGCGCGCGTCAGGCGAACACGCACCGGCCGGCGCGTCTTCCAGGCGCCAAGCGCGGCGATCGCGGCATAGCAGTTGGATTGCACTTCTTTACCGCCGAACGCTCCGCCCATGCGCAGGCATTCGACGGTCACTTGGTGCCGCGGCAGTCCGAGCACGCGCGCGACAATTTCCTGTACTTCGGTCGGATGCTGCGTGGAGGATTCGAGCGCAACGCCACCTGCCTCATCGAGCCACGCGATTGCCGCCATGGTTTCCAAGTAAAAATGCTCCTGGCCGCCGATTGCGAGCTCACCCGAAAAGCGCAGGGGGCTCGAGTCGATGACCGAGGCGTCGCCGCGATTCAGGTGGACCGGACCAACATGAAAGCTCTGCGCGGCGATGGCCTGCTCGATGGTGAGAATGGGAGGCAGCGGCTCATATGTCACGCGCACTCGTTCGGCGCCGCAGCGCGCGGCTTCCAGCGTCTCTCCGAGAACCCAGGCTACCGGCTGGGAATCAAACATCACCTCGGACGGAAACAGCGGCTCATCGCGCCGGTTGGGCCCGCAGTCGCCCTCGCCCGGGACGTCGGCGCCAGTGAGCACAGTGCAGACACCAGGCTCCGCAAGGGCCGGTGTGCCGTCCAGGTGCTTGACGCACGCACGCGCGTGAGGCGCAAGCACCGGCCAGGCGTGCAGAATTCCGGAAAAGCGGGAAAGCAGGTCGTCAGTATAAAGCGCCGCGCCGGTGACGTGCTCGCGCGCGCTCTCGTGCGGGACGGGTTTGCCGACGTTCATGCGGCCGCCTCCCGCCGCTCCCACCAGAACTTTTCGACCAGGCTCTGCGCCATCGCCAGCCGATATTCCGCCGAGCCGCGGTGGTCGCTTATCGGATTCAGCGTGCGAGCCAGGGTGGCTTGCACGCGCGACACCGTAGCCTCGTTCCAACGCTCGCCAATCACGGCTTCCTCGGCGGCTTCCACGCGCAACGGCACCGGGGCAACGCCCCCAAAGACAAACCGGGCGCGTTCGATGCGGCCGGCTGGGTTCCAATCCATCGCAAAACCCGCGGCCACGGTGCTGATGTCGTCCATGCGCCGCTTGGCAACCTTATAGAAGCGCGAAAACGCGAGCAGCGGCTTGGGAATCTCGATTGCGGCCAGAAGCTCACCGGGTTGAAGCGCAGTCCGGCGATACGCTTCGAAGAATCGGACCAACGGAACCGTGCGGCGGCCCTTCGGACCCACGATATGAAGCAGCGCGTCGAAGGCGCCGAACAGCGGCGCTCCGTCTCCGATCGGCGAGGCCGTGGCCAGATTGCCGCCGAGCGTGGCTCGATTGCGAATGGCCGGCGACGCGAACAAGGGCAGCCATTGCCGGAACGCCTCCGGAGCACCGCTCCATCGTTCGGCGATCTCATTCAACGTGAGAGCCGCGCCAAGGCGGATGCGATCGGGCGATTCGGAAAATTCGCGCAGCTCCGCTACTGCTTCGACACTGACGAGGTGGCCCCAGCGCCGAGCGCGCAGATTCGATTCGACGGCCAGATCGGTGCCGCCCGCCAGCACACGGGCTTCGGGATCAGCGGCTAGAATCGAGAGACACTGGGCCACGGTCCTCGGCCGCGAGAACCGCGCGCTCGCGTTTACATACTGCATCCGATCGAGACTGGGCGCGGGATGCGCCAGCCGCTCGCGAAACGGACCGTCCGGTGGTGGTCCCAGCGAAAGCGCCGCATCGCGAATGGGACGGTAGCCAGTGCAGCGGCAGAGATTGCTGCCGAGCTCATGCGGATCGCAGGAACCCGTGCGGCCGTTTCGATACTGCTCGGCAAACAAGCTCATTACAAATCCCGGTGTGCAGTAGCCGCATTGGGAGCCGCCGGCAGCCGCCATCGCCTCCTGGGCGGGCGCCAGCTTGCCGCCCGAGGCTAGAGCCTCCACCGTGTAGATTTCGTGACCTGCCGCCGCGGGAAGTAATATCAGACAGCTGTTGACCGCGCGATACGCGCTGGCAGACGCGTTTTTCGTATCCGGACCAACGAGCACGACGGTGCAGGCGCCACACTCGCCTTCAGCGCAACCTTCCTTCGCGCCGGTTAAACCATGGTCGCGGAGAAAGTCCAGCAAGGTGGTTTGGACGGAGGCGCCTTCAATCGACACCGCTCTTCCGTTCAGCAGAAATTGAGGCGAACCCGGAATGCTGGTCATCGTTCCCCACCTCGATCGGCGTAAGTAGAACCTCTTCGGAGGGCCGCCGACGTGGGCCTTGAGCCCGATACCCCGGAGTCTAGCACAGCCCGCTGTTTGCAAGCGAAATCGCTGGTTGCTGTAACTACAGTTACGCCTCAGCACCGCTCGATCTACGGAATTCGAGTAAACTGTGCGCTATGGCCGTCATCAATCAGGTTCTGCTCGCGACCACTTTTTCGGTGGCAATCGCGGGGGCGCAGACCGCGGGCGCGCGAAGAGATTGCGCAGATTTGACGAAGTTCGCCATGCCGGGCGTCGTGGTCACCAAGGCAGAACCAGTGGCAGCGGCCGCCGCGCTGCCGGCCCATTGCCGCGTCGATGGAGAAATTGACCGGCGCACCGGTGTAGGCGGAAAAGCGTACACGATCGGCTTTGCCCTCGCGCTGCCCGACAACTGGAATGGCCGGTTCCTGTTTCAGGGCGGCGGCGGCTTGAACGGCAACGTGGCGGCTCCGGTAGGCGGGCAGGCGGCAGGCGATACGCCGGGGCTCGCGCGGGGATTTGCCGTCGTGACCACCGATAGCGGCCATCGCGGCGCAGTTTTCGACGGCAGCTTTTTCGCGGACCAGCAGGCCAGTTTGGATTTCTACTATGTCGCGATCGGCCGCGTCACGCTGGTCGCCAAAAGCATGATCGCAGCGCATTATGGCCGAGCCGCCGAGCGTTCGTACTACGACGGATGTTCTACGGGCGGCCGCGAGGCCATGATCGTGACGCAACGCTATCCTGCTTACTTTGACGGCGTGGTGTCCGGCGACCCGGCAATTCGCACCGGGTATTCCAATCTCAATCTTGGGTTCATCGGCGCCACCTTCGACCGCGCGGCGCCCCGCGAAGCGTCTGGAAAACCGGGCGAGCTGCTCTCACCGGCCGAAAGGGAATTGATCCGGAGTTCTCTGTTGAACCAGTGCGACGCCAAAGATGGTCTCCAGGACGGGATGATCTTCAATTTCAAAGCTTGCGATTTCGACCCCACCCGGCTCGCCTGCACAGCCGGGCAAACCGCGAGCTGTCTGGCTCCCGAAAAAGCGGCTGCCCTCAAGAAAGCATTCGGCGGCGCGCACGATGTGCGGGGCGATCTGATCTATCCGGGTTTTCCTTATGATGCAGGCATCGCCGAAGCCTCCCGCCTTCCCGGACTTCTCTTTGGACCGCGCATTCCGGTTCCCGTTCCTACCGACTCGGCAACGTTTGATGCCGACCGCGAGTCCGCGCGGATCGCTGCCAACGTCAATGCGCTCGCCGGAGACAGCACCTGGACAAACCTGGCCACCTTCTCCGGACATGGCGGCAAGCTGCTTTTCTATCACGGCCTGAGCGACCCCTGGTTCTCGCCGCTCGATACGATCGGATACTACGAGAAGTTGTTCCGCGACAACGGCGGCCCGGAACGAGTGGAATCCTGGAGCCGGCTGTACCTGGTGCCGGGGATGGGGCACTGCCAGGGCGGCAGCGCCACGCTTGACCGTTTTGATATGCTGACTGCCATTACCGATTGGGTCGAAAAGGGAACCGCGCCGGACTCCGTGACCGCAACCGGAAAAGCGTTTCCGGGCCGCAGCCGCCCGCTATGCGCCTACCCGAAATACGCGCAGTACACCGGGCAAGGCGATCCGAACGACGCGCGAAATTTCGTCTGCCGTTAGCGTGGCGCCTATTGTTTGGCGTACTTCACTAACAGTTTCTGACGGACTCGTGCTCCATAGACATTGCCCATAGCGTCGGCGGCCACGCCTTCCGCGGCCCCGCTTGGGGACGCGTCCGGATCCGGGTCGGTATCGGGAATGAACGCGGTGACTTTGCCGTCTTTTGCATTGCCGACGCGGAGGCCTCTCTTGAACCCTGGGTTCCGCGTGGCATTCGACTCGGAATCGGCAACGTAAATCGTGTCGTCTTTTGAAATGAAGACTCCACTGGGCCGCCCAAACTGTTTCCATTCGGCCAGGAAGCGGCCCTCCTGATCGAAGATCTGAATGCGGCTATTCTCCCGGTCCGCGACAAACACGCGCCCGCTGGAATCAAAGGCGATGCTGTGCGGCAGGTTGAACTCGCCGGGCGCAGAGCCTTTCTTTCCCCACGACATCAAAAACTTCCCGTCCTTTGAGAACTTCACGACACGACAATTCACGTGGCCATCCGTGACGAAGATGTCGCCACTGGCCGCCACCGCGACATCAGTAGGTCCATTGAACGTATTCGGACCTTCCCCAGCCACGCCCGCGGTGCCGAGTCTCATCAAAACGCGGCCGTCCGGGCTGAATTTGAACACCTGCTGGCCCTTGCCGTCTTTCCCCTGTGCATCCGTGGCCCACAGGTTGCCTTCGCGATCGATGTGCAGGCCGTGCGGCTGGACGAACATGCCTTCTCCCATGCGCTTGAGAAGTTTGCCCGAAGCATCGAATTTCAGTAGCGGAGGCTCGGCGCGGTGAAACACCCAAAGATTGCCGTTCCCGTCCGGATCGACGGAGATGACCGACCCCCATTCGAAGCCGGCCGGGACCTGCGGCCAGCCATCGACGGTGCGATACGGATTCGGTTGGGCATTTGCGGCGGCTGTCACCAGGACGACCGCCAGCGCAATTTTCACTCGATCGGCAGGCCGCATACGTTTCTCCCCTCAGGCAAGCTAGATTATCACGCCTGTTTTCGGAACGATCGGTTCCGGAATCCGGGGATGGGGTCACGCGGCCCGGAGCCTTTCATCGGTTCTTTGCCGATCTCTTATTATGGGGAGGCCGTCGGCAGGCCACGCCCCGGGGGCTCCTGGACAGGATCCATGCACGCTTGCAGGCGTTCGTGCGTCAGAGTTTTGTGAGCCTTTTCCGGCTGATGATCGGCCTGCTGGCAGTGTCGGCATTCGCCGCCGATGCCCCGCTCGACACGCTCTTGAAGAATGTCGAGAACCGGTACAATCGGGCCAAGACGCTCCAAGTCCTTTTTACTGAACGGTATACGCCCCCTCGCAACGCCACCCGCACGGAGAGCGGCACGCTCCTGCTCCGCAAACCTGGGCGCATGCGGTGGGATTATTCCCAGCCGAAAGGGAAACTCTTCGTCGGTGACGGTAAGAACCTCTGGTTGTATACCCCGGCCGACAACCGAGTTGAAAAAATGAAGCTCCAGGAAAGCGACGACATGCGCGCGCCGCTCGCCTTTCTCCTCGGTAAGTTGCACTTCGATAAGGAGTTCCGGGATATACAGGGCAAGCCTGACGGGCCCGACATGCGTATCACGGCCGAGCCTAAGACCGAAAACCTGCCGTACTCCCAGGTTGAATTCTTAGTGGCCCCCGACAGCCGCATTCGTGAAGTCAAGGTCACTGGGTTCGACCATTCGGTCCTCGACTTCACTTTCGAAAGCGAAAAGGTCGACCCCTCGCTCGATGCCAAGCTGTTTCAGTTTCAAATGCCCGCGGGCGCTCACCTGGAGGAGGCCGGGCAATAGTCATGGCGCAGTTCGTGCTCAAATACGCCGATGGCCGCGGCCAGATTCACCAGCAGGTGGCTTCGGCAGGATCCGAAAAGGAACTGCGCGAGCGGTATTCGCAGCAGGGCTTCTTGATTTATTCGATCAAGCCGCGGATGGTGGCGGCGCCCAAGTTTCTGGGCCGGCGCAAGAAGCTCAACTTGGAAAAATTCCTGATCTTCAACCAGCAGTTTGTGACGCTGATACGCGCCGGCCTTCCGATTCTCAAATCACTCGACTTGCTGGCGGAGCGCCTCACGGATCCGAAAATGGCGCCGCATATCCAGGCGGTCCGGGATGAGGTGCGCAACGGCACGTTGCTCTCGGAAGCCTTTCGCCAGCAGGAGATCTTCCCGAAAATCTATGTGACCTCGGTGATGGCCGGAGAAAAAAGCGGCAGCCTCACCGAAGTGCTCGACCGCTACATCAGTTATCAGAAACTCTCGCTCGCGGTGCGCAAGAAAGTAATGGTGTCGCTGCTGTACCCGGCGGTGCTAATCGTCCTGGTGATTTTGCTGATGGTATTTCTGGTCACCTACGTGGTCCCGACGTTCGCGACATTGTACAGCACCATGCAGGCGCAGTTGCCCGCGATGACGCTGGCGCTGATCGCGGTTGGGACCACGGCGCGATCCTATGTGCTGGCGTTCGCTGCCGCGCTGATTGCGGGAATCTTCGTGTTTCGCTGGTGGGCCCAGCGCGAGCCGGCGCGCGAAAAGCTGGATCGCGTCAAGTTAAAGCTGCCGATTGCCGGTGAGATCTGGCTGAAATACCAGGTGGCGCAGCTCGGGCGCATCCTGAGCACGCTGCTGACCGGCGGCATCCCGCTGGTGCAGGCAATGGAGACGGCGGCCGAATCGCTCGGCACACCGATTCTGGAGAAGGCGGTAGCGATGGCCGGCAAGAGCGTGCGCGAAGGGCAGCCCCTCTCGGCTTCGCTCCGGTCCTCGGGCTTGGTGCCACCTTTGGCCCTCGACATGATTGAAGTGGGCGAGTCGACCGGCGCGTTGCCCGCGATGTTGAACAGCGTGGCCGAGTTCTTCGAAGAAGACGTAAACACGCGTATGCAGGCGACCCTTTCGCTCATCGAGCCCGCCATCATGATTTTCATGGGCTCCTTCGTAGCATTCGTTTTGATTGCCTTGTATCTGCCGATCTTTTCCCTGGCAGATACGATTCGGTAAGCAAGCATGGCAGCAGGTGACAAGGTCAGGCTGATTGATCCGCAGGCGGAAGCCGAACAGGCGCGCGCCATCGCGGCCCGGTATCGCTGCGAGTATGTCGACCTGCGCGAGGCCTCGATCGATCATGAGCTGTTTCGCTCGATTCCGGTCGATCTCATGTTCCGGTACAATTTCGTTCCGCTGCGGGCGCAAAACGGGACGCTGGAGATCGCGCTGTCCGACCCCAGAAACCTGAACCTGGTCGATGAACTTACGCTGCTATTGAACCGCAAGCTGCGGATCAAGGTGGCGACGTTGTCGCAGATCGCCGACCTGCTCAAGAAAACCGAGCAGTCCCAGCGCGTCCTCGAGGAGGTCACCGAAGGCTTCACGCTCGACGTGGTGGCCGACGAAGGCGAGCAGGACGAAACGCTCTCGATCGACAAGCTGACCGCTGTCGATAGCGACATCGCTCCGGTCATTAAGCTGGTCGACACCACCATCTTCAACGCGCTCGAGCGGCGGGCCAGCGACATCCACATCGAATCGCGCGACCAGGAAGTCGCCATCAAGTACCGCATCGACGGCGTTCTGCACTACGCCATGCCGCCGATCGCCAAGGACTGGCAATCCACCATCATTTCGCGCATCAAGGTGATGAGCGAGCTCGACATCGCCGAAAAGCGGGTGCCGCAGGACGGCCGCTTCCGCGTTCGCTACAAGAACCGGCTGATCGACTTCCGCGTCTCGATCATGCCGACCATCTACGGCGAAGACGCCGTGCTTCGCGTGCTCGATAAGGAATCGATGAGCGAGAAATTCTCCAAACTCTCGCTCGATGTCGTCGGCTTTTCCGACGCCGATCTGGTCAAGTTCCGCCGTTACATTACCGAGCCGTACGGCATGGTGCTGGTGACCGGGCCGACCGGGTCCGGCAAGACCACGACGCTGTATGCGGCGCTCAGCGAAATCAAGAATGACGAAGACAAGATCGTAACCATTGAAGATCCGGTCGAATATCAGATCAAGGGAATCACGCAGATCCCTGTAAACGAGAAAAAGGGCCTGACGTTCGCGCGCGGGCTACGCTCGATTCTGCGCCACGACCCAGACAAAATCATGGTCGGCGAAATCCGCGACCAGGAGACCGCTCAGATCGCGATCAATTCCGCCCTGACCGGCCACCTGGTATTCACCACTGTCCACGCCAACAATGTGCTCGACGTGCTGGGCCGCTTTCTCAACATGGGAGTGGAACCCTACAATTTTGTCTCCTCGCTCAACTGCATTCTGGCGCAACGCCTGGTGCGCGTGATCTGCGAGCATTGTAAACGGCGTATGCGGTATCCGGATTCGACATTGGTGGAAAGCGGGTTAAACCCCGACGATTGGCGCGACGTGCCGTTGTACGAAGGCTCCGGCTGTTTCGAATGCGGAGGAACTGGCTTCCGCGGCCGCTCGGCCATTCACGAGTTGCTCGATCTGACCGACCGGATCCGCGAAATGATTCTGAATCGCCGGCCGACTTCGGAAATCAAGCGGACCGCGCGCGAGGATGGAATGACCTTCTTGCGCGAATCAGCGGTGGCCAAAATGCGCGCCGGAGTCACTACGCTGCGTGAGATCAACAAAGTGACGTTCATTGAGGGGTAGCGCGACGTGCTAGAGAGCTTGAAACGAATCCTCCAGGACCCGCCGCCCGGCATGGCGTTCGAAATCTCCGAAGCGGGGATCGCTGTGGCACGCATGGGGTCGCGCGCGGAACTGGATTTCCGGCCGTTGAAGCCCGGGGTTCTATCCATCTCTCCGCTGAAGGAGAACGTCATCGAGCCCGACGAATTGTCGCTTGGCGTCCGCGCGCTCCTCGGCGCCCAGGCGATGCGCAAACGGCGGGATATCGCGCTGATCCTGCCCGATTTCTGCACGCGCATCGCGGTTCTCGATTTCGACGAGTTTCCTTCCGATCCCAAGGAACAGCTTTCGCTGGTCCGGTTCCGTTTGAAGCGAAGCGTGCCGTTCGATGTGGAATCGGCCGCGGTCGGCTATTGGGCCCAGCATGTAACCGGAAAAAAATGCGACGTGGTAGTGGTCATGACGCCGCTCGAAATTGTCTCCCGGTATGAAGCGCCGTTCCGGGCTGCGGGGATGAATCCTGGATTCGTCACCCCGTCCGTGCTGGCGGCTTTGGAGCTGGCGACAGACGGCGGCGTCAATATCCTGGCAAAACTTTCCGGACATGTCCTGACAGTGGTCGTGCGCGCGAGCGGGATTATCAAGCTGGTGCGTTGTCTCGAGGTTCCGTCGCCCGCCTGGGAAGACGTGGCGGCCGTACTGATGCCGACTTTTGTCTTTGCGGAAGATAATCTGGGAACGCGCGTTGACCGTTTGATTCTGTGCGGTTTCGGCCCGGAAACGGATAACGCGATGCGGCGCTTCCAGGCGGAGCTCGAGGTGGAGGCCGAGCCTCTGCGATCGCCGTTCGGAATGCCCGGCGAAAACAATGCGGGGCTGCTGGGATACGTGCGGTCCCTTGCCAAGTACAACTGATATGAAGATCCCGATCAATCTCGCCAGCCAGCCCTTCCGGCGCGACCGGCCCATCCTGGTGGGCTCGGCGCTCGTTGCGTTCCTGCTGGCCGGCACGCTCGCAGTGCTGATTTCCCTTATCGTGATGGATCGCGCGCAATCGGCGGACGTGCGGCTCGACCTGGCTCGCCTGGATGCAGCCATCCGCCAGACGCAGCAGCAGCAGGCCGCCCTGGAAACCGTCCTGCGCAAGCCCGAGAACGCCGAAGTTCTGGAGCGCAGCGTCTTCCTCAACGAACTGCTCTATCGCAAAGGCATCAGCTGGACGAAAATCTTCTCGGATCTTGGAAGGGCCATGCCGGCTAACGTGCGGATCATGACTATCCGCCCGTTCGTAAACAAAGACAACAAGGTGACGCTCGACATGACGGTGGGAGCGATGAATCCAGGCGCCGTCATCGACCTTCTCAAGACCCTCGAATCGTCGCCGTTGTTTGAATCGGTATCGGCTCCCACGACGCAGGCGCCCTCTCAGGCCGAACCTCTGTACCGCGCGCGCCTCACGGTGAATTATGCCCAGAAACTTTAAGGCAGCGATTCGCGAACCGCGCGTGGTGGTGCGCGTCATCCTCGGCGTGCTTTTGGCGGCCAACCTGGTGGCCGCCGTCATTGCCTTCAAACCGTTCGGCGGCTCCACCGATGACCTGCGCCAGCGCCGCGCCGGGCTGCAAACCCAGCTTGCGCACTTGCAGGCGCAACTGGCTGAGACCAAGCGCCTGTCCGGAAAGGTCGAGATGGCCCGCACCGAAGGCGACAGCTTCCTCGACCGCTATGTCTCCGACCGCCGCAGCACCTTTTCAACCATCTTCGAGGAACTCGACAAGACCGCCCAGGAAGCCGGCATCAAGCCGCGCGACCGCAACGTGGAACTCAACGCTATCGAGGGAAGCGATACGCTGGAGATGATGTCCGTTACCGCGGGTTACGAAGGCACGTACGAGAATCTGCAAAAGTTCGTAAACCTGTTGGACCGGTCACCGCGCTTCCTCATCATTGAAAGCCTGGTGGCTTCGCCGCAGCAGAACGGCCAGATGCTTACCGTGAGCCTGAAGCTGGATACCTTCGTGAAGGAAGCACCGGGGGCGACGTCATGAAGCTGGGCGCCGACGATCCGAAAAAAGTGATTGTGCTTGGTGCGCTCGTCGTTATCGGCGGATACCTGCTGTTCTCCGAAGTATTGTCCGGACCCTCGTCTACCCCCGCTGCCTCCGCGACTCTTCCAGCCATCCGCCAGGCCGCGGCCCCCGTGGACGTGCCCCAACCGGCCCGGCCCGCCGCGCGGACGTCTTCGCGGTCGCGCGTACAGAGTGACGAGTTCCACCCCGTGCTCCACCCCAAACGCCCCGAGGACCGAATCGATACCGCGAAGGTCGATCCGACCTTACGGCTCGATCTGCTCGCCAAAGTGCAGAACACCGACAGCGCAGGTCCTGGCCGGAACGTGTTTCAATTCGGCCAGGCGCCTCTGCCTCCCGAGCCGAAAGTCCCACTAAAGCCACCTCCGGCAGCGGCGGTAATCTCCACGTCTCCTCCGCCCACCGCGCCTCCGGGGCCTCCGCCCCCGCCGCCCATCACGCTGCGCTATTACGGCTTCTCTTCGATTCCGGGAAGCACCGCCAAAACCGCGTTCTTCCTCGACGGCGAAGACATTCTGGTGGCCAAGGAAGGCGAGACGGTCAAGCGGCGCTATCGCGTCGTGCGCATTGGCGCCACCTCAGTCGTTATGGAAGACACCGAATCCAAGCGGCAGCAGACGATTCCGCTGGCGGAGGAAGCAGCCGGATGAAGAAACGAAGCGAATCCGGGTTTGCGATGCTGCTGGTCTTCCTGATGGCGGCGACCATCGCGATCACTCTGTACTTGGAGATTCCGCGCGTGGCGTTTCAGGCGCAGCGCCAGAAGGAGCAGTTGCTCATCGAACGCGGCGAACAGTATAAACGCGCCATCCAGCTCTTTGTCCGCGTCAATGGGCGCTACCCCGGCGACCTGAAGGATCTCGAAAACTTCAATAACCGGCGTTTCCTCCGGCATAAGTTTATCGATCCGATGACTGGAAAGGACGACTGGCGGATCGTCCACATCAATAACGGTGTGCTGACCGATTCAGTGCTCAACAAGCAGAAGCCCGGAGATGCCAGCCAGCAGACCGCGTCGACGTCCGGGCAGTATGTCGGCGAACAGGCGGCCATAGGATCGGCATTGACGCCCGCGCAGCAGAATCTCAACGCCGGGTTGTCCCGCCGCCGCGTGAGTGAAGGCGGCGCTGTGCCCACAATCGGACCGGACGGCCAGCCGATCGCGCCCGGCCAACCGCTGCCCGGTCAGCCGATCACCGGGTTTGAGCCCATTCCGGGCCAACCGATGCCGGGCCAGCCGGTTCCCGGCCCGGTATTCCCAACTCAACCCGGCGCGGGTCAACCAACCGCCCAGCCGTTCCCTGGTCAGCAGCAGACACAATCATTTCCCGGCGGCCAAATGTTGCCCGGCCAAGTGCCAGGGCAACCGTTCCCTGGTACTCCTGCGAACTCCGGCCAAGTTCAGCCTCAGCCCTTCCTTGGCGCGCAACCGGGAGCCCAGCCCTTTCCCGGCCAAGTCCAGGCGCAGCCTTTCCCCGGAACGCCCACTCCGGGCACGCCGATCCCTCCAGAACTTACTAATCCCGGCGGAGTGAATTCTGCCGGCCAGCCCATACCGGGACGCCTTCCCGGTTTTACGCCTCCCGGCGTGCCGGCCAATCCGAACACGCCCGGGCAGCCCTATGTCGGAGGAAGCCAGCCCTACGTCGGCGGCTCGCAGCCGTACGTGGGTGGGGGCCAGTACATCGGTGCGCAGCCCACTCCGACGCAGGGAGTGCCGCAACCCGCACCCTTCACACCAAACCCGGCGAATCCACAACCCGTACCCACTCAGCCGAACTTCCCGGCGGGCGGGGTTCCGCAGCCGTTCGGAGCGCCGCAGCCGTTCGGGACACCGCAACCAAGCGGAACGCCGCAGCCGTTCGGGACACCGCAGACGACCAATCCCGGCTTTCCCGGCCCAACCGGCCAGAGCCCGGCAACGGACATGATCAACAATATCCTGCGGAATCCGCGGCCGATCCAGGCGGGCACCGCACCGGGCGGGCAACAGATCGGCGGTGGGATCGCGGGCATCGCCAGCAAATCGGAAAACGCGGCGATCATGATCTACAACGACCGTACCAACTACAACGAGTGGGAATTCGTCTTCGACTACACCAAGCAGGCGCCCTTGCCGAACCCGAGTGGCGGAACGATCGGCACTTCCGCGGCGAGCTTGGGCAGCGTTGCTGGCAACCCGAGCCCGGCGGCGACTCCCAGTCCCACCGGCGTGTTAGGGGCGGGCTTCGGAACCAGTCCAACACCGGGGCCCCAAGGGCAGAGCCCGTTCGGCCAACCCCAGGGGCAGAACCCGTCGGGCCAGCCTGCTGGGCAGGCAGCGGGTATGCCGCAACTCCCTCCCGGGCTTCGTCCAGGACGCCCGTGATCAATAGCGGCTTCTTGTCCGCCGCCGTTCCGCCGCCCGAACCTGCAATTCATCCATGCCGAAGTAGTGCGCCACTTCGTGCCAAACCGTTTCTTCGACGAGTTGCAACAGATGCTCCCGCGAGCGGGCCAACCGTTCGTGCGGACCTTGGAACACCGTAATCCGGTCTGGCATGGCAAAAGGCTCAAACACGCTGCGTTTGGTGAGCGGCCGGCCTTCGTAAAGACCGAGCAGCGTACCGCGCGGTCCCCGAGGCGACGTGGGAAATCCAGCACGCGCCAATTGTGCGGGTGTCGGTTCGGCTTCGACCACCAGTGCAATGTTCTTCATCCGCCTGCGGAAACGCGCGGGGATTTTGGCGTACGCCGCGGAGACCAGGTGGTCGAATTCATCCGGGTTCATGCCTGCTGCTATTCTACGTTCTTGACGCAAAGCGGACGGCTTCTCCGGCCGCCGCAGAATCGCACGCAAAGATGACGCACCGACGTGTAGTAGTGGCAATCGATGGGCCCGCAGGCGCAGGGAAGAGCACCATTGCACAGCGCCTGGCCGACCGCCTGGGGTTTACCTATATTGACTCCGGCGCCATGTACCGGGCCGTGGCCCTTTGGGCCTTACGACAGAACATTGATCTGGGGGACATGCATCGTCTCGAACAACTGGCGCTGGCGGCGGAGATCGAGCTCTTGCCCGCCCGCATTCGTCTGAATGGAGAAGATGTGACCGAGGCCATTCGCGCACCGGAAGTCTCCACCGGGGCGTCCAAGGTGGCGGTGATTCCAGGGGTGCGGCGGGCCATGGTGGCCAAGCAACGCGCGATCGGGGAGCGAGCCAGCATCGTCATGGAGGGGCGCGATATCGGTACGGTGGTCTTCCCGAATGCCGACGTGAAAATCTTCCTCGACGCTCAGCTTAGCGAGCGCGTGCGGAGGCGCCTGCAGGAAGTTCGCGCCAAGGGCGATCCGATCACCGAAGATGCGCTCACCGAACAAATGCAGGAACGCGACCGCCGGGACAGTTCGCGCGCCGATTCCCCCCTCTCCCAAGCGCCCGACGCTGTCTACCTGGATTCGACCGCATTGAGCATCGAAGAGGTCGAGGACGAAATCCTGAAGATCGTGCGCGCCCGTGTCACCAACGGGAAGGAGTTTCGTTAGCTGTGAACTCCCGCCGGGTCATCATCGTCGGCGGCGGCATTGTCGGGCTGGCGACCGCCTACCGCCTGGGCGAGAAATTCCCGGGAGCGCGGATCACGCTTCTGGAAAAGGAAGCGGGGCTAGGCCGGCACCAGACCGGTCACAACAGTGGTGTCTTGCATTGCGGCCTGTATTACCAGCCTGGCTCGGTGAAAGCGCGGTTGGCCGTATCCGGCATCCGGCAGATGGTCGAATTCTGCCAGGAGAATTCCATCCCGCACGAAGTCTGCGGCAAACTGGTGGTGGCCGCGAACGAAAGCGAACTGCCGCGGCTGCGGGCTCTGCACGCGCGCGGGCAGGTCAACGGCCTGGAGGGTCTGCGCTGGCTGACGGCCGACGAAATGCGCGAGATCGAGCCGCACGTCGGCGGTGTCGCGGGGTTGCGTGTGCCCCAGGAAGGAATTGTGGACTACCAGGCGGTTTGCCCGGCATTGGTACACGAGATTCAGCGTTGTGGCGGACGCGTTATCACCGGGGCGAAAGTGATCCGCATCCAATCAGAAGGCAATGGCTGGGCGCTGGGCACAACCGCGGGTGATTTCCCGGCTGACCTCTACGTGAATTGC
>CAYTJD010000118.1:0-40918 GCA_964438005.1 uncultured Solibacteraceae bacterium | reverse complement strand
GATCTGCCCCAGGCCGATGCCCGCGGAGCCACTGGCTTCGAGCAGGGCGACGGCGCTGGCAACATCGGTGCCGGGCGCCAGCCACAGCAACGAGATGTCGTCCTGGGTAGGTCCGATCGCACTCAACGTGTCTCCGGCCTTCAATGGCGTCCGAGTAACCGTGACCGTCTTATCGGGAGTATTCGGATTTTCTGGAGCTCCGCCAGCGGGAGGAGGTGGAAGGAACGCCGCGATCGCGTCGGCCGGCGTGGTGGTGATCCCGCTACCCTTCTCCTGGAAGCGATGCGTATCGATCGGCGATTGGCCGTGCTTGGCGGTAACGATGATGAGGGTAGATTCAAGCAGCCCTTGCCTTCGCAACTCCGTGACCATCTGCCCGATCGCGGCATCCACAAAAACGATTTCGGTTTTCATATCGGCCGTAACGGTGCCGGCGGCGTCGGTATACCCGCCCTTGATTCCGTTCTCAATCAGCTTCTGTCCGACGCTCACGGCCTGAAAATTCATGCCGAAGATGTTGGGAACCGGCGCTTTCCGGTCGCCCAGGTGGGTCTTCCCATCGATCTCGTTCACAATCGCGTTGACTTTGAGCTGATCGTAGCAGCGGATGTTCTGGAAGCTGTCGGTCCAGGCGCCGCCGTTATTATCCGGAACCGTGGAGCAGTCCAGTTGTCCATCGGCGGTCTTCACGCCCGGCAGGTTGACGATATTGGAGTTGACGTCGGGGGAATAGTAGTCGTCCACGTTGCTGGGAAATGCGGTGCCGGTGGGGCCGGACACGGCGGCGTAAACGGCGTGCTTATCCGACCATGCGGTATAACCGCCGTGCTTGTGGATGATCCCATAGATAGTGTTGGCGCGGATGAAATTCCAGGGATACACCGGGTTGCAGCCATTGAAAGGATCGCGCGGCAAACGGGTAGCGTCGATCGCGGTCCAGTCGCCGTCAATCAAAGTTTTGCCGTTGCCGCCGTTCAGCAGCGTTTGATCGATGTCTACGCCTTCTTCGTACTCGGTAGTGGTGCCGTTGGGCATGTTGGAGACGCAGGTGCCGGAAAAGACACCGTTGCCTGTGTCATTCGCCGGCGGGGCCAGAATGCGGTCGTAGGCGACATCGTAGAAGGCACCCACAGTCTTGGGTGTCCCGCCGGTGACCAATGCCATCAATCCGGGGAACGAATCCGAGGGCCGGGAAGTGGAAGTGCGGGTGTAGTTCACACCTGTTTTGCCGAGGCCGGCGAGAGTGGGGCAGTAGTGGCCGGCCATGCAATTTATGTAGTCCAAGGCGTGCATGCCGTCGATGCTGATCAGTAGCACGCGCCGGATTCCGTCGCGATCGTTCAAATGTTGAGCCTGAACCTGCGGCGCTAAGCTGACCAGAAAGGCCAGCGTTCCTGCTGTAAGTCTATTGGTCAAGTAAAACCCTCCTCGGGCCAGAGGGTAGCAATCAAGGTTTGCAAAGGCGTGAAATCTTGGTAACGTTTTCATGACGGAGGACGACTGCTGATTGCACCGCCTGGGCCTGGAACATTACAATTGGAAGACTTGCCGCTGAGCTCACCATTGCGCGGGAACCCCGTTCCCGCGGCCGGAGAACAGATCCGCCGGTTGATCGAACGCGTGGCCTTTCAGGCAAACCGCGCGGCGAAGGCGCCCAGTCCGGACGCCATCCACGATCTGCGCGTAGCCATTCGGCGGACCGAACAGGCACTGGCGACATTCAAGCCCTTGCTCCCCCGCAAGGCGACAAAACGAGTTCGCAAACAGCTCAAGACGGTGCTGGGTTCGGCGGGCGCGGTGCGGGATTGCGATATCGCCGTCAAGATCCTACTGAAGTTCCGCCAGCCGGAGGCTGCGGATCTGCGGCGCCATATTCGAGCCCGGCGCAAAGCGGCAGAAGGATCTCTGCAGGCGGAGCTGAAGGGCTTGTCTCTTCGCACGAAAGTGTCGCGCTGGCTCGCTCATCTGAGACTCCACGGACCACAGACCGAGATCCAGAGGGAGACCCGGGCGGTTGCGGCGGCAGCCTTGCCTCGGCTGGCACAGCGGTTCTTCGAGGCCGGTGACTCGGCAGCCGCGTCGCACCATTGCGGCGAGAAGCTGCACGAGTTCCGCATCCAGGCCAAAAAGTTCCGTTATACGCTGGAGCTTTTCGCGCCCATCTACGGCCCGGCCCTGACGGAGTGGATCGGCGAAATCAAATTCGTGCAGTCCATCCTCGGAAAGATGAACGACTACCGGAGCGTGCTGGCCCTGGCGACTGGCTTCAAGTGCGGCAAGAATCTCAGAGCCTCGTTGAAGCGGTCGGAGCGGCGCAAGGCGCGCGAGTTCCGCGAGTGCTGGACCGAACGGTTTTCGGCCGCGGTCGCGGGGAAGTGGAAACGAGCCGTGCGTGCCGGCGGACCGGAACCGCGCGTTCCCCGTAAGCCCGTCGTCTCCGCGACTGCCCCCTCGCCGAATCGCCTGACGGCGCAGGCGTAGGAGCAAGTCCCGCGGCGCTTACCGGCGCCTCTTGAAAACCATGTTCTTCGGCTGCGTTCTGCGCTCCCGGCAGTACGCGAGATACAGGTAGCCATAGCTGCGGTTGATGTAATCGCCCGCGGAAAACCCGAGCCGGCGAGCGGTCCGGTCGATCCATCGGGAACTGCCTTCCAGCTCCAGGAAGTTTCCTATCGGCGTCTCATCCAGCAGGACCTTGCCGCCACGCGGCCGTGCGCGATACTCGGTCCGGAATTTTTCGTAACGGAAGACGGGATGATACCCGAGATGCACGAGCATGGCCTCCACGGCGCTGGTGTTGTGGAGCTCGGTTTCGATTTCCCACCGTTTCTTATACCGCCCCTGTTCGGAGGGACCTTTGAACGTGAGGGTTCCGTGCGGACCGGTGCGGCGCACGCGGAGAAGCTTGCCGTGCTTGCGCAGCGTGCGCTTCCGGTTGTCGAACAGGATGTTCGACTCAAACACGCGCCGCTTGTCGATGACGAATCCGTTTTCCCGCAGTTTCCGGCGAATCGCGCCAAGCTCCTCCGGCAGGCGGAGCTTGATTTCAATTTCGATCTTCAACCGGCCAACCTAAGCCATCAGCGAGCCGAAAGTCAAGAGCAACCCGGCCGTCCGCGCATGAGAGCCTTAAACTGCGCGATCATGGAATGCAGCTATGCGCCTGTTTGCAATTCTGCTGGCTGCCGCCGCCTTCGGCCAAAACAGTGGCACGATTGCCGGGACCGTTCTTGATATAGACGGCCAAACCGTGGCGAATGCGCCCGTTCAGGCTCTCAACCGGGCCACCAAGGCGGCCGTGAAAACGGTCAGCTCCGCCACCGGCGCTTACGCGCTGGCCGCGCTGCCGCCGGGCTTATATGACATTTCGGTTAACGCGCCAGGCTTCAACGCGTTCGTCCAGAAAAACGTGACTGTGGCCGCAGGCCAGAATCTGCGCCTCGACATCCACCTTCTGGACTATCAGTTGAACACGCTGGGAGACGGCCGGGAGTTCCGAATCGATCAGACCACGGCGCACGCCACGCCGTCTGGCCCCGCGCCCCGGACCAAGGAAGGCAAGCCGGACTTCACCGGCGTCTGGTTCGCGCAGCGCACCGTCGATCCGGGCAATCCGGCGGCGCTCCCCTGGGTCGAAAAGCTTCTTCAGGAGCGCATCGCCAGCAACTCCAAGGACGCTCCGGGAGCGCGCTGCCTGACCCGCGGCATCACCGCCGCCGGTGCGCTTTTCCCATATGAAATTGTGCAGACTCCAGCCCGCCTGGTGATGCTTTTTGAAGACGACATTCCCAGCCACCGCACCGTGTATCTGGACAGGCGCCCGCACCCGAAGGATCCGAACCCCGATTGGATGGGCCACTCCATCGGCCGTTGGGAACGCGACACGCTCGTGGTAGACACCGTTGGCTTCAACGATAAGACCTGGCTCGATCCGCAGGGTCACGCGCACACCGACAGACTGCACGTCGTCGAGCGGATGCGCCGCCCCGATCTAGGCCATCTGGAAATTGAGTTCACGATTGAAGATCCCGGCGCGTACGCCAGGCCGTGGATCATCAAAAGAATCGCGGACCTCGATCCCACCGATGAGATCGGCGAGTATGTTTGCACCGAGGGTGAACGCGACGCCGTTCACATGGTGGGCAAGTAGCTAGCCGCGTGCCCTGAGTTGGCGCTGGCGCTGCTCCAACAGGACGCGGCCTGCCTCCGTCACCTGCACCACCATGCGCCCGTTCCCAGCGCCGGTCATAAGCAAGCCACGCTCGTTCGCGTCCTCCCACACCGGCAACCGGGGGCACGACGTGCGCCATGCCTCCATAACTTCTTCGTAAGTCCGTTCGCGGCGGTCCACCCACTCCAGCAGATCGAGGATCAGAGGTTCCACTACGTCGGTCACTGGCCCATCGTAGCATTTTCGGCTCCGGTCTTCGGACGCGGCTTGCGATATACTGCCTCTCAATCGGCACTGGATCCGCGATTGGAGCATTCCGATGTCTCACCGAGTTTTTCGCCTCTTCCGGTTTCTCGCCGTCGTCCCCGCGCTGCTGCTTTCGGCGCAGGACGCCGGGCTGGCGCTGCGCACGTCGGTCACGTACCGGACCCAGCGCGCTACGCTGCAATTGACCGAAGCGCAGCAAAAGCAGGCTGACGACCTGGCGCGCCAGGCCCAGCAGGCCACGCAGGCCCGCCAGTACGGCGACGCGCTTCGCGCCTATTATCACGGCTTGGCCGTCATGCGGAACCAGGAATGGACGCCTGCGTTCGAATTCGCCTCCGCACTGGATGGGGCGCTCGATCACGCCATGGTCGAGCCGGGCGCCCGCATCACCGTTTCGCTAAAGCCGTACTACACCACGCCGCGGGCAGCCGGACTGCATCTGACCGCCGCGGCGGTCCTGGAGCCGGGTGGGCAGACGGTGGCGTCCGGCCGCACGGTGGATCCTGCCGCGCTCCCGTTCGTCATGCCGGTCAACGTACCCGATATCCAGCCCGGCGACTACACGCTCGAAGTCCGGCTGGCTGCCGACGGCGCGACGGCCGCCGCTCCCTTCGTAAAGTCTCTGCCTGTTCACGTTGAAGCGCTGTCAGCCGAAGCGAATCGGCTACAGACTCGTCTTACTCGAGTCAGGGACCAAAGCAGCGCCGCGACCACGGCCGAGTATGCGCTCATCCTCTACGATCTCGCTGATCGCGGCGCCATCAACCCGCATCGCTACAAACTCCGCGAGGAGTTTACCGCGGCCAACGCGATCCTCGACGCGGTCGAATCCGGCCGCGATCCTTTCGCGGCCCGGCACGGCGATTTTCGGAAGGCTTATCGCTCCGCGGTCGACAACACGCTGCAGCCCTACCGGATGTTCGTGCCGGAGTCGTATGACGGCTCGCGGCCTGCCCCTCTGCTGGTGGCCTTGCACGGCATGGGCGGTGACGAGAATTCCCTGTTCGACAGCTACAACAATGGCGGTTTGAAACGCGAAGCGGAGCGGGTGGGCTTCGTGGTCGCGGCGCCGAAGGGGCGCGATCCAGCCTCGATGTACCGCGGCGGCGCGGAACGGGATGTCATTGACGTCATTGCCGAAGTGCGCCGCGACTACAAGATCGACCCCAACCGCATCTACCTGATTGGCCACTCGATGGGTGGATACGGCACCTGGAGTATCGCCATGGCGCATCCCGATCTCTTCGCGGCCATTGGTCCGATCTCGGGAGGCGGCGATCCCGCGGGGCTGGTGAAAATCCGCCAAGTCCCGGAATATGTCGTGCACGGCGACGACGATCGCACCGTGAATGTGAACGAATCGCGGCGCATGGTTGAGGCGGCGAAGAAAGCCGGCATCGATGTGGTCTATATCGAAGTGCCCGGCGGCAGCCACGTCAGTGTAGCCGCGCCGCAATTCGGCCCCATGCTCGATTTCTTCGCCAGGCAGGCCAAGGGCGTCGCGTCGGTCTCCGCCGTCAACCCCGCCGTCGGCACCGTCGCGGGGCACTTCAGCGGCCAATATCAAGGCGGCTCCTCCGGCACGTTCAGCCTGAAGCTCGAACCAGGCACCGGCGGCGGGTGGAAATGCGAGGTCACCTTCACGCTTTCCGGCGAGACCGTGAAGACGACGATGCGCCAATGCCAGGCCGACGGGTCGAAGATCGACGCCGCTTATGATTTCGATGCCCAGGGCTTCTCGCTGCGCTCTCACATCACCGGCCAGTGGAACGCGAAGGGAGTGGAAGGGAACTACAAGACGACCACGGCCGATGGCTCCGCCGACGTCGATCAAGGCATCTGGAGCGCGTCGCGAGACTAAGAAATGGAAATCCGGGCCCTGGTCGAAGCCGATGCCCCTGCCTGGTGGCAGCTTCGATTGGAGGCACTACAAGCTGAGCCGCTCGCATTTAGCAAAAGCGTCGACGAGCATCGGGCGACCCCACTTGAAACAATCGCAGCGCGGCTTCGCAGCAACTCCGATGGCGCGATTACTCTCGGCGCCTTTGTACAAACGAGTCTGGTCGGCATAGCCACGTTCAAACGGGAAGAGGCAGAGAAGGAGCGGCACAAAGGCCGCATTTACGGAGTCTATGTTAAAGCGGAGCACAGGGGTCAAGGCGTCGGGCGCGCGCTGCTGTCCCGGCTCCTGGATGCAGCCCGGCAGGATCCATCCCTCGAACAGATTCTGCTCGCCGTAGCGTCTTCACAAACGGCGGCGCGCGAGTTATACCGCTCGTTCGGGTTTGTGACGTATGGCACCGAACCCCGCGCTCTGAAGGTGGGAATGACCTACATCGACGAGGACACCATGATCTTGCGCGTATGACAACCCAGGTAATTCAGATCATTGATCGCGTTCAATTGCAGGTGATACCATACACATACGTTCGAGTGGCTCGGCCCGTTCAGGGCAGCAATCGGCGCGCGGAAAGGCTTTCGATGACGCAGTCGAGGAGGCTGGCGAAACCAGCGATTTTCACTCTTGTGGCTCTGGCCGCGCTGGCGCCGGTTTGGGCGCATCACTCCTTCGGCGCGGAGTACGACAGCACGAAACCCATCACGATCACCGGCGTCGTCACCGACATGCAGTGGACTAACCCGCATATCTATTTCTTCCTCGACGCCAAGGGCCAGAACGGGAAGATCGAGCGCTGGAAATTTGAAGGCTATCCTCCCGGCGTGCTGAACCGTATCGGATGGAAGCGTAACGTCACTATGGTCCCGGGCGACACCGTCACCGTCACCGGCTGGCGCGCGCGCGACGGCTCCACGTGGGGTCACTCGCGCGAAGTGAGTTTCGCCAAGAATGGAAAGAAACTGCAGTCCGGGCCACCCGCCGGCAACGGCGACGGCGGCAACCGGCCTCCGCAGTTCGCTCAATAGCGATGCTGCGCCTTTTCCAACTCGCGCTCGCGTTGCTCCCGGCGCTCGTACTCATCTCCTGCCAGCGCGCGACTGGCGGCAACGCGCAGAATCCGGGAGTGCCGCGCACTGCCGAAGGCAAGCCCGACCTTACCGGAGTCTGGCAGCCCGACAGCGACAGGCCTGGCACTTGGGACGAAGCCAACCAGGGCGTCGGCGTGCCCGATCCCGGAAGCCGCGGCCGGGTGCGCAAGGCCGAGCCGATCCCGTACCAGCCCTGGGCCGCGCAAAAAGTGCTCGAGTCCTACAACCGGCGCTACATCGATAATCCCGTTGCGCGCTGCATCCCGCAACTGGATCTCGGCGGCGGCGCCCTCTATCCGAACCAGTTCATTCAGACACCGCTGCTCGTCGTCATCCTGGTCGAGTCGCGCCACGTCTACCGCCTGATTCCTCTCAACGAAAAACATCCGGACGATCCCGACCCAAGCTACCTCGGTGACTCGGTCGGACACTGGGAAGGCGACACGCTGGTGGTCGATGTTATCGGGTTCAAGGAGCAGATGGCCGGCTCGGAGATCCACAGCGACCTTTGGCACATCGTCGAGCGCTTCACGCGGGCCGACTACAACACGATCAACTATCAGGCCACCCTGGAAGATCCCAAGGCCCTGACACGGCCCTGGCGCATCACCAGTAAATATATGTTGCGCCCCGGCACGCGCCTGCAGGAGCACGTATGCGAAGAGAACAATCAGGATCCAGACCATTTCGAGAACATGATGAAGAGGGGTTTGGTGACCAGGCAGTGAGGACAGAGTGCCGAGTGAAGTGGTTAGGCCGGGCGTGGCGGAAGAACCAGGACAAATGATGACATCGCGCACCACCGTTCTTATCTGGTCCGGCTTCGGACTTGCCGCTTGGTTGCTGGCCGCGGAGACCATGCCGGGCTTCACTGCCACCACCGACAATGTCGCCACCCACGATTCCGTTCGCATCAATCTTCTGCGATGGTCCACGGATGCCGAGCGCGACCAGCTACTGGCCGCCTGGAATCTGACTCCGCCCGCCCCCGCCGAAGGACGCGGCGCAAGAAGCGCGCGCGCCGGGCGGGGCGGTGGCGATGGTGCTGGAGTCACCGGCCCGGCTGTGAGCGATCCGTCTCCAGCTGAAGGGCGCGGAGGACGGGGGGGACGCGGAGGACGGGGCGGAGCGCCGACTGCTCCGCGAACACCGGAAGGCTCGCTCGCCGCCGCGCTCGGCAGAGTGCCCACGGTCGGTTATCTGTGGTCCTCCGAAGTTGCGGGTTATTCGCTTCGTTACGCCGCCCGCTTCCCGCAACCCGATGGCGGGCAGCGCATCATTCTGATTACCGATCGCCGCCTGGGCGTCTTTAACGATCTGTGGAAGCCCACCGGCCCGGCTATCGCCACCGCTCCTCCGAATTACGAATTTTCGCTGATCGAGCTGCGGTTGAACGCGAAGGGCGAAGGCGAGGGAAAAGTTTCACTAACAGGCAAAGTCGCCGCCGATCCTGCCGCGAAAACCATGGCACTGGAGGATTATGCTGCCGCGCCGGTGATTTTCAAGACGGTGCGGGCGAGCAAATGAGCGCCGCGGCGCTGGACAAACGCCCGAAGTAACGATGCCTATCTACGAGTTTGAATGCCGCCAATGCGGCCACCGTTTCGAATCCTTGGTACGTTCCACGGCACCCGCGGTCGAGTGCCCTTCCTGCCGCCACAAAGACCTGACGCAGTTGGTTTCCCTCTCTTCGATGAGTTCGCAGTCCACTCGTCAGGCCAACCTCAGCGCCGCCCACAAGAAAGCAGCCAGGGGCCGCAAGGAAAAGCAGCACGAAGATCACAAGCACCTGCACCAGCACTTCGACTGAGTAGTATAAAGCCCTGCTTTGTGCCCGCGCGCAGCGCCGGCGTTACTTACCGGCTACCACAGTTTGCATTGCTGCGCACCCAAGTCGCCCAGAGCCTCGCCCAGAACCTGCTTCCCGTTGTGATGCAATCCTTCTCCCACATCCAGCGCGTTGAACTGATTCACCACACAGGCCGTGCGCACATCGAATTTCTTGACTAACTGGCTCATCGGCCGCTTCGCCTCAGGCGGAAAATATTTCTCCACGTACGCCTGCCCGAGAGCGTCGCTCAGATCCTGGTCGACGAGTTCGGCGCAGGTTTCCCAGCGCGGCGGCGACTGTTCGGTTCCGGCGAGCACCGTCTTCTCGAAATGGAAGCTCTCGCCGGCTATCGCTTGGGGAAGACACGGCGCTGCGACTTTCAGGGCGCGCCAGTGCAGCCAGACCTCCACTCCGATACTGGAACCGCCGTCAGTTGCGCGTTGAATTTCTTGAGCAGCTCGGGTTCGGTCACATTGATGGGAATCGATTCCGGAAGCGCCATCTCCTGCATAAGCTGCGCCCAATCGAAATTCGGAGCGAGCGCCCTCAGCCCGGCCAGGTCCATGACGTGGGTAGTCTTCTCCGGGTCGAATTTTCGGCGATAGGCATGACCGACCGGGCGAGCTCGGCTTCAAAATCGAGCACCGTTTTGGATTGCGCCGCTGCATCCCGCTGCGACGTGCCCGCCAGTTCCAGCATCTTGCCAACGTGCTGCAGGAACGCTTCTCGAATCTGTCGCGATTTCTCGTCGCTCCGGAAGGAATAGTCGCGATCCGGGAGAGAAAAGATCGAGGTCCCCTGCGCTCCGCGGCATCCCTCTCGACGATGAGCGCGGTGACTCGCGCCGGATTCTTCGGATCCTGCCCCGATGTGAATCGGAATGGGCCGACCACCACCCGTTCTCCAATCCGACCGGTCTACCCACCTGCTGAAAGTTCAAGATAACAGCGCCGAGATATTTCACGGTTCGAATCGCGTCGATCCGGTGCAGGTACGGCTTTAGAGGCGTTAGTCCCCGTGCGTTGATCGTCCCCGTATCCATGCAGAGAAGGCTGGCTCATTAGACAGACCGCCCCGCCCAGGAAGAGCAACCGCAAGCCGATGCGCGTTGGTTCTCCGGCCGCTTACCTCGTCGCGCCGTCCCAGTGCTCGACGATCTTGCCGTTCTTAATCCGGAACATGTCGAAACTGTAGCGGTCGTAGCTCTTCGATTTGTCTTTCGGGTCGGGCACGCTGCGCTTGAAAATGAACGTCACCAGATCGCCTTCCGCGACGATGTGCGCGGGCGGATCTTTCATTTCCGATCCGATGTCGTCACTGGCCGGCTTCGGCAGAGTCTTCATGAATCTCACAAGCCCATCGCGCCCGCCCTCGATCGACGGATTGTGTTCCACGAAATCGGGAGCGATGTATTGCTCGATGAGATCGGGATTCCGCGGCTCGAACACCAGCCGGTAGAAATCCGTGACAATCTTCTTATTCAGCGCCGGCCCGCTCAAATACCCTTGTGCGAACGCGGCGCTCGCCGCCAGAACTACCACGGAGCGAAGAATCTTCTGCGAAGTCATATCCTACGCGCCATCCTGACCGCGAAAGGGCGTCCGGACCACGGTCCGCGGATTCGCGCTTTTGTCTACCGTGATGGCAAAAAACGGCGCGAACATTTCTTCCCAGGTCATGTTGCCCTGGTAGACGGTGCGGTTCGGGTCGGGGTTGAATTTGTTGTTCACCGAATTGTCGTAGTGTCCGTATACGAGCAGCTTCGTTCCCTTCGGCACCTGGATCGGCTGCGCCAGTTCATATCCCAACTGCCAGTTGAAATCGTAGCGAGGAACGTTCAGTACGACTTTTTCGGTTCCATCCGGGAAGACCAGCTTATACAGCATGTCCTTCCCGCGAAGATGCATGTGCGGCGACATCCAGACCAGCTCCGCGTCCGCCAGGAACGTGGTTTCCGAAGGCGTCGGACCATAGTTGCCGTCGTTGGGCGGAATCGCAAACTTCGCCGGATCGGTTCCGCCGAAGCTTTCAATCAGCTGGCGCTCGGGCGCCTTCTCGGAGATCGTCAGCCCGATCTCCGGCCGGTCCGTCAGCTCGGTGCCGTTGGGCGTGTAGTGAATCGTCCAGGCGAGATCGAACCCGGCCGGGATCAGCAGGCCCGCGTGGAATTGGCGGAAGTCGGAGAGCGCGCGTCCCGGCACATAGCAAGTAAATCCGAGACCGACGCCGGCGGTCGCTTCCGCGCCCGTCGCTCGCGCGAGGTCCTTCGGAATATCGACGCCCTTTCCATCGGCCGTCGGCAACGCCGCCCTTCGCTCCTCGGGCGCCACTTCCACGCCGGCGCCGTCGCGCTGCTTGTCCACCCAGAGCAGCTTATTGTAGTCGGCGATTTGGCGATGTGGCACGAACGAAACACAAATGTGATGCGTCACCCCCAGTTCGCTCGGCTTGATTTCCACCGACGTCACCCATGTGTCCTTCGTGAAGCCGGTCGGAGTGGTGAGCGTCATCCACTCGATCACGTTCTTGGTGGGCGCCGCGGGCACCGTGTAGGGAACGCCTTTCAACACGACATCGGGCTTGGTCGACCACCCGTTTGCCGCCCACTGGATGGGAGCCGGCGCATCCTTCGGATCGCCCTGTGGAGCGCCGCCGTCGGCCCACCGCGCGATGGTGTCCGAGTCCGCGCGGCTCAACGAAGGGTCGTTCGCATAGTGCCCATACTGCGGATCGGCGAACCACGGCGGCATCTTGCGCGTCAGCACGGCGGCTTTCATCGCCTTTGCCCACGGACGCGTGCTCTCGTAGCTCAGAAACGACATAGGCGCGATATTGCCGGGCCGGTGACAGCTTTGGCAGTGCTGCTGCAAAATCGGCAGGACATCTTTATTGAAGGTCACCGGCGCCCGTGCATTCTCGGCGGCGAAAGCGCCGGCGCCCAGCAGCAGAGCGCTCATCCACAATCGTTGGCTCATCGGTCCCCTCCCCGATCCCCAAATCGTAGCGCTTATAATTTATCACGCTCCTCAAAACGTTGAAATCCAGAGCTGCCTGCCGCAGAATAGTAACTTTATGTGGAAATCCCTCAAACACGCGCTGCGGCTCTTGTCCCGCTCGCCGGGATTCGCATTGATTTCAATCTGCTCGCTGGCCATCGGAATCGGCGCCACTTCAGCAATGTTCAGCTTTGCCGACGCGTTGTTACTGCGGCCTTTGGCAGTGCTTGAGCCAAGT
Organism: uncultured Solibacteraceae bacterium; assembly: GCA_964438005.1. GTDB lineage: Bacteria > Acidobacteriota > Terriglobia > Bryobacterales > Bryobacteraceae > PSRJ01. The sequence continues at coordinate 28,427 of CAYTJD010000118.1, read as the reverse complement.
AGAGTCGCTGCCGTCACCACGGCTACCTCCGCCGCATTCGGCGCGCTCACCGCTGTCTCGTACCCGGACTACCGCGACTTTCGCGACGGCAACCGCTCCTTCGACGGCTTAGTTGCTTCCAGCTTCATTTCGGTTGGTTATAGCACCACCGCGCAGGCGTTACCCCGCGTCGCTTTCGGACTCTTCGTGTCCGGCAATTTCTTCCGCGTGCTCGGCGTTAATCCGGCCCCGGGCCGCGGGTTCGCGGATTCCGAAGACCAGGCCGCAGGCCGCGACTCGGTTATCGTCCTCGGCCACGATTTTTGGAAAACCCAATTCAATGGCAACCCCGCGGCGGTGGGTTCCACCATCTGGCTCAACGGCGTCCCCTGCACCATCATCGGTATTGCCCCGGAGTCGTTCACGGGCATCGATCAGTTCATCAAAGCGTCTCTCTATATCCCGCTTGCTCTGTCGCCGCGTATCGGCGGCAGCAATTTTCTGGAACAGCGCGACCTGCACTGGCTCTCCGTGAAAGGCCGCCTCAGGCCCGGCGTCACCATCGCGCAGGCCAACGCCGACCTCGGGCGCATCGCCGCGCGCCTCGAGCAGATGTATCCGCAAAGCAACCGCAACCGGCGTGTTGAGGTGCAGACCGAGCTCCAATTGCGCGTCAGACAATCGCCTCCCAACGCGGCGCTGGTCGTGATGCTGGTGGTGCTGGCCGTCTGCGTGCTTCTGGTTTCTTGCGCGAACGTGACCGGCCTGCTGCTCAGCCGGTCCCGTGCCCGCTCCCGCGAAATGGCCGTGCGGCTGGCGATCGGCGCCGGCCGCGGCGCTTTGATCCGGCAGCTTCTGCTGGAAAATGTTTTGCTGGCCCTGCTCGGCGGAGCTTCCGGAATCGCCATCGCCTACGCCGGCATCAGCTTCATGAACACGCTGCCGGTTCCCTCCGACGTGCCGCTCGCCTTTCATGCTTCCATCGACCAGCGCATGCTCTTCTTCACCCTCGCCGCCTCGCTTCTCGCCACGTTCCTCTTTGGTCTGACTCCCGCGCTGCAAGCGACGCGCGTCGACCTCGTGTCTTCGCTTAAAGCCGCCGACGCGGACAGCGCCGGCCGGCGCCGGCTCTGGGGCCGCAACACCATCGTGATCGGACAGGTGGCGTTGTCGCTGCTTCTGCTGATTGTTTCCGGCGTGCTCCTGCGCGGCTTCCGCGACGAATTACTGCAGGGGCCTGGCTTTCGCAAGGATCACCTCTTTCTCACTACCTTCGACGCGCAGTCGGTCCACTACTCCAACGACCAGGCCGCCCGCTTCTTCCGCGACCTCCTGAACAAGACCCGCCTGGCCCCTGGCGTCCGTTCGGCGGCGTTCACTTCGAATGTTCCGCTGTTTGGATCCCGGAGCGTCAACCTCGTCCCTGAGGGTCATACTCTGCCGCGTGGAGAATCCGCGATCACGGTGTTCAGTTCCGATGTCAGCGAAAGCTTTTTTGCGACTATGCGCATTCCCATCCTCCGCGGCCGTGAATTTCAGGATTCCGACCGGGCCGACACGCCGCCGGTGGCCATAGTCAACGAACGGCTCGCCAGCCACTACTGGCCCGGCCAGGATGCAGTCGGCAGGCGTTTCCATCTGGGAGGCGCCATGGGCCCGCTGGTGCAAATCGTCGGCGTCGCTCAAACGTCGAAATATTTTTGGATCGCTGAACCGCCTCTCGACTTCGTCTATCTTCCGTACACGCAGGATCGGCACACCACGATGACCATCCTCGTGCAATCGGCCGCACCGGACTCCGCGGCACTGGCCCCGGTGCTGCGCGAAGTAATCCGCGCACTCGACCCGGCCATAGCCACTTACGACGCGCGCACTATGGATAATTTCTACGAGCAGCGCGCCGTGAAGACGCCCAACATGATTGCCCAGAGCGTCGCCACGCTTGGCACGATGGGCCTGGTCCTCGCCATGACCGGCCTCTACGCGCTGATCGCCTACTCGGTCAGCCGGCGCGCCCGGGAAATCGGCATCCGCCTGGCAATCGGCGCTGACCCGCGCCATGTGATTCGGATGGTGCTCCACCAGGGCCTGCTGCTAGGCGGCGCCGGAGTGGCGATTGGTTTGGTCCTGAGCTTTGTCGCTTGCCAAACGCTGACCTCGGTAGTCTTCGTCGCCTCGTTCCGCCACTTGGACTACGAAGTCTTCCCTGGTTTCAGCATCCCCCTCCTGGTGCTGACCCTGTTGGCCGCGTACGTCCCCGCCCGCCGCGCTTCATTGATCGATCCGATGCGCACGCTTCGCGAAGAATAGCAGGAGCATCAAGGCTCCGCCTCCTGCCTATCCCTCCAGCAGCGGTGCGCCCTCTTTCAGCTCCACGCCCGTCAGCCGGCGCACCCGCGCTTCCCTCATCAAATAGTGAAGCGTGTCCGCCGCCGCCCGGTAGCTCATGCCCTCGGTCCTGATGTTCGAGATGCAGTTCCGCTGGGCGTCCGTGCGCCCCGGATGTGGGTCCCATGTCAGATACACGCCCAGACTGTCGGGAGAACTCAACCCGGGCCGCTCGCCGATCAACATCACGGCCAGCCTTGCGCCGAGCCGCTCCCCGATCTCATCCCCGATGGCCACACGGCCCTGCAGCACCACCGTCAGCGGAGCCAGCCGCCAGCCCTCGGCTTCTAATCGGGGCATCAGCTCGGCCAGCAGCGGCGGCGCATGGCGCTGCACTGCCGTGGCCGATAGACCGTCGGCCAACACAACCGCCGCGTCGTAATCGCCGCGCTGCATGAGCGCTCGCGATTCCGCGCTTAAGGTTCGTCCCAGCTCCGGATGCCGAAGATAGGTTCGGCGCTCGGGCGCCGCGCTGCTTAGCAGAATATGCGGGAGTCCCAACCCGCGCGGATCGAGTTCTTCCCACACCGCATCGCGGGCGCGGGCGTGGTCCAGCTGAAAGCGCAGAAGCTCCGCCGTCGGCACGCTGTGCCCGGTGCGGCCCAACCCAACTCGCGCCGGCGTAAACGATCTCAAGTCAAGAGCCATGTTTCGGGGATCAGCCGGGGTTGCGCCTCCAGCCACGCTTCGAACTCCGGGGCTGGCTTCAGACCCAACACGGCGCGCAAATACAAAGCATCGTGGAAGCTCGTACTTTGATAATTCAGCATCACGTCATCGGCGCCCGGAACGCCCATGATGTAACTGCAGCCCGCGACGCCCAGGAGCGTCAGCAACGCATCCATATCGTCCTGATCGGCCTCCGCGTGATTCGTGTAGCAGATGTCGCAGCCCATGGGCAGGCCCAAAAGCTTGCCACAGAAATGATCTTCCAGGCCGGCGCGGAGGATCTGCTTGCCGTCGAACAGGTATTCCGGCCCGATGAACCCCACCACGGTGTTCACCAGCAGCGGCTCGAAGCGCCGCGCTACGCCGTACGCGCGCGCTTCGCAAGTCTGCTGGTCGACGCCGTGGTGCGCGTTCGCCGAAAGCGCGCTTCCCTGTCCCGTCTCGAAGTACATCACATGGCGGCCGCGCCCCATCTCTTTAGCCGCACGCCAGGCTTCGTCGAGCACCCCCAGATTCACGCCGAATGCCGCGTTGGCCTTCTCGGTGCCCGCGATCGACTGAAAGACGAGATCCACCGGCGCGCCGCGCCCGAGAGCGCGCATCTGCGTCGTTACGTGAGCCAGCACGCAGATCTGCGTCGGGATCGCGTAGCATTCGCGGATCCGGTCCAGCAGCCGCAGCAGCTCTTCCACGCGCGCCGGATTGTCGGTAACCGGATTCACGCCGATCACCGCGTCCCCGCTTCCGTAGCTGAGGCCGTCCAGAATGCTGGCCGCGATGCCCTTCGGATCGTCGGTGGGATGATTCGGCTGCAGACGCGTCGACAATCGGCCTGGCAGTCCGATCGTCGAGCGAAACTTCGTAACGACGCGGCACTTGGCGCTCACCGACACCAGATCCTGCAGCCGCATGATCTTGGAAACCGCGGCCGCCATCTCGGGAGTCAATCCGGGGGTGAGGCTGGTCAGCCGCTCCGGCGTTGCCTGCTCCGAAAGCAGCCAGTCCCGGAACTCGCCCACCGTTAGATGCGCCACCGGCGCGAATGCGGCGGCGTCGTGCGAGTCGCAGATCAGCCGCGTGACCTCATCCTCTTCATAAGGAATCACCGGTTCGTTCAGGAGCGTCCGGAGCGGCACGTCAGCCAGCTTGATCTGAGCGCGTGCGCGGTCCTGCGCGCTGGCCGCCGCGAGACCCGCGAGTTCGTCGCCCGATCGCGCCGGCGATGCGTGCGCCAATAGTTCCCGGAGATTCATGGCACACGCGTGCGGCGGTGCGCGAATGCCGCCTCTTCTTCGGGAGCCAGAACCAGGCCCCGGCGCGCATATGCAGCGTAATAACCAATACCCAGCGCGAACCAGACCGCGGCGCCGATCACGCCTTTGTTATAGTCTGGATTCCGGAACAGCATCACGAGCGTGGCGCCTGCGATGAGCGCCGCGGCCAGAGCACCCGGTATTCCGAGCGGACTGCGATACGGCCGCACGATATTCTCAAAGCGCACGCGCAGCAGGATGAACGACGCCATTTGAAGAATGTACGCCATCACCGCGCCAAACACCGCCATGTTCAGCAGCACTGCGCCGATCGCGCCGCCTTGCGGGGTCAGCTTGATCGCCACCGCCACCGCCAGCCCGAGCGCCGATCCGGCCAGCAGAGCGCGCTGCGGCGTCTCGCGCGTCCCGTGTGTCTCCGAAAGCCAGGTCGGGAAATAGCCGGCGCGCGAGAGCGAGTAGATCTGCCGCCCGTACGCAAAGATGATGGTGTGAAAGCTGGCGATCAACCCCGTGCAGGCCGCCACCGCCAGCACGCGCGTCCGCAACCCCGACCCGAAAATCGTGCGGAAGCCGAGAAAGAGCGGCTCGTTCGAAGTCGCCACCTGGGCCGATCCGGGCGCCATCCCGGCGCTCAGGCCGATCGTCAGGAACGAAGCCGCAATCAGCGTTAGGAGCCCATAGATCATCCCGCGCGGCATATCGCGCTTCGGATCGTGGCTCTCCTCGGCAGCCAGCGGCAGCTGCTCGATCCCGAGGTAAACCCACAACGCAAACGGCAGCTCGGCAAAGGCCGCGAGCGCTTTATTCGCGCCCCTCGGAAAATATGGCGAAGCCAAGCGCGCCGCGTCGAACCGCGGGGCCGCGCCCATCCAAAAAACTGCCAGCACCAGCAGAGCGAGGAGCGTGACCACCACCGAGATGCGGAACGACATCTCCACGCCCCACATGTTGAGAATCACAAATACCGCGTAACACAGCAGCCACCACATCGGCTCCCAGGAACCGGGCGTGCCAAACGCCGCGCTCAAATACCCGCCGATTCCGACCACGATCACCGCGGGCGTCAGAATGTATTCCATGTTCTCCGCGAGGCCTGTGATATATCCTCCCAACGGCCCCATCGCGGTGCGCGCGAACGAATACGCTCCGCCCGCGTGGGGCAGTGCCGGCGACATCTCCGCGATGGAAAAACACAGGCCGAGATACATGGCCGTCATCACCACCAGTGCCAGCAGCATGCCGCCAAAACCGCCCGCGGCAAGCCCGTAATTCCATCCGAAGAAATCTCCCGAGATGACCGCGCCCACTCCCATCGCCCACAAGTGCACAACGCGCGCATGCCGGCGCAGCCGCCGCCGGCTCAGGTAAGCCGCGTCCGCAGGAGTGTAAGAGGCTTGCACGTCATCTTCAAGGGTACACGTTCCGGGTCAGTTGACCGGCACCGCGCGGTCGAACACGACGTCGAATGTGGAACCCGCCCGCAGATCCACCTCGCGGCCGCGTGTGAGCAGCGTAGCCGCCAGGCCAACCGCACCGCCGATTCCCGCCCCGATCCCTGCGCCCTTCCAGCCTTGATCGGCGATCCCGCCGATCGCCGCTCCTTCTGCGCCTGTGATCGCGATCCTCTCGGCATCCTGGCCCTTGGTCCCGCCCTGCTTGATCTCGTGCTCCTTATCCTCCACCCTTTGCGTCGTGCCGTCGGAATCTACCGACTGCAAACGCGGCGCCACGCGAATGGTTTTGCCGTTTGGCAGCGTGAGGCTTTGGACGCGAATGCCCAGTTCCGCCCGCCCTTTCACGCGGCCGCTGCGCACCGAATGCGTCACGATCCCTTCCGCGTAGCTATCGACGGGTACTACGAATTGCCCGTTGACCAGGATCGGACTGGCCGTGCGCATGTAAACGGCATCGCCCACTCGGGCCGTGCGCGTGCTTACCGAATTCACCATCCGGAGCAGCAGGTGCGTGCCTTGCGGGATTTCGGCCGCCGAAAGCAGCCCGGCTAACGATAACGCCAGAGTCAGGAAGCGCATCACACCTCCTGGTTCCATCTTACGGGACTCCGCGATCCACCGCCTCTTCCGGCTCGCCCGCGATTCGATGGAATCTGGTAAAACAATCAAGATAAGGAATGTTTTTGCGAAAGCTGTGGAAGTTTTGTGGACGTTTTCTCCGGGAGGGTGCATGTTACGCTCCCAAAGCGACATAGGTTGCACAGATTTTTTTTTGAGGTGAAGCACTTATCCGCCGAGGCTTGATGCATTCTGGCCTGTGCCCGATATAACGAGATGTCCGCGCCAATTATTGCAGAGAAGGGCCTGCCCACCAACGTAGATGCCGAGCGCTTCGTGCTTGGTTCCATCCTACTGGATGACAGCTTCTACATCCAGGCTGCCGGCACCCTCGAACCAGACGACTTCAGCCTCGAAAAACATCGCCGCATCTTCCGGCGTATGGGCGATCTCAACGATCGCTCCGAGAAGATCGATCGCGTCACCGTCGCCAATGAGCTGATGAAGTTCAGCGAGCTCGAAGCCTGCGACGGGCTGAGCTACCTGGTTTCGCTCGACGACGGGCTGCCTCAGATCCCGAACCTCGAGAGCTACATCCGCATCGTCAAAGACAAGGCTGTGCTGCGCCGCATCATCTTCGCGTCGCAGCACATGATGAACCGCTGCCTGCAGGGCGAGGAAGCACCGGAAGAAATCCTCGCCGGCGCCGAGGAAACGCTCCTCAAGCTGGGCGAAGCGCGGGTTAAGGCCGGCCTGCTCAATCCGCACCAGATCCTGCAGCAATACGACGGTGGCATCAACGCCTTCCTCGATCCGAGCAAGCGCATTAAAGGCATCAGCTCCGGCTTCACCAAGTTCGACGAATATACCGGCGGCATGCACGGCGGCGACTTGCTCATCGTGGCCGGACGCCCCTCGATGGGCAAGACCGCGCTGGCCTTGAACATCGCGCAGCACGTGGCGCTGAAGTTGAAACAGACGGTCGCCATCTTCTCGCTCGAAATGTCGAAGGAATCGCTGCTCACCCGCATGCTGTGTTCGGCCGCCCGCGTGGACAGCGCCAAGTTCCGCGCCGGCTACCTGAGCCAAGACGAGCGCCGCAAACTGAACCACGCCTTGCACGAGCTGGTCGAGGCGCCGCTCTACATCGACGACACGCCCGGCGTGCATTTGATGGATATCCACGCCAAGCTTCGGCGTCTGAAAGCGGATCACGAGAAGACCGGCGGCCTGCGGTTGGTCGTCGTCGATTACCTGCAACTGATGACCGGCCGCGGCCGCTTCGAGAACCGCAACCAGGAGGTCAGCGCGCTGTCGCGCGGCATGAAGCTGCTGGCGAAAGAACTTGATGTCCCCATGCTGGTCTTGTCGCAGTTGAGTCGCGCGGTTGAGACGCGGCAGGGCGATCACCGGCCGCAACTCAGCGATCTGCGGGAATCCGGGTCCATCGAGCAGGACGCCGACCTGGTGGCGTTCGTTTTCCGCGAGGAAGTCTACAACAAGAACCGCGAGGACCTGCGCGGCCTGGCTGAGCTGATCATCGCCAAGCAGCGCAACGGCCCGGTGGGCACGGTGAACTTGGTTTTTCTGCACGCGCAGACCAAGTTCGAGAATCGCGCCGAAGACACCGGCGAGTTGCCCGAAGAATGAGCCGCGTCACGAACGAAATCCTCCTGATCAACGTGTAGTGGAAGGATTGATATACTTCCTCTTTACGCAAGGAGGAATCATGTTCGGAAAAATCGCTGTGCTGATCGCGGCGCTGGCCCTTCTCGCGCCGGCCCAGCCGCAAAGGAAGGGCGGTGGCGGCCAGCCTGTGCAACCGGCGCAACAGGTGAAGCCCGGGCTGTATTTGATCGCCGGCGCCGGCGCCAACTCCGAAGTCCGCGTCACCAATGACGGCCTCATCGTGGTGGATGGCAAGCTGCCGAGCGAACAAAACTACAACGACTTGATGGCCCAGATCAAATCGATCAGCAACCAGCCGGTGAAATATCTCATCGTCACGCACCACCACGCCGACCACACCGGCAATAACGAGCGTTTCCTCGCCGCCGGCGTGCCAGTGATCGGTCACGAAAACCTCAAGAAGAACGCCGAGACCTACAACAACAACCCGAAACCCGCGTTGCCCGACCAGACCTACTCGGGCACGGAGCATGCCGTGCAATTGGGCGGCGTCACGGTCGAGCTGTATCATTTCGGCCGCGCTCACACCAGCGGCGACTCCGTTGTCTACTTCCCCGACCTGAAGACCGTAGTCGTGAGCGATGTAGTGACGACCGGCGCGACCGGCCCACTCGCCGACTATGGCGGCGGCGGCAGCTTCGTCGAGTGGTCGAAGGTGCTCGACAGCATTCTGAAACTCGACTTCGATTCCTGCATCCCCGGCAACGGCGGTGTGTTGACCAAAGCCGACGTGCAAGCGTACAAGACGAAGATCGACACCTTCGTCAGCCGCGCCAAAGAAGCGGTGGCGAAGGGCGTGTCAAAAGATCAGCTCATGTCGTCGATCCAAACCGACGATCTCGGCTGGATACCGCGTGTGCCGAATGCCGACCTGTTCTACGCCGAGCTTCAAAAGTAGGCTACGGCAGCGCGAACGCATAGATCGCGTTCTGGCCGCGGGGCGGCTTTAACTCGGGAGTCTCGGCAAGCAGGCTATTATCCAGCAGACCGTTGCCGGTGATGATCGCCACGTATTGCTTTCCGTTGGCCGCATAGGTGATGGTGCTCACCGATACCGCCCCGCCGACGATCGTCTCCCACAGCTTCTTGCCGGTTACGGCGTCGAATGCGTGGAAGCGGCGGTTCATGTCGCCCTGGAAGACCAGGTCGCCGGCGGTCGCCAGCACGGCGCCGTCGCTCGGCGACCGGCCTTCGTTGAAGCGCTGGATCTCCCCGGTCTCCATGTTGATCTTGGCCAGCGCGGTGAACTTGTTCGGATCGCCGCCGGGACGCGGAATCGGGCCGCGCTTCTCGCGCGCAGGCGGAGTCGCTGACGGATCGGCCGACGTCATGTCGAGGCAATTATCGATGTACGGTACGTAGAGCGAATTTGTGTTCGGACTGTATGCGGTGGGCCAGAAACTGCGCGTATTGAAGAAACAGATGATGTGGTTCTCGCCCGGCTTCTTGAACACCAGGTCCCAATTGATTTCGCTCTTGCCGGTTTTGCCGTCGATGTTCGCGATCAGGAAATTCGGAACGTCATAAGGAAACGGCGTCGCCCACAGGAACTGGCCGCTGGCGCGGTCGAGCACGAAAACGCCGCCGCCTTCGCCCACCATCACCGCCACGTCGCGCTCTTCGCCGCGCTTCACATCGGGGTTGAACCACTTCACGTGCTTCGGATCGGGGTTGAACCTGGTGCGAAACAGCGTGCGCTCATGGGTGTAGTCTTCGTCCCAATCGTCGCCGGCGAGATGCTGGTAATACCAGGCGAGCTTGCCGGTCTCGGGATTGAGCGCCAGCGTGGAGTTGCTATAGAGGTCCGAGGGCGCGGTGCGCGAGATCGCTTCCGGATTGCCGCCGTGGCGCGCCGAACGGGTGTTGGGCGTGGGATTGGCGACGCCCCAATACAGCATCTTGCGCGCGATGTCGTATGTGCCCGGCAGTCCCCAGGTAGAGGCGGTTCGCTTATCGACCGGCGCGCCGCCCCAAGTGTCAGGGTTGGGATCGTCGTCGCCTTGCGTGGTGTAGAACTTCCAGAGCTCTTTGCCGGTGAGCGCGTCGTGCGCCGCGATGTAGCAGTTGGCGCGCAAGCCGTTCGCGCAGGTGCCCCCCGAGATCACTTTGCCGTCGACCACGATCTCGCCCGAGGTATGGCCGCGATCGTTGGCTTTCGTTTCCCAGCGCTGTTCGCCGGTGCGCGCGTCGAGACCGACCACATAGCTGTCGGGTGCGGTGTAGACCACGACGTCCTGGTACATCGCGACCGTCTTGGTGCGGGCCGTGGTGGCAAGGTTAGCGGGGATCTTGCGCTTGTATTCCCAGAGCAGTTCGCCGTTGGTGCCATCGAGGGCCTGCACGACGCCGCCCGGCGCAGCCACGTAGATGACGCCATCGTGGACGATCGGAATGGTTTCGGCCGTGCCCGCGCCGAATCCACGCGTCCACGCCATCCGCAGCTGGCCGACGTTTTGGCGGTTGATCTGCTTGAGGGGGCTGAAGCGCTGCGCGTCGTAGGTCCGGCTGTACATCAGCCAGTCCTCGGGCTTGGGGTTCTCGAGCATCTCCTTCGTGACGGGCTTGAAATTCTGGACCTGCGCCGCGGCAGGACCCCACGCCGCGGCCACCGCGGCTACCACCAACAGGGTGCGATTGCTCATAGCCTCTCCACCATTCTGTAAGCATACAATGGTACCCTCTCAGCTATGGTGCGTTGGTGCTTGCTGCTGGTCGTGGCGGCTGCCTGGCCGCTGCAGCCGGCTGGGCTCAGTTACCCCGATCAAACCGAGGGCGACTGGATCGCCCGCGATTTCACCTTCCACACCGGCGACAAACTCGCCGAGTTGCGCCTGCACTATCTCACGATCGGCAAGCCCGCCCGCGATGCCGCCGGGCGCGTTACCAACGCCGTCCTCATCCTGCACGGCACCGGCGGCACTGGGCGCGCCTTCTTGAGTCAGAACTTCAGCGAGGAGTTGTTCCAGCCCGGCCAGCCGCTGGACGCTGCCACGCATTACCTGATCATGCCCGACGACATGGGCCACGGAAAGTCGAGCAAACCCTCCGACGGTCTGCGGCAGCGTTTCCCGCATTACAACTACGACGACATGGTGCGCGCCGAAGCGCTACTCGTGCGCGACGGTTTGCGCGTCGATCATCTCCGTTTGGTGATGGGCACATCGATGGGCGCGATGCACACCTGGATCTGGGGCTATACGTACCCTCACCGAATGGACGCCTTGATGCCGCTGGCCAGTGCGCCGGTCGCCATCGCCGGACGCAACCGCATGTTCCGCGCCATGATCATCCAGGCGATCCGCAACGATCCGGCGTGGAAGGACGGTGAATACAAGGCGCCTCCGGCCAACGGTCTGATCGCCGCGCAGTACGCGCTGTGGATGATGACGAGCAGCCCGCTGCAATTGCACAAGGCCAACCCCACGCGCGACAAAGCCGATGCCGCGGTGGAAGCCCTCCGCCAGCGCGCCCTGCAGACCGACGCCAATGACATGTTGTACCAGTACGAAGCTTCGGGCGATTACAATCCCGCGCCGCACCTGGAGCAGATCGCGGCGCCGCTCTTTGCGGTCAACTCCGCCGACGACGAGGTAAATCCGCCGGAACTGGGTATCCTCGAGCGTGAGATCCAGAAGGTGGCGCGCGGCCGGTATATCCTGATTCCGACCAGCGACGAAACGCGCGGCCACGGCACGCATTCGCGCGCGCTGGTATGGAAGCAGTACCTGGTCGAGTTACTGCGGATCTCGGCGAAGCAGCCCTAGCGCGGCGCTTTGCGCGCCAGATAAAACGTACGGCAACCCGGTCGAATCTTGGGATCGCCGGGGAAGAATGGCACGGCATCGTAAGCGCGGATGCGGTCGAAGCCGGCCGCGCGCAGGGTACGGCGCATCTCCGCGGCGGTCCACGCCACCTGCTCGATGTGCTCGCGATGCCTCCTCCACAGCCTCCCTTCGCGCAGGAACCACTCGCAATCGGTGACGCCGCGGTCGCGCGCGCGATCGTAGTCTCCGTGCATGATCAGCGCCACGCCGGGCTTTTCGATGAACCAGGCGCCCGGCCACACCACCTCGAACGCCAGCCGGTTGTTCACGTCGAAATAGAAATGGCCGCCCGGCCGTAGCGCCCGCGCCACGCAGCGGGCAACGCGCGCCAGGTCCTCTTTGCGTGGCACATGATTCAGTGCATCGAATTCGCACAAGATCAGATCCACAGGCTCCGGCAAACGGAAGTCTCGCATGTCGGCGCGAATCACACGCAACGGCACTTGGGCGCGCCGCGCCTTTTCGCGGGCCAGCCGGCACATAACTGCGGAGAGATCGACGCCGCACATGCGGACGCCGTCCCGCGCCAGCCGGAGCGCGGTTGTCCCAGTGCCGCACGCCAGATCGCAGGCGGATTCGACATCGGGCAGAACCTTGCCGAGGACCCTTCGGCGCGCGTGTTCGAAGAAGCCGAGGTGAAAGGTGAAGAGGTGGTCATAGTATGAGGCCAGCCAGCGATAAGGTCGATTGGGTATCGGCGCGCGCATCCGCAATGCCTGTCCAGAAATTATAGAACCTCTGCCGAAGGCGCCGCGGCTGAGCGAGACGCCGCGGACTTTTGCCCAAAAAGTACCGGTACATCAGGTTGGATGATTCGGCACAATTTGGTTGAATTCACGAGTATTACGTCGTATAACAGAAACTTCAAAACTTGATTCGGGGTCAATACATGCGTCTGAGGACGATGGCAGGAGCAGCGCTCTTCATTCTAGCCGGGACGAACTATCTTTTCGCTGACCAGGTCGCCATCGGACAACTCGCTCTGTCGTACGACAACGGGTTTCAGGACGTCTCGTTTTTCAATTTTACCGGCCTGGGCCAGGGCTGCCAGGTCAATGGGGCGCAGTATTCCGTTTGCAATGGCGTTACGATCCAGAGCTGGACGATGACCATCGATTTTACGAATGAGAATCCCTCTGATCCGACCCCCAGCTACGACAATACGCTAGGACCGTCGCTCACGTTCACGAGCAGTCTGTCCGACACAATCGGACCGTACGACGGAGTCAACACGTACCTGGGAGGGAGCAGCGGCACCTGGCAGATCCCGCTGAGTTTCGGAAATCCGGACGAACCCCTATGCGGGCCGACGTGCGACTATCAAATTACGCAAGTTACTTTTTCAGGGATCATCAGTGCTGTGGATACGCCGTTTCGTTTGGGAAACAGCGGTACTTATGACGCCGGTAATCCCAGCACCTATACCGCATTCAACGCGCAGCAAACCTTCTCGGCAATCTGGAATGTTTCCGGCGCCGATTACAGCGGCTTGATCTTGCCGCAGTTCCTATACGACACGACCGACGTCTTCGTGAGCGATCAAGCAGCGCCGCCTCCACCACCTCCGCCGCCTCCACCAACGCTTCCTGAGCCTGCCAGTCTCGGCTTCTTCGGTAGCGGAGCCTTGACTCTGGTTGCTCTGAAGTACCGCCGCCTGCTGTCGGCCTCACACGGCAGACGCCAGTAGGCCCAGAACTACTAGCGGGATGGTGGCCCTTATTCATCCAGGTATCTATTGAACACGTCATGTAACCTCTGTTACGCTGTTACGAACTTAAATCCAGTCAGTACCCTCCAGGTTTGGGGGCTCGCTGATAGTGTGCCGCTAAGTAAGAAATTGCTCGGGGCCCTTGAATTCGGAAATTTCTGGGCTGCAGGACGTCATCGACAGTAAGCAACTAAGGCGCAAAATTACTTGCGTGTAAGACGGGATTCGTGTGTGCGTGTAAATCGAGGTGTAAAGTGAAGGTTCTCCGGCCAGTCTCTCGATATCTCATCTCATCATTGGCATTGGCTTGCGCCAGTATCGCCTACGCGCAAGTCAGCCTCACCACGGTGAACCCGTCGGCAGCCCAACCCGGCAAGCCGATATCGCTGAGTGGCACCGGCTTCCCGGCGGGAACCATCAGCCCGGCTAACGTCAGCGTCACGATCACTCCGCCTTCGGGCAACGGATCTCCCGTGACGGTTACCGCTGGAGTGGTGTCGGGCGCCGGCTCAAATCGCACCGTCGTGTTCTTGATCCCGTCCTCGCTTACGGTGGCGCAGCCGATCACTTGCCAGCTATCGCTCGCGGGTTCTGTGACTGGCGGATCGAGTTTTTCGAGCACCAATACCGCCGCGCTGACAGTTCAGCCTCCGCCCACTGTTTTGAGTGGAAGCCCCGGCGCCGGGCCACTGGGCACTGCGGTCACCCTTGCCATCGTCGGCAGCTATACGCACTTCACCTCCAATAGCACCATTACCCTCAGCCAGACCCAAACCGGGCCTCCGGTAGTCACTACTACCATCGCGCAGACCGGGGCCACTACCTTCACGGATGCCACCCACATCAGCGCCGTCTTCAATATCCCGAGTAATGTTCCGACGGGCCCTTATACCATTACTGCCAAGACGGGCACCGAGACTGCGGTCTTGGCCGGCGGATTCCTGGTAGCCTCTTCCGGCCCGATTACTTTAACTTCGGTAACTCCGGCGTCGCTTGCTGCCGGCCAGTCGACTACCATCTCGGTCGTCGGCCCCAGCGGGACTGGCTTTCTCCAGGGGATTACGACCGCGAGTATGGGCGACGGAATCGTTGCCGGCGCAGTCACTGTCGCAAGTCCCACCACCGCGAGCTTTCCGATTAGCATCGATCCGATTGCCTACTTGGGCAACCGCACCGTAACCCTCACGACCGGGGCGCAGTTCGCGACCGGGACATTCGCGATAACCAGCAACGGATCCAGCTTGCAATCCGTTTCCGTCCCGCCTCCGGGCAACATTCCACAGGGCGGCAATGCCACACTGACTTTGACCGGCCTCGGGACCCATTGGATTCAGGCGGGCACTACGGTCAGCGTGGGCGGCGGCATCACTGTCGGTAACATCTCGGTGTCGTCGAGCACCTCCCTGTCCGTTAATATTTCGGTCGGCCCCGGCGTGCCCGTCGGCTCTTATCCGGTGACCGCCACGACGCATGGCGAAATCGTCAGCCTGCCGAATGCCGTTGTCGTCACGGCCGCGACTCCTTACCTCTCCAATGTTTCCCCAAATTCGGGCGCTCAGGGCCAGACCGTGATTGTGAATTTCACGGGCGTCTTCACCGGTTTCACGACCGGACCCCTCACCGCCAATTTTGGACCGAACGTGACCGTAAATTCGGTGACCGCCAGTAGCGCGACGGCGGCGGCCGCGAACATCAGTATCGACAACACGGCATTCACCGGCGGCCGCACCGGCACCTTAAGCAGCAATGGCACCAACTACAATTTCTCCTTCACCATCACCCCGTCCAATGCCGCGCTGACCAGTGTCTACCTGCTGGGCACGGCGACTCCTGCGTCGGGGTTGCAGGGATCGAGTGTGTCACTGCAAGTAAACGGCGCCAATACCAACTGGGCCCAAGGACTCACCTCCGCCTCACTGGGCGGGGCCATCACGGTGAACCGGGTAGTCGTTCAGACTGCCACCGCAGCCGAAGTGGACGTCACTATTTCAGCAAATGCCGGTGTCGGGGCCACGAGCCTCACCATGAGTACCGGCGGCGAAATCGTCTCGCTGAGCAACGCCTTTACAGTGCTGCCGTACACGCCCAGCCTCAGTATGACGCCATCCTCCGGAATGATTCCGGTTGCCCCTGCCACAACCAACACCATCAACGTCAATTTCAACGGTAATTTTACTCATTTCGCGGCCAATCAGACCATCGCGGCCATTGACGGGAACGGTGTGACAATTCAAAACTTCACCGTTCAGAGTCAGTGGAACGCAACCGCGCAGTTAGTGATCACGCAGACCGCGCCTGCTTCTCCCACAACTCCCTGCACCAACCAATTCGGCGGCAACCGCATCGTCACGCTGGAGACACCGCTGGCATCGGGTTCGGAAATCGTGCAGACCGGCTTTTGCGTGACCAGCACGCCCGCCGTGCTGACTAATATCACGCCGTTCCACTCACCCGAGCCGGTAAACGGCCTGGTTGTCACCATCACCGGCCAGTTTACGCATTTTGAGCCTGGCGTCACGACGGTTGGATTCGGCCCGAACATCACCGTGGTTCCCGGAAGCGTCGTGGTGAACAGCGCCACCAGTGTCAGCGCCACCATCAACATTACCGCCAACGCCGTGCTCGGCTGGCGCCCGGTCTTTGTGAATACGGTCGACCCCGGGAATTTCATCAATGAGCAGCTCACCATCGGCTTCGCCATCGATCCGCCCGCGACAGCGACCCTGGTCAGCGTTGCGCCGAACAGCGGCATTCAAGGCCAATCGCTGAGCGTTGAGATAACGGGCAACCTTACGAACTGGGTGCAGGGCAATACCCTGGCAATCTTCGGTGCCGGAATTACGGTCAATACGCTGACCATCAACAGCACCGCGTCGGCGACTGCTCTTATCTCCATCGACCCCGTCAACGCACCGGTTGGCGCCAGTTCCGTCACGATGGTGACTCAATTGGCTGCCGGCGCCGAGGAAGTCGTCTCCGGGCCTCTATTCTCGGTCACGCAGGGCACCGCTTCCATCTACTCGGCGAGCGTAACCGGACGCACGCAGGTGACTCCCGGCCACAACCTGACTTTCTACCAAGGCGACATTACCACATTCTCGGTAGTGGGCAATGGCACGCACTTCCTCCAGGGTGAGACTGTTTTGAACTTGGGTTCAGACATCACGGTGAGTGCTCTCAACGTGATCGATTCGACTCACCTGACCTGCCAGGTGGCAGTCTCGTACACCGCCACCATGGGCTTCCGCGGCTTTACGGCGATCACTAACGCCGAGGTAGCAGCTTCGGCTTCCGATGCGATCAATGTCCTGCCGGTCCAACCAACGGGAGTGAATATCACGCCGACATCCGGAGTGCAGGGCACGACGTTCATCATCCAGGTGAACGGCATCAACACCCACTGGACCTCGACAGCCTCCAATCCCGTGAACAATACCACGGCCACCTTCGGCAATAACAACGGCGTCAACATTGCCGCAATCAATGTCATTAGTCCGACTCAGATGAACCTTACGGTTCAAGTCTTGGGCACGGCCTATGTCGGACCTTATACGCTGGCCATTACGACGACCGGCCTCCCGATCGGTCCACCGCCATTGAGCCCGCAGAGTACCGAGCAATTCGTTTTGAACAACGTCCTTGGTATCGGGGCTGGGGCCGCCATCATCACCAAAGTGACGCCGACGGGAGGCGCGCAGAACAGCACGGCAGCCATCAGTGTTACCGGGCAAAACACGAGTTTTCTGACTGGTCTCACCACCGCGTACTTCACGACCGGCGGATGCCCGGGGAACACGGCCGGCATCAATGTTACCAACGTCACCGCAAGCGATTCGGCACATGCCACCCTCGCGATTGCCGTCAGCGCGACGGCGCCCACGGGCTATCAGACTCTTTGCATGTACACCGGAGGCGAATCGGTCAGCTACAGCAATGCGTTCCAGGTCACACCTGGAAACGCCACGCTGAACGAAGTGTCGCCGGTCGTCGGCCAGCAGGGTCAGACTGTCAGCAATGTGCAGATTCTTGGTCAGTTCACACATTGGGCGCAAGGGACCACGACGGTCACGTTCGGACAGGGCATCACCGTCCAGAACCTCGTAATTACCAGCCCCACCAGCGCCACGGCCAATTTGGTCATCGATTCCTCTGCTTACATTGGAGGGCGCACCACCACGGTAACGACCGGCAACGAGATCGTGTCGGGAAATTTCTTCAATGTGGCTGCGGGCGCCGCCATCATCACGTCCATCAGCCCCTCGAGCGCCAATCAGGGTCAACACATCCTGATGACGATCAACGGCAACTTCACGCACTGGTCGCAGGAATTGACACAGTTCTCAATCAGCGGCGGCGGATACGACATCAAGGTCAACGGCGTGATCATCAACAGCCCGACTCAGGCGATCGCGGACCTGAGTGTTCTGAACGTCTCGGGCAATGCCGGATTGGGTACGCGCTCGATTCAAATGTCGACCGTCGGGGAGAACGTCTCCCTGCTTTCCGGCTTCCTGATCACGGGCGGGGTCCCCTCGATCGTATCGGTGAGTCCCAGCTACGGCACGCGTGGCGACAACGGCGACAACATCATCATTAGCGGGCAGTTCACGAAATGGGATAGCACTACGGTGGTCGATTTCGGCGACCCTGCCATCACCGTGACCAATTCCAGCACCATCAACAGCAATACCAGCATCACAGCTGTAATCAATATCGGAGTAGGAGCCACGCTCGGCGTGCACACCGTGACGGTTCGGACGGGAACCGCGCCCAACTTCTCCATACAACTCGGCCAGTTCAACGTGTATGACCCGGCCGCGCCTCCCACCCCATACATTTCCTACGAATACCCGAACCTGGCGCTGGTAGGTCAAACCCTGGCTGTCAATCTCGTCGGCGCCTACACCAACTGGCTGCCGGGACAGACGACGGCGACATTCGGAGCCGGCGTTACTCTGAACAACTTCCAGGTCACCGGCATCAACTCGGCGGTTGCGAACATTACGCTCGATCCGGCTGCCACGGTCGGCCCGCGCACCGTCATCGTCACTACCGGCAACCAGCAGCTTTCGACCACGTTCTACGTGACTGTCGGCACGCCTGCGATTACCCTGGTCTCGACAAACACAGCCAGCCAGGGAGAGACGCGATTGCTCGATCTCGTCGGGCAGTACACAACCTGGGACACGACTACCCAGTTCGCATTCTGTAGCGGCGTAACCGGCGTCTCGAACGTCCAGATCTTTGGACCGACGGCCGCGCGCCTCCAGGTCACCATTGATCCGCTGGCCAATACCGGCTATTGCCCGGTAGTCGCAACCACCGGGACTCAGGTCGCTAACCTGGGAGGTGGCGGCTCCTTCGGCATCACCCCCAGCATCGCTGTGATCACCTCGGTGACGCCGAATACCGCGATCCAGGGGTCTACCGGCGTGGTTGTCGATGTCGTCGGCTTTGACACGCTATGGACCAATTCGACCGCATTCAACTTCGGCGGCGGTGTTTCCATTACCAACACCAACGTGATCGATAACACGCACGCCACCCTGACTCTGAGCCTGGATCTCTACGCTTCGCCCGGTAATCGAAGCCTGACCGCGATCACCGGCGGACAGATTGCCACTCTCAATAACGCCTTTGTCGTGCAACCCGGAACGCCCATCCTGCTATCGACCACGAACGGTTCCAACGAGCAGCAGGCCGCGTTTAGCCTCGGAATTCTCGGACAGTACACCAACTGGACCAATGCCAACACTACGGTTGCGTTCCCGAATGGCGGGGTAACCGGAATTTCCGTTAACGTCACAAGCGGTCAGAGCATCACGGTCACGGGTTCGGTCCTGCCGACCGCCTATCCGGGCTGTGGTCCGATCGTGGTTACCACCACGGGCCAGATTCCACCGGTGCTGACGCTCTATAGCGCGTTCTGCATCACCCCGGGACCCGCCGCCATCTCGCAGCTCCAGCCGAACAACTTGGGACAGGGAGCGACAGGCAACATCCAGATCACCGGCACCAACACCAATTGGGTGCAGGGGACCACCGTGGGCAGTTTCGGCCCCGGCATTTCGCTCAATACCCTGACCATTAACAGCCCGACCAGTGCGACGGCAAATATCACAGTGGCGGCGAACGCTACGCCCGAAGCGAACAACATCACCATGATCACCGCGGGTGAAACGGCGTCCGACGCCTCGGCCTTTATCATCTTCGCGGCGACACCGGTGTTGTTAGATGTCTTTCCGAATTCCGGCTCGCAGGGCCAGACGATGGACGTCTGCATCGCCGGCGCGTTCACGCATTTCGTCAATGCCAACACCACGGCTGACTTCGGCCCTGGCATCACGATCAACTCGACGATCATCGCGCCAACCGTATCCTGCCCGCAGGGCGACTCGACGCACGCGACGGTGAACATTACGATTCAGCCGACGGCGCCGACTAACGGCACGAACCACATTCGCCTCATTACCAACATAGGGAGCGGGGCGCAGGAAGTGGCGGTGTGGCAGAACTCTTCCGCGACCACCCAATATCTCTTCGCGATCAGCGCAGGCAGCGCCACCATTACGTCGGCCGTGCCCACGACTCCCGCGACCGTCCATCAAAACGATACCGGCGACGTCATCGTGATCACTGGTAGCGGAACCCACTTTGCGGCGTCCGGATTGACGCCGGCGATCGTTTTTTGCTCCGGGGTGACGGTGGTCGGACAAACGGTAAACAGCGATATCCAGATTACGGCTACCGTCAACGTCTCCCAGTTCGCGCCGGTTGGCGGCTGCGGCGTTACGGTCACAACGGGCGGCGAAGTCGCCACCAAAGCGAACGCGTTCAACATACTTGCCGGACTGGCCTTGCTTTCGCAGGTTAGCCCGAATTCGGCGCAACAGAACGATGGCCAGACCACTCCGGTCAGCGTCAACATCAACGGTCTGTTCACGCACTTTACCAGCGGCGGCCTGGCGGTTTCGTTCCCGGCGGGCGTCACGGTTGTGAGCCGCCCGGTGGCCAACAGCAACACGTCACTGACGGTTGGCATCAAGGTCGATCCGGCGGCCGCCACGGGAACAGGATCGGTAACGGTGCAGGACACTACCGACGGCATCATTACCCTCAGCAACGCATTCACCATTAATGCCGGCGTCCCGGCGCTGATCTCGGTGAGTCCCGGCACGGGCGCGCAAGGCTCTACCCAGACCGTTACCCTGACGGGCACTTATACGTCCTGGAATGCGACCTCGGTGGTTGCTGTTTCCGGCGGGGCCGATGTCACCGTAGGCACCGGCGCCACCGTGACGAACTTGGCCAACGGATATCAGCAGACCATCCAGGTGCCGTTTACGGTCACTCAGGGTGCTGCGGCCACAGCCCGCACGGTCTATGTGACAACCGGGGCGCAGCAGTTGTCGCTGGCGAACGCGTTTGTCGTGCAGCCCGGCTCGCCCAACGTGACCCAGATTAACCCCAATATCGGCGTGCCCAATTCCACTGTGAGCGTGACCATCACGGGTCAGTTCACCAATTGGGTGAACGGCACGACCACCGCGAACTTCGGCGCCGGCATATCGGTAAACGGCTTTGGGTTGGGTATCGACGGCAAGCTCAACGTCACCAGCGCAACTACCGCTACGGCCACCCTAACCATCGATCCGGCGGCCACGCTCGGCGCCCGCAACGTTACGGTCACGACCGGCGCTCAGGTGCTTACCGTAAACAACGGATTCACCGTCCAGGCGAATACCACGACGCCGCCCACGATCCTCTTTACCTCTCCAGGGTCGAGCGCGACTAACGTTCCGACTAATACCCAGGTGACCGTGATCTTCAGCGAGCCGATGAACGCGGCAACCATCACGGCCGACAACACGGTCCTGGCCGATTCCACCGTGGCCGGATGCTCCACCAGCAGCAGCCAGAGCCTGGCCACCACCATGTCGTTAGACGCGTCGGGACGCGTTCTGACGATCATTCCCAACGGTCTGCTAGGCGTAGGCCGCGTCTTCTATTTGACGGTGAATACGTCCAGCACGTCAGGCGGAACGCCGATCGTCTCCGATCAGTCCGGCAACCATCTGAGCTACAACCAGTGCTACGGCTTCACCGCGGGATTTGCGGCCGACAACACCGGCCCCACCTTCCTATCGGCCAATTTCGCGAACGGTGTGACCGGCCTGCCCATCAATTCCAAAGTGGTTTTGGGCTTTAGTAAGCCAATCAACCCGGCCACGGTTTCAACCGGCCTCACGATCCATCAGGGCGCCAATGCCGTGCCGGGCAACTGGGGCTACAGCTCCGATTACACGCAAGCTCTCTTCACGCCTGCCTCCAGCCTGACGCCTTCAGCAAGCTACACTGTCACTTATACCGCCGCCATCACCGACGCGGTGGGTAACGCCCTGATGAATCCCGGAACCCTGAGCTTTACCACGGGAACCGCGGCTGATACCACGGGCCCCACCTGGGTCACCTATACGCCGGTAAACAACAGCACGACCGGCACGAATCCTCAGATCCGGGCGGTCTTTAACAAGCCGATGAACCCGCTCACGGTCACTCCGTCCACGTTCTATGTGTACGACTATCAGAACAACGCTGTAGTGCTCGGATCTACCGTCACGGCCTCGGCGGACCTCAAGACATTTAACCTCACTCTGGCAGCACCGCTGGCCGTTTCCACCCCTTACCGGTTCTTTATGGGAACTCTTTACGATTGGACCGGTCAGAACGCCTTCGCATCATACGGTCCCGTCTTCACAACGGGCACGGCGGTGGACAGCACACCCCCAGTCGTCTCTGGCGTATCGCCGGCCTCGGGAGCCACCAGTGTGCCGGTCAACCCGCTGATCTATCTTCATTTCAGCAAGCTCCTCGATCCGACATCGCTGGCGCAGACTAACGTCTCCCTGACACCGGCAGTTTCGGGCACAGTTGCTTTTGCCTCCAGCGACTACTCGACCGTCACCTTCACGCCCTCCGCGAACCTGGCTGCCTCCACCGGTTACACCATCAATGTCACCGGATTTAGCGACCTCGACGGCAACCCGATGACATCATTCGCGGGTAGCAGCTTTACCACGGCCGCCAGCGCCACTCCCGATACCAGCCATGGAACCATAACCGCCACTCCGACCAGCGGCAGCAGCAACGTTCCCGTGAACACCAATGTGGTCCTGCAGTTGAACAAGGCGGTGGATCCGCTTACTGTAAATTCCACCAGCTTCCGGGTGTATGACAGCACGAGCGCGGTTAACGAATCGGGATCCATCAACATTTCCGCCGACCTCAAGACTCTGACCTTCGTTCCGACTAGCCAGTATCAGCCCAACCACCAGATCTGTGTGTATGCCAGTTACAACGCCAGCATGTTCGACTTGGCTGGCAACTACTTCAATCCCGTCGCCCAGTGCTTCACGACGGGCGCCGGCGCCGACACCACCGCGCCTACGGTCATCTCGGTAAGCCCGTTGAACGGCGCGACTGGTATCGGTCCCAGCAACCCGGTGATCGTGACCTTCTCGAAGTCCATCAATCCGGGCACGCTTGGCAACAACGTGGCCATCTATACCGGATCCACCCTCTACACGGCAAGCTACAGCCCGTCTTCCGATTACACAACCATCGTATTCAGCACCGGCTACCTGCCGTTTAGCACTACCTTTACGGTTGTAGTTAGCCCGAATATTACCGACCTGGCCGGGAACCACCTCGCCAGCCAGTTCAGCGGCACCTTTGCCACCGGACCAGCGCCCTCAACGACGCAGCCGCAGGTGACTTCTATGCGGCCCGCCAGCGGGGCGACCGGGGTTTCCGCGACCACTCCGATCACGTTCTTCATGTCGGAACCGATGAACCCGGCGACGATTAATTCGTCGTCCCTGAAGGTCTCTCAAAATGGAGTGCTGCTGGCCGGCACGATCACCGTTTCGGCCGACAACCAGGATGTCGTGTTTGCGCCCAACGGCGGATCGTTCGCTCTGGGCGGGTACATCCAGGTATTCTTCACCAGCGCCGCGACCGACACTGCCGGCAATCCGCTGTACAACTTCCAGAGCTCGTTCCGGATTCAGCCGGATCTCAGCACAACCGCGCCGAAGCCTGTGTCCTATTATCCGTGCACGTTCTGCAGCTCGTATGACCGCAATACAATAGTCGAGTTGTTGATGAACAAGCCAGTTGACCCGGCCACGGCGACTGGAGCGAATTTCTATGTTACGGATAGTGCGAGCCATGCCATCGCAGGCTCCATCAGTTTACGCAACAACAACCAGCTCATTCGTTTCACGCCAACCAGCCCGCTCCCTGCCAACGCATACTACTATGTGAACGTAACCGCTAACCTGAAAGACCTTGGCGGGCTCAGCTACGCCGGGACCACCAACTATTACTTCTTCGTGGGCGCCACTTCCAACCTCGCGGCGCCCTCAGTGGTCGCGACGGCCCCGACGAACGGCGCCACGGCAATCGGCACAAACGCGGTGGTTAGCATCACTTTTAGCGAGAACATCGATTCCAATACGCTGGACCCCTCGAACGTAACTCTATCCGGCCCCGGCGGCAACATCCCGCTGACGATCTCATACAATGGCTCGAGCTTTACGATGACAGTGACGCCGCAAGCGCCGCTGCCTCCCAGCGCCACAGTGACTCTCACGCTGAACAACGTCAGCGACGGTGACGGCAATGCGCTCAACCCAACGCCCTACACGCTGTCGTTTGCTACTGGAGCCGCGCCGGACTACGCCGGTCCGATCCTGACGCAAACCAATGTCACGAACGGCCAATCGAGCGTCCCTGTGACTTCCAGTTTCTCGTTCATCTTCAACAAACCGATCGACATGCGGTCGGTTGTTTACGGAAATAGCATTTTGCTCCGTGATGCTACCGCCGGGTACATTACCGTTCCGGCGAGCGTGACCCCGATCGGTTCAAACGGGTTCCTCATTACGCCGACTTCTTTGCTCTCGGTGAACCACGGCCTGCAGATTCTGGGTTGTAATATCGCCGACTTGAACGGGAACCTCGCAGGTTGTTATTTCGCTAACATCAGCTTCACCACCGATCTCACGGCTCCCGTGGGTGGGCCGCAAGTCACGAAGGCGGTTCCGGTGAATGGAAGCACCAACGTCCCCGTTAACTTCAAGGCGATGGTGCAGTTCGACCGCTCAATCAATCCGGCGGCCCTGGCCGGAGTCACTTTGACGCAAAGCGGCAATCCGGTTTCCGCAACTCCGGTGCTCTCTTCGGGTGGAACGATCTTGACCCTGGTGCCTTCGTCCATCCTGTCGCCGAACACGTCTTACGTCTTCACGGTCTCCGGCGTGCAGGATTCCGGCGGTAATACCATGTCCGGATCCGTAACGCGATCGTTCACGACCGGCCCCTCATTCGACCTCACCCTTCCGCAGGTGACCGGCCTCACGCCGATTTACAATTCGACGGCCGGCACGAATCCGGTGATCGGGTTGACGTTCAACAAGCCAATCAATCCGATCTTGAGCGCCAGCTATAACTTCTATAATGTGCTCACGGGCCATGGCGTAAATGGATCCGCCCTGGCTTGGGCTGCCGATTTCAAGAGCGTGCAGTTTACTTATCCGGGAACTCTCGACCCGAGCAGCCGGTACGCCTGGTATCTGAGCTTTACCGACCTCGCGGGTAACTCCAACAGTGTCGGCACCGAATACTTCTATACGAATGCCGGGGCAGACCTCACGCCCGAGACCGTCACGTCCGTTACTCCGCCGAATGCGCAAGGCGGCGTACCACTGAACGCCACCATTTCATTGAAACTAAGCAAGCCCGCGTCTGTGGTGACCATCAACAACTCCAGCGTGACTCTGACACCGCCAGTCGCCGGCATGACCGTACAACTATCGGCCGACGGCCTGACGATCACGCTATCTCATACCGGAACGAACCTCGCCGCCAATACCCCGTATACCATTAGCGTGCCGGCTGCGGGATTCACCGATCAGGATGGTAACGGCGTGAGCGCCTTTAGCAGCACGTTCAATACCGGGACCTCGACCGACAGTGCCAATGGCACGATCAGCATGACCAATCCGTCTCCGGGAACGCTCGGGGCGCCTCTGACCCAAACCATTACAGTCACCTTCAGCAAGCCGTTCAATCCGAACTCTCTCACGGGCCAGGATTTCGTGGTTTGCGAGAATCAGAATTGCAGCTACCAGATAGCCGGAGCCGTCGCGCCCGGTGCCCAGCCGAATACGCTGGTCTTCACGCCTTCGGTGGCGTTGCCGGCGAACACCAGGATCGACGTTTACGTGGGTTACTTCGCCGGTATTTCCGACCTGGCCGGCAACGGGTTCAACTACCTGTATGATGCGAATTTCCAGACCGCGAACACCGCCGATACCACGCCACCGCAGGTTACTTCCATAACCCCGGCCTCCGGCGCCGGCAATGTCGGGCCGTACGCCCCGGTCGCGATCACCTTTAACAAGTCTCTCGACTATACGACGATCAACTCCTACAACTTTGCCTTGTATAACGGGCCGACGAATCTCAACGCCAGCGTGAGTTACTCTGCTGATCGCAGTATCGTGTACCTGAATACGACGCTGCCCTACAGTGCAGCCATCGTGGTAGCCGTGTCGACCAACGTGAAGGATTACAACGGCAACAATATGGCGAGCCCCTATAGCTCGACCTTTAACACCGAGGCTCAGCCAATCACCGCCGTTCCGTCGGTGATTCAAGTGCGGCCTACGGGAAGCGGCGCAGCGCTCAACACCCCCATCACGATGTTCATGACGGCGCCCATGAATCTCTCGACCGTCCAGTCGGGAATGTATGTCGCTCAGAATGGAGCGCTCATCCCTGGCACTGTCTCACTGACTGCGGACCAGCAGGGTATCATTTGGACGCCGAGTTCCAACTACCAACCCGGCGCCCTCATCGAGGTCTACCTGTACTCTCCGGCAGCCGACACCAGCGGCAACGTGGTCAATGGGTACTCGTACTCGTTCCACACGCTCGCCAGCCCGAGCGCTTCAACTCCGCCGGTGGAGACGGCATTTAGTCCTTCCCGGTTCACGTCAATCAACCTGTTGAACCCGGCGGTGGACGTGCAGTTCTCGAAGCCGCTGAACGCGGCGACGGTGACCGGGTCAACAGCCTTTGTGAAGCTGAATAACACAGGCTCGCCCGTGAGCGGCACGCCGGTACTCCTCAATAGCGGCACGCTTCTCCATATCCCGATTAACGCGCCTCTGAGTGTGAACAGTTTTTACTACGTCTCCCTCACGACGGGAATTCAGGATACGACTGGAAACGCCTTCGCCGGCGACAACTATTACTTCTATGTTCAAAATGGGTCTGTTACCGACAACACGCCGCCGGCTGTGTCCTCGGTAACCCCGCCCAACGGATCCACGGGAATCGGCGACAACGCGCCGATTCGGCTCGTGTTCAGCAAGATCGTGGACACTCTGACCATCAATCCGACAACTGTCAGCCTCTTGAACGGTGCTACTTCACTGCCCTACACGGTTACTTTCTCTACCGTGAACAGCGGCACCCAGACGGTGGCGATTCTGACGCCTCAGTCGCCCCTGCCGGATAGCGCGACCATTACTGTGGCGTTGACTAACGGAATCTTCGATCTGTCCGGCAATCCCACTACCTCGCAGTCCACCACCTTCACCACCATGGCAGGCGCGGACTTCAGCAGCGCGGTTGTCATCGCGGCCAGCATCGACAATTCGAACCGGACCGGCGTCCCGGTCAACGCTACGATCACTTTGGTGTTCAACAAGCCATTGGATCCTTCCACCGTGACCTCCAACGGGTTTTTGATCTATGACTACTCCGTGGGGACCATCCCAACCCACTTGAACGTCTCCTCGGATGGCCGTACCGTGACGATCACGCCCAACGCCAACATGAACGGGGGCGGCACGTTTTTCTATGAGTGGTGCTCCGCCACCGATTTGAGTGGAAACGCGGCAGGGTGCACTACCCAGTCATTCACAACGGCATCGGCGGCGGACACAACGGCGCCCACTGTCGTCAGCAGCAATCCGCTCAACAACAACACCGGAATCCCGACGAACGCCCGTATCGAGGTGATCTTTAACCAGGCGGTGCGCTCCACCAGCCTGGGTTCGATCACCCTCAGTTCAGGCGGAAGCCTCCCGGTTACGGCGGTCCTCGAAAACAGCCAGTACACCGATGACACCGTTGTGCGCGTGATTCCGCAACAACTTCTGAACCCCAACACCACCTACACGGTAAGTGTGAGCGGGGTGCAGGACGTTGCCGGCAACACCATGTCCGGCACCTATACGTTCAGCTTTACGACTGGAAACAACTTCCAGACGCAAGGCCTACTCCAGCCCACGGCCACGGTGACCACGGGAAGCGGGACCAATGCGCTGCCCAACAGCGGCACGTTAGCCAACGTTCTGGATAACCCGACCTTCACCTTCGTCTTCGATCACGCAGTGGACTATGCGGCCCTGTTGCATAATGGCCTCTTGCTTCGTGATGTCAGCAACAATGTCCTCACTGGCATCACGCTGAACTATGCGCTCTCGGCTGATCAGAAGACGGTGACTGTCACCACGTCGGGACTGGCCGCGGGAACCACGTATCATTTGTGGTTGTCCTACTACGCCTGGCTATACGACGTATCGGGCAACCAAACCAACTTCGGCTACGAGGCGTATTACTTTACGACTCAGTAGTATGCCGGAAGATTAGAGTGGCGAACTTCGACGAAGACACTACGGCCTAGCGAGGAATGACAAAGGAGTAGACTTGCGTTGCGGGGCGGCCGGGCTACGGGATCTTCAAATCCCGCGGACTTTTCGCCGTGCGTTGTCGGCCGCCCGATGGTTTGAGCCTAATCTACGAGGCC
>CAYTJD010000117.1:0-15281 GCA_964438005.1 uncultured Solibacteraceae bacterium | reverse complement strand
GCGGAGTTCCTGGTATTCGGAGGCTCTCAGGCGGCGGATCTGTTTTTCCAGCGTGCGGATGCTGCTCACCTGGCCCACATTCGTGGGGACGCCCCAGAAGAGAAGGTATCGGGCGACATCGAACGCGCGTGCGGCGATGTTGCGTTTGTAGGAGTCCGGCTTCATGTCGTCGGGGCGGGGCAGGCGATCGCTGAGACAGGCAACGGCGAGCTCATTCACGCGGCCGTAAGCGTCGAGCAAAGACTCGCCGGCAAGACGGTAGGCTGCGGCGTCCGCGTCGCCGAATTCGGGCGGGGTGACGAAGCCGGAGCGCGAGAAATCCTGGTAGCGCGAGCTCTTGGCCTGCCCATCCCACAGGGGCTCCTCTTCAATCTCGGTGGCGGCCAACTCGGAGATGCCCTCGAAGCACAACACGGTGTGGCCGAGATCGGCGATGGAGGCGTGGCCGTACTGAAAGTAGAAACTCTCGAGGAATTTCTGTGAGTCGTGCGTGCGTACCCACTCGATGGAGTCGCGGATGGAATCGGGTGAGCGGCTGTAGCGGGCGAGCGCGTAGGCGCTCTTCTCGGGCGGCATGGGCGCCACCGTGATGACATGTTTGGAACTCAAGACGTTATCATAGCGGGGTGCAGATCCGAATCCAACGTGTTCACCCGTCGGCGATTTTGCCGGATTACGCGCACGGCCCGCACGAGGACGCCGGGATGGACTTGCACGCGGTCGAGGACGCGACTCTGGAGCCGGGAGTGGCGCGACTGGTGTCCACCGGCCTGACGATCGAGGTACCGCCGGGATTCGAAGCGCAGGTGCGGCCGCGGAGCGGGCTTGCGCTGCGGCACGCAATTACAATGCCCAACGCTCCGGGGACGATCGATCCGGGGTATCGCGGCGAAATCCGCGTGATCCTGCTGAACTTGGGTCGCGAGCCGTACACGATTCACGCGGGAGATCGCATCGCGCAGATGATTGTGGCGCGCTACGAGGCAGTGGAGTGGGTGGAGGGAGAGCTGGCCGATTCGCGGCGTGGCATTGGCGGTTTCGGATCATCCGGGCGCTGAGATGCCCTTGAGAAAAATCGAAACCATCTCCTGGGCCACGCGCCGGCGGCTGCGTCTGGCGAAGTAACCGGGGAACAGAAGCTCGACCAGGCCGTGGTACCCGAGCATGCCGATCAGGCCGCGCGCGGCAATCTCCGCATCCACGCCGCGAAAGGCGCCGTCGCGGATGCGGCGGCGGATATACTCGAGCACCAACTCGTAAAAATCGGAGAACATCCGCTCAAAGAAATGGCCGGCCAGCTCGTGACCTTCCAGAGAGCTGAACAGAAGCAGGCGGGTGATTTCCGGATCGGTGTCGTAGCGCCGCAGGATCTGCTCGGCGAGGCGGGTGAAGAACACGCGATCATCGCCGGCTTCGGCAAAAGGCCGCAGGCTGTGGACGCGCTCGGAGGCCTGCCGGGCCTTGGCTTCGATAATCGCGCCATACAAATCGCGCTTGGTTCTGAAGTGCTGGTAGAGGACCGGTTCGGTGACGCCCAGAGAGGAAGCCAACTCGCGGGTGGTGGTTCCGCGGAATCCTTTTTCCGCGAAGAGATGAATGGCGGACCGAACGATGGCCGCGTGACGCTCCTCACCCCGCATCCGCGTCTTCATCTTGCCGCCATCGTAACATGGGGTGTGGAATTGGAGGAGGGGACTGATGGAACTGGCGCAGAAACAATGCGTGCCGTGCCGGGGCGGGGTGCCGCCGCTGAAGGGGCCGGAGCTCGAGAACCTGAGCCGGCAGGTGTCCGGGTGGGAGGTGGTGAAGGAACACCACCTGAAGAAAACGTATCCGTTTCCCGATTTTGTGAAGGCCCTGGAGTTCGTGAACAAGGCGGGAGCGATTGCGGAGCAGCAGGGTCATCACCCGGATCTTCACCTTTCCTGGGGGAAGGTGGGGGTCGAGATCTGGACCCACAAAATCGATGGCCTGACGGAGAGCGATTTTATTTTGGCGGCGAAACTGGATCAGATTCCGCTTTAGCGGACTGTGTAATCGCGCGCTCTACGGTTTTCCAGTCGCCCGCGATGCGGCCCACGTACCGGAGCGTTTCCGGGAAAGGCGGAATACCGTTATATTTGTCGACGGCGGCGGCGCCGGCGTTGTATGCCGCCAGGGCATGATACAGGGCGCCGTGATATTTCTCCAGCAGCTGGCGCAGATACCTGGTGCCGGCATCCACGTTCTGAGCGGCATCCCGAGGGTCGGCGCCGAGATTCTGCGCGGTCTGCGGCATCAATTGCATTAGTCCGATCGCGCCTTTTCGCGAGACGGCCCACGGTTGATAGCCGGATTCAGCGGCCATGACGCTGCGGACCAACTGGCGCGGGAGGCCGTATTTGTCGGCCGCGGCATCGGCAAGCTGGCGCGGTGTCGGGGCGGCGGCCGACGGCTGCGGAATTGGGGGGACAACCGGCGCCGGCTCGTCTGCTTCGAATCCGAGCACCTGGGCCGAGTCCAACTCGATGGTGCCGCCTGCGTTGTAAAGGCGGATTTTCGCGCCAACCGTTTCGTGGCGATCGATTTGGAGACGGCGCCCACTGGCGAGCAGGACAAATTCCCCGGCAAAAGTGACGTTACCCACCAAAAGGAATATCGGTACCAGGATGCGCATTCTGCCTATACTGTAATTGTGACGTATTGGACGGCGGGATCGTGCACCCCGAAGTGAGGATGCTTGCCACGGTGCCAATGGGGCACCCACCCCTAAGAGCTAACACCGGTTTGTTAACGTGGAGGTAGTTTTTCCGGATGCCCTTTTTCATCCAGCCGATTCGGGAATTTCTGGTTCGGCCGGCCCTACCCGCGTCGCTATCTCGCTTATCGGAATTGGCGCACAATGTCCTGTGGAGCTGGGAGCCTATCGTACGAGCCGTGTTTCGCCGGTTGGACCAGAACCTGTGGCGCGATTGCGGTTATAACCCGGTTCTGATGCTGGGACGGGTGTCCCAGGCGGCGCTCAAAAAGGCTGCTTCGGATCCGCGGTATCTGGCGTTATACCGGATGGCGTGCGATACGTATGACGCCCGCGTGCGCAAAGGGTCGCCTCCTTCGGACGGCAAGCTGATCGCCTACTTTTCCGCCGAGTATGGGTTGACGGAGTGTCTGCCGGTATACTCGGGCGGGTTGGGAATCCTGTCGGGCGATCATCTGAAATCTTCGAGTGACCAAGACTATCCGCTGGTCGGCCTCGGTCTGCTGTACCAGCAAGGGTATTTCCGGCAGTTCTTGAATCCGGACGGGTGGCAGCAGGAGCGGTATCCGCTAAACGACTTTTACACCCTGCCGATTTCCCCGGTGAAAGACGCAGCGGGGCAAGACTTGAAAGTCACCGTGAAGCTGCCTACCGGCAACGTGTACATCCAGGTCTGGAAGCTGGATGTGGGGCGGATCACGCTCTATCTGATGGACACCAACATCCCGGAAAACGTACTGCCGCAGGACCGCGACATCACCGATTCGCTGTACGGCGGGGATACAGACACACGCATCCGCCAGGAGATCGTGCTGGGCATCGGCGGGATGCGCGCGTTGAAGGCCATGGGCCTCAAGCCGACGGTCTTTCACATGAACGAGGGGCACTCGGCGTTTCTGGCGCTCGAACAGGTCCGCCTCTACATGCGTGATAACGGGCTGAAGTTCGACGAAGCGCTGGAGGCGGCGCGGGCGAGCAACGTCTTCACAACCCATACGCCCGTCCCGGCGGGAATCGATCTGTTCGACCCGGGCCTGATGTACCACTATTTCTCGGAGTTCTGCTCGGAGATCGGCATTGACTTCCAGCAACTGATGGCACTGGGGCGGCGCAACATCTTTGATCGGGACGAGCGCTTCTCGATGGCGGTGCTGGCGCTGAACACCTCGGCATACCGCAATGCGGTCAGCCGGTTGCACCGCGAGGTCTCGCAGGAGATGTTTCACGACCTGTGGCCGCAACTGCCGGTCTGGGAAGTACCGGTCACGTCGATCACGAACGGAGTCCACCTGCCGAGTTGGCTTAATGGAGACCTGGCATCTCTGTACGACCAATATCTGCAACCAGACTGGCGGGAGCGGTTCAATGATCCGGGCATCTGGGAACAAGTTGGGGACATCCCCGACGAGGAACTGCTGGAAGGGCACCGCCGGCGCAAACGGCGCCTGGTGAATTTTGTGCGCGCGCGGCAGCACGCTGCGGCCCTGCGGCGGCAAGCGTCGGCTTCGGAGGTGCGGCGCGCGGCCGAAGTGCTGGACCCTAATGCTTTCACGATCGGGTTTGCCCGGCGCTTTGCCACTTACAAGCGGGCGACCCTGCTGTTCCGCGACGTGGAGCGGCTGAAGCGCATCCTGCTCAATAAAGAGATGCCGGTCCAGGTGATCATCGCCGGCAAGGCGCACCCGAAAGACCAGCCTGGTAAGAGCTTCATACGGGAAATCGTACAGCTTTCGCGCGACCCCGACCTGTGGAAACACGTCGTGTTTCTGGAAGACTATGACATCAAAGTGGCGCGCGAGCTGGTGCAGGGCGTCGACCTGTGGCTAAACAACCCGCGCCGCGGGGAGGAGGCTTGCGGCACCAGCGGCATGAAGGCCGCGATGAACGGCGTGCTCAACCTCAGCATTCTCGATGGCTGGTTCGATGAAGCGTACGAACAGTCGGGCGGCTGGGCCATTGGGGAACGCGAGCCGTATTCCGAAGACCAGGACGGTCTGCACGCCAGCGCGATATATTATCTGCTCGAAAACGAGGTCGTGCCCATGTTCTACGAGCGCCGTGAGCAAACGCCCCGCGAGTGGATCCGGCGTGTCAAGCAGTCTCTCATGTACATCAGCCCGCAATTCGATTGCCGGCGGATGGTGCACGAATACATGACGGAACTCTACGAGCCGGCGCACGCGCAGAATATCCGAATCGTCAAGAGCGAATATCAGCTGGTGCGGGAATGGGCGCGCTGGAACGCGAAGGTGCGTGAGGTCTGGGAGCGCGTGCGATTTGTCGATTCCGGCAACGGGCTTCCGGGCGCCGTGGTCAGCGGGAAGCCGCTTACGGTGCGCACTGCGATCGATCTAGCCGGGCTGACACCGGCCGACGTCCGGGTCGAAGTGGTGATGGGGCGGGTCGACATCGACGGCAACCTGGAAGATACCGAAGTCATGGTGCTGCCCTCCGTCGAGCAGCAAGGCGCGGTAGCGGTGTTCAGCAAGGAAATTACCCCTGAGCGAACGGGAAGGCTGGGATATGCGTTGCGCGTGAGCCCGAACCACTTCGACGATCCGCTCACGCGTCCGTGCACCAGTCTGCTGAAGTGGAGCCAGGCGAGGTAGGCAGTTCGCTGCCGATCAGACGATAGCAGCCGAACGGGATTGTTTTTCCCGCGCCACGAATTCGTCGTGAATCCAGCGGTACGTCTTTTCCAGACCGGTGCGCAGAGGAATCGAAGGCTCCCAATTGAGATACTTCTGGATTAGAGTGTTGTCGCTGTTGCGCCCGGTCACTCCCTTGGGCGCGCCGGGATCATACCGGCGTTTGAGCTTGATGCCCGCGATCTCTTCCACCAGATCGACGAGCTGGTTGATGCTGACCATTTCCGAGGAGCCCAGGTTGATCGGCTCCAGAATCTGGGAATTCA
This sequence comes from uncultured Solibacteraceae bacterium, assembly GCA_964438005.1. GTDB lineage: Bacteria > Acidobacteriota > Terriglobia > Bryobacterales > Bryobacteraceae > PSRJ01. The sequence goes on along the minus strand of CAYTJD010000117.1, from coordinate 9,630 downwards.
TGATCTTGTGAATGCCATCGATGCAGTCATCGATGTACATGAAGCTGCGCGTCTGATGTCCGGTTCCCCAGATCTCGATTTCGTGCCTGCCTGAAAGTTTGGCCGCGATCACTTTGCGGCAAATCGCGGCGGGGGCCTTTTCCCGGCCGCCATCCCAAGTGCCGTGGGGGCCGTAGACGTTATGAAATCGGGCGACCCGCGTTTCGAGACCGAAATCCTCGCGGAAGTGCCGGCACATCCGCTCGCTGAACAGTTTCTCCCAGCCGTAGCCGTCCTCGGCCAAGGCGGGATAGGCGTCTTCTTCCTTCAAGCCGGGGTTATTGACATCGGTTTGTTTGTCGCCGTTATAAACGCAGGCCGAGGAGGAGTAGAAGTAACGCGGCACGTTGCAATCGCGCGCGGCCTGGAGCATGTGCGTGTTGATCAACACCGACAGCATGCAGAGAGCCTTGTTGTTCTCGATAAAGCCCATGCCGCCCATATTGGCGGCGAGGTTGTAGATCTGGCTGGCGCCTTCCGCGGCGCGGCGGCAATTCGCGAGGAGATTGAGATCGAGGGAAAGGTTCTCAACGTCAGGGAATACCTGGTACCATTCACCGAACGGCTTAATATCGATAGCACGAATTCTTGGAAAACCTCGATGCCGCAAGTCTGCGACGAGGGCGCCACCGATGAACCCGCCGGCGCCGGTGACGACTGCCAGTTTGTCCGTCATGATTGAAACAATCCCGATCTTAGCACTTGGCAGGGCCGGCTTTGCGAAACCGTCGACCTAGGGCCTGGCAGGGGACTTGGAGCCACTCGCCAAGATATCGAAACGGCTGGAAGCGGTTGTACCACAGCCCGAGCGGCAGACTGAACAGGTACTTGGTGAGAGAGGGCCGGAGCGGCTCAAAGAACTGATCGCGGCCGTCGATGCGGAAGGCGGCGTAGCCGAAGACCCAGGAGAAAGGGACGTAGCCGTAGTGGCGACGGAGCAGGGCCATGGAAGAGCGAAAAATCAGATCGCGGGCGTATAACGTTTGAGAGCCACGATGCATTCGACTATTGGCAAGATGTACCGGCACGTGCGCGAACCGGAGACCCGCGGCCGCCATGCGTATCCAGAGGTCATAGTCGAAGGAAGCCTTTAGCGTCGGATCAATGGGACAGCGCCGATATGCGGCGGCGCGGAAGAAGGCAGCCGGCTGGCAAATGAAACAGTCGCGTTCCAGGACCCGCGGATCAAAGGGAAGCGATGGATACGGCCGGATCCGATCGCCCTTTTCATCGATCCACCATCCGTCTCCGTAAACAACGTCGACTTCTGGATGGTCAAGCAGGTATTCGGCCGCGCGCAGAATCGCACGCGGTTCGTAGGTATCGTCGGCGTTGAGCCAGGCCAGGATCTCCCCTCTCGCCTGAGCCAGGCCTTTGTGAACGGCATCGGCGGGGCAGTTGTCCGGCTCGCTCGAATAGCACAAGCGCCCCTTGTAGCGTTCCAACAAGGCGAGTGTGCCGTCGCGGGACGCGCCGTCAACGACGAGGAATTCGATCTGCGGATACTTCTGGCTGAGGACGCTTTCGATGGTCGCCGGGAGAGAACCCGCCATATTGAAGGAGGGCGTAACGACGGTGACCAGCGGCAGACTCGGCATTCGGTTTCACTATATCAGGGCGTGATACCATCACCTGTTAAGAGACGGGCAGGCGTGTTTGCGAACCGCGGCCGTGGAATGCCGATGTGGACCGGCGAATACAATTTTCTTCTCAGCAATCTGATCCAGAAAGATTTCAAGGTCCGTTACCGGAACATGTCATTGGGGGTGCTTTGGTCTCTGCTGAACCCCCTGGTCACGATGTCGGCCTTGACGTTTATATTCACTCGCATCTTTCCGACATCCCAGCCGAATTACCCGGTTTTCGTGCTGTGTGGGCTGGTGCCGTTTAACTTCTTCACTCTGGCGTGGAGTACGGCCACGAGTTCGTTGATCGAAAACGGAGCGATCATCCGGCGGGTGCCAATCCCGCGCGAGGCCGTCCCCATCGCGACCGTATTCGGCAACTGCATTCACCTGGCGATCCAGATTGCTTTGTTGCTGACGTTGGTGGTCGCATTCGGCTTCGGAATCAATCGGCATTGGCTGTGGCTGCCGTTGGTTTGGGGTCTGGAAATCACGTTTGTGTGCGGACTGGGATTGATTTCATCCGCGGTGAATGTGTTTGTACGGGATACCCGCTATGTGGTCGAATCGGTCAACGCGCTGCTGTTTTGGGCGGTTCCGATCTTTTACTCATTCGGCTCGATTCCCGAGCGGTTTCACGTGTTTTACCGGTTCAACCCGGTGGCGGCCCTCGTGTTCGCGTTACGGAGTATCTTGATGGAATCAACGGCGCCGGCGGCCTCGCTCCTGATCAACCTGGCGGGTGTTTCACTGATGACGCTGGCGATCGGACTGATGGTCTTCCGCCGGCTGCGGGACGAGTTCTACGATTATCTGTGACCTTATGGCGGTGATCGAATTCGACCGTGTTTCGAAAGTCTTCGCGCACAGCGGCGAAGCAAAGCTGCTGCGGGCCCATCTCCGCGACCGGCTGAAAGCACCGGCGAAACGCACGTTTCACGCGCTGAAGAACGTATCGTTTTCGCTGGATCACGGCCAAAGCCTGGCGGTAGTCGGGCGCAACGGCGCTGGCAAGAGTACCCTGTTGAGCCTGGTGACGGGTCTGTGTCCGCCGACCGAGGGCCGGGTAACCGTCAAGGGGCGCGTCGCGGCATTGTTGCAATTGGGTTCTGGCTTTCACCCCGATTTGACAGGGCTGGAGAATGCCCGTCTGAACGCTTCATTGATGGGCCTGAGCAGGCAGAGGACCGATGAACTACTGCCGGCGATCGTCGATTTCGCCGAAATTCACGAATTCGTGAACGACCCGGTCCGCACCTACTCGAGTGGCATGTTGATGCGGCTCGGCTTTGCGGTGGCGGTTCACGCGGACGCCGACATCCTGGTCGTCGACGAAGTTCTGGGTGTGGGCGATCAGCGATTCCAGATCAAATGCTTTGAGAAGATTCAAGAATTTCGAAGGGCCGGTAAAACGCTGCTCTTTGTCTCGCACGGCGCGGATATGGTCCGGCAGTTCTGCCAGACGGCCCTGTGGCTCGAGCAAGGTGAGGTGATGCTCAGCGGGCCTGCCGAGATGGTTATGGAAGCCTACACCGATTCGGCGGCGCAGCGAACCGGTGGTTGAGCCGAGCCGGCGCCCGATGCCAGCTTGGGACGGTGCTCCGGCAACTCGAATTCAGCGAGGCCCCAATTCTCGCTGTTGAAAATGATGGGGCAGTTCAGCCGGCGCATCTGTGCGGCCCAGCCCACCAATTCCTGATACGGGATGAAGCTCACTCCCTTGGCCGCCAGGCGCTCGAACAAGGCCGCTTGTCCTTCGGGTGTCCAGCCGGAGCCGGTTCCGTGTTCGATGTGGTAGATGCGCATCGGATCGGCCAGCGTCTCCTCGCGTGCGCCACCGTGGTGCGCGGCGTAGCAAAACACCGAGTCGATGTTCATGGAATAGAGGTCGAATTCCGGATAGCCGCGAAGATCGAACCAGTGCTCCCGCGCCGCCATGGTGAAGTCGCCGCACGCGTTGGTGTGAAGAAAGACGAGTGGCGGCGATAGCGGAGCGGGACGGACTTGAAGCGGCCGCTGGGCGGGTCTTGAATCCCGAAGATGCAGAGTTTGGAGTGCGCGGCCCAGCACGTTGCGCAGCATACCGGTGACGCCGCCCCATCCGACGTAGAAGGCGGCGGCGTGGCGGACAGGACCCGACACGGGAATGGTCACGGTGAGCAGCGGGCCGCTGGTGGCCAGACGATTCAGAAGGGCCTGCCCCAGGTTCCACCATCGCAACAATCGTTTCCAGAAACCAAGCGGCACTCGGCGTGCGGCGACTTCGTGGCTTCTGGAGCGCTCACGCTCGCTGGCGACGGAGAAGACGCGGCAATTCAGCAAGCGCGGATCGTGCTCGACGGGTTCTCCGCCTCCAATGACCTCGAGGCGAAGGTGGTGCTCGGCAGAATCCAGGCGCGGGAAGTGGAGAATCAGCTCACTGCGGCGATCGACTTCGACATTGGCAATCTCGTGCGGACCGTCGAAGACCCGGAGCACCATGAGCCGCTGGCCCATTCCCGGACCGGGCTCGAGATCCAGCCGTAGGGAGCGAGGCCCAGGTGGAAACGTAACTTGCAGTTCGGCGTCGTTACCAATCCACCGAAACATCTCACCATCGGTATGTTTTTCGACCGGAAACCAGCCTCGCCCGAGACTGATGCCGGAACCGGCCGCCGCGATGTCGCAACTTGCCAAGGCGAGTTGGCCATCCGGCGTGAGCGGGAATGTCCCTTCCCGCGCGTTAACGCGAAGAAGGTGCGTACGGCAGTATTCGAGTTGCTCATCGAGGGTGGCTTCGAGGGGCACGTCGCTCATCGCGTCGTGACGGTCGATCCGATACATGTGTCCCGGCTCCAGGCGGCGTTCCGCAAGGAAAGCCATCAGTTCATCGGAAAACAGAATGTCGATGTTGGTGGCCAGAATGAAGCGGCCTCGTGAGCGCCGGATTCCCACATTCTTGGCGATCATTTGATAGAGCGGGAGGGCCGACTCATGCTGGTAACGATGATGTAGTTCGGGTGGGACCTGAATAAATCGCACATCGCACGGCCCCAAATCGGCCGGCCATTGCAGCGCTTCCATCAACGGCGGCCGTTCTCCCGGCGGATTCCAGTCCACCACAATCAGCTCGGACGATAGCCCGTGCCGCTTACATTGCGCGATCCAGCCGTTGACAAAGATCTGCATGCGGCGGAGCAGATTGCCGCCGTGATCGTCATTGCGGGCGGTAACGACGACGGAAAGGTACGGGCCGCCCTCGCTCATCGTCTAAAGAACCTCCATCTTTTCTCTGGAGGGCGTTCCTCGGGCTTGACGCGCTGGCTCGGAGGAAGATAGCGGGGAAACCGGTAAGGCCCGGGCTTTTCATTCAGGCTGAAATAGAACCAGTGGCCTTGCAGATCGAACAACTCACCCAGCATGCGGCTCATCTCGGCCTGCTGCTGAGGTGTCAATTCCGTGCGAAAGCTGTGATCCGCGGAGTCCAGCGTCAGATGGTTGCGCGTGGTGAAGTCCAGCGTGGCAATGGATTGCTCCACCGCCGAGTCAATGACCCCTAGCTTCAGTCTGGGGCCGGACCAATTGTTGCCTTTCCAGAGCCCATGCTCTCCGTATGCCAAGTGCTCTTCGGAGCCGTACCGCGAGTCGGAGAGGTCGTGCATGATCACGAGGTGATCTTTGTCCGCGAGGGCCGGCAAGATGCAGCCAAGCACACATTCTGCTACTTCGAAACCATGGGCATCCCAAAACACAATTACGCGCTGGGCGCTTGCCAGCGCCTGCGGATAATCGAATTCCAGAATGTCTCCCCGCAGAGCCTGCAGCGGTTGAAACCAATCCGGCCGCACCACGGGCAGCAAGCGCGGAACCGTAACTCGCTCCCAATCGTCGGAGAGGCAGAGGCTGAGAACCCGGGTGCGGCTCTGGTTCACGTGCGCAGCCTCGGTAAACGCACACGTGGAATTGCCGGGACCGCGCCCCAATTCCAATACCAAATCGGGCGCGTAGTCGATCACGGCGGCCATTAATTGAGCCCACTGATAGAGCAAGAGGTCATGCGGGTGATCGACAGCCTGGGAGAGCGCCAGAATACGGCTCCGCTCGCTGGCAAGAACGCTGCGCTGGTTCCAGTAAGCCCTGGCGGGGGTGAAACCGGCAGCGGAAGACAACGCCGGCAACGGCTCGGACTGCTCGAGCGCAGCCTTCGCCCCGAATCCCCGGCTCGGCCGGGAGGCAAGCTGAGCGGCTACCGGCTTCTCCCGTGGAACGGCGATCATATTGTCCCCAGCCATACCCTCGGGAGCTGGCGCCGGGCAGCCGTCCCTGTCGAAGGTGAATAGACCGTACTGAAGATTGCCAAGGAATTCTCGGATCTGCTCGAAACTGCCGCCCTGTTTGCGAAGGGCCGGTTCAACAACTTCGAAAAGCAGGATTGGCCGAAACTTCTGGAGCACGTCGCGAGCGCCCAGCAGTACGCGCAGTTCCGCGCCCTCCACATCAAGCTTCAACACATCGAGACGCTCGAGATGTTCGTCGGCAGCAAGGTGGTCGAGCGTGCGAAGAACGACTCGCTCCGTACGCTCCAAGGCCACGCCGTGATGGACAAACGCTCCCAGCGTGTTTTGCCCCTCGTGTTCGTATCCTGCGATGGCTAGTTCCGCTTCGCCATCCTGATCCGCCAACGCCAGACGATGCAGACGAACATTGTCGAGCTTGTTCAGACGTACATTGCACGTCAGACGATCGAACTCGCGCCGGCTGGGCTCGACGCTGAGCACGACTCCGTTTGCGCCAACGCCGCGCGCCGCAAACAGCGTGTACAGACCCTCGTTAGCGCCGCCATCCACAAAGACGGCTCCCGGTACAAGGATTTGGGCGAGGAATGCGAATTCATTCGGTTCCACGCAACCGGCAACAAAGAGTTGCCGGCTCAGATCGTTGCCAAGGTAGAGATGCAACTGGAGCCGGTCGTACCACTCAAAGACAAATGGGAGCTCGAGTTTTCCGTCGTGAAAGTATTCCCAGAGGCGGCGGCGGGCTTGATATGCCGCATCGGGGTTGTCCCAGTCCGCCCCAAATGTCCAGCCCGGGTAGGGGGAGAGCGGGCGCACAAAGGCCGCCTGGCGAGCCGCCCCGAGTGCCTGTGTTGGATCTGACCACCAACGAGGTTTGGGCCGTTCAAACGTGAGGTTCTCTTCCTGGTCATGGCTCTGGCGCTCAACATCGACGAGTTGGAACCCCGCCTGTTCCATGTACTGCAGCACGGCCGCCTTTTCGGACGATCCCTGGTAAAGCGCGACAGGGGTGATCTGCACTTCCAGGGAGACCCGTTGTATATCCCGCAGCCGATCGCCGGCCGATCGAATCACGGCAAGGTCGGCGCCTTGCGCGTCAATCTTAAGGAACTCCACCTGCCGGATGCCTGCGGCGTTGAGGAAAGTGTCCAAACGAATCGTGGGGACCCGGCAACGGGAGGTCTCGGTCAACTCCTTTCCGCCAATCCACTTCTCCAATCCGTCCGGGTTCATCGGGAGAATCGAACTCGCGGCGTCAAACGAATTCACAAAGAACTCAACGCTCCCATCCTTTTCCGCGACCGCCATCGGCAAGACGACAAAATTCGGCAGCTGACCCATGCGGCGCGCCGCCACCGATAAATTCGGCTCGAACGCGTAGACTCGCAATTGGGCATCGTGCTGGGCCTCCGAAAAGGTTTTCTCGCCGAGGTGCGCCCCCACATCGAGCCAGACGCGATCCGGCCGCTTTGAGACTGCTGGCGAGTCGGGCCTCAGTTCTACGGCGTCGGGTGTGCCTCCGGCGCTGACACATGAGGTCGATTTCAGGCCAGAAACCGAGTAGACAGACTGGAGCTTGGAGGACATTTAACGAATGCTGCCTGTTATCGTTACAGACACTGTAGCACGCACGCCCGCCAGCCGATGCGAGTTACGCGGGAACCGCTTAGGCAGTGGGGCCGCGTGGTAAATTGTGTCTCTGGCCCGGCGGAACGAGGATGTGACAAAGGCATTCCGGGAGATCCGAGATGAATACTCCGCGCGTAAACTGGAATCCCCCGCTCACCCGGCACCTGGTCAGCCGCGGTCTGTTTCAGGACGACCCTTTCCAACTGGTCGATGTCGGCGCCAGTGGAGGAATCGACGGGTACTGGGAGGCTTTCGAGCCGACCCTCCGCGCGATCGGCTTCGACAGCCTGGTAAACGAAGTCAATCGGTTGAACACTGCCGGTGATAAGAACCGGCGCTACTATGCGTATCTCGTGGGAGACAAGAGCTACCGTCGGCCCGAATCGGTGCCGGACTCCCAGCCGTTCGGCCGCACCAGCGCGGTGCGCGCCAATGAGATCACTCGATGCAACTACACCGAGACCTACTTTGACCAGACCGGCTCGGGCGTGAACACGACCGAGATGATCGAACTGGACGAATTCTTTTTTCGCGATGGTCCGCCCGATGTCGACTTCATCAAGATCGATACCGACGGAGGAGATTATCAGGTGCTCTGCGGCGCGAGGAGGCTGTTGTCGTCCGCGCCCGTGCTGGGAGTGGCCATCGAGTGTCAGTTTCACGGGCTGGTACACGATCAATCGAACACGTTTCGGAATATCGACCGCCTCCTGACTGGACTGGGGTTCTCGCTTTTCGACCTTGAGCCTTACCGGTACAGCCGAGCCGCCTTGCCTGCGCGCTTCGTGTATCGCATTCCGGCCCAAACCGAAAGCGGGCAAGCGTTATGGTGTGACGCGCTGTATCTGCGGGATCTGGGAAGTGCTGGTTACGAACAAGATTGGTCGATACGGCCTCCGTGGCACAAGATCTGCAAGCTGGCGTGCCTTTTCGAGATCTTCGGCATGGGCGATTGCGCGGCGGAGCTGCTGCTGAAATACCGGGCCGCTTTGGCCGGCCGGCTCAGTATGGATGGGTGCCTCGATCTGCTGACGCCGGCGGTCGACGGACGCAAGGTTTCCTACCAGAAATACATCCGCCGCTTTGAGCAGAATCCCGCTTCGTTTTACCCGGCTGAGTGAAGCGAGCGTGCGGCCCCCGACCTCCTGGCTAGTGGGCTGTCGCCGAGTAACCATTACTAGTTAAGATGCATCAATATCGGTGTGGCCACATCCGCACCGTTTGTCCTCACGGACGCCCAACGCGCCGAACTGACAGAGATTGCGCAGTCCCGCTCCTTGCGGCCGGATATGTCTTCCGCGCCAAGCTGATCCTGATGCTCGGCGAAGGGCTCTCCTTCAACAAGATCAAGCAGAGGCTGCAGACGACTGCCCCCACGATCATTCGTTGGCAGGCGCGCTTTGTGGCGCAAGGAACCGATGGGCTGGACACGTTTCATCCGGGCCAGCGGCCGACCGTACTGACACCGGCGCTACGCGCCAAGATTCTGGCGCCACGCGCAAGAAACCCGCGGACGGCTCGACCCACTGGAGTTGCCGCAAACTGGCGGCCTCGCTGGGCGTCAGCAAGGACGCCGTGCATCGGGTGTGGAAGGAGGCGGGCATAAAGCCTCACCGGATCGAGCGCGACATGGCCAGCAACGATCCCCACTTCGAAGTGAAGGCGGCCGACATCATTGGCCTGTACCTCAACCCGCCGCAACATGCCGCCGTCTTCTGCGTCGACGAAAAGACCGCCATTCAAGCTCTGGACCGGCTCGATCCGGTTCTGCCCCTGTCGCCGGGCCGCGCCGAGCGCCACGGCTTCGAATACTACCGTCACGGTACGCTCTCACTGTATGCCGGTTTGGACACCAAGACAGGCAAGGTGATGGGAAGGACTGCGGCACGCCACACCAGTCAGGAGTTTGTGGACTTCCTGAGCGACGTAGTCGATGAGCGGCCCGCGCGGCAGCAGATTCACATCATCTTGGACAATCTTTCCGCGCACAAGACGCAGGCCGTGCGGGACTTTCTTGCCGCGCATCCCAACGTCCAACTGCACTTCACACCGACCTACTCTTC
>CAYTJD010000116.1:0-29952 GCA_964438005.1 uncultured Solibacteraceae bacterium | reverse complement strand
TCGTTCGGGTTTTGAGCCACCATGTTCTTCAACGTCTCGAGCCGGTTCGCTGCCATGCGTGCTACTATACCTCCGAAAATGTCGTGTCCGTATTTTTATCCGATGCAGCCGCGCGCGGAAGATGCGGATTCGCGCTCGGCGATGCTGCCGCTCGGGAATTTCTGGGCCGGCGTATGCCGGGCGGCTCCGGGTGCAGACTGCGCACCCGATGAAGAGGTGGTGCGGCCGCTCTGTCACCTGGGTTACGCGCGCGGGCAGTGCCCCCGTTTTCCGGCGGAGGAACTCGCCGATGCAGTCCGATTCGTGATCCGCGGCGACGACGGGGGCTCGCTCCACCTGTATTACGTGCTGGAGCGGGACCATCATCCGTTGGCGCATGGCCCTTTGGAGTATTCCCTCGGCGAGGCCACGTTCGCGGAAGCTCCCGCGAACCCGATCATCCGCCGGCAAGCGGAAGCGTATGTGGCGAGTTACCTGCGGCGCAAGAATGTCCGCTGAGTGTCTCACGCGGTATACTGGCCGTCTCGGGAGGAGTTGAGTACTTATGGCAGGGAAGCGTCTCGCGAACGCCCTCATAGCGGCCGCCGCGTTTCTGACGTCATCGTTGTGGGCCGAGGCGTCTCCCGAGCTGAAGTCCGCCGTCGACCGGTCGCTCCAAGCGATGGGCGCGGAGAATGTCAAGACGATCGTGATTTCGGGCGAGGGTGGGGACGGGTGCGTCGGACAACCGTACAATCCGAACTCCGCCTGGTGGCGGCGGTTTTCGGATAAGAGCTACGTACGCTCAGTCGATTTAGACGCGCGCGGGTGGCGGCTGCAGCGGGTCCGGGGCGAAGGCGAGAATCCGGGGCGGGGCGGCTGCGGCGCCGGGCCGATCGCCGATGCGACGCAGAATCAGGTGACTATGGCCGGACCGGGCACGCCCTGGAACACCCAGCTGGAGTACATTCTGCTGCCCGAGGGTTTTCTCCGGGTCGCGCTCGACAAGAACGCGTCGGTGAAATCGGAAACCGTCAAGGGCAAGAAGTACACCGTCCTTTCGTTCGCAGGCGAGAACAACGCGCCGGTGGACGGGTATATCAATGATGCCGGCTACGTGGAGAAGGTGGAGACCAAGATCGACAACAACGTGCTGGGCGACATTGTCTGGGACGCCGTCTACACGGATTGGAAAGATTTCGGCGGGTTCCGGTTCCCCACGCACATCGTGCAGTATCAGGGCGCGCCGAAGTATTTTGAGCTGGCTGTTTCGGACGTGAAAACAAATGTGCCGGTCGACCTGACGCAGCCTGCGCGCGGCGGGCGCGGCCGGGGCGGGGAAGGCGGACCGGGAGGCCGGAGGGCCGCTCCGGAGCCTACGCCGGAGGATCTGGGCGGAGGGTTCTGGCTGATCACGGGCGGATACGGCGCGGTCGTGGCTGATTTTAAGAACTACATTGTGGTGATCGAAGGGCCGCAGAACGATATGCGTGCCGAGCAGATCATCAGCGCGGCTCACAAGCTCGTGCCCAACAAACCGATTCAATATGTGATCAACACGCACGCGCATTTCGATCACGCCGGCGGGCTGCGGGCGTTTGTCGCCGAAGGGTCTACCATCGTCACGCACAAGATCAACAAGAGCTATTACGAGAAGATCTTCAAAGATCCCCACACCCTGGTTCCCGATAAGCTCTCACAGATGAAGGCGCAACCGAAGGTCAAGATCGAGACCGTGGCCGAAGAGAGGACGATGACGGATGGCGCGCACACAATCAAGCTCTATCATGTGCAGAACAGCACGCACAACGAAGGTATGCTCATCGCGTATCTTCCGGCGCAAAAGGTGCTGATCGAGGCGGACGAGTTCAATGTCGGCGCGGCAAACGCGCCGACGCCGGCCCAGATCAATCCGTATCACACCAACCTGCTGGCCAACATCGAGCGGCTGCACCTGGATGTCGAACGGATTATTCCCGTTCATTTGCCGGGCGACAACCGCAAGGTGACTTTGGCGGAGTTGAAGACCGCGGCGGGGAAGAAATAGGAATGGACATGAGAAGGATGTTACTGGTGACGCTGGCGGGCGTGATTGCCGCAGCGGGGCAGCCGCCGGCGCGCGGTGGAAGAGGCGGCGGCGCGCCTGCGAATCAATATGGGCCTTACTACCAGGCGCCGCTGGTGAAAGGCGGGCCGGTCGGCCGCACGCCGGAAGGCAAGCCGGACATGCAGGGATACTGGACGCCCCGCTTCAATCAGTCGGTCTACGACGTGGAAGATCATCCGGTCGCACGGCCGGGAATTCCGCCGGGCAAGGGGTCGATTGTGGATCCGCCGGGCGGCAAGATCCCCTATCAGCCCTGGGCCGCCGCGAAGGCGAAAGACCTCAGCGCGAATCACATGTACCTGGAGCCCGAGGCGCATTGTTATCTCTCGGGCGTTCCGCACGAGGACTACGGACCGTTCGGTTTTCAGATTCTGCAGACGAAAGGATACTTCGTCATGCTGTTTGAAGCGCGCCACGCCTACCGCATCATTCCCACCGACGGGCGTCCGCACATCGCCCCCAATTACAAATTGTTCGAAGGCGATCCGGTGGGCCACTGGGAAGGCGACACGCTGGTGATCGATACGACCAATCAGAACGGCGTCGGCTGGTTCGACATGATGGGCAGTTTCACGACCGAGCACCTGCACGTGGTGGAGCGGTTCACGCCGGTGGACACGAACACCATAAACGTGGAAGCCCTCATGGAGGATCCGACCATGTACACGCAGCCTTGGAAAATCGCGGGCACTTTCGGGCGCCGCATCGATCCCGGCTATGAGCAGATGGAATTCGCGTGCATCGAAGGCAACGACGATCCGCTGCATTACGTGGAGAGCGAAGGCGGCAGGGCGAAGCACAAATAGAACGCTTAGTCCTGAAGGATCAACAACTTGACAGCATCCGGCCACGCGTTCTACAATTTGGGCACGATGTCTTGTTCGGGGGATTTCAAGGAGCGGACAGAATAGTGGTCGGTTGGAGTGTACCCGGAGGTTATCGAATGAAAACCAAGTACGCGATTTTGGCGGTGAGCGCTGCGCTGCTCCTAGCCGCCGTGCCTGCCATGGCGCATCACTCCTTTGCAGCCGAGTTCGATTCGAGCAAGCCAATCGAGGTAAAGGGCACAGTGACGGCGATGGATTGGGTGAACCCCCATTCTCACCTTCGCTTCGATGTGAAAGCCGAGGACGGCACGATCGAGCACTGGTCGGCCGAATGCCTGCCTCCGAACGGTCTGTACCGCCAAGGGTGGAGGAAGACCTCGGTGAAGGCTGGTGACGAAGTTATCGTGAAGGGGTTCAAGGCGAAAGACGGAACAAATTACATGTGGACGCAGTCCGTCACCACGGCCGATGGCAGACGGTTATTCGCCGGCTCGCCCGAAGGACCCGGGGGTCCGGGCGGCGAAGCGCCTCCAGCCGGTGCGCCCAAGCAATAAGATCTTCCTGGTCCGGAGTGAGGACGTTCCTCTCCATCCTCATTGGCCGGCCGAACGCGAAATTCGAGTTCACCCATTAGCGCCAGTTAGTGCGGTACCCGCACAGGAGTCTTTTCGATGAGAATTCAACTTACAGCTTTGATGATGCTGGCGGGCTTCGCGCCGGCTGCCGTGGCGCAAAAGGGTTATACGGCGCCGCGTACGCCCGACGGCCATGCGGATCTGCAGGGGATCTGGGAAGTCGCGAAATCTCCTGACAAGGATCTGGAAGCCTCGAAGCTGATCGTGGATCCGGCGAATCACAAGATTCCGTATAAGTCCGAGGCGCTGGCGCAAAAGAAGGAGAACGCCAGGACTACGGTCGCGAACGATCCGCTCAATAAGTGCTTCATGCCGGGCGTGCCTCGTATCAACCTGCTGAGCTATCCCTTCCAGATTTTCCAGACGCCCGACTACGTCGCTCTCGCCTACGAGTACATCCACAATTTCAGGACGATCTACATGAAGCGCGACCAGCACCTGCCCGACATCGATTTCTGGCAAGGCGATTCAGTCGGCCACTGGGACGGCGATACGCTGGTGGTGGACGTGGGAGACTTCAACGATCAGACCTGGTTGGACAAGGCCGGCAATTACCACAGCGATCAGCTGCACGTGACGGAGCGGTATACCCGCATCGGGCCGGACCTGTTGCAGTACGAAGCTACGGTCGAAGATCCGAAGGTATTCACGGGGCCGTGGAAAATCCGCGCCGAATTGAAGCGCGATAGCCGGCCGAACGCGCGGATTATGGAGTACGAGTGCCAGTATCTGGCCGAGGAAGCGGCTAAGAAACAGGGCAAGTAGGAGTTCCGCGATGAGGAAAACACTTCTGTGTTTGGTTGCCAGCGGGGCTGCGATTGGAACAACCTGGTTGCTCGCGCCGTCGCCGCTTCTGGGCCAGGATGAACCTGCGGCACAGACCGGTGGGCGCGGCGGTCCGGAAGGCCGCGGCGCGCGAGGTGGACGCGGCGGAGGACGCGGAGGCCGAGCGGCGCTGCCGCCGGCGGGCCCGGTGAAACGCATGGCCGACGGCAAGCCGGATATGCAGGGGTATTGGAACGCGGGCAATAACGGCGGCGCGGTGTTTGAAGTGCAAAAACATCCCAGGCGGATGCAATCGCTGCCGGCCGGCGAGGGGGCCATCGTCGATCCGCCGGACGGGCTCATTCCCTACACGCCGGAATACGCAGCCAAGGCCAAAGACAATTTCGACAACCACCTGGCCGACGAGCCGGAGCTGCACTGTTATGAGTCGGGATTGCCGAACCAGATGTATCGGCAGTTTGGATTTCAAATTTTTCAGCCGGCAGGGTACGTCGTGATGAATTGGGAATTCATGCACGCCGTTCGCATCATTCCGACGGACAACCGGCCGCATAGCGTCCCAGCGAGCGCCAAGCTGTTTCAGGGCGACTCAGTCGGCCACTGGGACGGCGACACGCTCGTAGTCGACACCACGAATTTCAACGACCGCACGTGGCTGGATTCGGCGGGGAATGCACACAGCGATCAGATGCACGTGGTAGAGCGATTCACGCCGACCGACGAGCGGACCATTCGGTACGAAGCGACCATCGAGGATCCGAAGGCGTATACGAAGCCGTGGAAAGTGGCGTTCTTGTTCAACCGGAACATGCAGCCGAACTACGAGCAGATGGAGTTCGCCTGCATTGAAGGCAACACGGACGTGTTGCACTACACCCCGGACACCGGCGGGAAAGCGAAAAGCAAATAACAGAGGGAGGGGCAGGCCGCCGGCCTGCCCCTTGGGCGCTACCGGCTCGCCGATGTCACCGTCTGCTGGGCCTTATCCGGATGCAGGGTGAGCTTGTTCACGCGCCAGTTCAGGATTTCTCCCGCATAGAGAGTATTTTCCGATGGGCACGCCAACTCGTGAATCCAGCCGAACTCTTTCGGCATGCGGCCGGCGCTGCCGAAATAGCCGAGCAGTTTGCCATCGAGCGTCAGCTTGTAAACCCGGCCTGGAAACGCATCGGACATATAAAGGTACTGCGTTCCGTTGGCTGGGGGAGTGATGCAGACGGTCCAGGGCGCGCCGGCGCCCATGGTGCCGGTAGTTCCGGGCGCCGGTTTCGGCCCCATCCACGGCATGGCATCCGGAGGAACCGGCACGTTGACTTTAATCTGCCGCAGGACTTTGCCATCGCCATCGAATACCTGGATGCGGCTGTTGCCACGGTCGGCCACATAGATATTTCCCTGCGCATCGGCGGCGATGCCGTGCGGTGTGTTGAGCTGGCCCGGTCCGGAGCCCGGCTCGCCAAACGACTTCACCCAATGGCCGCCCTTGTCAAACTTCGCGACGCGGGAATTGACATAGCCATCGCTGATGTAGATATTGCCTTGCGGATCCCAGGTGACATCGGTCGGCTGGCGGAACTGGCCGTCTACCGGAGGACGCGGCGGATTGACCCGCTTCCAGGCCTCGGCGCCGTCGTCGGAGGCTTCTTTCTTCCGGCCAAATACCATTTCCACGCGGCCTTGCGGGTTGAACTTGATAATCATGTCCGAACCCTTGTCGATGGCCCAGATATTGTCGTCCTTGTCGACGCGGACATCGTGAGCGAACGACCAGGCATACAGGTTGTGGCCGATCTCGCGAAGATACTTGCCGTCCGGGCCGAACTCCAGAATTTGCGATGCGGTGGCGGCATACGCGGGACCGCTCGAGTTGCCACGCGAATATACGAAGATGTGCCCCTTCGAATTTACGGCCACGCCGGAGGCTTCACCCAGGTGCAGGTCGGCGGGTAGGCCCTTCAAGAAATTCGGGTTCGCGTCATACGGGATTTCCGATTGCGCGAAGGCGGTGCCGCTCAGCAGCACGAAGATTCCAAGCAGAACGTGTTTCATTTCACCCTCCAGGTGTCAGACGGATAGCTCGCAGTATATACCAAAAGAGCGGCTCATGAGATGGTTGGTGGGGGATCACGCGCCTTGAACTTGGCCGGTAGCGGGCCTATAGTGAAAGCGGGTAAGGGGGAGTCTTATGGATACGATTCCGGCTGTATCGCTCAACCTTACGGGCGAAGAACTCACGGTCTTGCGTCAAATCCTGGAAGCCGAACAGGCCCGGATGCTCGTGGAGATCCGGCACACCGACCATCGCAGCTTTCGCGACGAATTGCGGCGCCGGCTGGCATTGGTGGAGCGTTTGATCGCGCAGAGTCAGGCGCGGTAAAGCCTAAACGCTGGCCACGGGACAAGGCGATTGCCGGATGATCGCGTAGGCGTTGGTGCGCAGGCGTCCGAAGACACCGGCTGCGGAACCGCGCGCGATGACGACAAGATCGGCATTGGTGCGCGAGGCCACCGCGCTGATCACGTGCGCTGGCTCGCCGCGTTCCACTACGAGGGCGGCGTTCGCCTGCGTCTCCCGCTGCAAGGATCTCAATTCGGCTTCGGCATTCTGGCGCATACGCGCCAACCACTCGGCGGCCATGGCCTCGGGATCGTCGGAAATCGGCGTCGTCGCGTGAACCAGGGTCAACTCGGCGGCGAACTCGGTCTGCACACCCATCGCCCATTCCACGGTTTTTCGGCTCTGCGGTCCCAAGTCCACCGCGCACACGATGCGGCGGAGACCGTACGCCGCCGCCGGCGCCTGCTCCAGGTGCGCGCCGGTCCAGACGGGGCAATCGGCGTCGTGCAGAACCTTGGCGGTATTAGAGCCGAGAATGAACCGGCGGAACGGCCCGTAGCCGTGGGTGGCCATGACGATCAGGGAGGCGTGCTGCTGGTGCGCATACTCGACGATCCGGTGCGCCGCGTCGCCTTCCCCTGCAACCCGCCGCACGTTCACACCGGCAAGCTCCTGTATCAAGAACTGGTCCAGATCCTGCGCCACTTCGCGGGCGCGGTTGCGATACAACTCGCTGAGCATCGAATCCGGCCCAGCGGCATCGCCGAATTCCAACTGGGGCGGCGCGAACACGTGCAGCAGGGTGAGTTCCGAAGCAAAGTGGCGCGCCAGCAGCGCGGCGTAGCGGACGGCGCCCGCGGAGCGCTCGGAGAAATCCACCGGCGCGAGGATTTTGGCAAGCGCTTCCATTACCCTCGTTTCCGCTCCCGGACATGGGGGCCCATATCCACCGGTGGCTGGCCGGGCCGCATGCCAAAGACTTCTTGCATATACCAGCGGCTGCGGCTCAGGGCTTCGGTGAGCGCGTACTGTCGGGGCGCCTGCGGATTGGCCGAGAGGTCCACCACCAGGTACCCATCATACGAACTCTGGCGCAGGAAGCGGGCGACCGGGACCATGTCGATATCGCCGTCGCGCAAAGTCTCCTGGCTGACGCCCCCCCGCGGATTCCGCAGGTGGATATTCCGGAGACGAGAGCCTGCCGTGTCGAGTGTCGCGAGAGGACTCAGGCCGGCACGCGTTGCCCAGTCCAGATCGAGACAGAACGAGACCAGGCCGTTTTCCGTGTGGGCTAGGGTGTAACGCCATTCGCGAGCGTTGTCTCGAATCTCAGAGAGATGGTGGCCGACCATTAGGCCTATGCCGGTAGCCATGAGGTCCTGGCCCATGCGATTGAGCTGGTAGGCCTGCGTCTCCAGTTCTTCGGTGGTTTTGGGGGTTCCGTCCGGTTTATCGGCGGGGTGGAAGTCGATAAAGCGGGTATCCCAGCGGCTCAGCAGGCGCGCGGTTTCCAAAATGCGGCCGCGGGTGTCCTCGGCGAGAGCGGGCTCCCAAAGCGAGCCGGTGTCGGAGAAAAGCGCCGGCTGCAGGTTATTGGCATGGAGCGCTTCGAGCGTGCGCATTTTCAGATCGGGCGCGAGGAAATCGGAAGCCAGCTCGACGCGGCTGTAGCCCGCGCGGTGAATGCTGGTGAAGGCTTCGTCCAGAACGCTGCCCAGGCGGACATTGCGCAAGGCGGCCTCCATCAGCCACAGAGATGTGTGGGCGGCCAACATGGGGTTGTAGATCCGGTTCCGCGGCTGCGTATACGCCAGCGCGGCGCCTGCCATGCCGAACAGCATGTGGCGGCGGGTGTATGAGACCGATGCAAGTGTCACGCGACCTCCTGACTCACCCTACAGCCCAATATAAGACCTGGACGACTGAAATTCAACTGTGGTTGGCGGGCCGACCAAGTGAGATCGCGAGGCGCGGGCGGTGCCGGCCTGGGACTGTCGATCGCCCAGTGGATTGTGAAAGAGCACAAGGGGTCGATTGAGGTACAAAGCCGGCCGGGCCAGGGTAGCACGTTCAAGGTAACGATCCCCATGGCCGACGGGATCACGTAGGAGACCCAACCCAGAAGAACTCGGAGCCGCGCACGACGGCCGGCGAATTTAGCCGGGATTCTCCGGCGGCCTGCGAGTCTGGCTTTTGTCCGGCCGGCCTCGCCGGGTTACTCGATCTGCTCGCCGAACGGCGTCATGTAGAGGCGCCTGTGAGAGACGCCCTGACTCAGCCGAATGCAGTCTGGCGAACTCGCCCGGTCCAAAGCCCGCGGCGGCGGAACGGCTCGCCATGGGCGCTTGATCCGGCTAACGTGTATTCTTCCTGGTGACACCTGCGCGCTCGCCCGGACCAGTCCGCTCACGCCGTGCGGCCGAGGTAGGAGCGGAGGCCGCGCTGGATGCGGTACGCCGGCCGGTTGCGGAGGTAGGTCCAAACCGCTGGGGGCATCAGTGTCACGAATACGAGCGTCGCGTAAAGAATTCCGTGTTCCATGGCCTCATTGTGCGGTGGAGGGCTGCGGGCTGCCAGTGCTGGCCGTAACCCGCCGGTCCTTCGGCATATAGATTAGTACTATCCGAAGTTAACTCACTCCTGCCGCAGCACCGCGATGGGGTCGACCAGCGAGGCCCGCCGCGCGGGAAGGAACGCGCCCAGGGCGGCCGCGCCCAACAATCCCGCAACCACCAACACCACCAATGGCAAATAGAAATACGAGGACCCGATGACGCTCGTGGCCGGCTTGCCCGCCACCAGGCTCAACGAGAGTCCGACGATGACGCCGCTGCCGGCCAGCACCATACCCTGCCGCAGGACCATCTTCAAGACACCGCCCGGATCGGCGCCAATCGCCATGCGGATCCCGATTTCGCGCTGGCGGAGGCCGACCGAATACGTCATCAGGCCGTACAGTCCGACCAGTGCCAGGATCAAGCCGAGCAGTCCCATGCCGCCGATGGTATCGATCAGGATGCCGAGAGTCTGGCGTGCCCGCTGATCGAAATATTCTTCCATGGTGCGCATGCTAATCACCGGCTGACCCGGATCGAGCGAATGAACCAAGTCCCGCAGGGGCTCCGCCAGCGTGGCCGAGGGCCCCACACTCTGGAGTAACAGGCTCATCGCGGAGAACGAATTCTGGGACAGGGGCAGATACAGGAAATCGAACGGCGGCTCCACAACGAATATGTATTTCGAGGACGCCGCCACGCCCACGATCTCCGTCAGTGGTCCGCTGGGGCCATTCATTCGCAGGTGCTTGCCCACGGCGCTTCCTTTCGGGAAATATTTGCGGGCGAACCGGTCATTGACGATGGCAACACGCGGCGAATCGGCGCGGTCGGTGGCCTGAAATTCGCGGCCTTCCACAATTCGGGTGCCGGCGGTGCGGAAATACGAATCGCTGACCGTGTTCGAGAGAACCGTGACTGCCTCGGTTCCCGGCGGCAGAGTCAGACCTTCGGGAACCACGCGGCTCGCTGCTACACTGCCAATCGTCATGGGAATCGCCTGGACCAGCGCCGCGTTTTGAACTCCGGTCAGGTTGCGTGCCCGGTCCAACAGGCGTTTGTAAAAGTCTTGAGTCTGGGCCGGCGTGTATCGCGCCAGGCTCGGGTCGAAGCCGGCTATCAAAAGATGGTCCGTCCGAAAGCCGAGCGGCGAAGAAAGTAGAAGCGAGGCGCCGCGGTACGCTTGCGAGGCAAACACTAACAGCACCAGCGACGCGGCAACCTGCGCCATCACCAGCGCGTTTCTTCCCGCGAAGCGGCGCGGCTTGCCGCCTTCGGCGCGCCCGGATTTCAACGCAGGAACCAGGTCCGGCCGTGCGCTCTGGATGGCCGGAACCAATCCGAACAAAACCGCGCTTACCAGGGAAGTGCCGATCGCGAACAGCAGCACCCGCGTGTCCAATCGGAGGTCCACAATCACCGGAAGATCGCCGGGGACGGGAACCCGCGAAAACAGATCGACTCCCACTTGCGCCACCACCAGGCCCAGCACCCCGCCGAGTACGGCAAGCACCACGCTTTCCGTCAGCAGTTGCCGGATCAGGCGGCTGCGCCCCGCACCGATCGCGACCCGCACCGCAATCTCTCGCGAACGGGCACGAGCGCGGCTCAGAAGCAGGTTCATCACGTTGGCGCACGCGATGAGCAGCACCGCCACGGCCAGCACCAGCAGGAAACCGACGATGGTGGCGTTGAACGCATTCGACCGGAGGCGCGCCTGCATATCCGTTCCGGCCACCAGTGAGACGGTCTTGTTCGTCTGCGGATATGTTTGCGCCAACTGTTGGCCGACCAGCTTCGTTTCGGCGGTCGCTTGCGCGAGGCTCACGCCCGGCTTGAGCCGGCCGTAGACAAACAGATTTCGAGAACCGCGGTCTTCCAGGAGGCGTTGCGAGGCGTCTCCGGCCAGCCGCGGTCCCATCGCGATGGGCGCATAGAGCGCTGTCCGCAACATCACGTAGGGCCCGCTAAAGTCCTCTGGCGCCACGCCGATCACCGTGAAGTTCATCCCGTTCAGGAAAATAGTCTGTCCAATCACGTCGGTACGGCCGCCGAAATCGGTCTTCCACAGATCATGACTGAGCACAACTACGGCGTCGCGGCCTGCCACCTGGTCTTCATCCGGGCGGAAAAACCGGCCCAGCTCCGGCTGAAGCTGCATCACGTTGAAGAAAGTGGCGCTCACCAGATTGCCGAATTTCATTTGCGGCAGGGCTTCTCGCTGGGTGGCGAAACCAAACGGCGCAAATCCAACGGCAGCTAATCCTGCGAAGGATTGTCCCCGCTCCCGCAGGTCGCGAAAGTCGCGGTACGACAGCCCGGAATATTGAGAAAGCGAGGCGAGAGCCTCGCCGCGCAATTGCGCCTGCACCTGGACGACCTCGGCCGGATGCGGCACCGCCATCGGCCGCAGCAAGATGCCGTCCGCCAAGCTGAAGATGGCCGAGTTGGCGCCGATTCCCAGAGCCAGGGAAATGATCGCCACCAGCGCAAACCCCGGGTTCTGGCGCAGGGTGCGGACCGCGTAGCGCAAGTCGTGAAGCACTCGGGTGGAGGCGCAATCTGCGTGCCACCGAACGCGCCTGTATATGTCTGGAAATGCGGCCAACCGCGCGAGCTGTCGTGCGGCCAGTGTCCGCTTCTGGGACAACTCGCTTCAGGAACGGGACTCAGTGCGCCGGGTTGTCGTCGGCCTCGAGTCTGTCAACGAGCTGTTTGATTTCGCCGGCAGGGACGAAAGGCATCTGGACACGAGCGCGGCCTTCGGCGGGAACTTCGACGGACTGGCACTGGCCTTCCAACGCCTTCTTCAAATCGCGATTCTGCAGCCAAGAAAAGGGTTGAACCGCGGTCGCACAGGCGATATAT
Organism: uncultured Solibacteraceae bacterium; assembly: GCA_964438005.1. Classification (GTDB taxonomy): domain Bacteria; phylum Acidobacteriota; class Terriglobia; order Bryobacterales; family Bryobacteraceae; genus PSRJ01. The sequence goes on along the minus strand of CAYTJD010000116.1, from coordinate 17,857 downwards.
CGTCCAGGCGGAACGTTGAACGTCATCGATCCTTGAGGATTGGCGGGCATGCTTTGTTGCAAGTCGCCATTCGTCGGCGACCACAACATTCCATATACCTGCTGAGCGTCGGCGGGACTCGCCGCGACCGTGGCGTCTACCTGGCTGTATTTCGTCGACAGGATTATTTTGAGTGTGCCCGGCGCGGCGCCGATCTCCAGGGAAGGCGCCGAGACTTCCTGGTCGCCCAGAGTCACCGACTTTACGTAGCCCGGCGCGCCACTCACTTGCAGGCGCCAGCGGCCGGGTGATGCGCTGGTTACAAACGAACCGTCGCTCTGCACCTCCGCTTGCGGCGGCGGACCGAAGGGCTGCGTATCGAGCTGGAGCAGAGCAACATGCAGGTTTTTCAACGGCGGCTTTGGATCGCCCTCGATCTCGACGGAGCCGCTGATCTGCGGCGCAGGCTGCAAAAGCACGTCGATCGAGTCGGGAGCGCTCCCGCCAACTTCAATGGGAACTCGCGCGGAATAGGAACGGCCTTCGGCCTGGGCTGTCGCCTCGATTTCATATGAGCCTGGCCGGACGCTCTGGATCTGAAATTCCCCGGTGGTCTGGTTCGCGCGCGCGCCTTGTTGCTGAAAGGGGCGCAGAAGCTTATCTTTAGGAGCGAGCGTGATTTGAGTCAAGCCAGTCAGTACCGGCCGCACGCGCCCGCGCACAGTGATTCCTGTCGCGGAGACCATTCGAAAATCAATGCCGGTGAGCTCTGTTCCAGCAGGGAGCGAAACCCTGGTACCGCCTGAAAGGTCCGCGGACGCGGGGTAGAAGAGAGGCGGATAGGTGAGCCTCGGCACACCTGCCAGCGCATCGCGGCGCACGAAGGCGTGCGGCATCGGAATGCTCTGAAAGCAGCGGGCCATCAGGTAGTATTTGCCCGCGGGAACACTTTCGATTTGGTATTCGCCCTTGTCGTTAGTTGGCGAATTCACCCCTCCCACCGTGGCCGGGCTTGGATCGCCGGCGCGATATCGTATGGGCGACACCGTACATTGCGGCATCGGGTTGCCTTCCTCATCCACGATGCGGCCGCGCAGAGACGCGCCGGGGACCAGGGAAAGACCGACTCCCGTCTTGTGTTCGTCCGCGGCAACGGACACCGTAGCCTGACGGCCAAGATCCACGGAAAATGGGGCCATCGGGTACTGGTCGGATTGCGCCTGCAAAGAATATTGTCCGGCGGGTAATTGATGAAACGCGAAGTGGCCGTCCACGTCAGTGGCCGCCACCAAACTCGTCCGCCCGTTGAGATTGACCATCGCCTTCCGGATCGGGTTGTGGGTGAGCGAATCGGTCACCGCGCCTTCAATCGAGGAGGTGCCAGTGGCGACGGGCTGTGCGGGTGGCAGACCTCGAAACGGCCCAGGCCCGATTTGAATCTGGGCTTGCACCGCGACGGTGACAAGAATCGCGAGAATTGCTCCGATGCCCGCTCTCACTGCACGCCTCCGGTATTCCCGAGAGCCGGGCTGGCTCTAGAAATGACGCGCAGCGCTTGCGGCGTGTTTTCGCCTTCACGCAGAGTGACCGCTACGCCGGTTTGCTCAAAGGGTTTTAGAAATTCCGGATCCTGAATTGACTGCGGCTCGAATTCGTCTAACGCGAAGAGTTGATATACCCCGGGCACCGCGTTCTTGATCTCAAAGTGGCCCGTGGCATCGGCGGCAACCGTCCTGTAGAAACTCATCACATGCCGGTAGCGCCGCTCCGGAGCCAGCACGACGGTAGAGCGCACCGGTTGGCCGTCGCGGGTCACGTCGCCTTGCACCTGCGCCGCCTTCGTACCAAGAACAATCTTCAACGGCGCCTGCGTCGACGAATCGATCACCATCTCCTCGGTAAGCACATCCTGATCGCCGAGACGCATAGATTTGATGTAGCCGCCGGGTGGCACCGGCCCTGGATTGATATCCCAGACGCCGGGTGGTACATCGCGGATTACGAAGCTTCCGTCTTTGTTCACGGTAGCCCGTAGTTGCGGGCCGTTCATAGGCGTGCCGTCGCCGGTAACGAGACTGACGGTGGTTGGCGGGTACTTTGCGGCATCCGGCCCTGCTACTGTGACGGTTCCGGTCAGGTCGACAGGCGCCTTCAGCGCCACTGAAATCTCTGGCGCCCCTTCCGAGGTAATCTCGATCGACTGCGTTCCCCGATACCGTTTCCCTCCAGCCGTCCCTTGCGCGATAAACGTATAACTTCCCGGCTCCAGTTGATCGAAACGGAACAGGAAGTCGGGCTGCGAAACGCCCACTCCGAAATTCGCCGGGTTCGGACCGTCGCGGAATACGCCGATTGAGGCCTGCTCGAGCATTGTGATCCCGGGCGGCGGTATGATTTTGCCTTGCACCGAAGGGCAGGGCCGCGCCGCCAAGTGAAAATCGATATTTGGGTACTCGTGCCCGGCCTCGACTGTTAGAAAAGTCGCCGATTCGGCCTTGTCCGTCCCGGGATAATACTGAGTGCCGTACGCATAAGCTCGTTGGGTCTCGCCAGCCGCGATCTCGGACCGGACGGGGAGCGGCGGGCCAAAGGGCCTCGACGCGACAACCACGTAACTCGCAGGAGGCATGCCGGCGAGCCGGTAATGGCCGTTTGAGTCGGTCATCGCGCGGGGGCCCGGCAACAATTGCCGCTTTTGGCGCTGCCAGCCCCAGTGCATGGCGGAAACCGAAACACGGGCCAGCGGGTCGCCCTGTTCATCGGTCACCGTGCCTAAAATCGTGGTCACCTGTTGCAAACGGAACACAAAATCGCTGCGGATTTCGCCTGCGGCCAGCGTAATGGCGTCGGGAGGGCGGCGCGGCGAGTCTGTGCCATAAAGGGCCGGCTGAAAGCCGTTTTTGTCCACGCGCAGCTCATATCGGCCCGGAGGTAGATAACCAAAGGCGAACCGCCCGTTGCCGTCGGTCCACGTGACTGCGTCCTGCGGGTGTGCTTCGACGGTGGAAAGCGTGACCACGGCGCGCCGGATTGGGGAGTTATTACCGGCATCCACGACCATTCCCGCAATGGTCCCAACGGATAGAGCTGGCCCCGGCGCCTGCGCGGCGGCAATCCCGCAGACACTCAAGGAAACCCAGACACGGAAGAACCGAAAGGACATCAGGCGATCTCCCTGGGCTTGGCCCATTGTATCGCGGCGGTTTCCCCCATTCAGCCCACGGGCAGGCCGGAATGGTGATCGAATTGCCCTTTCTGTAGATTTAGGCAGCCGTTACGTGATTTATCTCAAAGGCGGGGGTGCGGGAAGCCGTGCGAAAATTAGAAGGAGTGGCGAAGAAGGAAATGAAGGTCCGGGTCCCCAGAAGTGCCAGGCTGACCCGATTCATTCTGATGCCAGTCGGCCGGCTCCTGGTGGTCGGGCTCGCGCTATGCGCCATCCTCGGGTTGGGGGCGTTCACTTACTTCTATTCCCATTACTCGCGGATGATCGATGAGAAGCTGCGCGCGGGGCCGTTCGTTCAGACAGCGAAGCTGTTCGCCGCGCCCGAATCGGTGGCCGTCGGCGACGCCATGACGCCGCAGCAGGTGGCGGCGGAGCTGCGGCGCAGCGGTTACAACGAATCACGCAGCAACCCCACGGGCTATTACCAGCTGAATCCGAACTCCGTCGAGATTTTCCCAGGGCCGGATTCGTACTTTGACCAGGAAGCCGCGGTCATCAAATTCTCCGGCGGCCGTATCTCGCAGGTGGTGTCCTTACAGGACAACACGCCGCGCAGCCAATACCAGCTCGAGCCGCAGTTGATCACCAATCTTTCCGGGCCAAACCGCGAAAAACGTCGCATGGTCAAGTTCGCCGATATTCCGAAGGTGGTGGTGGACGCGATCACCTCGGCCGAAGACAAGCGTTTCTTTCAACATTCGGGCTTCGACCCCGTCCGGATCATCAAGGCCGCTTATGTCGATTTGAAGGAAGGGCGCAAGGAGCAGGGCGCTTCTACGCTCAGCCAGCAGCTGGCGCGCGGCTTCTGGCTCGATCAGGACAAGCGCTGGACGCGCAAGCTGGCCGAGGTGATCATTACGCTGCAGCTCGAGCAGAAGCTCTCCAAGGAAGAGATCTTCGAAGATTACGTCAACGAGATTTATCTGGGTTGGCGCGGATCGTTCGAGATTCGCGGATTCGGGGAAGCGTCGGAGGCATATTTCGGCAAGGATCTGAGCCAGATCCGCCTGCCGGAAGCAGCGACACTGGCGGGCATGATCCAGCGCCCTTCCTACTTCAACCCGTACAAATTTCCGGAACGCATGCGGGAGCGGCGCAACATCGTGCTCACCCTCATGCACCAGAACGGGCAGATCAGTGACCGCGATTATGAGCTCGCCGAGGAGTCGCCTCTAACCGTCGCACGGGGCGCCTCGCAGTCGGTCGACGCTCCGTATTTCGTCGACCTGGTCGAAGACGAACTGCAGAGCAAGTTCCAGGACGCCGACTTCCGGTCCAATGCCTATCACATTTACACCACGCTCGATATGAATCTCCAGCGCGCCGCCTCCGAGGCGGTCCGCGTAGGCATGCAGAGCGTGGACGAGCAGATTCGCAAGCAGAAACGCTTCCGCGGCCAGACGCCGCCCGAAGCCCAGGTGGCCCTGATCGCGATGGATCCACATACCGGCGCGATCAAAGCCGTAGTCGGCGGCCGCAATTACGGCGTGAGCCAGCTCAACCACGCGACGGCTTTCCGGCAGCCCGGCTCGATCTTCAAGCCGTTTGTTTACGCGACTGCGCTCGATACGGCCATCGAAGGCGGGCCTCAGTTGCTGACGGCCAGCACCACGGTTGTCGACGAGCCGACTACGTTCTTTTTCGACGGCAAACCCTACGAGCCGAGGGATTTCAAAAGCGAATATCACGGCACCGTCACCCTGCGCGAAGCCCTCGCGCATTCCATGAACGTAGCCACGGTAAAGGTCGCCGAGATGGTTGGCTACGACAAAGTCGTGGATATGGCGAACCGCGCGGGCATGAACTACAAGATCCAGCCCACGCCGGCTGTGGCTCTGGGCGCCTACGATATTACGCCGATCGAGGCGGCCGGAGCCTATACCATCTTTGCCAACCGCGGCGATTACATTAAACCCGATTTCGTTTCCCTGGTGCGCACGCAGGATGGCAAGGTCATCTACAAGGGCAAGACTGACGAGAAGCAGGTGCTCGATCCGCGCGTGGCTTATCTCATGACCAACCTCATGGAGGAAGTCTTGCGCAGCGGTACGGCGGCGGGGGTTCGCGCACAGGGGTTCGCGGCTCCTGCGGCCGGAAAGACCGGCACCTCGCACGACGGATGGTTCGCGGGATATACCTCCGAGTTGCTGTGTATCGTCTGGGTCGGCTTCGACGACAATCGCGAACTCGACCTGGAAGGCGCCCATTCGGCCGCGCCCATCTGGGGCGAATTCATGAAACGAGCCATGCAATTCCGCGAGTATCGCAACGTTCAGTCTTTCGAGGCGCCGGATGGTATTGTGACTGTCCAGATCGACCCCGAATCCGGGATGCTCGCGACACCCTCCTGCCCATCAGCTCGTTCCGAGGTGTATATCGCCGGCACACAGCCCGTCGAAGCGTGCCGGTTGCACGGCGGTAACCGGTCGATCGTGACCAGCGTTTCCGGTTGGGAAACCAATTCCGCGGCGCCGAAACTGCCTTCCGACGACGGCCTGCGTCCAACCGAACCGGCGGGTTCCGCCCCTCAGCCCATCGCACGCCGCGATCCATCTCGGCGGGATAACTCCGAGACGGCGCAGCGCCAGCCTCCACCACAGCCCAAGGAAGAAAAGAAGGGATTATTCCGCCGCTTGTGGGGCGTTTTCAAATAACTTTCGGGTGTATTCCAGCGATTGCGCCGTTATGATTAAATAGCTGGGGGGGACCGTTATGGTTTCCAAACCCTTCGCGCTCGCTGTCGCGTCTCTTTTCTTAGGCACGCTTGGTTTTGCTCAGCCGGGTTCGGTATTGGCGGACAAGACCGAGCCGAAGCCCGCTGCTCCTGCCCGGCCCCTCTCCGCCGAGGAGCGCGGCGACATCATGATGGCGCGCAAGATGTACCGCGAGGCCATCGAAGCATTCGAATCCGACTCCCAGAAGAACGCGGTCCTCTACAACAAAATCGGCATCGCGTACCATCAGTTACAGCAACTCGACAACGCCAAAAGAAATTACGAGCGTGCCCTGAGGTTGAAGCGCGACTACGCCGAAGCCATGAATAACATTGGTACCGTCTATTACGCCAGGAAGAGCTACCGGCGGGCCATCTCGTATTACCAGAAAGCGTTGCGCATAACTCCGGAATCTGCATCAATTTACAGTAATCTCGGCACCGCCTTGTTTGCGCGCAAAAAGTATGACGATGCGACGGAAGCCTATCAGAAAGCGCTCACACTCGATCCTGAAGTGTTCGAGCGTCGCAGCAACTACGGCACCATGCTCGAGGACCGCAACGTCGAAGAACGCGCCAAGTTCCACTACTACCTCGCCAAGATGTACGCTAAATCGGGCCGCAACGAAATGGCGATGCAGTACGTGCGCAAGGCTCTCGAAGAAGGCTTCAAAGATAAAAAGAAATTCCAGGAGGAACCGGAGTTCCAGGCTCTTCGCGGCCTTCCTGAATTTCAGGATCTGATGACCGCGGAGCCGCGTGTCCTATAGAGTTTCGCTGGCAGCGTTCTGTCTGGCTGCGGCCTCCTGTTCGCGTTCCTCTTCGACTGCTCCCCCCGCGCGCGTGGCCGTTCTCCGGTTTGAAAATCTAAGCGCCGATCCGTCTATAGACTGGATGGGCCGCGCCTTCTCGGAAATCGTCTCGCGAGATCTGGCCGCTGTGCCCGCCGTATACAGCATCCCGCCGGGCCGCTTGCATGCTCTCGATGTTGCCTTTGGAAGGCGGGGCGGGGTTGTCCCCGGCGTCTCGGCGGAGCGGGACGACGCGCTGGCCGCGGGCGCGGATCAATTGGGTTATGGCGAGTATTGGCTGCAGAATGGCCGGCTGCACGCGCGGCTCACCTTGAACGATGTGGCGCGCGGCAAGACGCGGGTGATCTCGGCGTCTGAATCCGGTGTGTCCGCGGCAGCGGACGCTCTCGCCCGACAGGTCTCCGCCCAGGCTTCGACCTATGGAACGCGAAATGCCGCCGCGGTGCGGGCCTACGCGCTCGGTCTGGAGTCGGCCGATTCCCAAGCTGCTGGGCCGCATTTCCAGGAATCGATTGCCGCCGATCCGGATTTCGAACCGCCATACGTGGCATTGGCTCAGTTGAAATTGCAGCAGCGGGACCAAACCGGCGGGGCGGCGTTGCTGGAGCAGGCGCTGGCCCACCGCGACCGGATGCCGGATATCGATCGGGCGCAACTGACGCTGGAGGCCGCGAAACTGCGTGGCGATTCGGCGGCCGGGCGTCAGGCCCTGGCGGATTTAGCCCGGCTCACGCCGAATGATCCGGGCGTCTGGCGTTCCCTGGGCGAGACCGCAATGGCCGGCCACCGTTACGCGCAAGCTGTCGAAGCTGATCAGAGGGCCTTGATTTTGCAACCCAATGACCCCGTGCTAATGAATCAACTGGGATACGCGCTGGCATATTCCGGCGAGTTGGAGGCAGCCCTGCGCGCCCTTCGGCAGTATGCGGCCGTGCGACCTGCCGATACGAACCCGCTCGATTCGATGGGCGATGTGAATCTCTTGTTCGGGCGTCTTCGCGAAGCGGAGAATTTTTATCTCCAGGCTGCCAGGAAGGATCCGGGACTCGTCGGCGGCGCGGAATTCCGCAAGACGGCCATGGCCCGCCTGATGAGCGGCGACCTCGCGGGCGCGGCGGTCTTCGTCAGACAGTACGTGGAGCGCCGCGCTCAACTTCGCGATCCCCTGGTCGATTACTACGCCGCCGAATGGTTGTGGATCAGCGGTAACCGCAAGGAAGCATATCAGCGGTTGGAACAGTTCGCACGGCGTGTCGAAAACAGCCCGTTGAAAGAAGCCGCCGCGGAAGCCTATGCCGAGCTGGCGGTCTGGAGTGTCGCGCTCGGCGACCGCAGCGGCGCGGCACTGCTCGCGCAGAAGGCTGGACAGCTGACGGGCCCGGCTTCCGGCGCCACCGTAGCAGTCGCGCGATTTCTTGCGCAGCCGCCCGCCTCGGCGGCGGAATGGGCGGCCCGCGCGGATCGCGCCTTCCCGCAATCAGCCGAGAAGCTGTTGAAGCAGCGAGCTCTCGTCTATGCTTTGCTCACGGATCGCCAGTTCTCCGCCGCCGCAGGAATTCTGCAGTCTCTATACGATGACGGCGTACCCGGCGCGAACAATGACGATATTCCTGTGCTCCTGGCCTGGTGCTACCTGGAAACCGGCCGCAGCAAGGAAGCAGCGGGTCTGCTACGCTTCAACCCTTTGCCGCCCAGCGCCGGCGTGCAGCCGTTCCAGGTGTTCTTCTGGCCTCGTCTGTTCGACTTGCGTGGCCGCATTGCGATGCTCTCCGGGCAAGCCGACGCCGCGCGCGTGCAGGACCGGCTCTTCCGCCAGCTTTCTGGACAGTAACGCCGGCCTTAGGGTCTCGGCGTAATCTTGACTACCATCGCCGTGAAGCTCTGACCCGGTTCCATCCAGAACTGATGCACGACGTTAGCAGGCACATAGAGCGTGTCGCCGGCAGCGATCGGATACTTGGTGGCGCCTTCAATCGATCCTCCGCGCACCTCGCCGGGCCCGGTCGGCTTGCCGCCGATCATCTTCCCGCCCACCAGCACCGCGCCGGCCCCAGACCGCACAATGATCAAGTCGGCCTGCTTTTCATGCAACTCCGGCTCTCCGGATCCATTCCGGAACGCGACAAACGCGGAATCCAGCAGCCGCTCGGTCCCGAGGTGCCGCTCCGGATTCAATTTAGCCGCCGCCTTTTGGTCGGCATCTTTCAGTTGGCTGCCGCTCCAAAACAGCGGCTGGGTGGGATCGGCTGCCTGGACGGTCAGCAAACCAGAGACTGCGAGCAGGAAAACGTTTCGCATAGCAGGGACAGTATATCGCCGCGTTTGAGCCGGGTTCTAGTTCGGCGCAAACTCTGCTCGCCTATGGTTCCCCGTGCGAGACCTGCTGCAACGTGTACACGGTCCGCGAGGGTGACTCGCGTTCGATCGCCAGCGTCACGTTGCTCATGTTTTGAGGAGCCAAATTGTCCCGGGGCAGGGCGGACGACTGCTCGATCGTCAGCGCCGTGCCGGACAGCTTCACCGTCCGCGTCCAGCCTTCTCCGGTGAACTCGAGTCCGTCCGCCGCGGGACGCACCGCGACGGTGCCCGATTGGACGAACGCCCCCTCCTCCGGCACGAAATTGGTATCTGTGTCTTTCCAGGTGAGGTCGAGCCATCGGCCACCCTCGTGAGTTGAGAATACCGCCCGCACTTTTTGCGATTCCAGGACCCACTCGGGCGTGCCGTCCCCGTCCAGATCGGCGCTCCAAGCCACCGTGCCCATCCGGGGAAGCAGCACCACCCGCATCGGCAAATCCACTTCCGTGCCCCCGCTGATATGCAGCCGCCACTCCCGCAGGCCGGTCGCGCCCTCCTTTCCAAAAACCCGGAACGAGACAGGCCGCTCATCCACCGCGCCCACCGAGATATCGATTCGTGCCGGCAGAAATTCCAGCCCCTCGCCGGCTGCTTCCAGATGATAGTTCTGAATCTGCTGCGTGTTATTGCGGAGCAGCACCTCCAGCGCGCTGCCGGCGCGCGTCTCCGCCGGTGCCGTCGGCGGGTCGACGCCGAGCCGCGTCTGACCGAAATGCAGGCCAAGGGCCTGCGTGATCCGCACGGATAACGGCCGAAGCAGTTGCACGCGCGCGCGGCCGAGCGGCACGCCGTCCGCCTCCAGGGTCAGCGCCTCAAAATCGCCGTGCAGCGCATCGGACGGCACGCCAACCGTATAGTCGATCTCATTGGGAGACTTGTTTGTGGCCGTGAACGAAAAGCCCTCCGGTGTCAGCAGCCTCGACCGCGATGCCACACCCGGCGAAGAGTAAACTGTCGAGACGAGGTTCTTCTGCCCGATGATCAGGCGGCGCGCTTCACTGAAAAACGCCGACGTTTCGGGCGCCTCGATGGCTAGCCCGACCCGCACCCGGTACCCGGGCTCTCTCCCCGCGGGGATCGGGAGCCGCGCGCGCAGAGTCTTCTCGTCCCAATCGAACTTCGTCGGCTTTCCTGCCGCGAGATATGGGCCAACGGGTTCCCGCGCCAGTTGCAAAATCACCTCCGCCGGTTGCGGCGCGGCAAATTCCATCGCCAGAATTCCGTTTTCGAATTCAATCGTCTGCAACTCGGCTGTGGCGTAGATGATGTGCTCGGAACCGGCAAAGTTCGAACAGTCCCGGCACAGACCGCCCCCTCCCAGCGAGACGTGGAGCGGCAGCCACAACGATTCTCCCGCTGGTACTGACACCGAAGGGAGGATCAGTCCGCGGCGCGAAGCTGGATCTAGAACGCGGAGATCCGCGCGGAAAGGCTGTGTGCTCCGGTTCACCAGGCTCACCGCCGACGCCAATCGCGAAATCAATTCGGCAGCCGTGACGCCGCGCGGCAGTTTGCCTTCCGTGGGTCTGGGCATCGCGACCGGCCGCAGTACGCCCACCAGAGGACTCCAGTTACGTGCCAGAGCTGCTTCGCGGCGAAGCGCGACGGCTGTAGGACCTTCCTCGCCGTTCAAGCGGACCGCGCCTTTGCGCAACAAACTCGGCGAGCCCGCCTCCCATCCTGCGGGGTAAAGCGAGTCTTCCACATCGGTCCACAACCGCGAGCCGCGGCTCCCGGCGAGATTGCTCCGGCTGCGCGCGAGCGCGGCACGGTCGACGGCGGATACGACGCTGACCGGTTGTGGCGGCGGCTGCGCATCAATCATCAGCCCTTCCGCAAAAGCAATCGGCCCGCCGTGTTTCGCGGTCTGCGGAGCCAGCAGGGCTTCCAACTCCTGCAGCCAGGCGCGGCGCGCGGCGCTGTCCGTCTCACTGTCCGGCCAACCGTCGTTGGCCCACCCAGCGACGGGCGGCAACGAACGCACCCATCCTTGCAATTCCAGGCGCCGCAGAATCTTGATAAAACCAACCAGATCGCGTCGTGGGCTGGTGCGGCCCGTGAAATCGAACCCGCCCTGCAACTGGTGCCAGTTCCACGGGATCGAAAACTCCACCGTGCGCACTCCGACGGTTTTCAGCCAGACCAGTTCCCGCTCCCATTGCGCGCGAGGATAAAGATAGTAAGGAAATTCCACCGCCAGCACGGATTCACGGGGTGACTCGGCTGGATTCAGCAGGGGAGCCGCCGCGGCACATAACAAGAGCAGCGCGGCCGGTCGCATCAGAACGCCCGCGCCTTTCGCACGCGGTAGTCTTCAGTGTGATGAATCCGCACGACAGTGCACATCTCAAAGAGGCGTGAGCGGGCCCGTGTCCCGATATGCTCCGCGAGCGTACGACGATACTCCGGCTTGTCCAGTCCGCTGCGCTGGATTATGACACTGCCGGCATCCGGGTCGGGGAGATTCGTGGTGGCGACCAGCGGCTTCCTGTTGTTGCACCGGTAAGTCACGATGGCGGTCACTGTGTCTTCCACCCAATCGGTGACCCGGTGCGCACCCAGATCATCCAGCAGGAGCACATCGCTGTCGAGCGCCACGCGGTACGCCTCTTTGTCAGCCGAGTTGGATGCCGCGTCGTAGCCAGAGCGAATCCGGTCGAGCAGATTTTGGTAGTCGCAGAAGAGGCACTCAAAGCCCTTCTCCATGATGCGCCGCAACGCCGACACCGCAAGATGCGTTTTACCGGTTCCGGGTTCACCGATCAGAAGCAAACCGGGGCGTGTATCGTTCGGAAAATCGTCGGCGTATTTCTTGACGGCCAGCACCGCCGCTCTCAGGTCTGGGCTGGTGATGTTGAAATTCTCGAATGAGGCGTTCCGGTAGAGAGACGGAATCTGCGATCGCTCCTCCAGACGCGACGCCCGCCCCTCGGCGCGGCACGCGCAGGGCTCGGCGCCCGAGACTTCGGCGCGCTCAATGATGATCCAGCCGCTGCCTCCGCACTTCGGGCAAACCGGTTGCGTAGCCATTTCTTCTATTATCCGGCAGCGTCCTGGCCGATGGTGGCCAACACTTCCCCGGCCGCCACCGTGGCGCCCTCTTGAACGGCTACCGAAATGACGCGGCCGGCCCGCGCGGCTTTCATCTCGTTCTGCATCTTCATCGCTTCCACCACCAAAACGCCTTGGCCCGGCTCTACTGCGTCGCCCGGCGCCACCAACACCCGGACTACTTTACCCGGCATCGGAGCGGCAATCGTCTCCAGGTCTCCGCCGCGCCTCCCCGTCGCTTGCCCCGACCAGCGGCGCGGATCGTCCACTTCGATTTCGAACCGGTACCCGCGCAATACGGCAATCAGGTGCTGGGGCGTCCGTTCCACTTGCACGTCATAACTATGCCCGTCGAGCAAAATCGAGTACAAGCCCGGCTCGATCATCGTCACATCTGCGGCGCGCTCGGCGCCGTCCAGCCGGAACCGGCATGCCGGCGCAGGCGAAAGAATCTCGATCTCCCGAGGTTTCCCGTTCAGTTTCAGGTTGCGCTTCACCGCAGAAGCTCCTCGCGCCCGGCAATCACCCACCGGCTGGCGCCGTTCCGCGAGGGCGGCCCAGCCGGCCCTTCGCGGGGCATCGATTCGAGCGCGGCCGCCAACGCCGCGACGGCCTCCCATTCAGCAGGCGGTTCGGTCCGCTGCTGCCGCGCAAGAAACTCTTCGATCAATCCCGTGTGCAGGTGGCCGGCGCGGAATGCCTCGTCTTCGAGAATCTGCCGGAAGAATCCCAAATTGGTGCGAATCCCGCCCACCTCATACTCGTTGAGAGCGCGGATCATGCGTGCGATCGAATCGTCGCGCGTGCCGGCCCACACTACCAGTTTCGCCAGCAGCGGGTCGTATTCCATCGGAACCGTCCAGCCTTCGTAGACGCAGGCATCCAGCCGGATGCCCGGGCCGAGCGGGCGTTCCAGCCGCGTGATCTTGCCCGGATACGGAAGGAAGTTGTTGTACGGGTCCTCTGCGTAAACGCGGCACTCGATCGCCCAGCCGCGCCACGAGATATCCTCCTGCCGGAACGGCAGCCGCGCGCCGGCAGCGATTTCCACCTGCAACCGCACCAAATCGAGGCCGGTCACGAGTTCCGTAACGGGATGCTCCACCTGCAGGCGTGTGTTCACCTCGAGGAAATAGAACCGGCGGTCCTGGCCGACCAGGAACTCGACGGTGCCGGCGTTGTAATACCCAGCCGTGCGCGCCGCGCGAATGGCTGCTTGCCCCATCTCCTCGCGCATCTCCGGGTGCAGCGCGACCAGCGGGGAAGGGGACTCCTCGATCACCTTCTGATGCCGGCGCTGAATCGAGCATTCGCGCTCGCCCAGGTGCACCATGTTGCCGTGGCGGTCGCCGAGGATCTGAATCTCGATATGGCGCGGCCGGTCGATCCATTTTTCGAGATAGATCTCGGGATTGCGAAAGGCCCGTTCGGCCTCGCTGGCCGCGTCGCGTAGCGCGGATTCTAGATCGGACTCGCGATCCACCCGCCGCATGCCTTTGCCGCCACCTCCCGCCACCGCCTTCAACAGAACGGGATAGTCATGCGTGGCGCCGAACGCTCGGGCTTCCTCTATCGTGACGCCGCCCTCAGTCCCCGGAACTACCGGCGCGCCGGCTCCGATCGCGCTCGCTCGGGCGGCCGTTTTGGATCCCAAGGCGCGAATCGACTCGGCCGATGGGCCGATAAACACTAGGCCCGCTTGCTCGCACGCCTCCGCGAATTCTGCGTTCTCGCTGAGAAACCCGTAGCCCGGATGGATTGCCTCGGCCCCATGCTTCTTCGCGGCTTCCAGGATCCGGTCAATCCGCAGATAACTCTCCGCGGACGGCGCCGGGCCCAACCGTTCGGCCTCATCCGCCATGCGGACGTGGAGAGAGGCCCGGTCGACATCCGAATAGACCGCCACCACCCCAATGCCCATCTCATGCAGCGTGCGCGTGACGCGCACGGCGATCTCCCCGCGGTTGGCCACCAGGATTTTCCGGAACATTCCTGACGAATTGTAACAGCTACCACGTCCATCGCTCCCAGAAACCGGCCCTGCTAGAATTGAAGTCATACGTTCTTATGGCTAACGGGTCCACAGAAGGTTCGCTCAAAGAGCGGGGGCTACGCCTCACGCGCCAGCGACAGATCCTTCTCGATCTCATCGATAACAGCGGCGCGCACTTGGATGCCGAGCGCCTCTACCAGATGGCCAAGGAGAAGGACCCTAAGCTCAATCGCGTTACGGTCTACCGCACTCTCAAAATGCTGAAGACCGGGGGGCTGGTGGATGAGCTGGATCTCATGCACTACGGCGGCGATCAGCACTACTACGAAACCCGCCTGAAGCAGGAACATGCGCATGTCATCTGCCTGCGCTGCGGCAAAGTCGAGGAGTTCTTCGGCGACCCTCTGCAAAAGCTGCGTAAGCAGATCGAAAGTCACTTTGGATTCCAGATTCTGCTCGCTCGCACCGAAGTAGGCGGCTATTGCGCGCACTGCCAGTCGCTGCGGGCGCGTGAGGTCGACGAACTGCGCGCTCAGGCTGGCGAGCCCGCTAAGCGGACCAAGCGCGCGGTGGTACGCCAGCCGTAGACCACATGGAACCGGCCGCGGTCCAGTCCGGCCCGGCGCCGGCTTCGCTCATCGTCGTCGATCCCAACGGCCACCGCACCCGTGTGGCCCTTGAGCCTCTGCCTTTCCGCATCGGCCGCCAAGCGGATAACGATTTCGTGCTGCGCGACAGCCGCGCGTCCCGTCTCCATGCCCGGATCCGTTTTGAAAACGAGCGCTACGTGATCGAGGACGCGGGCAGCCGCCACGGCACCTTCGTCAACGGCCGGCGCATTCAGAACCAGGAATTGCACAATTCCGACAAGATCGAGTTTGGCGTCGAAGATTCTTACCAGCTGATTTTCGCGTTCGATGGGGCGGAACTGAAACGCCTGATGGAACATCTGGCTGGTCCCGAACCGGAATCCGCCCACCCCGCTGTTGGCGCGCATCTCGGCAAGTTGCGCGCGATTCTTGACCTGGCCCGCACGCTTCAGAGCTCCTTCTCCGTCGATGACGTCTTGGCATCCGTCTTGGATACGGCCTTAGCCATTACCGGGAGCGAGCGCGGTTTTCTGCTGCTGCGTTCCGAAAACGGTCTCGTCACGCGGGCGGCGCGCCACCGGGACGGCCGCCGCCTCCAGGAAACCGATCTCCGCGTTCCCCGCGACGTCATCCATCGCGCCCTCCAGCACCGGCGCGATTTGTTGTCGATGAATTTCGATCCTCTCAGCGCCACCGACCCGCAGCCCCGGAATACCATCGCCGACCTCGAACTGCGCAGCGTGATCTGCGTGCCGCTGGTACGCATTCAAACCGGCCACGGCGAGGCCACCAGCATCGTATCGGCGGCCCGCCAAACCGTGGGCGTCCTCTACATGGATTCCCGGCGCTCAGCTGCCGACCTGACCGGGGGCAACCGGGAGCTCCTCCAGACACTGGCCATCGAGGCCTCTACCGTGCTGGAGAATGCGCGCCTGTTGGAGGAAGAGCGTGCGAAACAGCAATTAGAGGAAGAGCTGCATCTCGCGCGCACCATCCAGCAGAGCCTGCTGCCTAAGGCTTTGCCAGTTGGAGGATGGCTGCGCGCGGCCGGAAGCAGCGTGGCCACTCACTTGGTCGGCGGAGACTATTTCGACGTGGCCGAAGTCACACCCCAGTGCTGGTCGGCGGTCGTCGCCGATGTTTCGGGTAAGGGCGTCAGCTCCGCGTTGTTGGCTTCTCTGTTGCAGGGCGCGCTGCTTAGCGCCACCGACAATCCCGAATCCTTGGGCCGCCGCATGGATCGCCTGAATCGTTTCATGAACGACCGCACCGGCGGCGAAAAATATGCCACCGTATTTCAATGCCTGCTCCATCGCGACGGCAGGCTCTCTTACGTCAACGCTGCGCACTGTCCTCCCCTCATCGTGCGGGCTGGCGGATTGCACGCCTCCCTCGAAGCGACGTCCATGCCCGTAGGCCTTCTCGTGGATGCCCGTTTCGAAAGCGCGGAGGATAAGCTCGAGGACGGCGACAAGCTGGTGATTTATTCCGACGGCGTTACCGAGTCCGAGAACACGCAGGGCGAGTTCTTTGGCAAGCAGCGCCTGCGCGAGGTCGTCGCCACGCACGCCGGCGAATCCTGCGCCGCGATCCATGACGCCGTCGTCAAGGCAGTGGCGGTGTTCACCGAAGGCGCCCCGCAAGCCGACGACATCACCGTGCTGGTGCTGGAATATCGCGAGTGAGGCTGCTCACTGCAACGGATTGGTCCAGCGGAAACCCGTAAAGCGCGCGAAGTCGCGGTCGGTGGAAGCGAGAGTTGCGCCATGTTTCAATGCCAGTGATCCAGGCTAGGCCGGCTGTCTCTGCGCCGCGGATCAGATTTTCGAGCCAGGTCGCTGCTACGGTGTGTTGGGGAGCCTCGGCATCATAAGCGCGGAACGTTCGCATCGATCAGGATCATCGATGGTCTTCCAACTTAGCACCAGATGCATCACTCTACAGCTTCATCCGCTCCAGTTTCCGGTACAGCGTCTTCCGCTCGATACCCAGAATCTGCGCCGCCTTGCTTTTGTTGCCGCCGGTGGCCGTGAGCACTCGGCGAATCTGGTCCTCTTCGGCTTCGGCCAGCGTGTCCACGGGCTTTTCGCGCGATTCCATCGCCGTCAGCGACTCCCGAACCGACGCGGCATCGATGCGGTCCGCCAGAATCACCAGCCGCTCGATCACGTGCTGCAGTTGCCGCACATTGCCCGGCCACGTGTGATCCTGCAGCGCCTTTACCCCGGAATCCATCAGTTTGACATCCCGGTTGTACCGCCCGTTGTATTTGTTGACGAAGAAGCGGGCGAGCAGCGGAATATCGGCGCGCCGCTCGTGCAGCGGCGGCATTACGATACGCACCACGTTTAGCCGGAACCACAAATCTTCGCGGAATTTGCCGTCGTCCACCATGCGCTGCAGGTCGCGATTGGTCGCTGCCACCACCCGCACATCCACTTCTTTCGATTTCGACGCGCCCACCGGCCGGATCTCACGCTCCTGCAGAAAGCGCAGCAGCTTCAACTGGAAGCTCATCTCGATATCGCCAATCTCATCGAGGAAAACGGTGCCGCGGTTCGCCGCCTCGAATACGCCCTGCCGGTCCCGGTCGGCGCCGGTAAACGCGCCGCGCATCGCGCCGAACAGCTCGCTCTCCAACAGGGAAGGTGCGATCGACGCGCAGTCCACCGGCACAAACGGCTGGTGTGCCCGGCCGCTGAAGCGGTGGATCATGCGCGCCACCAGTTCCTTGCCGGTCCCTGTTTCGCCTTCGATCACCACGGTCGCGTCCGTCGGCGCCACGTGCGAGACGGTTTTGTAAATCTCCACCATCGCCGGCGAAACGCCGATCATCTCGGTCTCCGGCAGTTCCTCTTCTTTCGCTTCCGTCTCTCCGTCGCCGCGGACCGCGATCGCACGCTCGACCGCGTCGATCATCACGTCCAGATCGAACGGCTTCGCGATATAGTCGAATGCCCCTCCCCGCGTGGCCGCCATCACGGTTTCCACCGTGCCGCGGCCCGTCATCAGGATCACCGCGCAGTGCGGATCTTGGCGTTTCGCCGCGTCCAGCACGTCCAGCCCGGTCCGCTCATCGACGTAAATGTCCGAGATCACGATCGGGAACGTTTCTTGCGTCAGCCGGTCGAGCGC
>CAYTJD010000115.1:0-17517 GCA_964438005.1 uncultured Solibacteraceae bacterium | reverse complement strand
GCTTGGCACGCGGGTCTGGTCGGCAAGTATCTGATCGAGCGGCTCGCGGGAATTCCCGTGGAAGTCGATTACGGCAGCGAATTCCGCTATCGCCACCCGATTCTCGGTCCGGATACCCTGACCGTGGTGATTTCGCAATCGGGCGAAACCGCCGATACCTTGGCGGCGCAGCGGGAAGCCAAGCAGAAGGGCTCCAAGACCCTGGCCATCTGTAACGTCGTCGGCTCAATGGTCACCCGCGAGGCCGCCGGCACCATTTACACCCACGCCGGCCCGGAAATTGGCGTGGCTTCCACCAAAGCGTTTACGTCACAGCTCACGGCCGTTTTCATCCTCGCTATGCATCTCGGACAGGCCCATGGACGACTGGACGAGAGCACATCTCGCTGCCTGGTTCAGGAACTGTTGCAGATTCCGGGAAAACTCGAAACCATCCTGTCCCGTGAGCCGCAGTACGAGGCCCTGGGACGCGAGCTGCACCACGCCACCGACGCGCTCTATCTCGGCCGCGGCATCCATTTCCCGATCGCCCTGGAAGGGGCGCTCAAGCTCAAGGAGATCTCCTACATCCACGCCGAGGGCTATCCGGCCGGGGAGATGAAGCACGGCCCCAATGCCTTGATCGACGAACGCCTGCCTGTGGTCGTGCTCGCCACCCGCGAACCGCACAACGAAGCCAGCCAGTTGCTCTACGAGAAGACGCTTTCCAACATCCAGGAGGTGAAGGCGCGCGAGGGCATCGTGGTGGCGGTCTCCACGCAAGGCGACCCCGAGGTTCACAAGATGGCCGATCATGTGATCGAAATCCCGCCTTGCTCGGAGTTGTTGGCGCCAATCCTGGAGATCGCTCCCTTGCAACTGCTGGCGTATCACATCGCGGTGCGCCGCGGCTGCGACGTCGATCAGCCGCGCAATCTGGCCAAGAGCGTCACCGTCGAATAAGCCCGGAAGGCCGGGGCTGCCCCACGCACTCCCCCGATCATGGATAATGTACGGCGGAGGTAGTGATGAGTTTCAAGGCAACTGTGCGCCGTTCCGGAGACGTCGCCATCGTCGATCTCGTAGGGCGCCTGACCCTGGGTGACGGCTCCGGCACGTTGCGAAGCAGCATCAAGGATCTGACCGCTCAGGGCAGTAAAAAGATTCTGATCAACCTGAAGGAAGTCTCCTATATCGACAGCTCGGGGTTGGGCGAGATGATCAGCTCCTATGCCACCGTTACCAACGCGGGCGGGGAGATCAAGCTATTGGGCGCGCAAGATCGCGTGCGGGACCTGCTGACCATCACTAAGCTGTATAGCGTGTTTGAGGACTTTACTAACGAAGCCCAGGCCGTCGCCAGCTTTGGCGCGAGCGATGCGGCGCGCGTGTAGACGCAGACCGCCAGAACTACCGGCCAGCCGCCAGCGATCGCGCCACTGCCGCGAGCCGCTGATGAAATCCGCGCTCGTCCAGCAGCGGATCGAGGGCTTTCACGGAATCCAACCGCTTGTGCTCCGCCTCCAGGTCCTGGACTGGAGCATGACTGCTGGCCAGGCGCGCGGCTGAACGGTGATAAACATACTCCAGGACGGCTTGAGCCTCCGGACGCCCGGCGTGAGACAGGTATAGGACCGGCGCTAAAGTTAATAGCGCCGTTCGCTTCATCCAGGTCGGGTCCAGGCGGTCTACGGTGTCGAGATCGGTGTGTATCAAATCCAGCGACGGCACCGCCAGCGCGATTCCCGGGATCCCGCGTTCGCGCGTCTCGAAGGCGGCTTCGTCGGTGATCGCCTGGTAGTCCCAATAGACCGTGCGCAGCGATTGGTGGCTGCCGCCGTCGGCGAGCAGCAGCGGGTCGGGTTCGTGCTCAGCGGGCGCGTACCGGTCCTTCACGTATTCCGCTAGGTTCTCGATCAAATCATCGGCGAACGAAGGCAGCCAGTCGGGATTCCTGATCACAACCAGATTGTTTTCCGCGTTCCGCTCCCCGCCGGCCTGATCGAGCACCACCGCGAGCAGGATGTGCCCGGCGTCCTCCGGATGTTCGCGGAAATAGGCCTCTTCGGATACGATCTCCGTGGTCCACCAAAACCGGATCGTGTGGCGCGGGCGGGAAATCTTGCCGGCGGCGATCAGGCGATTCGCAGTACGCACGAGTTCCAGCAGCGTGCCGGCGCCGGAAGCGTTATCGTTGGCGCCCGGCTTCTGGTGATCCAGGTGCGCGGCAACTACGATGTCATGTCCGCGCTCCGAGCCGGCAATTTCTCCCATCACCATTCCGAGGGCGCCGGGCGTGGCTCGCTTCGCCTGCGCGTGTAGGTGAACTGTCACCGGGCCGCGTTGCAATAGTGCCTGCAGTTCGTCGCCGGCGTGAGGGCTGATCATCAGGGCGATCTTGTCGCGCGCCACCGTGCTCCAGAGGATCGATTCCGGAGGTGTGCGGCGCCCGAAGAACTCTCCGGAGGCGGCCGACAGCACCGCTGCCGCACCCCGCGACCCCAGCGTGCTCCACGCTTCCTCGGGTTCGGCGTTGGAGAGCACGATCTTTCCGCGCAAATCTTTGCTGGAAGAATCGGCGAGCGGCGCGGTAAGATCGCCGTCGGCACTGTACTGCGCGAGAACCGTACCGATTTGGAGTTGCACCGGCGCTGTCACGGATAATTCCGCTTCCACTCCGTCCCACATCGGCTGCTTCTGCGCGAAGCGTTCGATCCGTACATTTTGCAGGCCGTATTCGCGGGCCCGGCCGGCCACATATTCAGCCGTGTCCAAAAAACCCTGTGAATTGGGATAGCGCGCCTTTGCCGCGATCGCCGCCGTCTCTTTGAGAGCCGTGTCCACGGAAAGCTCACCTGAAATCGCGCGCAGCAGCGAATCCGGAACCAGCGGCCGGTCTTCCGCGGTGAATGCCGCCGTGGCCACCGCTAGGACGAGGATGGATCCCGCCGCGCCACGCGCGACACCGCGTTTACCAGCTTGCGATACGGTATGTCGTCGTAAGTTTCGAAACTGAGCCATTCGCCATCCCGCCAACTCGAATAGTACCAGCGCGCCAGCAGCGCCAGATATTCCTGCCTTTCCCGGGCGCTCACCTTCCGCGGCTCGACGCCCGCGCAGGTCTCGCGAAGCTGCTGATCCATCGGCATCGGCTTGCCTTCCCGTACTTCAAAGCTGAAGCGCTGCGGCGTCTGCCAGTTTCCCTCGCGCACGAACCACAGTTCGACGGCGCCGGCAGACACCGACCTCGTGATCGCCACGCCATGGAACTGATCGACGTCGCGCGCCAGTTCATCGCACAGTTTTAACATCTCCTGCACTTTTTCCAGCCGCTTGTGCAGCCGCGCGGCCTCCTCGAAATTCATTTCCTCGCTCAGCCGGTCGCGCGAATGCTCAATCGAATGGAGCAGAGACTGGCCGCCGGTGCGCAGAAATTCCGCGACACGCCCTACTTCGTTCGCATACTCTCCCGGTCCCACCACCTGCTGGCACGGCCGCAGGCACATGCTCATTTCGCCGTAGATACAGCCGGGATGGGCGGGAGACGGCTGCAGATCCTCCTGGCACCGCCGCATCTGAAACAAGTCCAGAAGCTGCGTTTCGAAGCGCTCGGCCGAGGCTCGCGTCCGAAACGGGCCGAAATACAGACCGGCGGTTCGCGTCAGGTGCGTTGTGATGTGACTCCGCGGAAATTCGTTGCTCAAAAGCAGCTTCACATAGGGCGGCATCCGCAGACGGATCTCGTCCAGGTAGTTTTCCGGGAAATGGCGCTTCGCGGCTTCATAGTGAACGATGTTGGATTCCAGTCCCGAAGCTGTCACCCGGTACTCGATCCGCGCCACGGTATGCCGCAGGTTGAGGATGCGCGAGGGTTTCTCGCGTTCCTTCAGCAGCCGGAGCAGACGCCGGCGCAGCAGGGCGGTCTTTCCCAGGTAGGGGGCGCCTTCCTTCGGCCACAGAATGAAAACCGCCGGCGCGTTGGGAACGGTTTCGAGCGCGGAATCCAGGTGTTTCAGGTCGCCGGCGATTTCGATCGCGGTCATTGCTGAGCGGCGGGGAGGCTCCCGCTGGCTATTCCGAGACGGCTTTGGAGTCGATCAGCTTTCGAATTTCCGCGATGCAGTCGGCTGTCGGCTTGGCGCCCTGATCGCCGTGCTTTCGGTTGCGAACCGCGACTTGCCCGTTCTGCTGTTCCCGGTCCCCGACCACCAGCATGTACGGAACCTTCTGCATCTGGGCCTCGCGAATCTTGAAGTTCACCTTCTCGCTCCGGTCGTCGAGCGTCGCGCGGATCCCGGCGTCTTCCAGCTGCTTGCGCACACTGCGCCCGTATTCCACCTGGCGATCCGTGATCGGCAGGACTACAGCTTGCACCGGAGCCAGCCACACGGGAAAGGCGCCGGCATAATGCTCCACCAGAATTCCGAAGAAACGCTCGATGGAGCCGTATAGCGCGCGGTGCACCATGATCGGCTGGTGAAATTTTCCATCCTCTCCGACGTATTCCATGCCGAAACGCCTCGGCAGCAGAGAGTCGAACTGCACGGTGGAAAGCTGCCACGGCCGGCCGATCGCGTCTACCAGCTTCACATCGATCTTCGGCCCATAGAATGCCGCCTCGTCCGGCATCAGCTTGACTTTCATGTTCAACTTCTCGGTGGCCCGGCGCAGCGCGTTTTCCGACAGCGCCCACTGGTCCGCGGTGCCGTCGTATTTACCGCTCTTGCCGCCGTCCCACGTCGACAGCTCGGCCTCATACTTGTCAAATCCGAATGCCGTTAGCGTGTCGACGGCAAACTGCAGGCAGTTCACAACCTCAGCTTCCACCTGCTCCGGAGTGCAGAAGATGTGCGCATCGTCCTGCGTGAATCCACGCACGCGGAACAAGCCGTTGAGCACGCCCGAGCGTTCGTACCGGTAGACCGTGCCCAACTCGCCTAGACGCACTGGCAGATCGCGGTAGCTGCGCTGCCGTTCCTTGTAAATCAGGATGTGGAACGGGCAGTTCATGGGCTTGAGCTGGTACTCGGCGTCATCCAACTCCATCCGCGCGAACATGTTGGCTGCGTAGAAATTGGCATGTCCCGAGGTCTTCCACAGATCGAAGCGCGCTACGTGCGGCGTGTAGACCAACGAGTAGCCCCGTTTCAGGTACTGATCCCGCATCCAGTCTTCGAGCTGTTTGCGGATCATTCCGCCTTTGGGATGAAAAAAGATGAGCCCGGGTCCGGCCAGCTCCTGGACACTGAACAGATCCAGTTCCTTCCCCAGTTTGCGGTGGTCGCGCTTCTTCGCTTCCTCTATCTGGTTGAGATAGTCTTCGAGCTCTTTCTGGGTGAAGAAGGCGGTCCCGTAAATGCGCTGCAGTTGCTTGTTGTGCTCGTCGCCCTTCCAATACGCGCCGGCAATCGACAGCAGCTTGAACGCCTTGATCTTCGATGTGCTCGGCACGTGCGGGCCCCGGCAGAAATCGATGAAGTTCGGTCCCAGCGTGTACTCGGTGAAAATGTCGCCCGCCCGCTCACTGATCAGCTCGCACTTCATCCAGGCGTCAGAGTATTTCTTCAGGCCGTCGTTTTTTTGTGTATAGACGCGCTCATACGGGAGATTCCGCTTCTGGATCTCCCACATCTTCTTCTCGATCTTCTCCAGATCCTCCGGTGTGAAGGGGGTGGCCCGGTCGAAATCGTAGTAAAAGCCCGTGTCGATCGGCGGACCGATGCCGAGTTTCGTCTCGGGGTACAGCTCCAGCACCGCCGCCGCCAGTAGATGCGCGGTGGAGTGGCGATAGACATCGAGCGCCTCACGATCCTTATTGGTCAGGATCTGCAGCGTGGCATTGGATTCGAGCGGCCTCGTTAGATCGAATAGTTCTCCATTGACTTTCGCGGCGATGGCCGCGTCTGCAAGCCGGGGACTGATCGACTGGGCAATGTCGATCGGCCGGGTGCCCGGCGCCACCGCCTGCTTATTGCCGTCGGGCAAAGTGATCTCGAGCTGACTCATATGTAAAATTTCAGCCTAACATGCGACGGCGTGCGCCGCGAGGCGTGCGCTATGATGAAGGCAGCACTCATGACTGTTTCCAGCCAAGCCGGATTTGACGAAACCAGTCTGGTCACGCAGGCGCGGGAAGGCGACAATCACGCGTTCGCCGGCCTGGTCAAACGTTATGAGGCCAAGATCTTTCGCCTGGCGCAGCATATCACGCAGAACCGCGAGGACGCGGAAGATGTTCTGCAAGAGACCTTCCTCAAAGCGTACGAACATCTGGACCAGTTCCAGGGAAATTCCAAGTTCTACACCTGGATTGTTCGCATCGCTGTGAACCAGGCCCTCATGAAATTGCGCCGTCGGAAAGCCGATAGGTCGGTTTCGCTGGATGAGGATATCGACACTGGAGAGGACACCGTCACGCGCGAGGTCGCGGCTTGGGACGAGGATCCCGAGCAGCGCTTTTCCCGCGAGGAACTGGGCGAAATTCTGAATTCCTCTGTAGATAGTCTGGCTCCGGCGTACCGTTCGGTGTTTGTGCTGCGCGATGTCGAGGACCTTTCGACCGAAGAGACGGCGGAAGCCTTGAATATTTCCGTGCCTGCCGTGAAGAGCAGGCTCCTGCGGGCGCGGTTGCAACTGCGCGAGAAACTGACCCGCTACTTCAAGCACAAGGGAGACGACACCTTTGCTTACCTGTAGAGATTTCCTGGCGGAACTGAGCGACTATCTCGACGAGCGCATTGACGCGGAGCTGAGGGCCAAACTGGAGCGGCACATCTCGGAGTGCCCCAATTGCTGGGTGATCGCCGATACCACCAAAAAGACCATCCGGATTTATAAGGGCATGGAACCGGTTCCGATTCCGCAGGACGTCGAGTCCCGGCTCATGAAGGCGCTCGAACAGAAAATGGCCGGCAAGCCGCGATAGCGCCTCAGGCCCCCTGCGCTTACTTGAGCGCGATCGTAACCCCGCTCTGTGCGTCCGCCGTCCCGATACTGACTGTCACCGGTACCGTCTTGCCCGGAGACGCATCGGAAGGCACCGTAACATTCAATTGGAGCAGCCCCGGGAACGATCCTTGCGGGACTCCAGTTACGGCAAGCGCCGCCTTTCCATCAATGGTCACTGCTGCCGGTGTGTTCGTATTGACGCCGCTTCCGGCTTTTGCGGCCGAACCGCTGGCCGGGTTGGTGGTTCCGAAGCCCGTGAGATAGAGGACCACGATGGGCGTATCCCTCAATAGAGCCGGAGTCGCCGGCGCGTTCACCGTATAGTCCGTGGTCGCCGCGATGTAGTTGAGCGCCGCGGCCTGCCCTTTTCCCGAACCGTCCGCCGTAAAGATTCCCGGCGCCGCCGAGATGATTGTCAGCTGGAACGGCTTCGAGGTCAGGACCGCACCCGCCGGACCGTAGTCGACACTCATCGTTACCGGGCCCGCCGCGCCCGTCACCTCGAACGGAATCATCACCCCGACTTGCGTGGCGCTGGTATATACCAGCGCGGCGTGCCATGTGGTGACTCCATCGGTCACGTGCACTTGTGTGGCGCCCTCCGTGGGCGCCGGCGATGGCAGGGCTGTCGGCAGTGTGGCCCCGTTCGGGTCATACACGGTCAAAGTAGCCGGGCCTAAGCCGGTTCCGAAAATCGAGATCAGCTCTCCGGGAGCGACCCCCCCGGCGGCATAGCTGGCTGCGTTGACCACCGCCAGAATTCGTGGCTCGGGGCCGTACACTTCGAACTGGGCTTCGTTGGAGTCTCCACCTCCGGGCGTCGGCGTGTGCACTGTCATCCGCAGCACGCCTTTCTTGGCCAGATACGCATTCGGTACGGTAACCTGAAGCGCGCCCTCGCTCAGGCGCTTCTGCGCCAAAACGCCTGTCGATCCGACCGAGGTGGGCGTACCGCTGATGGTGGTTGGCGCGCCCGTAGTGGCTATGCTCAGACCAGCCGGGAACGGTGTGGTCGCGTCGAACGACCAACTGTACGGTCCCGTGCCACCGGACACACCGACATTCGCCGTGTAGGCCGTCCCGACTGTCGCCGACGGCAGCGGATTGGCCACCGTAACCCAGACAGTGCCCGCCGGCGGCGTCGCCGCCCCGTACACGGTCAGGCTAACCGGCATGTACGCGCTCACCTGATTGGCGTCGGTCACCTGGATGACGACCGAATAGGTCCCAGCCGCCGCCGGCGTGCCGCTCAGCACGCCCGATGAATTGAGGGATAGGCCGGAGCCGGTCAATCCCGTCGCGGACCACGTGTACGGTCCAGTGCCTCCACCGGCCAGAGCGCCCAGATCCTGCGAGTAGGCTACCCCGACATATCCGGTGGGCAGGGGCGATCCCATCTTGACCCGCAGGAACGTGACACCGGACGCGTATACCGGAACGGAAATCGTCTCCGAAGCCCGGAGCGGTGTGCCCGACGAGTCACTCACCGTGATCCCGGTCGAGCTGGTGAACCCGGTCGCCGTGACGGTAGACGTGTCGAAGAAGCCGGTTCCATCGAGGACGACCGTGGTCGCGCCGGTGCCGCTGCTGTTCAGTACCACTCCACTCGGCCACGTGTCCGTCACGGAGGGAACCGCCGCATTGACATTTAACGTGATGGGATACGTCGAATTCTTGTTGATCGCGGCTGGCGCGGAGACGGTGATGTTGGCGGTGTACGACTTCGGAATGAGTTTGCCGAGTTCCACCTGGTCGATACTCACCGAAATCGGCTTGAACAGACCGCCTACCTGGACCGAGCCGGTCGGACTCGTTTTCAGCCACGGCGCACCCGATACCGAAACCGTCACGGACAACGGCGCGCCCTCGCTGTACATCAGGAATTGCTGGCTGGCCGGAGCCGTCGGGCTTCCTGTCGTATAGTTGAACGTCAAGCCTCCAACCGGGCTGAAGTCCAGCTCGGACGGAGCCGGAAGAATGATCAGTCTCACTCCGACCGTCTGCGTTACGGTCGCGCCTCCCGAGTCCGTCGCCGTGAAGGTGATGGTGGCGTTGTAGGTGCCCGCGGCCAAGGACGTCGGGGTGACGGTCACGCTGACGCTCCCCGGCAACTTAATGGTGGTTCCGCGCCGGATCGACGGCTCCAGCCAATCGCCGTTGCTCGGTAGGTCGCCGCTTACCGTCAAGGTGGCCACCAGATTCACTTCGCTACTCTTCAGGTTTACTACTTGAGCCGCCGGCAATTTCGCGGTCGGCCCTAGCGTATATTGAAACGTCAGCGAAGCGGGTGTTGGGGTGATCGTAGTGGTCGTGGTCTGCGGCCGAATCAGCGTCGGCACGCTCAGCAGGCCTGCGCAGACAAGCAGGGTCGCGCGCCCGGATGGGACAGGCATCACCCCCTTCATCGGTTGAAGCGGGCGGAAATCTTAGAGTGACCGGCGCGGATGGAAGGGATCGGGCGGGTCAGCCGAGGGCTCGGGACTCGCAATGTCCAGATTCACCACAATTGGATCCTGGCCGCTGCGCACCACCACCGCTTCTACTGGTTCATCGCGGCGTGCGTTGATCTCCTGGTGAGGGACGTACGGCGGGACGTAAATGAAATCGCCGGGACCGGCTTCCTCTACATACTCCAGCTTTTCCCCCCAGCGGAAGCGGGCCCGGCCTTTCACAATGTAAAGCACGGTCTCCAGTTCGCCGTGGTGATGCGCACCCGTCTTGGCGTCGGGCTGAACCACCACGGTTCCCGCCCAAAGTCTCTGCGCGCCTGCTGTGGCGTAGGTAATGGCGGCGGCTCGGGTCATGCCCGGCGTTTGGGGAGTGTTTGAGTCCAGCTCACCGGCGCGAACAATTTTGATCCCGTGCGCTCTCCAGTCCATCTGGTCATGCTATCAGACCCGCAATGCTACACTGGCGGTGCATGCCGACCCGGACCGAGGTGCAAACATATCAAGACACACGGTTTTTCGGCCATCCGCGCGGTCTGGCGACGCTCTTCTTCACGGAGATGTGGGAGCGATTCAGCTACTACGGGATGCGCGCGATCCTGATTCTCTACATGGTCGCGCCCACCAGTTCGGGCGGCCTCGGGTTTTCCGACGCCAAGGGCGGTTCGGTTTACGGGCTCTACACGGCCTTGGCGTATCTGATGAACCTGCCGGGCGGATGGCTCGCGGATCGCATAATCGGCCAGCAACGGGCGGTGTTGTACGGTGCAGTCCTGATTTCGGTCGGAGAATTTTGCCTGGTTGTGCCGGGGCTTCCGATGTTCTACCTGGGGTTGGTGCTGCTGATGTTCGGCACCGGGCTGCTGAAACCGAACGTCAGCACGATTGTCGGGCAACTCTATGGGCCCACCGACGCGCGCCGCGATTCCGGGTTTTCCATCTTCTATATGGGAATTAACGTCGGCGCCCTCATCTCGCCGTTGATTTGCGGGTATGTGGGTGAACGCATCAGCTGGCGCCTGGGATTCGGCGCAGCCGGAATCGGAATGCTCGCAGGCCTGATTCAGTACGCCCTGAGCGGGAAGTATCTCGGCATGGCGGGCAAGCATCCGGGTGCCGCGGCAACTCCGGCGCAAAAGCGCAATGGGCTGCTCACCGGGTTGGGTTCCCTGGCGGCACTGGCGCTCGTGGCGCTCCTCGCGCGCGCAGGGACGATCAACCTGACGGCTGAGGTGATCTCGCAGGCCTTAGGCTGGGTGCTGCTGTTGATCTCCGCCGCCGTCTTTGCGTGGCTCATCTTCGGGCGCGGCTGGTCGCCGATCGAGCGCAAGCGGGCGGTCGCGACTCTGGTGATTTTTGTAGCGTCGGCCATTTTCTGGGCAGCCTACGAGCAAGCCGGCTCCTCGCTCAACCTGTTCGCGGAACGCAACACGGACCGGCATGTTCTTGGCTGGGAATTTCCGGCCAGCTGGTTTCAGTTCGTACAGCCGGTGTTCGTGATCACGATCGCGCCGGTGTTTGCGTGGTTGTGGATCGCGATGCGGCACCGCGAACCGTCGGTACCCGCGAAGTTCTCCTGGGGCCTGCTGCTGGGTGGACTGGCCTTTGCGATCCTGGTGCCGGCGGCGGCTTTTTCGCTGGGAGGGAAACTGGTCTCGCCCTGGTGGCTCACGGGAACCTACTTTCTGCAAACGCTGGGAGAACTGTGTCTCAGCCCGGTGGGGTTGAGCGCGATGACGAAACTGGCGCCGCAGCGCGTGGCCGGATTCATGATGGGCGTGTGGTTCCTGTCGATCAGCATCGGCGATTGGGCGGCCGGGCAGGCGGCCGCAGTCTACGATGCCATGCCGCTGACCGAACTGTTCGGGGTGGTGGCCGTACTCAGCGTGGCGGCGGCGGTGGTTCTGGCGTTGGTGACGAAACCGACGGTCCGGCTAATGGCTGGGGTGAAGTAGCGCTGTTGATCACCCTCTGATAGGCGTCGTTCAGGTGCTTCCGCGCAAAGTCGAGATCCTTGCGAATGGCCTCGACCCGGTCGGGCGCCGGATAGTCGGACTGCAAGGTCAGGGGACCCGAAAATTTCGCGTGGGCGATGGTGTCGAAAAATTTTCCCCAGTCCACGATGCCCTCACCTAAGGGGCAGGGCGTCAGCTGGCCGTTCTGCCGGCGCGCGTCGCGCAGAATGAACATCTTGACGCGCGGCATCGCATTTTCGAGCGGCAGACCGGTCGTGGCTTGCGACGGATCGAAATCGTAGCCGACCCATTTCGGATCGAGATCGCCGATCACAGCTTCGCCCGCCGTATTTGGCACGCCCATGGCCATGTTGTAGGCGCGGCCGACGCTGGCGAGGCCAACGATCTGGGCCTTCATTCCCGGCAGACTTGCGCCCGGAAAACGCCAATAGCCCGGCCGAAAGAACGGAACGCCGGTGCCCCCGGTGATATATAGCACGTTGCGGGCCCACGGCTCGGTGGCGTTGACGAACGTCGTGGTGATGAGAGGAACTTCGAGGCCGCGCCCCTGGAACACCTCGACCGCGCGAACCAGGTCGACCGAGATCTGGAAAGGCTCGACGGTGCCGCCCTGCTGCACGGACAGATCGCAGCCATCGAAACCCATGCCGCTCAGGATCGGAGCCATATCGGAGTACTCGACGTCGGGAAGCAGGCGCGAGTAGAGGCAAATCAGGGGGCCGGTGCGGGCTTTCGGTTGGGCAGCGAGACCGCTCGCGGCCGCGGCGGCCAGGAAGGCCCGTCGGCTTAGCGCCATGCCCCCATTCTGGAAAAGTCAAAAGTCAAAAGTCAAAGGACTTTTGACTTTTGACTTTTGACGTTCTCACAATGGATTAGAGTCTTCGCCATGCGTCCGATGCTGCTTCTGGCGTTTGCGCTTCCCCTGGCCGCCGCTCCTCTGGAAATCGTCCGGCCGGCGATCTCCGATAGCGATGGCGGCGCGGTGGTGCCCGCCAGTTTCGACCATGTGCCCGGCGAAACCTTGTTTTACTTCTGCCGGGTCGGCGGCTATGCGAAGACCGCGGATGAAAAAATTCATCTCGGCTATACCGTGGAGGCCTCCGACCCACAGGGTGTGCCGATCATGGAGCCGTTCCACCAGGAGATCGTCGAGGAGGTGACTCCGCAGGACAAGGAGTGGATGCCGAAGATCCAAACCGAAATCATGGTGCCGCCGCTGGCCGGGTCGGGGACATACAAGATCACCGTCAAAGTCGAAGATCTCGTCGCCAAGACCAAGGCCGAATCTTCGATTCCTTTCCTGGTGCGCGGACGCGATGTGGCGCCGAGCGAGACGCTCACCGTCAGGAACTTTCAGTTCTTCCGGTCCGAGGACGATACCCAGCCGGTGGAAAAAGCAGCCTACCGGCCCGGAGACGGTGTGTGGGCGCGTTTTGACATCACGGGTTTCCAGTACGGGCCGAAGAACAAGATCGATGTCAGTTACACAACGTCGATCATCACCGAGGCGGGCAAAGTGCTGTGGACCCAACCGCAGCCGGAATCGGAGCAGTCCGAATCGTTTTACCCCAAGCGATACGTTTCGGCGGCGATGGGGATCACCCTGCAAAGCAATATTCGGGCCGGAACCTACACGATCGCCGTCCAGGTGAAGGACGCAGTGGGCAATCAGGCCTACGAGACCCGGCAGACGTTTACGGTAGAGTAGGCGCTACTCTACAGAAATGGCTGAACTCCTGGAACTGGGCGCGCGAGCGCTCTCGCTCGAAGATGTGGAGCGTGTGGCGCGGCAGGGGGTCTTCGTAGGACTCGCGGCCGCCTCGCGGGCGCGGATCGCCCAAGGCCGCGATCGTCTGGCGGAGCGCATCGCGCGCGGGGAACGCATCTACGGCATCAACACGGGCGTCGGGGGCAATCAGGATTTCGTAGTGCCGCCGGAAGACATGGAACGGCTGCAGCACAATTTGATGCGGCACCTTTCCTGCGCGACGGGTGCTCCGTTACCGACGGACGCGGTGCGCGCGGCCATGCTGCTGCGCGTGGCGACATTCGCCACGGGAACCTCCGCAGTGCGCACGGAACTGGTGGATGCCCTGGTTGCCGCGCTCAACCGCGGCGTGACGCCGGTGGTGCCGCGGTATGGCTCCGTTGGCGCCAGCGGGGACTTGATGCCGTCGGCGTACATTGCGCGCCTCCTGGTGGGTATGGGAGAAGCCGAACTGAGTGGCCGGCGGATGCCCGCGGCGGAGGCTCTGGGGAGCGCGCATCTGGAGCCGGTGCGGTTCGCTCCGAAAGAAGGGCTGGCGCTCATCAACGGCACGACCGTAATGACCGCGGTGGCGTCCCTGGTGTGGGCCGACGCGCGCCGCGTCCTGCGGACGCTGTTGAACACGATCGCTCTGGCAGTGGAAGCGTTGCAGGCGCCGAACCAGCCGTTCCAGCCCTGGGTTCACGAACAGAAAGGGCATCCGGGACAGATAGCCGTGGCGGCCTGGATCGGCGAGGCGCTGGCCGGTTCCCAGAACGTCACGGCATCCAGCCGGCAAAGCGGCTATTCGCTGCGCTGCGCGCCGCAAGGCCTGGGGCCGGCCTGGGAAGCTCTCGAGGACGGGCGCGCGGTGCTCGAGCGCGAGATCAACTCCGCTAACGACAATCCGCTGATCGATCCGGAGAGCGGGACATTTTATCAGGCGGGCAATTTCTACGGCGGGCACATCGCGCGGCTGCTCGACACCTGGAAGCTCGATTTCGCAGTAATGGCCAGTTGGGGCAACGCGTTGATGGCGGTGCTGGTGGATCCGCGTTTCAACGCCGGCCTGCCGGCCAACCTCACGCCGGAGCCGGGCGTCAATTCGGGCTTCAAAGGCATGCAGCTCAGCGTCACCAGCCTCGCCTGCGCGGTGCGGCAGATGGCCGGCCCGAGTTCCATCCATTCGCTGCCCACCGAAGAATACAACGAAGACGTGGTGAGCCTCGGCATGCACGCCGCAGTGACCGCCATGGAGGCGCTTGAGTGCGTCCGCAACGAAACCGCCATGGTGCTGCTGGCTGCCGCCCAAGCCGTCGATCTGCGTGGCGGCACAGCGCGATTGGGCCAAGGCTCGCGCACGATCTACGAGAGCGTGCGCCAGACCGCCGCGTTCCAGGACAAAGACAGGCCGATGGAGGAAGAGATCGCGGCTCTGGCGCGGATGATCCGATAAGCTGAACTCGCAAGCGCATCGCATCACTTGCCGCCGGCCATCGGCGGTACCTGTTCAGCGATCCGGGAGGAGTAGACGATGAATTTGAACGGGTCCGTATTTTGGTGCTTCTCCATCAGCTTGAGGTAAACCAATCGTCTCGCGTCGTCCACGGACGCGTTGCCGGCGAACCGCTTTCCCGCAGACTCCAACAACGAGGATGCGAGTTCGTACTTGCCGTCCGCCGCCAGGCGTTCCACGGCCTTCACGAGCTGACCCTCGGTGACCCCGAGATAGTCCACAAACAGAGATGCCCGGTCCGCGCGGGTGAGGTGATCGAGGCCTTGCAGGTCGGGTTGCCAATAGCCGACGTTTTGGTCGTAAAGCCGGTCGATCAGGTGTTCTCGCATGATGAAATACGGCAGATAGACATCCGGTTGGCCCGCGATCAAGCCTGGCGGAATCAGATTTGCCTGGTGTATGGCGCCACGCTCCTCACCGCGCCCTACGGCGCTGAGTACCTGGCCGCGAAGCCATAGCAAATCCGGTTTCAGCTGCGCCAGAATGTCTGTGGAGTTGAAGTTTCGGGTCAACGGCTCGTGGCCATGCAGCAGAAAGCGCGGATGCTGTGCGGCCACGAGGTCGATGGCATCCAGCAGTCCCTGGAAGTTCCCCTCCTCCACAAAAGGAGCGCCGAGGTAGGGCATGATGAAATCGCCGACGAACATGACGCCTTGATCGGGCAAGTAAACGAACATGCCATCGGAGGTTTCGCCGCCCTGGACGGGGATCAGCCCGATCCGCGTTCCCCCGACCTTTAGTTCGGTGCGAGCCGCTACGGTGACATCCGGTTTGAAACTGCGCACATCCTCGATGCGAAAGCGCGCGCCGAAGAAATACTTCTCGAAGACCCCCGGTGTATCGGATGCCTCTCGGGCGATTTCCTGCTGGTAGTTGTTTCGCGCATAGAATCGCGGCCGCGGGTTTAAGCCGTGGAAATACGCGTGGCCGCCCACGTGATCCCAGTGGGAGTGCGTAATGAAGATGGCCGTCAGAGGCGGCAGACCGGGGACTTGCGCACGGAGCGTCTCATAGGCGCTTTTCGCCGAATCCGGCCGGGTGCCGGCGTCGATGCCGATCAGTTCCCGCCCGTCATCGGATACAACGAAGTAGTATTCGGTGAACTCGAATCCCGTCAAAGCATACACGCGTCCCGGCACGATTTCGGAGATGCGGCGCGAAGCGAACGTATGCCCGGTTGCCGCGTCCTCCGAGAAAGGAGTGTTGAGCGTAACGGGCCGGTTCCAATCTTTGTAGCCGCTCTTGTGCAGATGCTCTTCTGCCGTCGTGCGGTCACCGCCGGCGAGCGCCAACTTTCCGAGGTGATAGTGGACCTCACGCAGCCAACCCGGGTCGGGCGCCTTGGCCGCGTTGTCGAGGCACCACGTCAACTCGGCCCCGGCGGTCTTACGCTGCCGAAAAAAGCCAGGGAGTTCGGAGCGAACTACGCCCGCGACCCAGTTGACCACGAAGATCTGGTCCCTGGAGAGTTGCCCGGCCCTGTCAAGCATCGCTATGGTGTCGTTCACATAGCCGATTCTGTGCGCCAGCGGAACCGAAGAGGCGTGCTGCGCTCGTAACAGTGCCGTGGCGCTCAGATAGAGGGATTTTTGAGAATCCGTCAGCCGGGGCTCGAATTCCTTGAAGCGAGCCGCGAAAAACTCCGCGCCCTCGCCCTGCAGGTTCAGGTTCGAGTACTGCGCCATGAGCAGGAAGAGCAACTGTGGGTCTTTGGGCGGCCCTGCCTGGTTAATCGCCTTAAAGTATTCGAGTTCCGGCGGCCCGACCGCAGTTTCGGCCTGGCTTCGGGCGCCGTCCTCGGCGCGTACGCCGCGCAGGCTGATCAACAACAAGGCGGACGCGAGCAGCGCCGTCACCGAATAAAGTACAGGTCGCATCTAGCACCTACCTTCCGAAGGAAGTAAGAGCCTTCCTTCTCTGGTAAAGTAGATGTATATGCATCTAAATCGGCTGCAAGGGATTCTGCGCCCGGATGGCCCCCTTCGTCAGAAAAGACACAACCTGTTGCATATCCTTCCAGCCCGATTCGCCGAGCTGGTTCCGAAGTCTCGATTCCGCGCGGTTCCAGCATGGTTGCGCTTTTGCGAGTTGACGCTTGCCGGCCGCCGTCAATTCGAAGATATGCTCCCGCTTGTCGGTACCAGGTCTGGCGCCGATCCAGCCGCGCTTCTGCATTCGGTCCAGGGTGCGCGAAAGGGTAGTGCTGTCCATGGCAAAGCCGCCGCTCAATCGCTTTTGGGTGGCCCCGCCGGTCAGGGTCAACGCCGTGAGCAGTCCGAATTGGGTGATCTCGATCCCGGCTTTCTTCAGCTCCTGATCATAAATCCGCGTCACAATTCGCGCCGCGCGCCGTAGGCTCTGGCATGCGCAAGGCAGGTCAAAGAGCGCCTCTACCGAGGCCGGTTCGGCCGTTTCCATCGCCATAATATATGTATATGCACATACTTGGCAAAGCCGTCAAGTCGCGGCGGTCGCGCGGGGGGTTGGTGGGAGAGCCAGGGGGCAGGGGCCGGGATCGATCTGTTTTTCCGTGTCCATCGGGGTGTTTGGGAAACGATCGTTGCGGAAATCGGAGAAGGTTTGTTCCAAGGAAAGGGGTTAGGGCGCGGTGTCCGCTTGGTACCAAGGGGAGCGCGCCGGTCGTGTTTGCGGGCGGCCTCAGCGGGTTTCGCCGGCGTTGGTGTTGACCTTCTCCCACGACCCCATTATCGCGCGGGGGGTGGTCACCAACGGGGTCCGGAGGGCGCGGTTTCGGCGGTAAGGCGCTGATGCGGCGGAGGATGGGAAAATTTCTTCGGTGCGGGAACGCGACTGGGGGATGGCGCCAAAGCCTCGTCAGAGGAATTTCTGGGTCATTGATCCGTTCAGGTGGCGGCGGGGACGCAGAGGTCACGCACGGTTGTA
>CAYTJD010000114.1:0-13669 GCA_964438005.1 uncultured Solibacteraceae bacterium | reverse complement strand
AGCCCGGCGCTGGCGTTCACCAGCACAATGTCCCGCGCTGCGCCGCGCTCCCCGCCCAGCACCTCCCGCGCGATCGCCAGATTCTTTTCCCGATCGCCGCCGAGCAACGCCTCGGCGCGCGCCACCCGCACACCAAAATCTTCCGGACCCACACTTCGACGTTCCACGCGCCCCGCGCGCACCTCGAACACCAGCGACGGCCCGGTCGTGGTGATTTCGTCCAAGCCATCGGAACCATGAACCACGAACCCGTGCTCGAGGCCTAACGCCGACAGAGCGCCGGCGATCAATTCCGCTGCTCGCACCGAGGGCGCCCCCGCCACTTGCGCCGTCGCGCCCGCCGGATTGGTCAACGGGCCCAGGAGGTTAAACACGGTCCGCATTTTCAGATCGACTCGCACCGGGTGCGCGTGTTTCATCGCGGTATGCACCGCCGGCGCGAAAAAAAATCCGATTCCGATTTCCCGGATCGCGCAGGCCGCCTGCTCCGCCGAAACTCCGACTTTGATCCCCATCGACTCCAGCAGATCCGCGCTGCCGCACTGACTCGAAATCGACCGGTTGCCGTGCTTGGCCACGCGCACGCCCGCGCCGGCCACTACGAATGCCGCAATCGTCGAGATGTTGAATGTGCCTGAAACATCGCCGCCTGTCCCGCACGTATCGAGCAACCGCTCTCCGTCCAGTTTCAGATTGACCGGCGCCGCCATCCGGCGCATCGCCCGCGCGAACCCCACCAGTTCGTCGACCGTCTCTCCCTTCATTCGCAAGGCAACCAGAAACGCAGCGATCTGCGGCTGGCTGGACTTGCCGGAAAGGATGGTTTCCATGGCTGCCAGCGCGTCCTCGGAAGATAAATTTTCGCGCTCGGCGACCCGTTCAAGGTACGGGAGAAGGGACATGTTATAGTGGAACGTTCGGCTTGTCCGTAATCCTAGCACAAGCGGATTTTCCATGAAAATTCACGAGTATCAGGCAAAAGCCATCCTGTCTCGCTACCATGTCCCCGTGCCGCGGGGCGAGGTCGCGTTTACGATGGAAGAAGCCGAAGCCGCTGCCAAGAAGATCGGCGGTAGCGTCGTCGTCAAAGCGCAGATTCATGCTGGAGGGCGCGGCAAAGGCGGCGGTGTCAAGGTGGCGAAAAATGCCGCCGAGGCCGCGGCCATCGCCGACAAGATGCTCGGCATGACGCTGGTTACGCATCAGACTGGTCCCGAGGGTCGCCTCGTCCACCGCCTCCTCATCGAAGAAACGCTGCCCATCGAACGCGAACTGTATCTCGGTATCGTCCTCGACCGCGTGCAAGGCAAGCCCGTGCTCATGGCCTCCGCGGCGGGCGGCATGGAAATCGAAGAGGTCGCCGCCAAAACGCCGGAGCTGATTCTGAAGGAAGCATTCGAACCTGGAACCGGGCTGGCTTCCTATCAATGCCGGAAGCTGGCGTTCGGCATGGGTATCCCGGCCGCAGTCGTGAATGCCGCATCAGCCGCCATGGCCGCGTTGGCCCAGGCTTACAGCGCCACCGACGCCTCGCTCGCCGAGATCAACCCGTTCATCCTCACTAAGGACGGCAAGGTTTATGCCCTCGACGCGAAGATCAACTTCGACGACAACGCCCTCTACCGCCACAAGGACCTCGTCGAACTGCGCGATCTCAACGAAGAAGATCCGCTCGAAGTGGAAGCTTCCAAGCACAGCCTGAATTACATCAAGCTGGATGGCACGGTCGGCTGCATGGTCAATGGCGCCGGCCTGGCGATGGCCACCATGGACATTATTAAATATGCGGGCGGCAGCCCCGCGAATTTTCTCGATGTCGGCGGCGGCGCCAGTGCCGAGCAGGTCAAGAATGCCTTCCGCATCCTCCTCTCGGACAAGAACGTCAAGGCCGTGCTCATTAACATCTTCGGCGGCATCTTGCGCTGCGACACGCTGGCAACCGGCGTCGTGGCCGCGGCGCGGGATCTGAATATCAAGGTGCCCATCGTCGTTCGGATGGAAGGCACCAACGTCGAACAAGGCCGCAAGATTCTGCTCGAATCAGGATTCAATTTCACGGTTGGTGAGGATATGCGCGATGCCGCCCAAAAGGTCGTCCAGCTCGCCGCGAACTAGAGGAGACCGATGAGCGTACTGGCAGACCGAGGTACCCGGCTGATCGTTCAAGGATTCACTGGCAAGGAAGGCACCTTTCACGCGCAGCAGGCCATCGCTTACGGCACCAAAGTTGTCGGAGGCGTGACCCCAGGCAAAGGGGGCAGCAAGCACCTGGACCTGCCCGTATTTGATACGGTGGCGCAAGCCGCCAAAGCCACCGGCGCCAACGCCTCGGTCATCTTCGTCCCACCCCCGTTCGCCGCCGACGCCATCATGGAAGCCGCCGACGCCGGAGTCGCGCTCGTGGTGTGTATTACTGAGGGAATTCCTGCCCTCGACATGGTGAAAGCCTGGGAGTTCCTCGCGGGTAAGAAAACCCGTCTGATCGGCCCCAATTGTCCGGGAATTATTTCACCTGGCAAATGCAAAATTGGGATTATGCCGGGACACATTCACAAGGAAGGCCATGTGGGGGTGGTCTCGCGGTCCGGCACCCTTACCTACGAGGCGGTCGGCCAGCTGACCAAGCTCGGTATCGGCCAATCCACCTGCATCGGCATCGGCGGTGATCCAATAATCGGCACCAATTTCGTGGACGCGCTGCAATTGTTCAACGAAGACTCTGATACAAAAGCGATTATCATGATCGGTGAAATCGGCGGCAACGCCGAGGAGACCGCCGCCGCTTTCGTCAAGGCGCACGTAACAAAACCGGTGGTCGGATTTATCGCCGGCCAGACTGCGCCGCCCGGACGCCGCATGGGTCACGCCGGCGCCATCATTTCCGGCGGCTCCGGGAAAGCGTCCGATAAGATTCAAGCGATGAAAGACGCGGGAATTACAGTCTGTGACTCGCCCGCCGAATTGGGAGAAAAAGTTAAAACTCGACTATGAGCCTGGAACGCACGTTTTCAGCTATCAAACCGGACGCCGTGGCGGCCGGCCATGCCGGAGAGATTCTGGCCATGATTCAAAAAGCGGGATTTCGCATCCTAGGCCTGCGCATGACGCGTCTGACCCCTTCCCAGGCGCGCGGCTTCTATGCCGTGCACCAGGCTCGCCCCTTCTTTGAAGGACTCGTCAAATTCATGACCGAGGGTCCGATCCTAGTCATGGCCTTGGAGCGGGACAACGCCATTGCCGGATTGCGTGAAGTCATGGGCGCCACCGATCCCGCAAAGGCTGCCGAGGGCACGATCCGCAAGCGATTCGCGACGAACATCGAGCGCAATTGCATTCACGGTTCCGACGCCCCGGAAACGGCGCGGACCGAGCTGCAATTCTTTTTCAGCACGGCGGATTTTCTGTAGGCGAGATTCGCAGCCGGCGTGGCGGTTCCTCCGGCGACAGGGCCCTGCCTCGGCGGAAAAAGCGGACGAGGCGTTTAGGCGGCGAACGGCGCAGCACTCTTCGGTCGAATCCGAAAGTCGTATCGGATAATCCCGACGGCCGTGCCTGCTTGGTCGCTGCGGAGCACTTTACCGGTGATTACGAGGCGGAGAGGACAGCGTTCGTCCAACAGAGCCGGCCAGTCGATCATCACTTGAATGTGTTTCCCAACTGGAAGAATCTTTTGGGTCTTCAGGAAGACGCCACCGCTGCTGATGTCCAGAGTAGTTGCCTGCTCTCGGTCGCCGGCCAGGATGTATTGCGACTGGGCGGTAATCGGAAATCGTTGATGTTGCCGGCGTTCGTACGGAGCGAACTTCCGGCCGGGAGCGGGAGACATACTCCCTCCTTTTTTTAATCGTGAAGTCTGAATGATTCCATATCGTTTGACAGGTGTCAAGGTACATTTTCTCCCGCATTTTCAGCCTTGTGTGACTGTATTTTTGTGGCTATTAGAGCTGGAACTAACGGAACTTTTGTCCTGTCGAATTCCCCATAACGGCAGCAACCTCCCGCTCCCGCCGGTGTTTCGTCAACCGTCAGCCACATTTCGGGTATACGAAAATTACGCGCAAAAACTGCGCCGGTTTGGTCACGCTTTTCTTTCCCGTGTCCACCGAGAATTGTTACGGTTGCTTAATCCGTCTCTTACGCATCCGTCAGAATTGTGACGCCACAAATGAATCCGCCCCTTTCAGGAGCCACCCTCGGCCCGCCGCGTATAATCGCTGAATATGGAAATCACCTGGTTAGGACACGGCACTTTCCGCTTTCGCCTGCCTTCGGGACAGATCGTCGTCATGGATCCGTGGACCGAGGGGAATCCCGCCTATCCCGCGGGCTTTGAGATCTCCCGCGTCGACACGATCTGTATTACCCACGGCCATTTCGACCACATTCATGACGCCGTGCCTCTGGCTAAGAAGTTCAACCCGGAAATGGTGGCCATCTATGAAATCTGCCACTGGCTGGAATCCAAAGGCGTCGAAAAGACGCGCCCGATGAACAAAGGCGGCTCCCAGAAGGTCGGCGACGTGACTCTGACCATGACTCACGCGATCCACAGCTGTGGAATCCTGGACGACGGCAAGATCATTTATGGGGGCGAAGCGGCCGGGTACGTTCTGCAATTCGCCGACGGCCGTGTAGCCTACTTCGCGGGCGATACAAACGTCTTTTCCGACATGCAGATCATCGAGCAGCTCTACCGGCCGGAGCTGGTCTTCCTGCCGATCGGCGATCTGTTCACTATGAGCCCACGCGAAGCCGCCGCGGCCTGCCGCCTGCTCAAGCCAAAGAAAGTCATTCCGATGCACTTCGGAACATTCCCACCGCTCACAGGCCGGCCCGACGAATTGCGGAAGGCGCTAGCTCCTACCAACACCCAAATCTGGCCGCTGGAGCCCGGCCAGCCGGTGGAGTGGTAGCGGCTTCACACCCGCCGGATCAGATACTCCTCCTGCGCCAGCCCTACCACGCGCACTTGATCCGGCCGGACCTCCAGCAAGTGCATGCCCGGGAACTGGGCCCTTGGGGCCGAAAAGTGAGCCAAAACCTCTTGCACCGGGATTTCCCCTTCCACCGCCGCCACTTTCCGGAGCGACGGCGCGCCACCCGCGGGATCCATCCATTCCTGCCGCAATTTCAGCCCCCGTGCTAGCAGGTAGTTCAACAGCACACAAGCGGATTCGAAGCCCGCCTCTTCCGGCGAAGGGCGACCGGCATGCAGGCCCAGCCAATCGCTGATCACCCGGTAGGTGAAACCCCAAAGCGGGGTTCCGTTCAGTTCGATAGCCGGAAATGCCATTTCGCTGGGGAGACGTGGCACCGGCCGTAGACCATGGCGAGCGGGGTCGCGCAGCACGCCGAGTGGAATCCAAAGCGCTTCGGCGGCTTCCCGAGGATCGGGCGTCGTGGGGAGCACTCGGTCTACACGGAATAAAAAGGGCGCCACCAGAACCACGCGCCCCAGCCGCCGGCCGGCGTTGGTCGGCGGTAGAACCGCCTCCATTTGCCTGCGGTCCAGCCGGATGCCGCATTCCTCGGCGAGTTCGCGCAGCGCCGTCTCCAACAAATCGGAATCCTGGGGATCGCGCCGGCCGCCGGGAAAGCTCCAGTGCCCGGACCACGGGTCGTTCTCCCGCTCCGCGCGCCGGATGAGCAGCACGGATTCCTCGGGCCCTCGGGCATGGACAATGGCGACAGCAGCCGCCGGCGCGGCTGACGGTTCCGCTTCAGGCATCTTCTATCAGTATGCTTGGGAATCGCCCCGCAGCGCGAACGCCCCCGGTCTGGCATAGAATGTCGGGAGATGAAAGCCATCGTATTCCTGGCCGCGGTTTGCCTTGGCGTGCCGGCAGCGTTCGCTCACCATTCCTATTCGGCCGAATTCGATACCTCCAAGCCCGTCAAGTTGACCGGCGTGCTCACGCGCGTCGAATGGACCAACCCGCATATCTGGGTCTATCTCGAAGTCAAGGACGAAAACGGCAAGGTGACCAATTGGGGCTTCTCAGCCTCACCGCCGGGCATGCTGACCCGGCGCGGCATCACAAAACAATCCTTGAAACTCGGCGAGATGCTCACCATCTCCGGCCACCGCGCCAAGGACGGCTCCAACAACGCCTCCGGCAACATAGTTACTTTTGCCGACGGCCGCGACGCTCTGATCGGGCAGGACCAGGCGGTGAATCCGACCGAAGCGCCACCCTCCGAAGGCAAGAAATGATGGCGACAGGAACGAGATGGGCGGGGTGCTTCATTCTGGCAGGCGCGCTTGCAGCCGGCCAGGTTCCGGGCGATGGCGGGCCGGCGATTCCGCGCATGCCCGGCGGGAAACCAAACTTCACCGGCGTCTGGGCGGGCCCAGCTTTCACTCATCGCGTCGGACCGAACGATACCGATACACCGCGCGTCACCAATTTCGACCCCGCCCGGATGGCGCCCTTCCTGCCGGGCGCCGAAGCCCGCTTCCGGCAGAAACCCACCGGCGACGTGCGCCACGATGACCCTACCGAAATCTGCCTCCCCGACGGCCACCCGCGCGAAGCGCTCGCTCCCTACGCCACACAGATCGTGCAGACTCCCGATACCGTCGTCTTCCTTTACGAGTACATGCATTTCTTCCGCGTGATTCCGATCAACAAGCCTCATCCTCCGGATGTGGACTCGACGTTCATGGGGGATGCGGTGGCCCAGTGGGACGGGGACACGCTCGTGATCGATACCATCGGCTTGCGCGAGTGGACGCTATCGGCGAGCAACGGCTGGCACAGCGACGCCCTGCACACGGTCGAGCGTCTCCATCACGTCGACCCGGCCACCGTGGCGTACCAATTCACCATCGACGACCCAAAGATCTTTACCAGGCCGTGGTCGCAGGAATTCCAGATGAAGCTTCACCCCACGTGGAAATTGCTCGAACAGGTATGCGAAGAAAACAACCGTTGCGAGGCGGGCAAGTGTACGGAGGCGCAATCGCAGGCGAAGTGACCGCAATGATTCCAGCCCGGCGCAGGAGCGCGGCGGTTCGCGCCTAGGCGTGCGCGCGTTTCGGCCGTTCGATCGACCAGCCCGGCCCCCTCCGCGCCCGGATCGCCGCGAAATCCAATCGCGCGAGGTCGTCCTCGTTCTCGCTCAAGTTCAGTTCCCACAACGGGTAAAAGTCTTCGCCTACGCTCAAGCCTTCCACCCCGCCATGAGCGCCATACAGGATTTCATGGGATGCGTCGACACCGAGCTTTCGAAGGTCCTCGGCAATCTGCGCCAGATCGTCGTGGATCATTGCGCGCCTCCATCGTCTTGCGCCGCCGCGCGGCGCGTGGCTCGCCCCGTTAATCCCGGCCGGTTGGGAGACCCGGCCCGCTACATCAACTCCGCCAGGAGTTCCTGCGCGATCACTGGCGAAATGCCCAGCTTGCGGTGCGCCAGCGGACCGCCCTCGTCCAAAACCGGCTCGGCCTCGTGCAGCGACGGAATATCCGCGCGCTGGAAGAACTTGCCGATCGGAATCTCTTCGCCCCAAATCTGCGATTTCTCCACCGCCATGATCCAATTCGACGAGTCATAAGCGGAATCGTCCTCCAGCTTCTTGACCCGCTGCTTGAACCAGGGGTAGGTGTTGTCATGGTTGTAGGTTACGCACGGGCTGAATACGTCGATAAACGAAAAACCTTTGTGCCGGATCGCCTGCTTGATTAGATCGGTCAGATGCTTCTGCTCGCCGCTAAACCCTCGCGCTACAAATGTCGCGCCGGCCGCCAGCGCCAGCGAGATCGGGTTGATCGGCCCTTCCACGCTCCCGAACGGCGTGCTCTTGGTTTTCATCCCCAGCCGGCTCGTGGGCGATAACTGTCCGGTGGTCAGTCCGTAGATCTGGTTATCCATCGCCAGGTACACCAGGTCGACGTTCCGCCGGATCGTGTGGATGAAGTGATTGCCGCCGATGCCGAACCCATCGCCGTCACCGCCTGTCACTACTACGGTCAGGTCGTGGTTCGCCAGTTTCACTCCCGTCGCGACAGCGAGCGCCCTGCCGTGCAGGGTGTGCATGCCGTACGTGTTGATATACCCCGGCAGGTTCGAAGAGCAGCCGATGCCGCTGATGGTCACGATATTACGCGGCTCCACCTGCAGCTCGACCACCGCCTTCTGCAGCGCGGCCAGCACTCCGAAATCGCCGCACCCCGGACACCAGTCCGGCTCGGCCTTCCCTTTCAACTCGGGCAGCGTGATCTGTTTCAAACCAGTTGTCGTCGTCGCCATATGCCTCTCCTCAAACCATGATTTCGTGCATGGGAACCGACAGCTTGGTTCGCCCGCCCAGTTGCTCTTTGACCGCCTCCACGATGTGATGCGGCATGAAAGGTTCACCGTCGTACTT
Source organism: uncultured Solibacteraceae bacterium (assembly GCA_964438005.1). Lineage (GTDB taxonomy): Bacteria > Acidobacteriota > Terriglobia > Bryobacterales > Bryobacteraceae > PSRJ01. The sequence goes on along the minus strand of CAYTJD010000114.1, from coordinate 5,301 downwards.
CCGGATGTGCCCATCGGGTACGAAGCTGGTTTCGCTCCGCAAATAGCGCGCGAACTGCCCGCTATAGTTGTTCTCGACGATAATCGTGCGCTTGGAGTTCTTCAGGATCTCGACGATGCGGTCGCCGTGGAGCGGCACCAGCCACCGGATCTGCAGCTGGTTCGCGGTAATTCCTTCTTCGTTCAGCAGTTCCACCGCCTCTTCGATCACGCCCTTGGTGGATCCCCAGCCGATCAGAGTGACTTCAGCGTCCGGCGAACCCGCCAGCTCCGGCGGTTTCACCGCCGCTTCGATGCCCGCGATCTTTCGCTGGCGCTTCTCCATCATTTCGCGGCGCTTGATCGGGTTGGTGAATTCGTCGCTGATCAGCACGCCGTCTTCCTGGTGTTCGTCGGTGGCGACTGTGTGCATGTGTCCCGGCACGCCGGGAATGGCGCGGGGAGAGACGCCGCTCTCCGTGTACAGGTAGCGCTTGTAGCCGTTGGCGCCGTTCGCCTCCGCTTCCGTGATCAGATCCCCGCGATCAATCTCGACGTTAAAGTTGAGCGATTCCGGATCGACTGCCGCTGTGCCCTCCGACAGCAGCAGGTCGGTCAGCACAATCCCGGGGCATTGATATTTGTCGATCACGTTGAAGATTTCCGGGATCAGCTGGAAGCAGTCCGCGACATCCACCGGCGACGCGATCACCCGTGGGTAGTCGCCGTGCCCCGCCCCCAACATCTGCCATAGGTCGCCCTGTTCGGTTTTCGTCGGCACGCCCGTCGAGGGACCCGCTCGCTGCACGTCGATCACCACCACCGGTGTTTCGATCATCGCCGACATGCCCAGCCCTTCGGTCATGAGCGCGAACCCGCCGCCCGAGGTAGCGCACATCGCGCGGCACCCCGCGTGCGCCGCGCCAATCGCCATGTTGATGACGCCGATTTCGTCCTCCACCTGGCGCACCATGATCCCGGTTTTGCGTGCGTGCGACGCCATCCAGTGCAGCACGCCCGTCGACGGGCTCATCGGATAGGCGCAATAGAACTTGACCCCCGCCGCGGCGCCGCCCATCGCCAGCGCCATGTTCCCCGTCAGCACGGCCTTCGGATGATCGGTCATCGGCACTGGATGAGGGAACGCTTCGAAGCGGGCCGTGGCATACTGGTACGCCGCGCGCGCCACCTCTACGTTCTCGTTGACCACCGCGTCGCCCTTTTTCTTAAACTGTTGCGTCAGCACTTCCTCCAGCGGTTGAAACCCGATCCCCATCATGTTCATCGCCGCCGCCACCGCCAGCGTGTTCTGCTCGACTTTGTTGCGGCTGTTCTTCGACAATTCGCCCACCGGCAGCGGGCAAAGGCGCACGCCCTCGGGCGTCGCGCCCGGCTTAATACTGTCCGCGTTATATATGACTGCTGCCCCCGGTCCCAATAATCCCAAGTGCCGGTCCATCGTGTCCTGGTTGAGTGTGATCAACAAATCGATCCGGTCGCCCATGTTGGTCACGGGCTCCGGACCCGTGCGGATCGTCAGAAACGTGTGTCCGCCGCGAATAATGGATTGATACGCGTTGTAGGCGTTCAGGTACAGGCCGCGTCTCGCGAAAATCCGGGCGAAGATGTTACCCGGAGTCGCGACACCCTGTCCCGCGGCGCCCCCAATGGAAACCGCGAACGTATACTTCATCCCGTTCTTCCTCCCCCTCTCAGTCGCTAAACCAAATACGAATATGATGCCGGATCAATCATCGGGCGGCCGACTGCGCCGCGGGAGCGAACGATAGTTTAGGCCGATTAGTCTATTCCCTGAAAATCCCGGAAGCAAGCCCCTTCGGGCCCCTTTGTCAAGCCTCTTTAGAAATGTCCCCTTCCTTAGCTCGATAGAAGTGTCCCCTTTTCGCTTGTTGTTGCCTTTGCTTCGGGTGCCCTCGGGGGCGCAGCCCTGCGAGGCCGTAGGCCGAGCGTTTAGGGCGAAGCCACCGAGGGCACCCGAAGCATTCGCGTCGTCGGCGTGGTCGCGACCGGTGTCCACGCCTTCATGTCCGCATACCGCTTTCTCCACGGGTGATCCGGCCCCTGCACCGGCGGCCGTCGCACGATCCGCCGCGTCTTCTCCACCGCCACCGCCGGCTTGGGCGGCGCACCAGTCAGTTCTTGCCATCCCAGTTTCTTCCCGTCATAGCGGATCTCGACGCTGCCGTCCTCGCTCTCATAAACCGTTACCTCGCGCTGTCTCGGTGCATACGGACCTCCACCCCGCTCCAGTTGAAACCATCGTCGGTGATGTCGTATCACCCAGTCATTGCTTACCGTGCGTTTGTATTCCAGCCGCAAGATCCGCCCCAGTTGCCCTGCAGTCGGCTTGCGCCCGTGATAGTCCGCCGCCTCGGCGGCCGGCTTTGCGAACCGCGCGTTGTGTTCGGCCAGGTACGCGTCCAGAAGCTCGTTGGCGTGCTCGTAGTCGCTGATACCTCTCACGCGCAGTTTCTTCACCAGCCGATCCTGGTGCGTTCCGTGATTGCGCTCCACTCTGCCTTTGGCCTGCGGCGAGCCCGCCGCGATGATCTCGATTCCCAATCGGGCGCACATCCGTCCAAACTGGCTCACCGGCACCGTCCCTTCCAGTTCCTGCTTGGGCGTCGGCTTGCGTTTGTAGACGTTCTTCCAGTCCGTGTATAGCGCGCGCGGCACACCATAACGCTCAATCCACATCTGCAGGATCCGCGTTGCCGCCCAGGTGGTCTCCTCGGCGCTGAAGGCGGCCAACGTCGTGCCGGTGGCGTCGTCCACAATGTTCATCAGACAAGCACGCGGGCCGCGCTTCTCCACCCATTCATGGAAGCTGCCGTCCATCTGCACCAACTCGCCGAAATGCGCGCGCCGCTCCCGTCGCTGCAGATACGGTTTGCGTTTGCGGGTGCGGCTCCATAATCCTTCGCCCAGCATCCACCGCCGGAGGGTTTCCGCATCGATCTCTAGCCCGTCTTCCTGGGCCAGATGCTCGGCGGCCAGCGTCGGTCCAAACCGCTCTCCTACCGCGCCGGAGTATTTCTGCCGCACCAATCGCAGCACTTGCCGCCGAAATTTCTCTGGCTTGGCGCAGTTCGATCTCCGCCCGGCATTGCCATGCTTCACCGCCTGGGCACCCCCGCAGCGATAACGCTTCCACAGCCGCTTGGCCTGCCGGTAACTCACGCCCAGCAGTGCCGCGGCGTCTTTCAGCTTCAGTTGCTTGCTCTTCACTCGGGCTAATACTTCCACCCTGCGCAGCTCCAGGCTGCTCATGGCGGTTCTCCCCAATCCGGTCTCCCTTCGCGGGGAGGCCTCTTCAGATTAAGGGGACATTTCTATCGAGGCCAAATGGGGACATTATCATCGAGGCGCAACAGCAGATCGAAAAAGCTGTCGAAAAAGCAGATCGAAAAGGCTACGAACCGGTACCCATGGTACTTCAGAAGCGCCGCTCACTCGTGCAGGATCGGCACAGGAGCCACTTTCGGTATTCGGTCTTGGCTCCGAACCGGTTCCCTGACACACTGGCAAAATCGCTGGCTCCTGGGGGGGCGTTATCAACTTGACGCATAACGCGTTAGAACGAAGCCGCTGGCGCGGCGGACGCTACGCGTGAGGTATAGAGCAGCGTTCCCAGTTTGGAGAGGAATAGTGTGGGTCACAGAAAGGAGTTTCTGTGACCCGTCTACGCAAATTGATGCTGGAAGAACTCCAGCGTCGTAACTATTCTGAGGCTACATTCGCGGCTACCTTCGGGTGGTCGCGGCGTTCACCAAACACTTCGGCAAGCCGCCCGACAAACTAGGACCTGAAGAACTTCGCCCTAATACCAGGTATTTTTGCTTCGCGAGAAAAAGCTTACGCCACGCGGTGTACAAGCGCGCATCTCGGCTCTGCGCTTCCTGTACGTGAAGACGCTCAAGCGGCACGAAATGCGCGAGCATCTGCCATTTCCAAAAATACCGCGCAATCTGCCGGTGGTCATGAGCCAGGAAGAAGTCGCAAAAGTCATCGATCATGCCCGTAACCTGCTGCAACGCACGATCCTGATGGTCTTGTATTCGAACGGGGGTGCGGCGTGCGAAACTGGTGCGGATTAAGGTCGCCGATGTGGACAGCCAGCGAATGGTCATTCACATTCGCCACGGTAAAGGCGGCACGACCGGGACGTACCGCTCAGCGAAAAGCTGTTGGAGGCGCTCCGGCAGTACTGGCGGTGGATGAAACCGAAGACCTGGCTATTTCCGGGTCTGGCCAAAGGCGGGCGTGTGGGTAGACCTATGCACGACAAAGCCGTGTGGTGGTCGGTCCAACAAGCCGCCCAACGAGCTGGCCTGCAAAAGCGGATTACGCCGCACACCTTCCGCCACAGCTTCGCAACACATCTGCTCGAAGGCGGCGCCGATCTGAAAACGATTCAGGTCATGCTGGGACACACCAAGATTGAGGACACCGCGATCTACCTCCATCTGTCACGCCGGCATCTGCAGGCGGTGGTCAATCCTCTGGATGAGTTACCGGTTTCCGGCAGTTGCGGCCTGCTGCAGCTGTTACCGGGAGTGCCCGCTAAGGGAAGAAGCCGCAAGAAGGGATGAATCGGCCACCTTTCGAGGTGGCCGACATCATCCGGGCGGCAGGTAAAAGCTTCATCGAAAAACATCGGCCGTGGCTCACTGGGCTGCACTTGAAGGTGCTCTCTGCTGTCGAACGGCAGCGCTCGGCGGCCATCGGGACCGATGTTCTCGTTGCGGCCATACCGTGGCCATCTCTTACAACTGCTACCTGATCGATAAAGGTGCGGACCTCCGCGCCCATGATCTCGGAAAGAAGAACGATGGCAACTTCGGTTCGAGCGTAGAGCCGCTCATGCCCATTGACTATGCGATCGGAGTGGGAACCTTCGTGCCCAACAATGCCGTGATCATGCATGAGGATGTCGTGAAGCTGATGAGCGATGAAATGAAAAAACGAGGCATCACGCACACTACTTCCGAGTGCACGTTGCGAGGATTCACCTGCAGCATTCGGACCGGATCGTTTCCTCGAAGATCTGAAAGTAGAAGTTCCAGAACGTAACGCCGGCGATAACCGACACAGTCTTCCAATTGAAGTGAAACTGCAGGACGGGTGTCCGGCCGCGTGGCGCCCACGTTCGCCGGCGATGGGGCCGTTGGCTGAGACCGCTTTCGTCTATAAAGACGATGGTGCGCCCTTCTTTTTGAGCTTTTTTTTGATCTCCGGCCAGCGCCGATGTTGCCAGTCGCCGATCCGCGCTTCATCGCGCTCGAGAGCGCGTCCCACGGGT